>CAJTXA010000001.1 GCA_910579865.1 uncultured Lachnospiraceae bacterium
CCTGATACCTTGCCTGTTCCAATTTTTCTGTGTGCTCTTAACACTGTGTTGTTCATACCTGAACCTCCTTAAAATAAAATTGTTGTCAGACTATAACAAAAAGGACAGTCCTATTCGTTTGAATAAGATTGTCCTTTAAGGCACAATATTCAGGTTTTCACATTTATTGCGTATTATTCTGTACTATCAAGTAAAAATTTGATGTACTTTCCACCATTTCTTGTACTTTGAGGGAATGGAGAAGCGCTTAAAAATCCGTGAGCAACTTCCGCTTTCTCTCAATCATTTCGTCGATTTTTCCTATATAGAGAGCCACATCTTTCACATTCTCGCTTCGCTCAATGCGTCCGTCAGGGTACACCCGTTTTGACACACTTCCAGCTCCGCAAGCCACGATAGACTGTTTCTCCTCCATAATTAAAATATTATAAATCCCAGCCTTATCAATTGCTGCATATCCCACATTTTCTAAATTTCCTGTCATATTTTTTTGCCGGTATAAATAATATGGCAACAATCCCATCTCTCTTGCATATCGTTCTGTCATAGTAGTAATTTCAGCATCATTTCTACTACTATAATTAGCATATTGTTCCTTTTGTTCATTTAATCGAGAAGCCCTTTTTAATGCTAACGAATGTACAGTAACACTATCTGGTTTTAATTTGGCAAGCTCTTGCATTGTATATTCCATATCTTCTTTCTTCTCTCCAGGAAGTCCAGTAATAATATCCATATTAATATTTGTAAATCCACATTCCCGTGCCATTTGAAACGCTTCTTGAGTTTGCTTTACAGTATGCTGTCGTCCAATTAAATCCAATGTGGCTTGATTCATAGTCTGTGGATTTACCGAAATTCGGTCAACTCCATACCGATAAAGCACTTGAAGCTTATCTTTTGTTATACTATCTGGTCGCCCTGCTTCTACTGTAAATTCTCGATTTCCTCTTAAATCAAATGTTTCGGTTACCTTTTTTAACAACCGTTCCATCTGTTTTGGAGTAAGTGTAGTTGGTGTTCCACCACCAAAATAAACAGTAGTAATTTGTTTTCCCTGCACCCATAGCATTTGAGAAACGGCTTCTAACTCCCAACAAAGTGCATCCAAATATTGATCCACTCGTTTTTCCCAGCTCTTTAAAGGATAAGAAGGAAAAGAACAATAAAGACATCGTGTTGGACAAAAAGGAATTCCAATATAAAGACTATATCCGTTTTGATAATCGATCCCTTTTAATAATTCTCGTTCTCTTTTTGCAATCTCAATACTAAGCCTTATTTTTTCCTCTCCTGTTAAATAGGTATTTTGTATAAAATAAGCAATCTCCTCTTCGCTTTTTCCTTCTTCCAACATTGCATAAGGAATCTTTACTGGACGAATCCCAGTCAATGTTCCCCAGGGAAGTTCCTTTTTTGTTTTTTCTGACAAAATTTGATAGATTCCTCTTTTCAGGCAATTTTTTATTGCTTTTCTATCTCCATTTTGTTCCGCTTTTAAAACCTCAACCAATCGCTGTTCTTTTTCCCCTTTTTGTCGATCCTCCCAAGTAATAAGAAGCAGCTCCCCTTCTGTTTTATATTTTATTCCAATCCAAAGCGAAACTTCTGTCTCCTCCATAGAATCTGTTTTTATCTCTTCTGTAGGATAAAATGCCTTTACAAGGGAATAAATATCATATTCAAACCCTGCCATAAGGGGCTCCAAATCCAATTTAATCATCGTTGCTTTCTCCTAATTTGATCCTGTTATTCAACTAGAAAAGGATTACACTGTTTCTCATCAAATATTGTAGTTTCCTCATAATGCCCTGGGTAGATTTTCGTTTCCTCTGGCAGTCCGGCAATCCTTAAAACCGATTTTTTTAACTCTTGACTGCTTCCAGTTGGAAAATCTGTCCGTCCAACACTTCCAGCAAACAATGTATCCCCACTGATCAAAACTCCTTCTTCTGAAAAATAAAAGCAACAACTTCCTTTTGTATGTCCAGGAGTATGAATAACTAAAATCTCCTTTTCTAGATAATGCAGTTTTTCTCCTTCCTGGAACACGCCATCTACTTTAAGAGAAATTCCTCTTCCAAACATCTCTGATAAATTCCACTCTGGTTTTTCTAAAAGTTCTTTCTCTGTTTTATAACAATAAATGGGAACATGATACCACTTCCGAAGCAAATCAGCGGCTCCTATATGATCAAAATGTCCATGTGTCAAGAAAATTGCCACTAATTTTAATCCATCTTTTTCTATTACCTTTTGAATTCGTTCTGCTTCCTCTGCTGGATCAATTACAATTGTTTCCTTTGTTTCTTGATGAGAAATCAAATAACAATTCGTCTGTAATGCTCCAAGCACAAGCTGTTTTATAAAAAGATCTCCCATTTGATTCTCCCTCTTTTTCTTATTTTCTCAGCCTGATTAACCAGATGTCCGTTCAATCTCAATCACACTTTCTACATTTCGAAGTTTATCAATTAAATGCCCTAATTCTTCTTTTCCATGAATTTCAAACGCCATACTAATAGTCGCAAGTCCCTGTTTATTGGTACGACTGTTCATTGCAGTTACATCAATTTGTCGCTCTGTTAGAATCTTAGAAATATCTGCCAAAATTCCAGTTCGATTATTGGCAAATATCCTAACTTCTGCTTGATATTGTTCATTTCCAGAAGAATCCTGCCATTCTGCCTCAATAATCCGTGCCCGATCCATTTCTGGAAGATTAATAATATTAATACAATCGGTTCGATGAATGGAAACACCACGTCCTCTAGTTACAAAACCAATAATTTCATCCCCTGGAACAGGACTACAGCAGCGGGAAAACCGAACTGCAACATCATGAAGTCCTTTTACTATAATTCCAGTCTTTGTCTTTGCCACACGAACCTTATGTTCCTTTGTTCCTTTATTCTCTGCAATTGCATCTAAAATTTGTGCATCAGTCAACTCTTTTTTATGCTTTTTCTCATATTCTTCCTGAAGCCGATTGACTACTTGCCCCTCTTTTAATCCACCATGTCCAATCGCAGCTAAAATCGAATCCCAATCTCGAAAGCCATACTTTTTCATTACTTTTTCAATAAATTCTGGCTTGCTGATTTCACTAAGATTCAGTCCCTTTGCCTTACAATAATGCTCAACTGCATCCTTACCTCGTATAATGTTATCTTCTTTTAATTCTGTTTTAAACCACTGATTTATTTTATTCTTTGCTTGTGTACTTTTTACAATATTCAGCCAATCCCTGCTTGGCCCTTTCGAGTTTTGAGAAGTAATAATCTCAATCTGATCTCCATTTTGAATTGTATAATCAATTGGAACCATCCTTCCATTTACTCTTGCACCAACCATTTTATTTCCAACTGCACTATGAATACTATAAGCAAAATCAATTGGATTTGATCCATTTGGCAAGTTTTTTACATCTCCAGTTGGAGTAAAGCAAAAAATATGATCCGAAAATAAATTGAGATCGTTTTTAATTAAACTTAAAAACTCCCTATTATCTGACATTTCTGTCTGCCATTCCAAAATCTGTCTTAACCAGCTTAGTTTTTCCTCTTCACTCTTTGCTACATCTTTTCCTGTAACACCTTGCTTATATTTCCAATGTGCAGCAATTCCATACTCTGCAGTTCGGTGCATCTCTTCGGTTCGAATCTGAATCTCAAACGGCTGTCCATTTGAAGCAATCAATGTAGTGTGAAGTGATTGGTACATATTTTGTTTTGGCATTGCAATATAATCCTTAAACCGTCCTGGAATTGGTTTATAGGCTTCGTGAATTACGCCAAGCGCAGCATAACAATCCTTTACTGTGTCCACTATAATTCGTACTGCAAATAAATCATAAATCTGATCCAAGGTTTTATCCTGATTTACCATCTTTCGGTAAATACTAAAAAAGTGCTTTACTCTTCCGTCTACTTTTGCCTTAATCTCTGTACCTTCCATATAGGTTCGCACTTCTTTTACAATCTCATCTACAAAAACCTCTCTTTTATCTCTAGTAAGTGCAATTTTTTCTGCCAAATCATAATAGGCTTCTGGATGTAGATATTTTAAAGATAAATCATCTAATTCAATTTTAATCTTCGCAATTCCCAGCCGCTGTGCAATTGGCGCATAAATATCCATTGTTTCTCTTGCCTTTTCCTTTTGCTTTTCTGGGCTTTGATATTGCAGCGTTCTTAGATTATGAAGACGATCGGCTAATTTAATTAAAATTACCCGTATATCCTTTGCCATAGCTAAAAACATCTTTCTTAGATTTTCTGCCTGTACTTCCATTTTATCTCTAGAATAAGATAACTGTGTCAACTTGGTTACGCCATCTACCAAAAGAGCAACCTCTGCTCCAAACTCTGTCGTTACATCCTCTGTTGACATAGCAGTATCTTCTACTACATCATGTAATAATCCTGCTGCAATTGTCTCTTTATCTAATTCCAATTCAGCCAATATAATTGCAACACAGATTGGATGGATGATATATGGTTCTCCCGATTTTCGAAGTTGTCCTTCATGTGCATCTTTTGCCACTTGATATGCTTTCTTCACCATTGTAATATCATCCGATGGATGATACTTTTGAATCGCTCGAATTAGTTCCTGATAGAGCTGCTCCGGATCGGTAAAATCTGCTGGTTTTGATAACATCTTCTCTTTTGATTGTTCCTGCTTTTTTTCTTCCGCCATATATTCATCCACTCTCTTTCACGTAATTTAATAATGATTATACGTATTTTACCAGAAAAAATCAATATTTTTCTTCTTTTCTCTCTATTCTTGGCTGTTTTTTATAAATTTCGTAT
Source organism: uncultured Lachnospiraceae bacterium (assembly GCA_910579865.1). Classification (GTDB taxonomy): domain Bacteria; phylum Bacillota; class Clostridia; order Lachnospirales; family Lachnospiraceae; genus MGBC114844. The sequence continues at coordinate 4,818 of CAJTXA010000001.1, forward strand.
CCATTCTCCGGCCATTCTTATCCAATTTTGTGCCTCTGGAATAATGGTATTTTTATCTCCTGTAGACTGTGTTTCTTCATTTGCCAAAGCGATTCCATGACCTCCTCTTGGATAAATATGAACCTCCATTGGCACCTGACAAGCTCTTAATGCACTAGCAAACAGTAATGTATTTTCTAGTGGTACACTTCCATCCTCATAGGTATGCCAAAGAAATGTTTTTGGCGTTTCCTTTGTTACTTGCTTTTCCAATGAAGTTTGTTCTAAAAGTTCTTGTTCTTTATCCTGTTCTCCCAAAAGATTTCGAAAAGAATCCCTATGCGCATATTTCCCAGAGGTAATCACTGGATAACATAAAATCATTCCATCTGGCCGAATTTTTTCTGGTTCTACTTCTAATGCCTGATATAAAAATTTCTGATTCCAAAAAGTTCCAATACTAGCTGCAAGATGTCCTCCTGCTGAAAACCCTGCAATCACTACTTTATCTTCTAAAATATTCCACTCATTGGCTTGTTCTCGAATCAATATCATCGCTTTTGCTGCTTCTAATTGCGGAATTGGAAAAACTGCTGGAGCACAACTATAGTGTAAAATAAACGCATGAAATCCCATTGCATTCATTTGAATTGCAATCGGTTCTGCTTCCCGAACTGACAGTCTAGCATAGCCACCTCCAGGACAGATTAAAACAGCAGGACGTTTTTTCCCTTGATTTACTGCTTCAGAACATTCTAAAATATAAGTCACTAAGGTAGCATTTTCTTGTAAATGAATTGTTTTATGTAACATCTTTTTTCTTCCCTTCTCTTTTTTTTATAAAACAAAATAATGCAGAAAGAATGGGGTAAATACAATCTACCCCATCCCTTTTTATTTTCCATCATAGCAAAGCACAGATTCTATTTCTCTTCCAGCTAAACGCTTACGCCCTTCTAGCTCAGAAAGTTCTATTAAAAATACAGTCTTAACTACTTCTCCACCTAACGATTCCACCAGCTTTATAATTGCTTCAATTGTTCCTCCTGTCGCAATTAAATCATCAATAATCACTACTTTCTGTCCAGGCAAAATCGCATCTTTATGCATTTCTATTGTAGCACTGCCATACTCTAAATCATAAGACATCTCTACTGTTTCACAAGGCAGCTTTCCTTTCTTACGAACAGGTACAAATGCTTTTTTCATATTGTAAGCAATTGGTACTCCAAATATAAATCCTCTAGATTCTGGTCCTACTACCACATCATATTCGGTATCTTTTAATTTTTCTTGTATTAAATCAATTGCTAAGTGCAATCCCTCTGGATCCTGAAGGACAGTTGTAATATCACGAAAAACAATCCCTTCTTCTGGAAAATCTGGTATACTTCTTACATAATCTTCAATCCGTTTTGTCATTCTATTTTCTCCTATCTTTTTTCTTTTCCTTTTTAAGCTTTTGCATAAAGTTCTTCTAAATACCCCTTTGCCTCAAATACATTTTCTGGAACCGTATCCTCTAGTGTCACATGAATAAAAGGTTTTTTCTCCTTTATCAGCTTTATCAGTGGTTCATAATGAAACTGTCCTTTTCCTGCTGCAACAGACTTTACCATATCATTTTCTATTATAAAGTCCTTGGCATGAATCACGGCAATCTCTTTTCCTAACAGTTCAAATGCTGACTGTATGATCTCATCCTGTTTTGTATAATTTTTCAATGAGATTTGATTTACTGGATCAAATATAATTTGAAGATTTGGTGATGCAATCGCATCTAAAACCTGCCTTGCACGTTGGTTATTATATACAATATGCTTATAGACTGGCTCAATTGCTAAAACCACTCCCATTTTCTCTGCATATGTCACAACTTCTTTTACATTTTGAATAAAAATTTGAAGCGCTTCTTCTGAATGATTCGCCTCTTCATATCGATATTCTTCATTTACTGCTCCTGTCTCTGTACCAACTACACCACAGCCTAACCATGCTGCAAAACGAATATGTGCCTTATACGTATCTATAATCTTTCTTAACTTCTCTGGATTTGGATTTGCTAAATTTAGATAACAGCCAAGTACAGCAACATCCACTTTATTTTCCGCAAACACTTGTTTCATATAAAGAGCCATTCCAGGTGTCATCGCTTCCTCATCCACAGAAAACTCCTGAATGGATTTTTTTAATGCAATATGTGTACAAAAAAATCCTTTTTTATGAATATTTTTTACTAACTCTTCAAAAGGTGCCTGTTCCATATCATGTGCACGAATTCCTATTCTCATAGCAGCCTCCATATTTTATTTTTTCTATTCTATTTTTTGTAAATCTTCAATATTTTCTAACTCAAACGCTTCTCCCTCACAGCCTTCTACCGAAACATTTTCAATTACTAATGTCTTAATATTATTGGCATATATTCCATGTTTCGTATAAGCAGTAACTCCTTCCATCATCGCTGGAACATCTGCTGTAGGCTGATCAGCATAGCGAACAGAAATATTTTTCATCTCTACTTTTTCAATTTTTCGCTCTGGAAGCCCATAGAGAAAAGCTGCTGCCACATGACAATTTTCACAAGTAATATTTCGAAAAGCAAGCTGTTTAATATTTGGTGTTCGTTTATCAATTGGCAAAGTATCCTTTGTTCGAACATATTCTGTTTTTCCATCTGGATCACAAAAATAAAAGGAATTAATTACAAACGGAGTCATCACATGATCCATCTTGATATTTTCAAATACGACATCATGAATAATGGCATCTTCTCCTCGCCCTCGTCTTGTCTTAATCCTTAGTCCCCGATCGGTATGCAAAAAGAGACAATCTCGAACGGTCAAATTTAATACTCCTGCTGCCATCTCACTTCCAATTGTAATGGAACCATGCCCATCTTTCATACAGCACTGGCGAATCATCAAATTTTTGGAAGGTACTTTATATTTCGATCCCATATAAATCTTTCCTGATTTAATCGCAATACAATCATCTCCTAAAGAGAAATAAACCCCAACAATTTCTACATCTTCACAAGATTCTGGATCTAATCCATCTGTATTTGGAGAATCTTTTGGATTTAAAATCTGTAGATCAATAAATTTTAAATGATTTGAAAAATAAGGATGAATATTCCAGGATGGGCTATTTTTTACACAAATTCCTTGTATCACCATATTTTCACAGTGATTCATAAAAATTTGCCGTGGTCTCCATGCTCCACGCCGTATTTTTGGGTTATTCCACCAATTTTCACGACTAGCACATCCATCAATTGTTCCCTTTCCATAAATCATAACATTAGAAACATTGACACAAGTAATAATCGCAGTAAACATATCTAACGGATTTCCTTCCCAAGTTCCCAAATTATATTCACTTGTTTCATCATAACTTTCTATCATTCCAGGAAAAATAGGAAATTTTTCTCGATCTGTAATTCCAGAAATCACAGCACCTTCTGCAATTTCAAAACGAACATCACTCTTCATAAATAAAGAGGTTACTTTATATACTCCTTTTGGTACAAGCACCCGTCCATCTTTTGGACAAGCATAAATCGCAGCTTGAATACTGGTAGTATCATCCCGAACTCCATCTCCTAAAGCTCCAAAATCACGTACATTTAAAGTATAACTTTCCTTTAATGTCTTTACCAAAACCTCTTTCGTTTCTTCTCCCATATGTACACGAATTCGGTATTCACTGTCTGGCTTTAATCCGCCAATTGTCTGTACTACCTTTTGATAGCAGCCAGCACTTTTCCCATTTACAAATACTTCATATTCCTTCTCTGTTTCATAAATACCAGCATCTACTAATTCCAAAGTAAAACTTCTTGCCTCTGTAAATATCACTGTAACTTGCATCGTCTTATATCCTCTCTTATTTGATCAAATCCTATTTAAGTTTTATTGTTTCTTATCAAACGGGCTTGTTCTCATCTATCCAAGGTTCAAAAGTAGTTTCCTGCTTTAATGCAAGAATCCAGTCATAAAAGTCTTCTAATTCTGCTGTCTTTTTCTCGTCTATCATCTTTCGTGCACAATCAAAAAGCTGATCTGCAATTGGCATATACTTTTCATTTAAAAGTACATTCATATAGCAAGCCTTCCAAATTGCATAGGCAACCATTAAGCTTCCTTTTACATCAATTGGATTTTCTTCTTCCTTTAACTCCATATCCATTTGCTTTGCTGTTAAAATATACTTTCGAAACAGGCCTTCTTCTTCATTATAATAGCGAAGTACTCCTTTTATTGCTTCCTTAAACATTCCTTCATATGCCCTATACTGTTCGTAAATCTCTTCTGCAACTTCAAACATGGTATCAATTATTCCCATCAGATAATATCCAGCCGACATGATTTTAAATTTTCCATCTTCTAATATCGCATCTTTTCCTACTTCATAAGAATCATAGATAAGTCCTGTTTCCTGATCAAATAGTTTATCACGCATTTCTTTAAAATCTGCTAAAATCGTTTGATATTTCTCCTTCTTTCCAACTTTTGTTTCATATGCCATATAAAGAGGATACTTTGACTCCATATATTCTACATTTACTATTTCTGTTCGATCTCTTTCTGGCATGGGAATTGCATCCAAAACTCCAACCATGATAAACCCTCCTTTAATTTTCCTATCTTTTTCGAAACCTATCTGAAAATTCATGTTCTCTATCAATAACTATCTCAGATATTCATAATCCTTCCTTAAAATAATAGCATTTTCAGAATCTTGTGTCAATGATTCTACTTGTTTATTTCAAAATTCATTTGATATCCCAAAATCCGAATCTGTAATGTCCGAGTTCCCCGAAATAAATTTATCTCTGGTATAAAAAGAATCGATGCATCTTTTGCTCCATCTGTTTCTCTTAAAAACAAGTCTCCATCTCCAAACCAAATCCCATTTATCTGTATTCCATCACTTTCTAATAACATTCGTACTACATTTCGTTTTTCTCCTAACACCTGTTTTGACAAAATTTTTACATGGCGTTCTGCAAATACAGGCTTTTCATTCCCTTTTCCAAATGGTATCAGCAAAGCAAACTGTTCCACTAGCTCTTCTGTAATATACCGAAATGGTAGTTGTGTATCAATCCAAATTTTTTCAATCAAATCCTCCTCTGTCATCTGTTGTTTCTCATTCAAAGAAATTCGAAAAGAGTCCATTTGATCCTCCTCTAAAGATAATCCGGCTGCCATAGGATGTCCTCCAAATTTTACTAAATACTCCTTTGATTTTACTAATTCATCAAACATCGAATACCCCTCAATCGAACGTCCCGAACCTTTTATCCGTTCCTCTCCTTTTGTCAATACAAATACTGGTTTATAATACTTTTCCCGAAGCCTGCCAGCAATAATTCCAGCTAAACTTTCATGGCAATCAGGCAGATAAACTACAAGTACCTTATCCTTTTTTCTATCTGTTGTCTCAATCTCTTTTATCGCCTGTTCTACTCCATCTGCTGTCATCTTTTTTCGGCTTTCATTTAATGCTTTTAATTCCCCTGCCAGATTGTCTGCTACCTCTTTCTCTTTTGCCTGAAGCAATTCCAACGCTCTCTTTGCTGTGTCTAAACGTCCTCCTGCATTTAAACAAGGGCCAATTACAAATCCAATATGATAAGAAGAAATCGATTCTGGTTCTATCTTACAAATAGCCATCAAAGCCCGTAATCCTTTATTCTTTGTACAGCGCAGCCTTTTTAACCCTTCTTTTACAAGAATTCGGTTTTCATCTTGTAATCCCATCACATCTCCAATTGTAGCCATTGCTGCAATTTCTAAAAACTCTTCTTCTGCCTCTTCTACTTTTTTTCCAAATGCTTGATATAGACATAATACCAATTTATAAGCCACTGCAGCCCCACATAATCCCTCAAATGGATAGGAACAATCCTCCTGTTTTGGATTAATAATTGCATCGGCTGGAGGTAAAATATAATCTCGTTTTCCATCTTTTTCCTCATAAGGAACCTCATGATGATCGGTTACAATTACTGTAAGTCCCAAACTTTTTGCATAAGCAATCTGACTTTTTGCTGCTATTCCATTGTCACAAGTGACAATTGTATCTATACCTGCTTGATATGCTTCTTGTATTAATGCCTCATTTATTCCATATCCATCTTTTACCCGATGCGGAATTTCTCCATCTACAATTGCTCCACACTTTTGAAAAGCAGTTAGCAAAATATAAATCGAACTTACTCCATCAATATCATAATCCCCAATTATACGAATCTTCTTTTTTAAAAGAATTTTATCCTTTAATAAAGCAACTGCCTTTTCCATATCCTTAAATAAAAATGGATTATACATATCCCCTTTTGTTCCATAAAGATAGCGCCAAATTGCTTCTTCTCCTATTACATCCCGATTGCGTATCACTCGTGCAATAACTTTATCAATCTGATACTTTTTCGCTATTGCCTCAAAATCGGCCCTCTTGCTGTAAACCATCCATTTCTTCATTATAAATACCTCTTTCTTTATTTATTCTACAATATTCTACAATCTACCTTTATGTTAAATAAAAATAAGTCTATTCAGGCTTTCCCTACCTAGACTTATTTTCTATCTGTCAACAATCAGCTTCTATAAAACTATAATCTATTTTATTTTTCCTTATAAAAAATTCCCTCATCTGGCAGTTGTCCTCCAACGGAAGCTGGATTTTGCTTATACAACGTTTCCAAATATCCCATAATCTTTTGTTCCATTTCTTCTCCACGAATAAAAGAAATATTACAATAAGGAATTGCCTTTGTTGCAATCGCTGCCTTAAAAATTCCATATTTCTCAACCAGTGATGCGCACCCTTCTATATCTTGATTTGCATACTCTGTTGCGCTTTGATAAGCAGTAAGAAAAGCTTCTAACAAATCCGAATTTTCTTGTGCATATGCTTTTCGAACTACTAAAACTCCAGTTACCACTGTACTATCTGCATTTACTGCTTCCCATTCTTCTGTTACACTTAAAGCAATCCTAAGTTTATCATTTTGCGTCATAGCTACTGTTACATAAGGTTGCGGCAGCATTGCTATGGCATCTTCTGATTCTGCCAATATTGCAGCAACCTCTGCAGCTTCTGAACGATATTCAATTGTCACATCTGTTTCTGGATTTAATCCATAGGAAGTCAAAAGATAATTTAAGGTATATTCTGGTGTTGTTCCTTGTCCTGTTGAATAAATTGTTTTTCCTTTTAAATCCTCTACACTTTGAATGGTGTCACCCGTTTCTACAAGATAAAGTACACCAAGTGTATTAATAGCTGCCACTTGAATTTCTCCACCTGTTTTTTGATATAAAACGGCTGCCAAATTACAAGGTACAGCTGCCATATCAAGTGTCCCTTGAATCAGTCCTGCACTTACCTCATCTGCAGTTCCAAAAATCTGAAACTCATAAGGAAATTCTGTCTTTTTCTCTTCTGCATCCTGCATCAGTTTTACCATTCCGATTGCAGTGGGTCCACTCATAGCTGCAATTTTGGCTGCTTTTTGCTCTGTACTTTCTTCTTCTATAGAAGTACTTTGTTCTTCTGTTGTTTCAGAACTTTGTACTGTAGTTGTAGTTTTTACATTAGAAGTAGCATCTTTGTTAGAACCACATCCTGTTAAAATTGTAACTCCAAATAAAAACGCTGCCACTATTTTGGTGATTTTCTTTCTTTGGATTCCCATTTTTCTTTTCCTTTCCTTCTTTCGACCAAATCAAATTTTTTATTAAAATTTTCGAATTGGATCTCCTGCATCATCTGTATTTTCGATAGATCGGATTTCCACATAATAACAATAATCTTCACTCACTTGCACAGCCACTTTATCCCCAATTTTATGTCCCAAAATCGCTTTTCCTATTGGGGACTCAATACTAATATATCCTTTTAATGAATTTCCTCGAATGGAAGTTACCAACTTAAAGACTTGTATTTCACCTTCTTCTTCAAAGTAAAGTCCCACTGTATTATTCATTCCAACTTCATCCGCTTTTGACTGTTCTGTTACAACTATCGCATTTTTTAACATTCTCTCCAAATAACGGATTCGACTTTCATTTTGATTTTTGTCCTTTTTTGCGGCATAATACTCAAAGTTTTCACTTAGATCTCCCTGTGCTCGTGCTTCTTTTACTGCTTCAATTGCATCCCTACGAACCACTAACTTTCGATACTCAATTTCTTCCTGAATCTTTTTTATATCACTTTCCGTTAAGTGTTCACCCATCTTTCTTTCCTCCCCATATTAAAACACAATAAAAACTACAAATTTATAATTCCCAAGGAAGGTCCGAATGTTCAATTGTCTTATCCCGAAGCATTAACTCCGTTACTGCCTCTGCCGCTGTCTTTCCTTCAAAAAGTACCTGATTTACTTGCTCAATAATTGGCATCTCTACTTGATATTCCTGTGCCAATCCCAATGCTGCCCTAGCAGAATAAACTCCTTCCACTACCATCTGTACTTCCTTCATCGCCTCTTCCATTGTCCTTCCCTGTCCAATCAAAATTCCAGCACGCCGATTTCGGCTATGCATACTAGCACAGGTAACAATCAAATCTCCAATTCCAGAAAGTCCAGTAAATGTCTGAAGTTTTCCTCCCATTTTCATTCCTAATCGTGCAATTTCAGCAATTCCTCTTGTAATTAATGCTGCTTTTGTATTGTCGCCATACCCTAGTCCATCTGCAATTCCAGCTGCTAAAGCAATTACATTTTTTAGTGCTCCTCCAATTTCAATTCCAAGAATATCTGGACTTGTATAGACTCGAAATACTGGACTCATAAAGATATTTTGCAGATACTCTGCTGTCTCTTTTGTTCTTGCTCCCACTACACAAGTAGTTGGAATCCCTTTTCCAACTTCTTCTGCATGGCTTGGTCCAGAAAGTACCGCTACATCTGCATTGGGAAGTTCTTCTTCTATTACCTGACTTAGTGTAAACAAAGTCCCCTCTTCTACTCCCTTTGCTACATTGACCACTTTTTGTCCTGCCACTATAAATTCTGCCATTTGATGTGCTACTTTCCTTGTATAAGCAGAAGCTACTGCCAAAATCAATACATCCTGTTCAAAAATAGCTGTTTTTAAATCTTTTGTAACTACAATTGTTTCTGAAAGCTGAACCCCCAAAAGATTAGGTAACTCCCTTTTTTTAGTTAATGCTTCTACCTCTTTCTCTAAAGCGGACCAAATTTTTACCTGATGCCCATTGTTTGTAAGTAAAACAGCCAAAGCCACACCCCAGCTTCCTGCTCCAATAATTCCTATCCGACTCATAAATAGAATCACCCTCCTTCCCTTATCACCTTTTTTCTACTTTGCGCTAGAACCTAGCTTATTTTCTGTTCCTTTTAACAGACGTACAATATTTGCCCGATGCTTTTCTATCGCAAGTATAGTCAAAAGTCCTCCTACTAAATATACTTCATTTAAATAAGATTGTTCCATCTGATAATATCCCAATTGCCCCTTTACTACCAAAACCCCAAAAAAGAATACCATCATAAGAATAGACCCCAAAGAAACATATCTTGTCACTGCTACAATCAGAATAAACAACACCATCATGCAAAGTGCCAGCTTCCAATCATATGCCAGTGCCATACCAGAAATTGCTGCAATTCCTTTTCCTCCTTTAAAACGCAGATAAAAAGGATAATTATGTCCTAATACCACTCCCATTCCACTATATAATACCAAAAGCCGAATCATATCTGAATAGTTTTCCTGAAACAACAGTTGCACTACAATTCCAGCAAAAACAGCCTTTAGCGCATCTCCAAAATACGTAATAATTCCTGCCTTTTTTCCTAGTACACGTAATGCATTTGTTGTTCCTGCATTTCCACTTCCATATTCTCGAATATCTACACCATGTATCTTTCCATAAAGATAGCCTGTCTGTAAAAGTCCAAAAAGATAGCCAATTCCTATACAAATCAATCGTTCCATTTTACTGATTTTCCTTTCGTTCACGAATAATAAATTTCAGTGAAGTTCCTCCAAATCCAAAAGCTTCTCTAATTTTATTTTCCAGATATCTTGTATAGGAAAAATGCATTAACTCCTTTTTATTTACAAAAAGAACAAAGGTCGGAGGCTTTACTCCTACCTGTGTGATATAATAAATCTTCAACCGTTTTCCCTTATCCGATGGTGGCTGCTGCATCACAACTGCTTCTGCCAATATCTCATTTAATACACCTGTTGCTACACGCAGCGCATGATTTGCAATAACAATATCAATCGCCTCAAACAATTTCTCCACTCTTTGTCCGGTCTTTGCTGATATAAATAAATATTCTGCGTAGGGAATAAAAGAAAGAATTCCTTTCATCTTATTGGTATACTCATATATCGTTTTATCTGTCTTTTCAATTGCATCCCATTTATTTACAGCTACCAAAATTCCTTTTCCTCTATCATGTGCGATTCCAACAATCTTGGCATCCTGTTCAGTTACCCCTTCCACTGCATCAATTACTAATACTACTACATCTGCACGCTCTACCGCTGCTACGGTTCGAATAATACTATAACGCTCTAATTCTTCTTTTACCTTACTTTTTCTACGTAGACCTGCTGTATCGATAAAAATATATTCCTTTCCCTTTCGCATAACAGAGGTATCAATTGCATCTCGTGTCGTTCCTGCAATATCGGAAACAATCACCCTATCTTCTCCAATAATCCGATTAATAATCGAAGATTTTCCTACATTTGGCTTTCCTATAATTGCAATTTTAGGACGTTCTTCTTCACTCTCTTGTTCGGTCTGCTCTGGAAAATACGAAACTACTTTATCTAGCATATCTCCAATTCCTAAACGAGAAGCAGCAGAAATTGCAATTGGTTCTCCAATTCCCAAATTATAAAATTCATATACATCAGGCATATATTTTTCAAAACTATCCACCTTATTGACGATCAAAAGCACTGGCTTTTTCGAACGGCGCAGTAAATCTGCTACCTTAGAATCCGAATCAACCAATCCTTGTTTTACATCTACTAAAAATAAAATTACATCGGCTGTTGCTATTGCAATTTCCGCCTGTTCTCTCATCTGAGAAAGAATCACATCTTTGCTATCTGGTTCAATTCCACCTGTATCAATCATGGTAAATGCATAATTTAACCATGTGACATCGGCATAAATGCGATCTCTAGTTACTCCCGGCGTATCCTTTACGATCGAAATCTTCTCTCCTGCTAACGCATTAAACAATGTAGACTTTCCCACATTCGGACGCCCTACAATTGCTACAATTGGCTTACTCATAATTCATATCTTCCTCCTTCTCTTGTCCGAATCTGTTCGAAAACCTCTCCTATCACAGAACGGAAAAAATCCTGCCCGCTTGATTTTACAATATTTACTTTGACTTGTAAAGCACTTTCCAATTCTTCCAATGTTATATCATCTAAAAAAATGGCCTCTTCTGCTTTTAACATCACATCTGGCAATAAAAGTTCACTTCCTAATTCTTTTCCAGAAAGCTGTTTTATCAAATCCGTTCCTGTCAACAGTCCAGCCACTGTAATCTGTTCTCCAAAAAAATGATTTTTTATTGCATAAAGAAAAACTTCTATCTGTGGATACTTCTTTTGAATCTCTAAAACAGCCTGCTGCAGACAGGAATAGGCCAATACACCAGTTGCTATTGAAATTTTGCGGATTCGTTTATCTCCTTTTCTTTTTTTTATCTCCTCTGAAAACTCATCTTGAAAAAGCCGAATCATACCAACTCCATTTTCATACTGTAGATATCCATCATAACAGTCCGCTTCTGGTATTGGACAATCAGCTAGAAGATACCACTCATCTGCTGCATAAATAAAATGTGTTTTATATTTGGAATAAAGCTGATTTTGCCATCGATGAATCGTTTCCAATACTTCTAATGCATCCTCTTTTGTAAATGACTCTAATGGATAAAGTCCTTCTCGAAACTTAGAAAGTCCCACTGGAACTACAGATACACTTTGCATATAGGGAAGATACTTTGATAAATCTGAAATCGTTCGCTCTAATTCCGCTTTATCATTTACACCTTTACAAAGTACAATTTGTCCATTCATTAAAATTTCTGCCTGATATAATTGATCAATTAGTTTTAATTTTTCTCCTGCAAATCGATTCTGAAGCATCTTACAGCGAAGTTCTGGATTTGTTGTATGCACCGAAATATTAATGGGCGCTAAACGATAACGAATGATCTTTTCTATATCCTTTTCCTTCATATTGGTCAAAGTAATATAATTTCCCTGCAAAAAAGAAAGGCGGGAATCGTCATCCTTAAAATACAAAGTTTCCCGCATCCCTTTTGGCATTTGATCAATAAAGCAAAAAATACATTTGTTTTGACAAGATTTGTACTTATCTAATAACCCATTTTCAAAGATAATTCCTAAATCCTCATCATAATCCTTTTCAATTTCTAATTCCCATTCCTCTCCATTTTCTTTTTGTATCAACATCTCAATCTTTGTATCTTCTATTAAAAAATGGTAGTCAAAAATATCCTCTAATTCCATTCCATTTATACAAAGTAAGGTATCCCCTGCTTCTAGTTCCAATTCTTCTGCAATGGATCCCGGTCGAATACTTTTTATTTTATGTTGTTTTTTTGCTGTCATCTTTTACCTCGTCTTTTTTATCCCTGTTTTTTCTATTACTCATTGTATAACAAAATATCCAATTAGACAAGTAGGATAACTGAATGTGGCAAATTTTATTCACACTTTCCGACAATTTTCACAAAATCACTTGACGCATCTTAAAAGTGCGCTATAATTTAACTGTTATAAGTTAATTTACAAACGAATCAAATTACATATTTGGAGGAACTATGTCTGAACAGGATTTATTTGAAACTACTCTTCCGGTTGCACCTTTAAAAATTGCAGCCCTAGCTAGCAGCACAGAACTTGCTAAAAAAGTCAATGCTCATCTTGTAAACTCCCGCCATGCACGTTCCACGGATCACAGTTTGCCTTTTCATTTTAATGGCTATCTAAAAGATTCCTATTTATTAGAAAATACTTGTCCTCGTTTTGGCACAGGAGAAGCGAAAGGAATTCTAAAAGAAAGTGTTCGTGGAAGTGATCTTTTTCTTATGGTAGATGTTGGGAATTACAGTCTAACCTATTCTGTCTGTGGTCAAGAAAACCATATGTCACCAGATGATCACTATCAAGATCTAAAACGAATTATCTCAGCTTCCATAGCTAATGCACACCGAGTTACTGTAATTATGCCATTTTTATATGGAAGCAGACAACACAAACGAGCCAAGCGAGAATCTTTAGACTGTGCACTTGCACTTCAGGAACTAACTCATATGGGCGTCTCTAATATTATTACCTTTGATGCACATGATCCACGAGTTGCAAATGCAATTCCTTTACATGGCTTTGACAATTTTACTCCACCATACCAATTTATCAAAGCGATTCTTTACAAAGAAACCAACTTACTTATTCATAATGAACATCTTATGGTTATCAGTCCAGATGAAGGTGCTATGCATCGTGCGGTATACTTTGCAAATGTTATTGGAATTGATATGGGAATGTTTTATAAACGTCGTGATTATTCCACTATTGTAGATGGAAAACATCCTGTTGTTGAATATGAATTTCTCGGAAATCAAGTAGCAGGAAAAGATATTATTATTATGGATGATATGATTGCTTCTGGAAAACGTATGTTAGATACTGCCCGTGCAATAAAAGAAAGAGGAGCCAATCGAATTTTTGTCTGTGCTACATTTGGTATCTTTACAGATGGTTTGGAACAATTTGACGAATATTATAAAAAAGGTTATATCAGTTATGTTGTCACTACTAATTTAACTTATCGCAGTGAAGAACTGCGAAAACGTCCTTACTATTTAGAAGCGGATATGAGCAAATTTTTAGCTATGATTATTGATGCACTCAATCATGATGTGGGAATTGGAGTAGTAATGAGTCCTACCGAAAAAATCAAACACTTATTAGATGAATATAATCAAGAACTAAAAGCAGAATTAAATTTATAAAAAGATAAAATTATATACAAAAAGATTCTTTTTATTGTATAAGGCACTGTTTTATAGCGCCTTATATAATAGAAAGAAAAGCTGCCAAATTTCCTCGTCTTCCTTGCGTGGCTCGATGGGAAAACAGATACTTTGAATTACAGCAAGTACAAAAATCGCCTGCAAAAAGATGTTCTTTTAAAACACCATTTTGCAAAAGAATCTTCTGATTCGCTTTTTGCAAATCCAACTGGTATTTTCCATTTTCCTTTTTTTGAATAATCCCATCAAAATCCCAGCCATCCATTTCTTTTTGAAATTCACAAATTACTTCTTCTCCTACTTCATAACAATCTCCACAAATACAAGGCCCGATTCCAACCAAAAGCTGTTCTGGTTTTGTCCCAAATGTATCTTTCATTGCTTGAATTGTTTCTTTTCCTATCTGTGCTACTGTTCCTCTCCATCCCGAATGAGAAAGTGCGATTGCCCGATGAATTGGATCGGCAAAATAAAGTGGCACACAGTCTGCAAATGTAGCCACTAATGTTACTCCAGGCTGATTTGTCATAAGCCCATCATATCCTTTTAAAGAAGCAGGACGTACAACGCCTTCTCCATAATCTTGTTCTGTCACCAAATGCACTTGATTTCCATGTACTAATTGACTGCGCACAAAACGTTGTACATCCATCCCTAATACCGCAGCAATTCGTTTATAATTTTCTCTTACATTCTCTTCTTTATCCTCTGCATCTTCTCGAAAATTCATACTTGCATAGATTCCCTCACTTACGCCGCCCATCCGTGTAGAAAAGCAATGAGCCAGCCAAGTCTGCTTCTCTAAAATGGGAAACGTCAGATATACCAGCTCTTTTCTTTGCTTTATATCTAAAACCTTAACTCCCTCTTGTCTTCTCTTCCAATCCATCTATATTCCTCCAAACGCATTGCGAATTAAAAAAATCTCTTCTCCTAAAATTGCCACTACATCAAAACGGCAAGATACCTCTTTTCCATAATAAAAACAATGAAGATAATACCCTGCTGCTTGATAAATTCTCTTTTGTTTCCTTTGATCCACTGCTTCCAAAGGATTCCCCAAAGCTACTGTTCTTCGATATTTCACCTCCACAAATACCAGATATTCGTTCTCTTTTGCAATTAAATCAATCTCTCCACTTTGACATCGAAAATTCTTTTCTAAAATCTGATAGCCTTGTGCTTTCAAATACTCTGCCGCCTTTTGCTCATACCAACTTCCTATTCTACGACAATTTTTCATGTTGTTCCCTATTATTTCTTTTATTTTTTATGCATCTTACTTTTTAATTTATCCATATCATCTACAAACACCAAAATCTCTGCTACAACCTCATATAATTCAGGAGGAATCGTATCTCCAATCTCCAATTTTGCCAGTGTTTTAGCCAGCTTCTCATCCTGATAGACTGGAACATCTGCTTCCTTTGCTGTTTCTAATATTTTCTCTGCCAAAGCACCTTTTCCAGTTGCTAAAATACGAGGGGCGGTATCTCCTGGATCATAAGCCAGCGCAATCGCTTGTTTTGGTTTCTCACTTGAATTTTGTTTCTTTTTTTCCATTTTGCACCATCCTTATTCCATGATTAAGCACGTACATCAAAAGAAAACCTAGTTAATTTCATTGTCTTCTTATCCCGATTGACAATATCCCGAAAGAAATCCATATTGGTTTCTTTCTGTGTTTTCCCTGTAGCCTCCTTTGTTTCCTTTTTTAACTGCATCGTACTATTCATTTGATACCCTTTACGAGCAAGACGTTCATTTAATTCTTCAATATGTTCTCCAATAAAGTCTAACATCTCTTCTGATTCCAATGTAAAATCTGTATTCACCTTTAGATCTGTCATACGAATAAAAACATCTAATTTTCCAAGCGAGTCTAACTCCAAATGAAGCAGTGCCGTTAATTCTTCCCCCTTCTTTCGAAGAAGGTTTTTCTTTGTATAGACATATAAATCTCCATGTGCATTTTCTTCTGTAAATTTCAATGGAAGCTGCACATAATTTAACATTTCATTCATAGCTCCCATAAATTTTACATTTCCATTGATCTCAGATGTTGCTTTTGCAAAAGAACTTTCTCCTTTTCCATACTCCTCCATTATCTTCTGCGCTTTTTCTGTACGTTCCATTAACTTTTGATAAAAATTTGAAATCGCCCTTTCCTCCTCTAACATCCGAGGATCAAAAAGCATTTTATCTTCCAAAGCAGAACGAAGCAATGTGCGAAAACCATCATTTTGAAAAAAACGTCCTAGATGTTCCTTTGACATAGATTTTTGCGCTACCATAGTTTGTATCTTTTTTAAAATCTCTTCTGGTGCACTATCTTCTGCTTCGATCAACTGCAATAATTCTTGTTGTTTTGGATCTTCTGTTCTCTCTATTGTATCTGTCCATTCAAGTTCTTCTGATTCCTCCCCTAATAGGATCAGCAATTCTTGCTTTTGTTCTTCCGACAATGGATTGCTAAATTCTTTTCCTTTTTCTACTGTAGTAAGCTCTAATGCATCCATAACATCGCCCCAAAGCATAATGGCATCCTCTGTATCCTCTCCTGCCATTTCCGAAAATAATTCCACCATTGTATCTGGCATAGCAGAAGTTTGTTCTAAGATTTGATATTCATTATTTTTATAATTTCCATATTGTGTAACCATTTCTTCATTCAAAGGGATCTGATACTTCTCTAATCCAACAATCGTATCTGCATCTGCCTTTGGAAAAAGAGCAAGCTCTTTTGCATATTTTTGTACAGTCTGTGCATCGATTGGAATTTGTTCCTTCATCATACTTTTTATCAATTCTAAATTTCGTTCATTTACTTCTATACCTGCTTCTCCAAGTATTTTTGCTAAAACCAAATTTCCAGCTTGCTCCATTGAAGTTCGATCCTTTGGCACTAATACAATCTGCTTTCCATCATTTGACTTTACAGTAAACATTGCCCTTTGTCCAATTACATATTCAAAGTTTTCTGTTAGTCGTGCTGTAACACTTTGATTATTACTCAGCATAATTTCAACAAGAGAGCCCCGAATATCCGTAATATTCCCAGCTACAATCTGTCCAGGCATTACCCCAAACAGTTTTCCCTGCTGTACTCCTTCCTTTCCAACAGCAGCAGTTTGATTTTGTGTATTTGTCGCCCCTGTATCTGGCTTTGGATTTTTCAATGACTGTACTGTATTATAAATTTTTTGAATATCCATCTTTTACGCCCCCGTTATTGAACACTTATAAAACTTTTATGTTTTATTTCTACTTTTTTATGTATACTGTTATCTATAAAATTCCTATTCAACTGCAATTACAAAGATATAAACGTTTGCTTATATCTCATCTTTTACAATATTTTTTAAAAATGTCTTTCGATGAATCGGAGAAACTCCATATTTTTGAATTGCTTCTATATGCGCTTTTGCTCCATACCCCTTATGTTTTGCAAATCCATACTTTGGATAAAGTTTATCATACTCTACCATAACCCGATCACGAGTCACCTTAGCAATCACACTTGCTGCCGCAATCGAAAGAGATTTTGCATCACCCTTTACAATCGGTACTTGACGAATGGAAATCTGAGGAATGGTAACTGCGTCATTTAGTAAAAGATCGGGGGAAACAGAAAGTCCTGCCACTGCTTGTTGCATGGCTTCAAAAGTTGCTTGAAGAATATTAATCTGATCAATCCTTTTCTGTGAAACAATCCCCACTCCAACACTAACTGCTTTATCCATAATCTCCTCATACAATTCTTCTCGCTGTCGTTCAGAAAGCTGTTTGGAATCATTTAAATATAGAATCTTTAAATTTTTAGGCAAAATTACAGCTCCTGCCACAACAGGGCCAGCCAAAGGGCCCCTGCCTGCTTCATCAATCCCACAAATTGCTGAATAATTTGCATACTGTTTCTCAAAAATTAGCATCTCTTCCAAACGTTTTAATTCGTTTTGATACTTCTCATATTTTTTATCGAATTGTTTCACTAGTTTCATAACACCAGTTCGGCTATCTTTCCGATAAATTGCAAGTGTTTGTGGCAAGTCTATCATATCCGTCTTTTCTAATTTTTCTTTAATCTCTCCAATCTTCTGTTCCATTTTGCAAATTCCTCCCCTTTTATTGGTATATTTTTCTAAGGAAACTCTAATGTAATTCTTCCAATCTTTCCATTTCGAAATTCTTCCATCAAAAGCATCGCTGCTTTATCTAAATCATATTCCCCTCCTTTTGATAAGCAAGCACGGCTCTTTGCAATTTGATATAAAATCTCTTCTGCTTTTTTTGTTTCTTCAATTCCCTCATATCTTTTTTCCAAAATTCCCGTATAATGTGTTGTTAAAATAGAAATAAGTTCAAAAGCCATTTCTGTTCTATTTAAAATCTCATCCCGAATCGATCCTATTAGTGCCAAACGTAATCCAACTGCTGGATCTTCAAATTTAGGCCAAAGGATTCCTGGGGTATCTAATAATTCTACATTTTTATTTAATCGAATCCATTGTTTCCCTTTTGTTACACCTGGCTTATTTCCTGTTTTTGTACAAGCTTTTCCAGCAAATGTATTGATAAAAGTAGATTTTCCTACATTTGGAATCCCTACTACCATTGCCCGTACAGGACGATTTAAAATTCCTCTTTTTCGATCTCGTTCTATCTTTTCCTTACATGCTTTTTGTATCACACCTTGAATAATTTTTACACTAGCGTTCGATTTCGCATTTATCTTTACTACATGGTAGCCCTTTTCTTGAAAATAGTTTTCCCATGCTAGATTATAACTTTCTGAAGCCAAATCCGATTTATTTAATAAAATCAACCGAGCTTTATTTTTTCCCAATTCATCAATATCTGGATTTCGGCTACTAAGAGGTATTCTTGCATCTACTAGCTCAATTACCAAATCAATTAATTTCATATCTTCCTGCATTGCTCGTTTTGCTTTTGTCATATGACCAGGATACCACTGTACATTCATATTCTATCACCAATTCTTTCTAATGAAAAGTTATCTTTTTTTCATAATTATTTTATTAGTCCAACTTCATCTAATGTTGTTACCAATAGCCAAGCCTTTCCAATAATATTTCCTCGTTTTACATTTCCAACTGTCTCAAATCGGCTGTCCTCACTGTTATTTCGATTATCCCCTAAAAGAAAATATTCATCTTCTCCAAGTGTAATCTCCTTTGCAGCAATTCCAGGATTTAAAATAAGATCTGTCTCTATCTCTTCTTGCAAATATACACCATTAATCATAACTCGCCCATCTTTAATACAAATTGTTTCCCCAGGAAGTCCAATAATTCGTTTTAAAAAATATTTCTCCTCTTCCCCATTTTGAAAAATTACAATATCAAACCGTTCTGGATCTGAAAAATGATAGCTCAATTTATCAATTAAAATCCGTTCCTCATTTGATAGTATCGGAGCCATAGAATATCCCGTTACTGTCATCTGTTCCCCCATATAAATTGTTAAAAACGCAGCAATCCCCACTACAACAATAATATCCAAAATCCACCGCATCAAATCATATAAAATACGGCGTTCCTCGACACCTTTTCTTCGCACTGCCATCTTAATTCCTTCCCATTCCTGCCCCATAAATCTGAAATAGGGGCAAGTACAAGATGTATTTGCCCCTAACTCTGAGAAAACGCTATTGTTTTCCATTTCTTTGGATTATTTTACTAATTCCTTAACTTTTGCTCTCTTACCAACTCTGCCTCTTAAGTAGTTTAATTTTGCACGTCTTACTTTACCATGTCTTACGACTTCTACCTTATCTACAATAGGAGAATGAAGTGGCCATGTCTTTTCTACACCAATTCCATTCGAATTTTTTCGAACGGTAAATGTCTCACGAATTCCGCCATTTTGTCTTTTTAATACGGTTCCTTCAAATATCTGAATTCTCTCACGAGTTCCTTCAATTACTTTTGCATATACTTTTACCGTATCACCTACACGAAACTGTGGAACTTCCTTTTTTAACTGTGCTGATTCAATACTTTTAATAATCTCGTTCATTTGTGCCTCCTCAATATTTGGACATTCTTAATGCTTCTATTGGAATCCACTGACTCTTACTGCAACAGAGGAATATCTCATTTTCTCACAACGTGAGCATTATAGCATATATTTCCTTTTTGTGCAAGTTCTTTTTTTGTTTTCTTCTCTCTTTTTACATAAGAGGAGCTACAATCCGTAGAACTTGTCCTGTATATTTTTTTAAAATTCCATAGCGTTTACAATCTTCGATTGTAATTCTCTGACAGCTTTGCAACGTATATTGATAATCTTCTTCCATTTTTTCAATTACAGGATTTTGGTACAAGAAAGCCGCACATTCAAAATGCAGATAAAGACTGCGAAAATCCAAATTAATGGTTCCAACTACTGCCTTCTCCCCATCACTAATAAACTCTTTTGCGTGTACAAATCCTGGTGTATATTCAAAAATATTTACTCCTGCCTCTAAAAGTTCCTGATAATAGCTGCGAGCCAACAAATATGCATATTTTTTATCTGGAATATGGGGCATGATAATCACTACTTCTATTCCACTTTTGGCTGCATACTTTAAAGCATTTAACATTCGATTATCCAAAATCAAATATGGTGTCATAATATGCACATAGTGTTTTGCATGTTGCAGCAGATCCAGATAAACCTGCTCTCCCACATTTTCCTTGTCCAAAGGACTGTCTCCATAAGGAAGTACAAATCCAAGCTCTGTCTCTACTTTTTTCTGATAAGGAAATAAATATTTTTCATATTCTTCTTTTTTTTGTGTATCCAAATTCCACATCTGTAAAAACATAATTGTAAAATTATTTACAGCCTCTCCTGTTAGCATAATCGCTGTATCTTTCCAATGTCCAAACCGCTTTTTCTGATTAATATACTCATCTGCTAAATTTACCCCTCCAGTAAATGCCACTTTTCCATCAATCACTAAAATCTTCCGATGATCTCGATTATTTTGATGTGTTGAAAGCAATGGTTTTATTGGAGAAAACATCTTACATTGAATTCCCTTTTTTTCTACTTCTTTGGGATAAGAATAAGGCATTAATGCTAATGTACACATACCATCATATAGAAAACGGACTTCTACTCCTTCCTTTGCCTTTTCTTCCAAAATATCTAAAATCGAATCCAACATAATCCCATGTTCAATAATAAAATACTCTAAAAAGATAAATTTCTTTGCCTTTTTTAGTTGTATTTTCATCTCTTCAAATTTATCCTCTCCTAATGGAAAGAACTTTACTTTTGTATTTTGCTGAATAGGATAACCAGCATAACGATTCATATAAAAAACCAAATGAGAAAGTTCTTCATTTTCTTTTTTTAAACGTTCAAATACTTCTTCTCTTTGTTTCGTATACACTGCCGTTTCACGAATCTTTTGGCACAATTTATAATGAATCATTTTTGTCCCAAATTGAAATTGTACAAACAGATAAAATAAAGAACCAAAAATTGGAATCACTAAGACTGGAATTAACCAACTAATCTGAAAGCTAGGATCCGTTTTTTCATTTAAAATAGCAATCATTACCACTACAGAAATAAAAGAAAATCCACCATAAAAAAGAACGGTATATTTTCTTAACCAAACAAATACCCCTAACAAAATAATTATTTGAACTAATAATAAAGTAATAACAATCATTGTTCTTCCATAAATAATTCTTTTTAATCTTTTTACATTTCGCATTTTTCCATCTTCTACTTTCATAACAAAAACAATCTCAAATATATAATTCACATTGTATATCTAAAGCAAGCAATTCCCGAAATCGTATTCCATCTTCCTTCTTCCCAATAATACTGCCATAATGCACAGGAATGACTATCTTAGGTCGAATCAAATTTGCTAATTCTGCTGCCTTTTTATAATTCATCGTATAAATTCCCCCAATTGGAAGAAACGCAACCTCACATTGTACCTCTTTTATTTCCTGTATTAGATCGGTATCTCCTGCAATATAATATCGTACCTTTTGTATTTCTAAAATATATCCAACCCCTCCATAGCTTTTAGGATGAAAAGGTTTTATAATATTATAACTAGGAACTGTTGTAAAAGTTATTTCATCCACTTGATAGGATTGTCCTGGTTTTACATAAAAAATATGTTCTTCTAAAAAATTCAATCGTTTTGTATCTTTTCTCATCTTTTCTGGCAATATAATCTTTGTATCTTTCTTAGCAATTCTTCCAATATCCTCCAAAGAAAAATGATCATAATGATTATGTGTAATAAAAATTAGGTCGGCATCTTTCCATTCCTGATCAATTCGAAATGGATCAAAATAAATCACTTTCCCTTTTTCCATTCGTATACTATTTTGCGTAAAAACATTGATACCATCTATCATTCCTTTTCTCCTAACCGATTGCAACCCATTCTTTTCCATTTCCGTTTTTTTAAAAACATTTTTTATCCCTTTTTGTTCTCATTCATCTTTTTTCTTTTTTATTTTTAACTCTTCTAAAAACTTTTGCTCCTTTTCTGTCAGACATGCCTGTTCCAACAAATCTGGTCTTCGCTCCAATGTACGTATAATCGCTTGCTCCCGTCGCCATTTTTCAATATTTGCATGATGCCCAGAAAGTAAAATCTCAGGGACACGTTTTCCCATATATTCCTCTGGTCTGGTGTATTGTGGATACTCCAATAAATTATCATGAAATGATTCAAATTCTGCTGAAACATCATTGTTTAATACACCAGGCACCAATCTAGAAATTGCATCAATTGTTACCATAGCCGGAAGTTCTCCTCCTGTCAAAACATAATCCCCAATCGAAAGCGTGTCGGTTACGATTAACTCCAAAGCTCGCTCATCAATTCCTTCATAATGCCCACATAAAAATATTAATTCTTCCTCCTGTGAAAATTCTCTCACCATTTTCTGAGAAAGGACACTTCCTTGTGGTGTCATATAGATTACACGCACTTTTTTACCAATCCGTTCCTTTAAAGCCCGATATGCCTGATAAACAGGTGCTGCCTGCATAACCATGCCAGCACCCCCTCCATAGGGATAATCATCAACTCGAAAATGTTTATCCTTTGAATATTCTCGAATGTCAATCGCTTCAATTGAAATGTAACCCCGTTCTACTGCTCTTCCAATTATACTGGTATGCAGTCCCTGTATTATCATATCTGGAAATAACGTTAAAATATAAAATTTTATCATATCATATGCCTTACTTTCTATAAATCCAATAGTCCTTCTAAAAGATGAACTGTCATAACTCCATTTATTAAATCTGTTTTTAAAATACACTGTAAAATTGCTGGAATCAATAAATCTTTCTTTTCTTCTCTTTTTACTACATAGACATCATTGGCTCCTGTTTGAAGAACATCGGTTAATGTTCCAAGTACCTCTCCTTGATCGGATACCACACGTAATCCAATTAAATCTGAAATAAAATACTCTCCTTCCTCCAAAGGAATTGCTTGTTTTCGTGTTACCAATAAATCCTTTCCTCGATAAGGTTCTATTTCATTGATATTGTCAATCCCTTTAAATTTTAGGATAACAAACTGTTTAAAAAATTTTACTCCTTCTATTTCTAATTCCATTTGTTTTTCCCCTGTATCTAAAAGTACCTGTTTTAACTTTTTAAAACGCTTGATATCCTCTGTTGTGGGAAATACTTTTACTTCCCCATGAATCCCATGTGTTGAACTAATAATCCCTATCCGTAGTAATTCCTCCATCTTTCATTCCTTTCTAATTATGTTAATAAAAACCAGCCCTATAATTAGAGCTGGTCTTATCATCTACTTACTGAACAATTTCTACAGTAACCTTTTTATCGTCTTTGGTAGCTGCCGCTTTCACAACAGAGCGAATTGCCTTCGCAATACGTCCCTGTTTACCGATGACTTTTCCCATATCGGCAGATGCAACTCTGAGTTCTAAAAGAATTCCTTTTTCACTCTCCGTTTCTGTAACAACAACCTCATCCGGATAATCCACGAGTGCCTTTGCAATAATTTCTACTAATTCCTTCATGCACTTCTCCCTCCGTCAGTCAATCCAACCTATTTTTTAATTCCAGCAACCTTTAAAAGCTTTGCTACCACTTCTGTAGGTTGTGCGCCATTTGACAGCCACTTCTTTGTTTCTTCCTCGTTAAATTGAATTACAGTAGGTTCTTTTGTTGGATCATAATAACCAACTTCAGCGATAAATCTTCCATCTCTTGGTGATCTAGAATCCGCTACAATGATTCTGTAAAAAGGTGCTTTCTTCTGTCCCATTCTTCTTAATCTCATTTTTACTGCCATTTTCTTTTCCTGCTACTAAAAATATATACAATATATATTCAGCTTTTCCTTTCTTTTTTCTATTTTTTCATTTTTTATAATCCAAAAGGAAGTTTAAAACGTCCTTTTTTTCCACCTTTGCCCATCATACCAGACATTTGTTTCATCATTTTTCTGCTCTGTTCAAATTGCTTTACTAACCGATTTACTTCCGCTAATTCTACACCAGCTCCATTTGCAATCCGCTTTTTTCTAGACGGATTCAGTAAATCTGGATTGGCTCGTTCTTGTGGTGTCATAGATAAAATCATCGCTTCTACTCGATCCATCTGTCTTTCATCAATATCAACATCTTTCATCTGATTACCAAGCCCTGGAATCATACTAAGCAAATCCTGAATTCCACCCATTTTCTTCATCTGGTTCATACTCTCTAAATAGTCATCAAAACCAAATTCTGCTTTTTTTAGCTTCTTTTCCATCTCTTTTGCTTTGTCCATATCTACAGCTGCCTCTGCTTTTTCAATCAGAGTCAGGACATCGCCCATTCCAAGAATTCGAGAAGCCATACGCTCAGGATAAAATTGTTCCAAATCAGAAAGTTTTTCTCCCATACCAATATATAAAATTGGTGTTCCTGTTACTGCTTTAATAGAAAGTGCTGCACCACCTCTGGTATCCCCATCCATCTTTGTTAGTATCACACCATCAATTCCAACTTTCTCTTGAAACATAGAAGAAACATTTACTGCATCCTGTCCTGTCATCGCATCTACAATCAATAAAGTTTGATCCACCTCTATTGAATCTTTGATTTCAATTAGCTCATTCATCATATCTTCATCAATATGAAGTCTTCCTGCCGTATCTAAGATAACCACGTTAAATCCATTTTTTGACGCATGTTCAATAGAAGCCTTTGCAATATTCGATGGTTTATTTTTATCTCCCATAGTAAAAACAGGAACACCCTGTTTTTCTCCATTAATCTGAAGCTGCTGAATTGCTGCTGGACGATAAACATCACATGCTACTAACAACGGCTTTCTTCCTTTTTGTTTTAACTTTCCAGCTATTTTTGCTGTTGTAGTTGTCTTTCCTGCACCTTGCAAACCAGCCATCATGATAACAGTCACTTCATTGGATGGTTTTAACTGAATCTCTGTTGTTTCTGATCCCATCAGTTTTACCATCTCTTCATTTACAATCTTAATTACCATCTGTCCTGGTGTCAGACTGTTTTGTACATCTTGTCCAATCGCCCGTTCCTGTACAGCACCGATAAATTGCTTTACAACTTTAAAATTAACATCAGCTTCTAAAAGAGCCATTTTCACTTCTTTTAAAGCTGCCTTTACATCGGCCTCCGACAAACGGCCTTTTCCTTTTAAATTTTTAAAAATATTCTGTAATTTATCGGATAAGCTTTCAAACGCCATAAAAATTGCCCTCCTTTACAAGCACCTTTGCTATCATACCTAATTCTTTTCTAATTGTCAAGTATTTTTTCTTTACGAATATATGTTTGTCTTATTTTATCTTGTGTTATTACT
Organism: uncultured Lachnospiraceae bacterium; assembly: GCA_910579865.1. Taxonomy (GTDB): domain Bacteria; phylum Bacillota; class Clostridia; order Lachnospirales; family Lachnospiraceae; genus MGBC114844. The sequence goes on from CAJTXA010000001.1 coordinate 30,751, forward strand.
GCTTTTTTAACACAGTTTGAAAATCTTTAAGCTGCCTGCCCTAGTGACTCATAATACAGTTTTAAGTTCCTCGATTAAAGGCAGCGGCGGACAATAGAACCAACTCCGTTTTGAGTCCATTGTATACTAGTTTCGTTTAGCCTTTCCCTCATCTGCTGTCATTACTCCTCTGAAAATTGTCTTGGCGGTGAAATCTTAATCCATAAAGTAGGGATATGGGCGTAGATGCTTCTGTCTGGATTCTCTGTTATAATGTTACATTCTTCTGAATGTTCCGCCACTAACTTCCTCTGTGAAAAGGTTACTGTTGCCCCTTCTTGGTTCTCCAAAAATTCAGTTACGTTTTCATTACATCTATACATGTTTCATACATCCTTGTATTGTATGAATCAACATTTACTATTATTTGTTTTTGTTTGCAAGAGTATAATGATAAACAAAATGGAGGTATACTTTATGGAATATTTTAGAGCCAAAAAAGAAGATTTAGAACAAGTCTATCAATTAGTACAGGATACGATTCAAACCATATATCCGCAATATTATCCACATAAAATAGTAGATTTTTTCAGTAATCTTCACTCAAAAGAAAATATTGCCGCTGATATTGAAAGCGGTTATGTAAGAGTATTATTTTTAAATAACTGTTTAATAGGTACAGGAACCTTTTCAGAAAATCATATCTCAAGATTGTTTGTACTTCCCAATTTTCAAAAGATTAGACATAAAAAGTTGTAACAATTTTCTTTCCTGATACCTTGATGGAAGAAATCTGTTTTACTCAACTGCTAATTCCACTTTTTCTGCCCACACTTATATACTAACACCAATAGCAAAATCACATTTTATGCTATGGTTTTGTATTTCTATCACATTAGTAGTTTTTAGAATTGTTTTAATGGTATTTGCGCATTTTAAGAAAGATAACTAATTTCTCGTTTAGAAAACTATAGTTTTTTTACAAATCACTGTCCATTTTGCTTTTAAAACAATATTTTACCACAATACCAAATTTCTCCTAACGACTTCAGGCTACCTTAACCCGCCATCTAATGCCAGTGGGATTATAGTAGCCTGATTTCAAAACAATACGAAAGAAAAGCTATAGAAACGACTTCCTTAATAAGAAAATCCTACTGATAATAAAAATAAACTATATAATAAAAAAATTGAAATTATAAATAATTTCTCAATTTTTTTCCTAATTCTTCCTCTACTACCACTAAATCCTGTGCCAGCCCACGAATTTCTTTTTTTGCTGCTGGATACTGATTTAGATACCGATGAAGTGACTTAATTCCCATATTACATCCATCTGTTACTAAATCTGCTACTTTATCATCGGATTCCCCTACTGCTAACTTCCAATTTGTTTTTATCCAAGACATCGCTTTTGCCATAGTAGGTGGTTCTTTTCCTTCTTCTCGATATTTTTTTAAATATTCTTCTACTCGTTTTTTTAAAACCTCATGTCGTCTTCTACTTTCTTTTAAAATATCTCTTAACTCCAAATCTGAAACACTTTCTATCACTTCATCTAAGCTAGAAATCCCCATCTTCACTCCTGCGTCACATTCTTTTAATAGCTTTAAACTATCTGCTTCCATAAATAACCTCTTTTCTATTTTATTTTTAATATCTTCTCTTTTTCTTTCTCTTTAAAATTTAATATAACAAATCTACTTGGTTCCATACAAGGAAAATATTGTTCACATAAGAATGTTCTCTTTGCAAAAAATAAAACAGAAAACAAAAATTTTTTAGAAAGGCTGGTATCAAAATGGAAAATCAATTACACACTTCCCTTGCAATTACTACTATTCCTATACAAACTTGGTGTGAACTTTATCCATTGGAAACGGCTCTTTATGAAGGAACCATTTTTCCATGTTTAAATCTTCTTTTCTTTAAAGCTCCACTTTCCACAGAATCTTCGAAAGCTTCTAATGGAAAAACAGAAAAAGAACAATTACTTTCACAAATTAATACAATTAGTTTTGCTATCAATGATTTAACTCTCTATTTAGACACTCATCCAACTTGTCAAAATGGCACAACTCTTTTTTATGAATTAATGAAAAAACGATTGGATTTACTTACAGAATTTGCTGATAAATATAATCCTCTTACTCAATTTTCTATGGGAATCGAACCCTATTCTACTTCAAATTATAACTGGTCAGAAGGAGCTATGCCATGGGAAGGAGGCGATCTTTAATGTGGTGTTACGAAAAAAGATTACAATTTCCAGTTAATATCAAAATAACCTGTCCAAAAACAGCTCAACTTATTATTAGTCAATATGGTGGTCCTGATGGAGAGCTTTCTGCCTCCATGCGTTATCTATCTCAACGTTACTCTATGCCAGTAAAAAAAGTAAGTGGCCTTCTTACTGATATTGGAACAGAAGAATTAGGGCATATGGAAATTATCTGTGCTATGGTCTATCAGCTTACTCGTAATTTAACAGCTCAAGAGGCAAAAACGGCTGGATTTGATACCTATTATATCGATCATACCAAAGCCGTATTTCCACAGGCAGCGGGTGGTGTTCCTTTTACTTCTCTTGAATTTCAATCCAAAGGAGATGCGATTACAGATCTTTTTGAAGATTTAGCAGCAGAACAAAAAGCTCGTACTGTCTATGAAAATCTGCTTCGTGTTATTACAGAACCAGATGTAATTGCTCCTCTTAAATTTCTACGAGCTAGGGAAATTGTACACTTTCAACGATTCGGAGAAGCTCTTGAATTAACAAAACAAGAATTAAACGAAAAAAATTTTTATTATTATAATATGGAATTTGATAAAGAATCTCTTAAAAAGGAATAAACAAAAAATCAATTTTCCTCTATTTAGGAGCTGTTGCATAAAATAATCTGCATACAGCTCCTTTTGACAATCCAGGGCATAAAAAAAGTGGCGTTTTCTCCCTATACTTGGATAGAAAAACGCCGTGTCTGCATCGTATTCAGTTTTGATTTAACCATTTTCAAACAAAAATTTATAATAAAATCTATTCTCTTTTTTCTTTTTTAATCAATTCAGTCATACTAATCCCCATAGTCATCCATTGTAATAATGTTTTCTTTGCTAATTCAAATATCTGAAATAACTGTATTTTTTCCTCCCTATTTTTATACACTTTCCAATAACCAGTATATAAAAAATTCTTCCCATCATTTTCTATAAATCCTACAACATCTTCTACTGGATAGCCAAGTAATAATCCCATCTCATGAGGAAAATTTCCTCCATATCTACAATACCAAGAATAACGCCGAATAAAAATATTCAATAATTCTTCTAATTCCATCCTGCGATATCCCAAGCTCTTTAGCACCTTCTTTATTTCCTCTTTTGAAAGGTATTTCCTTAAATATTCCCGATAATATACTAAAAAAATTGATTTTTCCTCCTTAATTAAAAGAATCTGACTAGAAAGATTCGACCCGTCTAAAATATAGTTCACTTTCTCTACATTTTCATTTGGTATAATTAAAAGATTAGAAATCTTTACTCCCATAATCACTGGCGCACATTGCATCGCCAGTTGTGTTTCAATATTTGATAAATCCAACTTTTTTACAAGTTCAAAAATCTCCTGATCCATAACGTTCCTTTCTAAGTTAGATATAACTAACTATCTTTTATCATATCTAACATAAAATATTATGTCAAGTATTCTATTGATAGTCTTTCTCAATATCTAGATATTGATTCTTTTTCTCATCTATAAACTATAATTGGAAAATCAATTTTAAAAACTTTGTCATTTTCGATTTTTTTGTTCTTTTCAAAAAAATCCTTATCCACCAAACCAAAGAAACAAGCCACAGGCAGGAAAAGAAACTTATATATGTTTTGACAACCCCCCTTTAATCCATATCTACACCCATAACACTAATTTAAGGAAATGACTTCCTGCCTAGTATTCAAAAAGATATGTTATAATTTTTTTAAATCTTGATTTTTAATTTAGTATCTATCGCTAAAACCGTAGTATATAAATAACACGGAAAGGAGATGGTGTAATGATAACAGATGAAGAAATCATTGAAATGTTTTTTGAACGTTCAGAACAGGCGATACGAGAATTAGACAATAAATATGGGAAAATCTGTTATGCGCTTTCGCATAATATTGTAGGTAATAGACAGGACGCAGAGGAATGTGTGAATGACACATATTTAGGTGCATGGAACACAATTCCCCCGATAAAGCCTAATCCACTACAGGCATATATCTGTAAAATTGTTCGGAACATTTCCTTGAAAACTTATTATAGAAAGGAAGCAGCTAAACGAAACAGCCATTATACCATTGCTATGGAGGAAATTGAATCCTATATAGCAAATCCGAATACAGTAGAAGCCGAGATTGAAGTGAAAGAGTTAGCCCATATTATCGAAAGTTTTTTAGATACACTAACACAAAAAGAACGTGTTATTTTCATGCTTCGCTATGTGTACATGGATACCTATGCAGACATCGCAAATCACGTAGGAATATCTGAAAAAAATGTATCTGTCCGGCTCACTTTTATTCGGAAGAAATTAAAAAAATATTTGATAAAAAGAGAGGTATTTATATGAATACAAAAAAATTTTCAGAAGCCATGAATGAAATTGGAGACAAATACTACGAGGAAGCTATCAATTATAGAAAGAACACCAAAAAACCAGTTTGGGCTAAATGGGGAATTGTTGCAGCAGCAATTCTTTGTTTCTTTACCATAACAGCCTTTACATTCAATTTGTTTTCCTCTCTGTCTGAGGATGATCTCTCCCTAATGGCTACTTATAAGGGAAACGGCATAGTTTCTGTTCAGGTGGAAAACAAATCTAACAAAGACCTTAATTTTCAACCTACTCTTAAACTAATGCGTTGGCGTACCAATGAAGAAATTGAACCACTTTGTGGAAAAGTGTCTTTTAGTAATACTAAGATACCTGCTCATTCAAGTGGCACAATGATAATTGATCTTTCGGATGCCTACGATATGACACTGCTAGAAACGTCTCTCTTAAATGATGACTGGTATTATTTTGTGTTGACAAACAACAACTTCGCATTTGGGCAAGACTTTATGTGTACTGTTGAATTTGCACAGCCAATTCCAACCGATAAAGATGTTCCAACACCAATTTCCCCTGCTGAAGCAGACCCAGAGCTTATAACAAAAATCATAGAAGAATTAAAACCCTATTTTGAAAGTTATACCTTAGATGTTAACGAAAGAAATCAACTCACCGATGAGTATCTGAAACTATGTCAACAGTTGCTTGGTCAACTAAATGTAAATGTTGTTTCCTCTGTATCGCCTATGGAATTAACTTTAATTGACAGTGATGAAAGCATCCTTTTTGATCCTACTGTTCCTAAGAATATGCAGTTACAACTAACTGGTCTGCATCGCCGCCTAACAGACGGATATGACAAAATAATTGGCTCTTCTGCTGAAGAAAACGCTATGGTTTTAAGCGCCTATATTCCACAACAGAAAGGAGAAATAGATGGTGGCGTTGACATTCCATTAATTTATATTCTTATATATGATGTAAGCGATATTGAAAGTTTACAGGATTATGCTTTTATTCGTGGTCAGTTGATGACCTTTGAGCAAATGGAGCAGTATAAGGTTTATAAGGACGAGCAGTATGTCTGCTATGATGCCACTGATTTGTTCTATACGGATTTGCGCCAATATATAGAGAGTATGGTCAGCCAAAGAAGTGATGTCTATTTTGATGAACAGATTTGGGAACGTGTTCAAAACATTTATAACTATTATCGAAAAAACATAGGAACACTTCTTGGTTATAGAATTGACATAGGAAAAAATGCTATGTCCAAAAAATCCAGTAAGCGAACAAAACTATCATGTTGGTGAGCCTAATTGGGAAAATTAAACTAAAATACAAGAAATTGATTGCCAAAATTAAGCAGTATGAGAAAAATCGGCTTTTTTGCCACAGGAAACACTACACTTCTCCTGTGGCAACTTGGGCTGTCTACCCTTTTGTCTACTTACTATTGTCTATACCAAGAGGCTTCTACCATCCCATGCGCTGTTCTCTTTCTCTGACTGTTCTGCTCTATGAAACGACATTGGCACTTATTCAACTGTTTCAATCGAATCGACAATATTCATTTTTGCAATCGTTCGTAGTGGAATAGCTGTTGTTAATAAACAAGCTATAATAGAAATTACTGTCACTTCGATAATTGATAAATATGGAACAGCAACAAATTGTAAGTCATCTGTAAACTCCTTCCCATAAAAAAGTCTTATAAAGGCTATCTATACTCATACCGATTGCACGTTGCATCCCAATCTCAACAATACGAGTATGAATATTACTATAAACAGTATTAATAATGTTCAATATTCCAATAAGACCAATAAAGAAGATAAGCCCCCAACATAACGTCTTGATTTGTTTAAAACTTTCTTCTAGTTGTGCGGCAGTCTGCTGATAGGAAAGCCAATGACTGCCTGTATTTTCATTACACCAATCATCTAACCATATTTCAAATTGTTTATTGTCTTCATTTATCAAGAAGTGTAGTAAAACTTTGTAAAGATACAAAAACTGTAATACTCATAATTAATGAAAGAATCGTAACAACTGTTCTACTGCATCCACGTTTCAAATTCAGCCTTGCATAGTAAGCTTCAAAATTATGAATTGTTTTTGTTTTTCTACTACGACGCTTTACCTTTACACTTTGCTCTGACATAGCGACAGTAGGGGAAATATGGGACGCATATCTAGCTGCTGGAAATGCTGCTAACATTGCAAAAAACAGAGTAATAACAACACTTACAAAATATAGAAAAAGATTATTCGAGCTTGTTGCACGAATCGTTTGATCGAGTTCTTTTGTACTACTTGCCATAAACAAATCTGGATTTAGAATACCTGTCGCAGCTATTAAAATCCCCTTTGCAGACAATGCGCCAATCAAAAGTCCAATAGGAATACCAATGCCACATAGAATTAGAAGTTGGAGAGAAACCAAACGATAAATTTGTCTACATTCACCTCCGATAGCCCGAAGTATTCCATATTCTTTTATGCGCTTTGTTATATCTATTTTCAAAATATTATAAATTACCAAACCTGCTGCAAACAAAACAAGTACACCAACCATAACACAAGCAAACGTCATAAAAGAAAAGCCTATATCTGTACCAGATTCTCCTTTTTCTTTATAAGAAATACCAAGTGCGTCTAATATTTTCCAGTTCATCAATCGTAGACTGAAATTGTAAAGTATTTTTGGTTTTAAAATCTGTTGAATAAAGCAAATAATCTTCTGGCAAAACAGCAGCAGCTGTTTTGGCACCTACAACAGCATCTAATCTTCCCGTAAAATAACCAATATAGTTACTTTCTAATTTTATTCGACTGTTAATGTAACAGAGATAGTTGCACCTACTTGATTGTTTTTTATAGTTATATTACCACCATGTTTTTTACAAAGAAGCTCACAAATGTATAATCCCATTCCAAAATGTTCGATATCTTCATTGCCTTTTTGAAACGGCTGAATCCCATTTTTCATTAGTTTGTTTGGAAAGCCACAACCATCATCTGTTACAGATAATAACAATTTTTCGTCTTCTATAGAACAAAGAATATCAATACGATCTTTGGCAAAGCGACGTGCATTCGATACAAAATTTTCTGTAATTTGAAATAAAATAGATTTATCAACTAAAATATCCTTTGTATATCCTGTTGTGGTAAACTTTATCTGCTTTTGATTCTCTTCCCCAATAAAACCAATTATATTTTTAAGCTCACAAATAAGACTATCCCACTTTGTAAGTTCTCTCTGCACATTTATCTCTTCCAATTTTTGAATACTGCTCATTGTTTCTATATACTGTTCAATTCGGCTTGTATAATTTTCAATTCTTAATAAATTGTCAGCAAGCAGTTTTGAAGTTTCTGTAATATTCCCAATGCTATTTTTAGCTAATTTTACAGAGCCTTTTAGCACAGTAACAGGATTGCGTAAATTATGCGAAAATGCCGCATTTAATCTTTTTCGTTCCTCTGCTTGTCTCCACAACGTATAATTGTTCTCTAACAATGTTTGACGCATAGCTTCAAAAGCTGTGCAAAGTTGCCCTAATTCATCTTGTGATTTTGTTTCAATCGTAAAATTAAGGTCATTCTCTATAATACAGGTAGCACCTTTTAGAAGCAGTGACAAAGGTTCTTTCAATTTCAGGCGATAAAACATAGAAGCAGTGGCAAATAATGCAATTATATAAATTAAGATTGGCAGCAAAATCTGAGCAAGAGAAATTATCTCAGCAATTATTATGGTCTGAGCAGTCAACCCCTGTGATTGAATAATTCGAATGGAATTAGTAGAATTAATATCAATGGAATTTCCTCCTATTGGATCAATACGTGAACGCAATTCTATACACACCCAAACAATAAAAATAGATAAAATAAATGCAATTGTAATATTTATAAATGCGATTGTAAATAATGATTTTTTTAGTTTCATCTGTTTTATCCGTTCCATTTATAACCTACCCCCCAAACAGTTTCTATATAATTGTGCAAAGTGTATTCTGCAAATTTATTACGAACTTTACGGATATGCTCCATAATTGTGTTGCTGTTCCCATCCCCTTCTAATCCCCATACCCTTTCATAAATCCGTTCTCTATCAAAGACTTGTCCAGTATGAGTAGAAAGTAATTCCACAATATCAAATTCTTTTTTAGATAAATTAATCTGATTTTGGTTTATCATAATTTCTCTTTTGGTATAGTCGATCACCATATCATTAAAAAAACGTAAAAAAGATTGTTTCTGTTTACGATTTTCACGTCTTAAATGGGCAGCCACTCTTGCTCCCAATTCATCAAGGTCAAATGGCTTTTCTATATAATCATCTGCGCCAATAAAAAATCCTTTGATTTTATCTGCGGTTTCAATTCGGGCAGTTAAAAAAAGAATTGGACAAGTAATATGTTCACGAATATTTTGACAGACGATCAGCCCATCCATATCTGGCATATTTATATCTAATAAAACAATATCAGGAGATTGTGTCAATTTTTTCATAGCATCATTTCCATTATAAGCGGTTATAATCTGATACCCTGCCATTTCAAAATAGCTTTGAATGATAGCAACAATTCCTGGCTCATCATCAACAATCAATATTTTTTTGCTCATAGTTGATTCTCCTTTCGTAAATGATATTCTTTCATATAAATCTCAATTATTTCTCAAAATTTTTCTTCTCTTTTCAACAAGCGTTTCTATTAATTTTTCTTCTCTTTTCAACAAGCGTTTCTATTTTCTTTAATACTTACAAAATATCTACACTCAACGTTTCGAAATGTCCCATCTTTACCAGTATAATTATAATCGCCTATCCGAATCATATCAAGTGCATAAAAACAAGGAAAATATGAATAAGGACTATCGTCTATTAAATTTATAAAAAAATAGAATAGATATCTCTATCTACTCTATTTTTATAACTATATTTAATTATTTTATTCTGTTTTAAATACAGATATTTCTGTTTTTAACTCATCCATATTTTCTCCAAGTACACCTGCGGTTTGATTCAAATTTTCTACTTTCTCTAATAACTTCCCTACTACATCTCGTACTACTTCTGCACTGCTCGCTGTTTCTTCAATAATCTCCGAAATATTTTGTACTGCAAGAAGTGTGTCATTTCTTTCATGATCTGCTGTCTGTGTACTACTTACAATATTATTCAATCCTTCTACCAATCGGTTCATCCGAATTCCCATCTCTTTAAACACAAAAACCGCATCTTCTACTGCCTGTGTCTGTAAAGCAACCATTGTTTCTGCTTGTTTTGCACTTTCTACACTATTTACTGTTTGTGTTCGAATCTGAGTCACATTTTGACTAATTTTTCTGGCTGCTTTTGTAGAGTCATCTGCTAATTTTCGTATCTCTTCTGCTACCACTGCAAATCCTCTTCCTGCATCTCCAGCACGTGCTGCCTCAATCGAAGCATTTAACGATAATAAATTCGTCTGTTCTGAAATATCTGTAATCATTCCTACGAATTGATTAATGCTCTCTGATTCTTTTCGAAGCATTTCAATGCTTTCTCCTACTTGCCCTGTCATTTTCGTTGTCTCTTGTGCACGTTCTCCAAGATTTTGTACAATCTTCATACCACGGCTAATCATTTCCTCTGTTTCTTTTACAAGCTGTTCTACCTCTTTTACGACCTGACTGACCTCTTGCATTTCTACAGAAAGCAAATTTGTACGTTCTACACACTCTTGTGCATGTTCCGATTGTTTTGACATTCCTTCATTAATTTCACTAATTGCTTGTGTAATATTTTTAGAATCCTCACTGATCCCTTCTGAAACTTCTCTTACTTCTTTTGCAGATAATTCCAACTGTCCTGTTGCATAATTTACTTTTTGTACCAATTTTTTATTATTTTTAATCATATTAGTTGCAGAAGCCGCCAATCCACGAAATTCATCTCTTCCATTTGCTTCCACCTTTACAGTTAAATTTCCTTTTGCAACCTCTCCCATTCGATAAGACATATGCCGCATGTTTTTCTGAATCCCCATAGAAATAATTATTCCAATAATCATTGCTATCACACAAGCAAGGATTACAAGTTTTATGGTTAATACACGAATTTCTTCTGCCTGAGATGTTACTGTTTGTAATGGTACTAAACCACAAACTGTTGTATGATCCTTTTCACTTCTACTATAAAAAAATAGACAATCCTCTCCGCCATATACCACATCAAGTACACCGCTTTGTTCTTCTTTCTGATCCAAAGCAGTATAAAAATCCTGTCCATAAAATACCTTTTTTTCTGCTGTAAGACGGCTGTTTTCTCCTTCGATTTGATTTTCACTAATCAGTTCTTTTCCATGTTCTGTCACCAATCCGACAATGCTTCCGCTGCCTAAATTTAATTCCTGTAAAAAACTTTGAATCGTAGAAGGTTTAATATCAATTACAATAATAGAATTATTCGACTGTCCCATTAACTGAAAAGAGAGCATATAGTCTTTTTCTTGCATACCCAAATGCTTATCTAGTACAGGATGTGAATCTACCCAACGCTGCAATGTTTTTCCATCTGTACTCATTTCAGAAAGATACTCTGTTAAAATTCCTTTCATAGAACTATTCTTTGTAGAAAACATGGTAATTCCTTCTCTTGTAATAATATGTATATTGCTGATAAAAGAATTTACTGTTTGAGAAGATAAGATATTTGATTTAATACTATCCATAATATTCTTTTTTCCAAGTGGATCCTCTTCTAAAAGACCAATTAAATATCGGTTATAGTCTGAATTAAACGCATATTTTGTTCCCTCTGCTTCAATATAAGTATCACTCATATCCAAATACTGCGTTGCCATTCGAATTGTCTGTAAAGTAGATTCTTTATATTTATTACTCAATCCCTTTGCTGCTTTTTTATAAGCAAAAATCCCTACTATTATCATAAAAAAAATGGGTACCATAAAGCAAATAAAAATCTTATTTCGGATACTGAACAAAAGCCATCTTGTATTCTCATTCTTTTGTTTTTCTTTTTTTCCTCCTTCTATCTTAAATTTCTTGTTTGATTTAGAATTTTCTCTCTCCATAGCTTCCTCCAATATGTTGCAATCTGATTCCTATATTTCTATATACAGTATAACCTATTTTCTGAAAATATCAAACAAAAAATTCGATTTTTTTCTTTATTTTCTTTATTCCCCTTTATCATTCTTCCAATTTAAAACTAATATTCTAAAAATCCATACAAAACTTCAAAAATCTTTCTAATTCACGAAAACAGAATTAACAATAGTTAGCAAAAATAATGGAACTGTTCTATTACAGTCCCACTATTTTTTCATTCTCTTACTTTTATTCTTTTTTAATTTGTACCAGGAAGGTTTAATACCCAGCCAGCTCGAATAAAGTTAATATCTCTAATAGTTGGATTAGCAGCTTTTAATTGCTCTATTGTACATCCATTTTCACGAGCAATCTTTAATAAATAATCGCCATCCTTTACCACATAAGTACCACCTGCTCCCATACTAATATTCGAGAATCTTGCTGTACTTAAATTATCAATTTCATTTGCAACTTTATTGGAATCTACTGCAAACCCAATTAAAACATCTGCTGCCATAGGAACTTCTGCTGAACCAATTAATTTCCATTCATCTGCTTCCTGATTCTTTGCATATCCAGTAAAGACATCGCCTTCACGAACCAGTTTTAACCAAATTCCATTTGTTACATTTTTACCATTTTCTGGCATCCTAAAGTAAAAATCTTCTACTAGTGGCACACCTGCTTTTAAAGAATTGTTCTTTGAGTCAATCTGCTCACCTAGTTCATTTATTGCACCTTCTGCATTTAACTTTAGCTCCTGCCCTTTATCATCTAATACCTTTGTTGCACCACGATTTGCAAGATAAACTGCCCATGTAGTATCTGCAATATCAGGATTTCCTTCATTTAATTTCGTATTTTGTTTTACTAAAGACATCGCTAATACTGCTGTTTTAGCCTGATTACTTGTGCTTTCCCGAATCATTAATCCAGTCAATGCATGATTATCAATCGCTGTTACATCTTCTAGTTTCGCAACAATTGTACCATCTCCGCTTAAATTCTGATAGACATAATGGAAATTATCCGTTGTAGCATCTGCCACATCACCAGTTAAAGCTCCTTCTGACTTTCCAAGTTTCCCAGAACCTTTTACTGTCAATATTCCATTTTCAAAAGAAGCAGCTCCAGCAACACCAGGTGTTCCTATATCCACACTAGTATAAGCTCCTGTACCAGCTGTACTATTTACATGAATCTGTGCCGCAGTTGCCTGTGTAGCTGTTCCATTATTATCATATGCTCTCGCTGAGATAAAATAGGTTCCATCAGAAAGTCCAGTTAAATTACACTGATAAGGAGCTGAAGTTGCTGTTCCTACTAATTCAGAACCATTATAAAATTCTACCTTTGCTATACTGCCGCCATTATTTGCGGACGCTTCTGCACCTACTGTAATCGTACTGCCTTGAGCAAATTGAGCATTATTTTCCACTGTTAATTTTACAGTTGGATTATCTGCTTCCTTAGTAGGATTTACAATACCATTAAAATAATTTTCAACATTGGAACGTCCATTTGCTGCAATTGCTTTTGCATCATTTTTATCATTCTTATTCAATCCATTTGCATCTTCATAGACATCTGGCATACCATCCATATCCGTATCATAACCAGCTTCCCAACTTGCAGTTGCCATTGTATAACCGCCAACTTCATTTTCGGTATTAATAAAACGGCCTGTATCATTTTTTACTTCTTCTACAATACGCGCATCTTGTGCATCTCTCTTTGGATAAGTCGCTCCAGCTTGTGTAAGAACCTTACTATAACTTGCTTCAGCAGATTCCATATCTGCCTCTAATGGAAAATCACATGACTTTGTTTCCATAAAAGAAACTCCGCCTACTGTAGAAGTATACTGTTTGTCTGCAATGGTTGTCCAATCAGGTGCTGTATTGACTGTACCACTATTTTTTCCATCTCCACGGTTATCCGCAGAAATTGCTTCATTCTTTACACTTCCATCATAAAGTGCATTTCCAGCTACATAAAACCCGCCTGTCTTTTTATTTTCACCTGCATTTGCAACAATCTGAGCAATATTTTCTCTAGAACCTTTTCCATTAATCATATAGTTGTTCATATAGTTCGTATACTGCCATCCACCACCATGAACCACATTAAATCCATAATTATAAATAACATTATTACTTACTTGTGTTGTTGCACAATACTGATAAGCGTCTCCTGCTGCTTCCTTTGTTGGATCACCCATCGATCCACCACCCATTCTAGGAGCACGAGAGGTTGTATTTGCTATTAAATTATATTGGAAAATAACATTATCTCCACCAAAGATACCACCATATCCATGACGTCCTTTTGTATGACCAGATACCGTTAAGCTCTCATAAATCATACAATACTGAACTGTTCCATTCTGTCCACGATAAGTAGACAACGTTTCATCTGTATTCCAGCTAAAGGAACAATGATCAATTATAAATAAATTATTATCTCTACCCCAAAGAGCATCCATTGAATCACTGCCATTGCTTACATTTTTAGCTCCTGGCCGAAAACGCATATAGCGAATAATCAAGTTTTCTGAATTACTAATATCAGTCTGATAACCAGCAATTGTAATTCCATCTCCAGGAGCAGTCTGTCCTGCAATTGTCACATTTTTTACATCCTTAAACTTTAAGTCTGTCTTTAAATCAATGACACCGCCAACATGAAATACAATTGTTGCTCCACCATTTGCTGTCGCAACTTGTTCAATACCATAGCGAAGTGTACCCTCAATTGGTGTATCCTCTTTTCCATAATCCTCTAGTGAGGTTACAACATAGGTATCATAGCCACGTCCTCCTGTTGCATACTTTCCTCCACCTGTTGCAGTGTCAAATGCAAGTACTGGCTCATCTGCCAAAACGTTTGTTGCTACTGATCCTGCCAGATTTCCCAGCATCATCATTCCAGCCATCGCCACTGCAAATGGTTTTTTGATTTTCTTCCACATTGCCATAATGTTTTACCCCTTTCGTTTGTGAAATTTGCTACACAATTTCTACAAAATTATAAACTAATTGTAACATATTTCCAAACAATTGTATAGGCAAAACTTAACTTCTTATGTCACTTTTTTAGCCAAAAGTAAGAAAAGGCACTTGATAGTTCAAACTAGCCTATCAAGTGCCAAATAAATCAAAAAATATATATCCCATTTTCTTAAAATTTTGCAACTCGAAGCTTTCTTATCAGCTGTTCTAAAGCCATTGCTTGATTACTCATCTCTTGGCTAGTAGCTGCACACTCCTCTGAAGCAGCCGAATTTGTCTGTACCACATCATTAATATTTTCTACTCCATTATTAATCTGTGTAATAGAAGTTGCTTGTGCTTCTAATTCGGTAGCAATTTCATTGACTTCTTGTGTAATTGCCTGTGATCCTTTTACTACGCCTTCCAATAATTCAGCTGTTTCATCTGCTACTACCATTCCCTTCTCTACAGCATGAACGGAAGTTTCAATCAATAGAGTAGATTCTTTTGCTGCTTGTGAACTCTGCGCTGCCAATATAGATACTTGATCTGCTACTACAGCAAACCCTCTGCCTGCATCTCCGGCACGTGCTGCCTCAATCGAAGCATTTAATGCTAACAAATTTGTTTGAGAAGCAATATCATTAATCGTAGCAATAATCTTACTAATCTCCTTTGAAGAACTGCTAATGGCAGTCATAGACTCTACCATTTCATGCATCTTTCCATTACTATTATTAATTTCTTTTCCTAAATCATCCACCCTTTTACTAATCATTTTGGCATTTTCCGCATTCTGAGACACTCGCTCGGAAGCTTCTTGTAATGTAACTGATAGTGCCTCTGTAATCGTTGCCTGATCCGTAACACCTCGTGCTAAATCTACGGAACTAGCAGAAACCTGTTCTGAACCATTTTTTACTTGATCGGCTACTCTTTGAATTTCTTTTACAATATCTGCCATACTTTTTTCAAAATCCATAAAAGAATTCAGAATCCCTACAAATTCTCCTTTCCAATCCACCTGTGGTTGTATATCAAAATTTCCATTTGAAAATTCTTTCATTGCTCGTGCAATATCATCGATATAGCTTGCCAAAATATCCATTGATTCCCTTAAGCTATCTGCCAATCCACCGATTTCATCTTCTGAATGATACTTAAGATGACTATGTAAATGTCCTTCTGCTAATTCTTTCGCAGCTAGTTCTAATTCAGCAACTGGCTCTGTAATTGAGATAACAATTTGCTTTCCAATTCGCATACCCATGATAGTAGCAATCAAAATAAATACAATAATCAATATTACCCCCCCAATTGCTGTAATCCAACTTTCCCGAATTGCACTTTTTCTTAATTCATCTGTAATTTGATCAATTTCCTCTGAAATATCTACAACCTTTTCCAAAGCAGGGGCACAGCTTCCTAGAATCTCTTGTATAGCAGTTGTTCTATCGCCTTTCTCTAGTGAACGCATAATACCATATCCAATTGTTCCCCAATTCCTCAAAGCATCTTCATATTTTTGATAAACTTGGTCAGAAATCAACCCTGTTTCTTTTATAATAGCAAGTTGTGTTCCTACTTCATTTAAGTGTTCATCTACCTTATCTTTATATTTTTCATAAGAAGATGTATCTTCATTTAAGGACATCTCACGAATATTTCTTGCTGCAGTATTAACACTAATTCGACATAACTTTACAGCAGTATCTGCTTTTTGCGCTCCATTAATATACTGATTTAAATTTCTATATAAAAATCCAAGTCCTAAAATACTCAAAATTCCAGATAAAATCATTAAACGAATCACTATCATATAAGTATAATTTAATTTCTTCTTAATTTTTGCGTTCTCTAATTTTTTTAACATATGGATTCCTCTTTTCTTTTACCGATCTTCTATTGATTCTTTACTATGTGTAGTAAACCCTCTCCTCTTCTACTCTTTCATCCCCTAAGATACGATTCCTAACGCTTTAAACATTGCCCATACATAAGGTCCTCCAAAACAACATAAACTCTTTGGTCCAGTAATTTTATGCTCTTCATCCTCTTGTATTTTTTGAAATGCTTGTTCAAATGTTGCTTTTGTAATCGATTTTTTCTTTCTATCAGTAAAAAATTCTCCTCCTTTAATTTGATAGGTAAATGGCAATTTTTTCACAGTATAAAATGTTTCTCCTTGATAGCGAATTAAAATATCCCATAAATTCTCTTTTGTAATCATAACATCGGCTAATTGTCCGCTTTCTTCCATTTTTTTCATTCCTTTTTATCTCCCTTCTTGTAAAATAAACCTTTTTTCAGATTTTTCCTATTTTTTCTTCTTTTACTCAGTACGGAAAATTTTTGTTATTTTATGCAAAATTCTATACAATTTCTCCTTTGCTAAAAATTGCATATTCTTTTGCTATAGCCGAATTGTTATTTATGATTTTGTAATTGGTGAATTTTGCTTATTTTTCTTATCTTTCTATAACTCATCACTTCCTTTGTCTGTTTGGAAAATCCATTTGCTTCCTCTGTAAAATTTAGCAAATAAATTTATCCTTTTTAGCTTGTAAATCTCATTATAATATAACATATTCTGCTACATTCCACAAGAAAACTTTTTTATTATCAAACAATTTATATTACAGATCCATTAAACCAAAAACTTTTAACTTTTTTTTCTTATAATTCCTATTTTTTCTCTATTATTTAGTTTTTTTTTCTAATTTTTCCCAATTTTTTCCTTTTTCAAACATTTAAAAATCTTCTTTTTCAGGATATTATATTCCTCACTTTATAGTTGGTTTTTTACAGCTTTATTTATTCTATTCTTTAATAAAATTAAATTTTTTCTTTGTCACTTTCATTTTGTTCTTTCCTTTCTAATTATATTAGCAAAGTATCTCATAAAAAGAGAGAAAAAAGAAAACACACAATAAGACTTTAAAATGTGATACCTATAGTAAACAGATAGCAGATTAAATTTCAAGAAACAGATCATTTTACCTCAAAAAGAAGGAATTTCTATAAGATAAAAACAAAAACTGTAAGTTAAAGAACCAACATAATTATGATACAATATCATCATTAAATTTTATCTATAAAGGTACAAAGAGTATTGGCTATAATTGACTACTACAAAAACATTCATTGTATACTTGCTTCGTAAAAAAATTATCCCAGAGTTTCTGGATACTGAAACCTCTGGGAATTATTTTTATCTCATGTTATTAATTAATACTTAAACCAGCACTTGCATATCCTATAACTGTATTAAGCAAAGACAATCCACTTGCCGTTGCTGAAAATACTAACATTAATCGAGTTTGAGTCGTTACTGGAATATTAAGTCCTGTCAGCAAACCATTCAATAGTGTACCAACAGATATTATGCCAGTAAGTGATGGTGTTAAGTTTATTAGTGTTCCAGCAATTGGCGAAAATACATTATTTGGTGTTACGGATTGGTAGAGCTGTGCTCTTATTATAACAGTAGAGCCCACTAAAGAAAGTGCTATTGTTGTACTAAAAAATGCACTAAATGAAGTAATGATACCATCACGTGGAACTTGAAATGCAAAGTTAGAAAGTGTTCCACTCGCATTCGTAATATCAATTGTCGATCCCAAAAGTGTAAGACCTTGTGCACTATTTCCAAATCCAACAAAAGCAGGAAGTCCTGCAAGCCCTCCAGCAATCGTCGTTAAAGAAACTGGTAATCCCGATGCAAACGGAATAATAGCCCCTGTACCTGCAACTCCTGTTGCTCCCGTTGCTCCGTCTGCTCCCGTCGCCCCTGTTGCTCCCGTTGCTCCGTCTGCTCCTGTCGCCCCTGTTGCTCCCGTTGCTCCGTCTGCTCCTGTCGCCCCTGTTGCTCCTGTCGCTCCGTCTGCTCCTGTCGCTCCTGTTGCTCCCGTTGCTCCGTCTGCTCCTGTCGCCCCTGTTGCTCCGTCTGCTCCTGTTGCTCCTGTTGCTCCCGTTGCTCCGTCTGCTCCTGTCGCTCCTGTTGGACCAGTTGGTCCATCATCTCCTGGACATCCTTTTGGTCCCTGTATTCCAATCGGTCCAGTTACACCCTGAATACCCTGTGGTCCAGTTACACCTTGTGGTCCCATTGGTCCAGTTGAACCAGTTGGTCCAGTTACTCCTGGAATACCTCTAGGTCCCTGAATACCAATATCTCCCTGTGGTCCTATTGGCCCTGTTGGTCCTATTGGTCCTGCAGGTCCTTGAGGACCAACATCTCCCTTTGGACCCTCACAACCTGGATCACCTTTTGGACCAATATCACCACGAACACCCTGAATCCCTTGAATACCCTGCGGACCAGCATATCCTCTTGGTCCTGTATAACCCCTTGGACCTGTGTTTCCAGTAGGTCCTACTGGTCCTGTATTTCCTCTTGGTCCTCTCGCTCCAGGAATACCAGGAATCCCCTGTGGCCCCATTGGTCCTGGATCACCTTTATCTCCCTTTGGACCTGGACAACCAGTATCTCCTTTGATTCCCTGTGGTCCGATTGGTCCTTGATCTCCCCTAGGACCCATAGGTCCTTGTTCACAGCAAGGAGGATGACATTGATTTTGATAGTTATTATATGGATTTTTATGATCCATAAAAAACCACATCCTTTCTAATTATCTGAAAATATACTCAAAAAGTATATTTTCTACAAATATTTTATGTCTATATAACATATTTGTTACAAATTTTTAGAAAATTAGAATATGTCGAAAATCTCTTTAAAAAATCTAAAGACTGTCAAAATATTGTTTGTTATAAAGATATGCTTTGGAATAAGGTTTACATGCTCCTGCTCTCTCATTGTATTCTTTTGCTTTTTTCCGATTTCCTATTTTATCAAAACATACGCATAACTGTAAAAGAGGAATATAGTCATAGCAATCTGGCAAAACAAATCCACCTAAATATTCATTTTTTGGTCTACTCAGTGCAGTCTCATACCAATAGACGGCAATATGATATTTCTCATGTTCTAAAAAATATTTTCCAATTTCACAACATAATTCAGCTCTTGGTAAATCAAAGCTCATGCTACGTAAAAGAGTATTTAACGCAGATTCTTCTCGTCCTAAACAATAATAACAGTTGGCACAAATAGAACACGCCTCTATTTTATTTTCAATCCATCCTTTTTCTGAAAGCAAAAATTGTTCCAACACAGAAACAGCCTCTTCATATTGCTTATGGTAATATAACTCCCTCCCATAATAATATTGATGTCGTGGTTCTAGAACTTTTCCTTCTGTTATCATCTTCTGGTATATTCTCAAATTTCGATCAGGATCTTTTGCATTTATTTTTTTGTGACAAATCGCAATATCAGAATGAACTATGTTTCCACTTGGAGGAATTACTTCATGAACTTCACCCACCCAGCGATATTTAGAACAATTTCGGATCCATCTTTCTCTAAAATAAAAAAAGGAAGATTTACCAGCTTCATCAAAAGAAGTATTATATTTCATCATTACAATATCCACATCTAATGGTAATGTCTGCTTTAATTGTAAAAATTTATCCTTTTCCGTTTCTTCTAAAATATCATCTGCATCCATCCACATGCAATAATCCATAGATGCTTTGGAAAAAGAATAATTTCTGGCATCAGAAAAATCATCTTTCCAGAGATACGAATATATCTTTGATGTATAATTAGACACTATTTCTACTGTCCGATCGACTGAACCAGTATCTACAACAATAATTTCGTCTACAAGTTCTGATATACTATCAAGACATCGTGCGATATGCATTTCTTCATTTTTGACGATCATGCAAAGACTTATTGTTGGCATATTAATTCCTCCCTCTTCTTTGAATTATTATCTGCTAAGCTTTTCTATACTTAAATTCATATTAATTTTGGAACAATCTTCTGAAGAATCCCATACAAAAAACAGCTTGGACGCACTAGGTATTTCAATAATAAAATATCTTGATATTACAAGTATTTCTTTCCTTTTTGCTGCCTCTGCGTATGCAGTATATACTGTATGCATACAATCATTAAATATTGGTGTAAGCTTTATAAAACCATGTGTTTTCATTACTGTAGATATATAATAACAGATAACATAACATCCAGAAGTCAGCCATACAGAATAGTCATCACAAAGAGATATATTTTGGGTTATATCTGGTATATCTATTTTAAGCGGAAGTCTTGTGTTTTCTGGTAAAATAAGCTCTTTTCCTAAGAATGATGCAAATATACTATTTTGTGGATAGCCAGGAGGCCCTTCTGGACCACGTGCACCTGGTTCTCCCCTTGGTCCTTGTGGTCCTGTTACCCCCTGCGGTCCTTGTGGCCCTGTAACTCCCTGAGGCCCAGGTTCTCCACGTTCGCCAGGACAACCTGAAGGGCCCTGTTCTCCTCTTGGTCCTTGTGGTCCTATTTCTCCACACTCACCTTGACAACCTGGAGGGCCCTGTTCTCCTCTTGGTCCTTGTGGTCCTACTTCTCCAGGCTCACCTTGACAACCTGGAGAACCTGGATCTCCTTTTGGCCCTCGTGGTCCTATTTCTCCACGCTCACCTTGACAACCTGGGGGACCTGGATCTCCTTTTGGTCCTTGTGGCCCAAGTTTACAACAACAAGAACTATATTTCCTCAATTCTGTAGTGTTTCTATACTGAGAAGGATTCGACACTATTTTGTTTGCTTCAGATGCACAATTAGATGGTTGAGCTATGTTCTGATTATAGTTTCTATTGAAATTCCTTCTCATGCCAAACAGATTTGGCGAATTATTAAAATTATTCAATTAAAACCACCTCATTTATACTTGGTATTAAGTGATAATATATTTATCATACCCTTTATAACCATTCCAGAAAAGTGTATTATATTGGAATTTCTGGATGGTATAATATAGATTATATGCATAAAATATAATTTTGTTTTTGAGTATCATTAAGCCTCACCTTTTTATAAGATATCTATCATTTCACCCTCCAAAAAAAGGAAGTATCATTATATCACATGATACTTCCTCTAGTGCCTCATTCTGGCAAACTATCCTTCAAGCACAGCACACCCCAGCCTAACTGTGGATTAGGCCATACTTGATATCCAGAGAGATGACGTGCTCCACGAATTAGATATGCCTTTACTTTCTCCCCATATGGTGCTGTTAAGTAAGGACTAACAATATTTTTTAGAATAAATTAAAACAAATTTTCTCCATTCGTTTCAATTACTTTTTTGTACCAATCAAAAGATTTTTTTCGTACACGCTTTTGTGTACCATTTCCCCTATCATCCTTATCCACATAGATAAAACCATATCGTTTTGACATTTCCCCTGTTGTTGCACTAATCAGATCCACACATCCCCAAGGTGTGTATCCAATTAAATCTATTCCATCCTCTTCCACAGCAGCTATCATAGCCTTAATATGAGCTTTTAAATAATCAATTCGATAATCGTCCTCAATCGTTCCGTTTTCTTCTAGCTTATCTCTAGCTCCTAATCCATTTTCTACAATAAACAATGGCTTCTGATAACGGTCATAAAGAGCATTTAATGTAATACGAAATCCTAAAGGATCAATAGGCCAGCCCCACTGGCTGCACTCCAAATAAGGGTTTTTAGCTGAGGCAAATACATTTCCCTTTGATGCCTCTCCCTGACCGTCAGTCCGAACACAGCGGCTGTTATAATAAGATAAAGAAATAAAATCCACTGTATATTCCTTCAAAATCTTTTCATCCTCCGCTTCTATTTCCAAATGAATCCCCTTTTGTTTTAGAAACTTCTTTGCATAAGTTGGATACTCCCCTCTAGCTTGAATATCAATAAAGAAATAATTTTCTCTGTCTTTCTTTACACTTTCCCACACATCTTCTGGACGACAGCTATAAGGATACACACTTCCAGCAGCTAACATACAACCCACTTGAAATTTAGGGTTAATCTTATGAGCCAACTTTACGGCAGAAGCAGAAGCAACTAGTTCATTATGAGCTGCCTGATACTTAACTGTAATTTCATCCTCCCCTTTTGCAAAACATATTCCTGCTCCCATAAAAGGCAAATGCATCAACATATTGATTTCATTAAAAGTAATCCAATATCGTACCTTATCTTTAAAATAACGAAAGACTATTTCACAATAATGAAGATAAAAATCAATCACTTTTCGATTTCGCCAAGAACCATATTTATCCACAAGATTTAACGGTATATCAAAATGGCAAATCGTTACTACTGGCTCTATGTTATATCGGAGTAATTCATCAATTAATGCCTCATAAAACATAAGCCCTTCTTTATTGGGTTCTGTTTCTTCGCCTGTTGGAAAAATCCTTGACCAAGAGAAAGAAAATCGATAACATTTAAATCCCATTTCTGCAAAAAGAGCAATATCTTCTTTATAATGTTTATAGAAATTAATGGCCTCTCTTCCAGGATAAATCGTATCTTTTGGAAGTTCTTTATAATCCATATGTCCTTCCATTATAGACATCCGATCTTTTCCATAAGGAATCACATCCACAAGAGCCATACCTCTGCCACCTTCTTGCCAACCACCTTCACACTGGTTGGCTGCTGTGGCACCACCCCATAAAAAATCCTTTCTCATCTTTTGCCTCCTTTTCTCACATAACATACAAAAGCAAATCTCCCACCTGTACCTCTTTTTCTTCTACAGGCTCTACCATCTCAAAATCCTCTGTATTTGTTACCAGTATAGGAGTTACTAAAGAATAGCCTGCTTCGCTAATCCGTTTCCTATCAAACTCCAAAAGCTTCTGCCCCTGTTTCACCATCTCGCCTGTTTCTACAAAAGCCTGAAAGCCTTTCCCATCTAATTGTACCGTATCCATTCCTACATGCATTAAAAGCTCCAATCCTGTCTCTGTTGTAAGTCCAATCGCATGCCCCGTTGGAAATAATGCAGAAATCGTTCCATCTGCTGGCGCATAAAGCACACCCTCCTCTGGTTCAATAGCAATTCCCTTTCCTAAAGCACCAGAAGAAAATGCTTCATCTTTTACATCAGATAGCTTGATTACTGTTCCTTTTAAAGGACTCGCCAATGTAATCTTTTTTGCCTTTGTCTCTATCGACTTTGTTTCTTCTTTATCCTTATAAAATAGCATTGTAAGGGTAAAACCTACCACCATAGAAATCGCTATTCCAGCAAAAGCAACCATAATATTTCCCATGGTTCCATCTGGATTCATCATATTCGGCAACTCAAAAATCCCCATACCACCTAAAATAAATTTTCGAAAGTTAAAGTGACCATAAAAAGCTCCTCCAATCCCCCCTGCAATACAACTAAGAATAAAAGGTTTTTTAAGAGGCAGCAAAATACCATAAATAGCTGGCTCTGTTACACCAAAAATGCCAGAGATAAAGTTAGGAATTGCCATTTCTTTTAATTTCTTATCTTTTGTTTTAAAGAAAATCGCCAATACAACTGCAGAAGTTGCAAAAGTACAAGCAAAGAAAGGCATCATTACATTGTCATAACCTAATGTCATTACATTGTTGATATAAACAGGGATAAAACCCCAATGTATTCCAAAAATCACAAGAATTTGCCAAGTAAGACCTACAATTCCTCCTGCAAGTAATGGACTAAAACTACGAATTGCCAGTGTAAATTCTGAAATCAGCGTAGAAGCAAAAGTTGCGATTGGCCCTAAGAAAACTACAGATACAGGTAATGTTACTAACAAAGTCAACATAGGTACAAAGAAAAACTTTACCAAATCTGGAATCAATTTTTGAAAGAACTTTTCACATTTCGATGCAAACCATACAGCCAGAATAACTGGAATAACTGTTCCTGTATAATCTACAGAAACAATAGGAATCCCGAAAAAGTCAATGTAAACGGGAGAAGCAAACATCGTTTTGTCTAATAAATTGTATAAAGGTTCTAATTCTGCTGACAAAGTACCTGCCTGAATCCCTGGATAACACATAGCAGCTCCAATAGCAAGACCAAGCATTGGCTTTAATCCAAATTTCTTTGCCGCTGTATAGCCAAGAAACAAAGGCAAAAAGGTAAACAACGCATCCCCAGCTGCATTGATAATCAAATAACCACCACACTCTGCACTATAAAGACCAAGAGCTACAAACAATGTGTTAAAACCTTTTAGCATACCACAAGCCGCCATAATACCAAGAATAGGCTGAAAAATGCCTGATACCACATCAATCGCTCTATTTAGCAGCTTTTCCTGCTTTTGCTCTACTTTTGTACTGTTTTCTTCCTTTAAGTCAATCAACGCCATCACATCCTCAAATACTTCTGGCACATGATTGCCAATCACTACTTGGTACTGTCCACCACTTTTCATCACAGTAACCACACCTTCCATAGCCTTTAATACATCATCCTTTGCCTTTCCTTCATCTTTTAAAGTAAATCGAAGTCTTGTGATACAATGTACCAATCCTAAAATATTTTCTTTTCCACCGACATTTTTTACAATTTTTTTTGCCAGCTCATGGTATTTTCCCATTATAATTTCCTCCTTCTTTTTTCCAGTATCACTTTAAAATAGGGAAGCAATTAACTTCCTTGCACCCCATTTATTTGGTGTTCTGGTCTTTTATTTTTTTGTTAAACTGAATATAACATAGGGCATTTTGCTAGGCAATGAATAAAATGACAATAGTTTCATCGTTTCAAAATTTGAAAAAAAAGAACCTTTGTCTTTGTAACAAAGGTTCTAAACTCTAAATTTCATTGGTGTCTTTTCTTATTTTGTCAAGAAGCAAATCCGCATGCTCTAGCATTTCCAGCGAAGATTTTGCATGTTCCTCATAGCGTTTTGCAAGAAGAAGGGAAAAGAAAATATCTAATACATAAGTAACAGCAGAAAAGGAAGTAATTACATCTAGGCTAAGAAGGGAATCCCTATTTGGAATCTCCACAATTTCATGGCACAATTTATAAATAACTTGATTGTGAGGCCCCATTAATCCTACTACATAATTATTTGTCCCTTTTCGAAGATATTTTGCTATCTGAATCATCGTTCGATTTGCTCCTGTAAAGCTAATTAAAAAGGCTATCGTTTTCTTATTCTTTCGAGCTGCCAGATAATGAGCATTGATACTTTCATAAGCTGAACATTCCATACCCAAAGTGGCAAACTTAAATACTGCTGACTGTGCCAATATGTAACTGATTCCTGTACCATAAATATCAATACATTCTGCCCTTTGAAGTACATTGTTAATCCGATTCATCACATTTTTATCCAAAGCAAGTCGTGTATTTGTTACCGCTTTGTCATATAAAATGGGAAGGGTATGGATAATATCTGTATAAGAACTTTGATCCGTAATGGGTTCACCTTCTAACATTTGGGAAAGTCGGTTCTTCTGGCTAATTTCTTCCACTAGTCTAAGCTTAAACTCTTGATAACCAGCAAGGCCCAGCTTTTGGCTTAAACGTACCACAGTAGCCTTACTGGTAAAAGAAGCTTCGGCTAATTCTTTACTTGACATACTAGGAATCTTGTCCATATGCTCCAAAATATACCTAGCAACCTCTTTTTCATGGTTTGTAAAATTGATCTGTTCCTTCAATTTCTCCAAAAACATAAGATTTTATACTCCTTTCTGGGCATCTATCATAAAGAATTTTTCTTTCCTTAACTTAGGCCAAGTATAACAACAGCATATGGTACTGTCAAGTAAGACCTCGCAACTTTTTTTGATTATACTTTTTTCTAACTCCTATTTTTTTTTACTACCTTTTCTGCCAGCCGAAATTCTTGTTCTGTAATGATTGCCTTATGTTTGTTAGGAACATATATTTGTTCTTCCTCTGGTATTTGGCGAAAATGACTGCCCCCAACCTCTGTTACTTTCGTTTTCCCATTTACGATAGTTCCAAGATAAACTTGATTTTGTAAAATTTTTCGAACCTTTTTGCAATCCCAACTTTCTTTCTCATCCATAATAAAATACTGTAATTTTTTTTGATTTTTATATTGCCCTGGGGTTGGTATCTTTTCCTTATTTAATATTTTTGCTATCTCTCCAATTCTATATCCTTTCCCAGCCAATTTAAAAATCTGTTTGACATACTGCGCCGCTATAGCATCCACTTCTAATATCCTTTTATTGTCAGAAAGCTGATAACCAAATGGTGCCATCGGACCAATAAAATCTCCCCTCTTTCTTCTTACCTGCAATGATGATTGTATCTTTTCAGACAAATCCTTACTGTATCTATCATAAAGAAGATTTTTAAAAGCAATTTCCATTCCTTTTGTAGACCCTATAGCATTGTCGCTGTCATATCCATCATTAATTGCAATAAATCGAACTCCTATAAAAGGAAAAATTTGTTCTAAGTAATCCCCTACTTCCAAATAATTTCTTCCAAATCTAGAAAGATCTTTTACAATAATACAACCTATCTTCCTTTCTCTAACTAGTGACAACATTTCTTTTACTGCGGGTCTATCAAAGTTTGTCCCACTATATCCATCATCTACAAACTCTAATGACTGCATAAAAAATCCTATCTGTTTTTCGCTAATATAGCGTGAAATCAATTCCCTTTGATGAATAATGCTATTACTTTCTGCTTTTGTATTATTTGATACTCTCTTTTTATCTGCTATAGAAATCCTTAAATATTTCGCTAAAAACTTCCCTGTTATCATTCTCCTTCCTTTCTGTTCCCTGTTTTATTTCACACTCATTTTGAAATTGAAATTTAATATAAATTCTTTTATCTTGATATAGTTCTACTTTTTCCAGAAATCTTACTGCTATTTCTCTAGTAAGCTCTTTTGTATTCCTAAACTCTAACAATATGTTCAACCACCAATTTTCCTTATTTCTATCAAAATCATCCTGTTCTTTTTCATTCAATTTCGTTTTTAGTTCCAAAATTTTTTGTGTATATTTTTCTTTTGTATGTAAAAAATCTTCTTTTGTTCGGATTCCCTGTTTCATATCCTTATAAATACTGGTTTTCAAATATACATATCGGTGCAATTCATCTTGTATCTGCTTTTTTCTTTTTCTTTCCATTCCATGTACCACAGAATCATTCTCTGATTTTTTTATTCGTTCTAACAAGTTGTTCCTTTCAACACTAAAATCAATCTGCTGTTGAATCTGCTTCCATACTATATCAAAAATTTTATAATCTACAACAGAGGCTGTATTACATTTTACTTGTGAATGACTATAGGCAGAACCACAAAAAAAATAATATTTAACCGTTCCCTTTTTTATATCTTTTCTTCTTCGCATCATATGATGACAAATTCCACATACCAAAATTCCTTCTAGTACATTTTTATAGCCAGATTTGTCTTGTTTATTCTTCCATACTTTTTGATTCTTTTCTCGAATTTTTTGCACTATCTGAAAAATTTCTCTATTAACAATCGCTGGATGAGTGTCTTCTATTACTATCCAAGCAGCCTCTTTTCTTTTTCCCTGTTTTTCTTTCGAATAGATAGAATGGTTATATTTTCCCTGCACCAAATCCCCAACATATGCCCTGTTATATAAAATCTGACTAACCGTTCCCTGCTGCCATAAACTATCATTACAATCCTTATATTTTTTAATTCCTTGTTCTTTTGCATATCTGCTAGGAGATGGAATCTTTTCCTGATTTAATATACTTGCAATCCGATAGGCACTTACTCCTTCTATTTTCATTTTAAAAATCCGCCTTACAACACTAGCTGCAAATTCGTCTATTATATAGTGATTATTTTTCAATATATACCCATATGGTGCCTTGTTACCAATAAATTGTCCCTGTTCCTTTTTTGTCTGGAACACAGACATAATTTTCTTTGATATATCCTTTGAATAAAACTCATTTGCCAAATTTTTAAATTCTATATCAAATTCTTTTTTTGAAAAGATTTCACCTGCACTATCAAAATGATCATTGATTGCAATAAAGCGTATCCCCAAGAATGGAAATATTTTTTCTAGATAATTTCCTGCTTCCAAATAATTCCTTGCGAATCTAGAAAGATCTTTTACTATAATACAATTTATTTTATTTTTTTTTGCATCTTCCATCATTCGTTCCCATTCTGGTCTTTCAAAATCAGTTCCAGTCCGATTATGATCGATATAAATTTCAACAAACTCTACTTTTCTATCCGATGTATTTTTTCTTATAAAATCTAATAATAATTTAAGCTGATTCTCGATTCCATCTGTACTTTTACTGCCATTATCTTCCTTTGATAAGCGGATATATAATGCGATCTTTATAGCAGGAACTTTTATTTGCTCTATAACCTCTTTCTGTCTTCTGCTTGTTCTTGCCATTTATTCCTTCCTTTCACCTAAACCTCTTTTTTATTTAAAATATATTTCTATCCTTGGATAATGTTCTCCTTTCTTTTTTTCATAAACAAGGATTTGTTCAATCAAAGAAATCACTACTTCTCTTGGCAAATATTCCAAATATCCATATTTTTTAAATTTATTTATCCATCCATATGAATTTCTATGTTCTTCCTTCAAAAATGCAATTTCTATTTTTATTATTTCTTGTATCTGTTTTGCTGCCTGAATCTGTTTTTCATAGACTTCTTTTAGTTCTATATACTCTTCTTTTGTAATCCATCCATTCTCGTAATCTTTATATAAATCCAAACATAAGTGATTATATTTTTGTATTTCTTCCCTTTTTTTTATCAATTGTCTATTTCTTTTTTCTATCTCCTTTTTCTGAACTTGTACCTCTTCCAACTTATCCTGAATCCGTCTTAAATCTGTTCCATTTTTAATCTGATAATTTAACAATTTTTGTACACTTTCCTCCAAAACTTCTGCATTGATGCTATGAGAACTACAAATATTTTTATTCTCTTTATGGCTTCTACATACATAATAAATAAATTTTCTTTTTCCAGAAGGAACCGTCTTTCGAACCATATTGCTCCCACAATCTCCACATCTTACAACACCAGATAAACAATATACCTTTTCTTTTTTTATTCCTGTTCTTGTATCCATTTTTAACTGCTCTTGTACATGATAAAAATCAGCTAATGAAATAATAGCTTTATGCGTATTCTCTACCTGAATCCATTTGCTCTGATCTTGTTTTACTTTCTTTTTTACTTTATAATTGAACGTAGTTTCTTTCCCTTGCACCAAAGTTCCAATATAAATGGGATTTCTTAAAATACGAAGAACATGCATATGTGTCCATTGGCTTTTTAGATTTTTTTTAAAACCAGTATAAAACATACTGCCATTTTCTTTTTTATAATCCATTGGTGTAAGGATATTTTTCTTATTTAATTTCTCTGCTATTTTATATGCATTATTTCCTTGCAAATACAATCGAAAAATAGAATGTACCACTTGTGCAGCTTCTTCATCTATTTCCAATTTATTTTTATTTATCTCTGATTTTCGATACCCATATGGAGCAAAAGGACCTACGAAATCCCCCCTTTTCCTCTTAACCTCTAAATTGCTGCGAATTTTAATACTTATATCTTGGCAATAGGCATCATTCATTAAATTTTTAAATGAAAAAAGCATGTTATTTATTTGTGTATTATCTGCTAAACTATCATAGTTATCATTAATTGCAATAAAGCGAACACCCAAATATGGAAATATTTTCTCTATATATTTTCCAACCTCGATATAATTTCTTCCAAAGCGTGATAAATCTTTTGTTATCACACAATTTACTTCTCCTGTTTTAATATCTTCTAACATCTTTTGAAATGCTGGACGCTCGAAATTTACTCCAGAATAACCACTATCTATTCGAATCGCATGAATTCTAATATTTTCTCTAGACTTTAGAAACTCTAAAATAAGCTCTTTTTGATTTACAATACTATTGCTTTCCTCTTTATCCCCATCTTCTCTCGATAGGCGTAAGTAAATATCAGCATTATATATATTTGTATTCATACTTATCACCTCAAATATTCTTAAGTTAAAGTTCTAAATATTCCCTTTCCATATTTATACATAACTGTACAAGTTTATTTTCAAAATCCTCCTTTGTTTTCGAATAGGAAACTTTTATAATGACACCATTACAAACAAAACAAAATGGATTTTTAATCTTATTTGTAAAATCCTCCCATCGTTTTTTAACTGACAAGGAACGATTAATTTCTATCTTTTCTATATCTTCCAAAACAGAAACATCTACTGTACGAATGTCTACTTTTTTCAACTCTTCTAATTCTGTTTGATTCATTTAAAATTCCTTTCCTTTTTAATTCACTATATTAACCTTTGCTTGTCCATTATGTTCTTTTTAATTGAACTGAGAAAGTTATTGTATGTAAAAAATTTACTTAGTCCAATTATAACAGCACCATAGAGATAGGGATCTTTTCCTTGTATAATTCCCCACTCCATCATAAGTGCTGCACTTCCTGTTACAAAAGGAGTGGCAAAAGAAGTTCCACTTCGACTTCCATAACCTCCTCCTACACTTGCTGACATAATTCCAACACCTGGTGCAGCAAGATCTGGTTTAATCTGATTGGTTACACGGGTAAAACCTCTTCCTGAAAAATCCGCATATGCATTTTTAGCAGTATCATAAGCAGCAACTGAAATTACTTTCTCTGCTGTAGATGGAATTGTCAATGTAATATCTGGTGTTGGCATCAAAAAACCAGTGCCAAAATTCACTGCTCCACTTCCAGGAAGCCAAAGATTGATATCTCCTGACACAATTTTCTCTGGAATAAAACGAATCCTCCAAATCCCAGTATTCAAATAAGAATTCTGTGGCAAAAAATCAAGAAAAATCTCTTGTGCTTGTGTATATGGTGCTGGCTCTCCATAATATAATAATAACTTTGTCTGATCAAGTCGAAATTCCTGTGTTCCCAATTCCTGCTGAAATGGACCTGCTTCCATACCAGATGGGCTAATTAGTGTAATAAAAAAACGATCCACATAGCGCTTCCAAATCTGAATCGTTAATCCTGTTTCATAAGTACTAATCGAAAATTCTATTTCTTGCTGTTCTCTTTCTTTTAATTGAACGGAACGATGAGCACGAGAAATTCCTTCATTTCCTGTTCCAATACAGATAACAGCCCTTCCTACATCCGAAGCAGTATTTAAATAAGTCTCTAATAAAGAGGTGCCATCATGTGATCCATAATTATTTCCAATACTAATATTAATTGCAACTGGCATATTAAGCGCAGCAGCAGTACGCAGTGTATAATCAACTGCCATCATTAATTCTGTCGTTCGAGGAAATCCATTTTCTCGTGCTGTTCCTACTTTCACAATTAAAATACTACTTTCTGGTGCTACTCCTCTATATTGTTCTCCCTGACTTCCTCTTCCATTTCCAGCAGCAATCGATGCAACTGCCGTTCCATGCCCAGATGTAGTACCATCTGTAACAGGTACCAAAGCGAGTGCTTCCTCTCTTGTATTACTGCTTAATGCTTCATCAATTTGTTCTTTTGTATATTCTCTTCCTGTCTGATAACGAATTAATCCTTCCTGTGTTGGCTGCCATATTGCGGTCTGATCCCAAATTCGCAAAATTCTAGTGCTTCCATCCCTATTTCGAAAATCAGGATGAAAATAGTCAATTCCGGAATCTAAAATTGCTACTAATACTCCTTTTCCAAGTAGTTTCTTTCTTACTCCACCAATTGCACCGCTTTGAATCGGGGAAATGCAAGAGGCTGCTCTTCCTTTATCTACAGAAAAAAATAGCCTCTTTGGCATTTCAATATAAGTAATTTTAGAAACTTCGGATAGTTTTAAAATCTGAGACTTTTCCAATGTCAAAATTCCATATCCTCCAATTAATTCTACTACCCGAATTCCTCTTGCTTGTTCCACTTCTCGTTCTCCTAGTACTTCTGCTTTTTGAAGTTGTTCCCAAAGTCCTTCTTTTTCCTCTTTCTCAGATAAAACTCCTGTATCA
The DNA here is from genome assembly GCA_910579865.1 of uncultured Lachnospiraceae bacterium. Lineage (GTDB taxonomy): Bacteria > Bacillota > Clostridia > Lachnospirales > Lachnospiraceae > MGBC114844. The sequence continues at coordinate 63,362 of CAJTXA010000001.1, forward strand.
TAACGAACAATTACTTCCCATAATTGTGTTTTGGCTTCAAACCCTGTATCTAATACGAAAGATTTCATTCGTTCTTCTGTTGTGGCATTTAATGCAAGATTTAGGACATTCTCTCTTTTTTGACTATCCATTTCCTATATTTTCCTCTCAATAATCATTTTGTTTCTATAAAAAACTATATGTTACATTTTTTTTATTATTCTTCTCTGATAAAAAAGTACTAAAAACCCTTAAAAATAGCAAAAAACCCCCCCGAGAAACCGATCAGAGAAAAATAATCTTTTATATATTTGGAAAATCTTGTTGTATTAATTCCTAAAAAAGATTATAATATTACAAGATTTGTTTATCACGTATCTCCATTTAGATACTGTGAGAACCATATAATAAAATTACACCCATATCAAACAAGGAGGAAAGAACCATGTTCAAAAATGACAACATAGAAAAAAGGTTAAAAAAATCCTTTATTCTTGTTTCAGCAATTATGGCAATCACAGCACTTTTAGGATTAGTTGCACTTCTTACCATCTCAAACAGATATTCCTACGCATTAATTAACTTTGGATTTGCGCAAGGGGATATTGGAAAAGCAATGTTTGAATTTGCAGATATTCGCTCTTCCCTACGTGCAGCAATTGGTTATGACGATTCCGATGCCATTGACAATGTAGTAAAACAACATAACCAATCAAAAATTCTCTTTGAGCAATACTTTGCAAAAGTAGAAGACTCAATTGTATCAAAATCCGGCAGAACTACTTATGATGAAATTAAAATGGATCTAGAGGAATACTGGAAACTAGATGATAAAATTATGTCAATTGGAGCAACCACTGACAGAGAATATTGTAAACAAGCACAAGATATTGCATTAGAAGAATTAGCTCCTGTATATAATAATATCTATTCTAAACTAGAAGAACTTCTAGAAGTAAAAGTAGAAGAAGGAAATAAACTGTCTTCCACTTTAACCGCTTTAAATATTATTTTTGCACTAATTATTATTGGTGTAACAATTGTAGCATATATCTTCTCTACTAAAATTGGAAAGGCTATTGCGAAAGGCATCTCTGAGCCTATGAAACAATTAGGCAATCGTTTTAAGATGTTTGCCACAGGTGATCTTTCTTCTCCATTTCCTGTTATTGAAGCCAATGATGAAGTGTCCGATATGATAAAAGATGCTACAGATATGGCAAATATATTAAATTTAATTATCAATGATATTGGAACATTATTAGGGCAAATGGAAAAAGGAAATTATGCTGTAAAATCTAGTATAAAAGAAAAGTATACCAATGATTTCCAAAAAATGATCAACTCTATGATTGGATTGAGAGATCAGATGACGAATACGCTTCTTTCTATCCGAGAAGCTTCTAGTCAGGTTTCCGCTGGTTCCTTAAATTTAGCACAATCTGCCCAAAGTCTTGCAGAAGGTGCTACAGAACAAGCCAGTGCTGTTGAAGAATTACAAGCAACCATGATCGATATTACAGAAACAATTGAAAAAAGTGCTCTTCGTGCAGACGAAGCTTATCATTTAGCACAAAATTTCGCAGATGAAGCAGACAATAGCCGTACTGAAATGTCTACTATGGTTACAGCTATGGAAAAAATCAGCGACTCTTCTGCAAAAATTGGAAACATTATCTCTGAAATTGAATCCATTGCATCTCAGACCAATTTATTGTCTTTAAATGCTTCTATTGAAGCAGCAAGAGCAGGTGAGGCTGGACGTGGTTTTGCCATTGTAGCAGAACAGATTCGACAACTTGCAGAGCAAAGTGCAAAAGCCGCTGTAGACACTAGAGAATTGATTGAAAGCTCAATTCGAGAAATTTCAAATGGAAATCATGCAGTTGATCGTGCATCTAATTCTTTAGAGACAGTAGTAAATGGAATTAAACAGATTGCAGAATCCTCAAAAGAACTTAGTATTATGGTAGAACACCAAGCCGAAACTATGCGTCAAGCAGAACGTGGTGTAACACAGATATCAGAAGTTATTCAAAGTAATTCTGCAGCAGCCCAAGAATCTTCTGCAACGAGCGAAGAATTATCTGCACAGGCAACTACATTAGATGGACTTGTAGGACATTTTATTTTACATAAATCATAAAAGAAATTTCCTGAATCTTACAGACACAGCAAGTTTCCTGTTTTTAAGAAACCTGCTGTGTTTCTTTTTATGATAACAACATTATTTCAAATAATAGCAAATATCTTAATTTAAGAATAAAATAATAACTACGGCAAATACTAAAATAACAAAAACCAGATAGGGAGGATCTTATTATGGCACCAAAGGAATACATAGCCGCATTAAAACAAGGAAAACAGTGTTATCAATCCGCTGTAATGAAGGGAGAATACCCATATCTCCCAGCATTAGATGATATTTTATCTTATACTGAAATTGTATCTACTATCGATTTAGGTTTAATCGATATTCCACTTTCTAAAATCGTAGGAACCAAAACCGCTGGACGAAGCAATGCATTTGCTCATAATTTTATGCCACTTCTTCCAGATGACTCCGAATTTGGTATGAAATGGATTTCTCTTTATAAACATCAAATTAATGATGGAATCCAAGATCCTATTGTAGCTTATGAATTTATGAATCAATTTTATGTTCAAGAAGGAAATAAACGAGTTAGTGTAATGAAATATCTAGAAACTTATAATATTACTGGAACGGTAATTCGTTTAGTTCCCAAAAAAACAGAAGATAAAGCCAATCGGCTTTATTATGAATTTTTAGATTTCTATCAAGTTGCTCAAACCTATGATGTTTGGTTTAGCAAAGAAGGAAGCTATAAAAAATTATTAAAGTTAATTGGGACAAAAGAAGGAGAAATTTGGGAAGAAGAAGAACGGCTTCATTTTCACTCTGCCTATATCCGCTTTTCGAAAGCCTTTCATATGGCACATGGAGAAAAACTAGATTTAACTGTTTCCGACGCTTTTCTTGTCTATATTGAAATTTATGGTTATGAAAAAATAAAAGAGGAAACCGACCGAGAAATTTTTCAATCCCTTCAAAAAACTTGGAACGAAATCCGACTTGCTGCCAAAGGCAGTCAAGTAGAACTGGTACAAAACCCAGAAAAGACAAAATCCTCTTTCCTTAATCGTTTGCTTCCAACTGGAACTTTAATTCAGGAAACAATAAAAATTGCATTCATTTATACCAAAACTGTCAAAACTTCCAGTTGGAATTATGCCCATGAACTGGGAAGACTTCATCTAGAACAGGCATTTGAAGGAAAGATAAAAACAATTGCAATTGAAAACGCAGATACTGATGTTGAAGTAGAAGCTGCTATTGATGAAGCTGTTTTGGAAGGCTGCAATCTTATTTTTACTACTGCAATCCAAATGGTCAATCAAAGTGTCCGTTCTGCAATCCGTTATCCAAAAATAAAGATTTTTAATTGCTCGATTAAAATGTCCTATACCTCTATTTGTACGTACTTTGCTAGAATGTACGAATCTAAATTTTTGATAGGTGCAATTGCAGCAGCGCTCTCTCGAACCGATCGGCTTGGATATGTGGCGGATTATCCTATCTATGGAACAATCGCCAATATCAACGCTTTTGCACTTGGTGCTAGAATGATCAATCCCTATGTAAAAATACATTTAGAATGGTCAAAAGCAAAGGGACAAAATGCACGTGAGCGCTTAATGCAAGAAGGAATTATCTTTATCTCTGACCATGATATGATCACGCCAAACCATGCCTCTAGAGAATATGGACTTTATTCCAAACATGAAGATGGAACCTTAGAAAATCTAGCAACTCCAATTTGGCACTGGGGAAAATTCTATGAACGAATTGTAAAAAATCTCAGTCAAGGCAACAGCGAAGCAAATGCGTCAAAAGGAAAAAAAGCAGTCAATTATTGGTGGGGAATGTCTGCTGATGTTATTGACGTAATTTGTTCTGAGGACATTCCACATGGAACTCACCGGTTAATTGAATTTTTAAAAAACTCGATTCGTGCAGACGATTTTCATCCTTTCGATGGTTTAATTTATTCGCAAAATGGAATTGTTCGTTGTGAAAAAGGCCAAAGTTTAAATGCAGAAGAAATTATTACAATGGACTGGCTTGCGGAAAATGTAGTAGGACAAATTCCTGAATTTGAAGAATTAACGGAGGAAGCTCAGGCGCTGGTACAGCTTCAGGGCATTAAAATCGATGAAACAACCAATACAGAAAAATAAGGACTTAACTATTATGATACTGGCAGATCAAAAATCGAAATCCTTATATGATTACTATGAGCCAGAGAAAATGAAAGAAATTGATCTCATCATTTCTTGTGGGGATCTTGATCCCAACTATTTAATTTTTTTTGCTACACTCTGCCATGCACCTGTCCTTTATGTAAAGGGAAATCATGATGGCCGTTATGAGCAAAAACCACCTGAAGGATGTATCTGTATTGAAGATGAGATCTTTGTCTATCAGGGAATACGGATTCTTGGATTAGGCGGTTCTATGGAATATATTCCTGGAGCCCCTAATCAATATACAGAACTAAAAATGCGAAAGCGAATTTGGAAAATGGGATGGAAGATTTGGAAGCATAAAGGCTTTGATATTTTGGTAACACATGCCCCTGCTTATCGGGTAAATGATTTAGAAGATTTACCCCACCGTGGATTTGCTGTCTTTCGAAGATTATTAGAAAAATATCAGCCCAAATTTTTCTTTCATGGGCATGTTCATGCAAATTATAGCCGAAATTTTAAACGAGAGGATAAGTTTGGAAATACTACGGTTGTAAATGCCTATGAATATCATATTGTAAAATATCCGCTTGGAAAAGAAAAAGATTAGTTATTTTTAAAAAGCACTTGATTTATCACAAATGATTTATCAAGTGCTAATTCTATATTTTTTTAATTACAGCTTACTCCGCCATCAACTACAACTACAGAACCATTCATAAAGGAAGATTCTTCACCAGCTAAAAATAATACAACAGATGCAATATCCTTTGTTTTTCCTTGAGGAATTGCCCGATCTAGTCCAGCCAGAACTCTTCCTAATCCCATCTGGCTTACCTGCTGTCCATTCATTACTTCTGTTTCCACTCCACCAGGGCAAATCACATTGCAGCGAATCTTCTTATCCACATACATATAAGCAGTATTCTTTGTTAATCCAACCAAAGCATGTTTTGAAGCGGTATAAGCTACACCTGCACGGCAGCCACAAATACCTCCAATTGAAGCAATATTTACAATATTCCCTCCATTTTCTTGAGATTCCATTATTTGAACTGCCTTTCTCATTGCATACATTGGTCCTGTCAAATTTACTGCCATAATCTTTTCCCACAGTTCATTTGTCAATTCTCCAATTGCTTTAAATTCATCTAATACACCTGCATTATTTACTAATACATCTAATTTACCACACTCCTTTAAAGCAAGAGCAATCATTCCTTCATTCACTTCCTGAGAAGAGATATCTCCTACATAAGGAAGAATTTTTCCAGCAAGTCCTTCTGCACTTTTTGCCAATTCTTCCAATCGTTCTGCTCTGCGGGCAACAGCAACTACAGTAGCTCCTTCTTTTGCAAATTCCAATGCTATTTCATATCCCATACCAGAACTAGCTCCTGTAACAACTACAGATTTTCCTTCAAATTTCATTTCTATCAGCCTCCTATCTTTTTTACTGAAAAAAAGTATTTATTCTTCCTAATTATACCATATTTTTCTTTAAAGTAAACTAAATTTCAAAAACTAGATTAAAAGAACTTCTCTATCTATCTATTTAACTAGCTAAAAAACTATATTGCGCCATATAAAGCTGATAATATTCTCCCTTTTTCTTTAAAAGCTGTATATGGTTTCCCTCTTCTATAATCTTTCCTTGATCGACATATAAAATACAATCTGCTGCCTGTATGGTAGAAAGTCGATGAGCAATAATAAAAGAAGTTCTTCCTTTTAGCAGTTCTGCTAACCCTTTTTGTAATACAATTTCCGTTTCTGTATCAATACTAGAAGTTGCCTCATCTAAAATTAAAATTTTTGGATCGGCAAGAAGTGCTCTCGCAAAAGAAATTAATTGCCGCTGCCCTTGAGAAAGACGGCTTCCACGCTCATTTACTTGTGTCTGATATCCATCCTCCATCTGCATAATAAACGAATGAGCACAGACTGTTTTTGCTGCTTCTATTACTTCTTCATCCGTAGCTTCTTTATTTCCATAGCGAATATTATCCATAATTGTTCCAGAAAAAATAAAACTATCCTGCAACATTACTCCCATCTGTCTGCGAAGAGATGCAATTGTCACAGTACTAATATCAATTCCATCAATAAAAATCTGCCCACAATCCAAATTGTAAAAGCGGCTGATTAAATTAATAATCGTTGTTTTCCCTGCTCCAGTTGGCCCTACAATCGCATATGTCTCTCCCTGTTTTACATGAAAACTAACTTGATCTAACCGTTTTATCCCATCTTCATAAGAAAAATCAACTTTTCGAAATTCCACTTCTCCCAAAATTTCTGGCATCTCCTTTGCTCCTGGCTGATCTGTTACTAATACTTTCTCATCTATTGTTTCAAAAATTCGTTCCAAATAAGAAATAGACGTCAGCAAAGAGTTATAAAATCCTGCCAATGTTGTAATTGGCTGCCAAAATCGACTGATATATCCTGTAAATGCAATTAAAACTCCAGGTGTAACAGAAGCATCGCCTCCCATCATCCAATAAATTCCAAATACATAAATAAAAGAAGTAGTTATTACAGAAATACTATCTACAATAGGGGATAACATCAAATTATACTTTACTGCATTCATCCAAGCAGTCCGATATTCTCCACTTAAGTAATTAAAAATCGTAGCATTTCTTTCCTCTCGAACAAATGATTGTGTTACTCGAATTCCATTTAAACTTTCTGCAATATAAGCATTTAAATTTGACTGCTTATTGCTTTCAATCTGCCAGGCACGTCGTTGTTTTCGCTTTACGGTCCAAATAATTACTGCCAATACTGGAATTCCACAAAAACAAAGAAATGCCAATCGTATATTTAATCGTAACATAAAAAAGACGATAAAAATTAAACTCATTAAATCTGTAACAGTATTTACAATTCCATTCGATAACAAATCGCTTAAATTATTGACATAATTGACAACTCGTACTTGAATCTTCCCATGTGGCCGATTATCATAATAAGAAAATGGCAATTTTTGCAGATGTACAAATAAATCCCTTCTTAATGCATAAATTACATTTTGTCCAACAAAACTGGTTAAACGAATTTTTGCTTTTAAACTTCCTGCAATAATTAATGCAATTACTAACGTTGCAATTCCTGTTTGTATAATTGCTTGTCGATTTTGATTTGGTATGTAATCATCCATTATATTTTTCAAAAAAATGGGAATTAACATGGAAAGTGCACTAGAAGCCAACATAATTATAATTGCTATCGCCATTTTTCCTTTATAAGGTCCTACATAGTTTGCTAAACGTTTTAATTGACTAAGATCAAATCCACTCTCCAATTCTTCATCTACTTCAATCTTATTCCGTGCCATAAAAAATCTCTTCCTTTCTCCTTAAGCGCTTTCCCTTATTCTGCAGATATTCCTGAAACTCCTGGCTTTGTTTTAATTTATGATATTCTCCATACTGATGTTCAAATACAGTTGCATAATATCCCTGCTGCTTCATTAATTCTTGATGTGTTCCCTGTTCTACAAGTTTTCCATGATCTAGTACCAAAATTTTGTCTGCATCTTTCACAGAAGAAATTCGATGCGCAATAATAAATACTGTTTTTTTCTTTGGCAGATGAGCCAAAGCCTCCTGAATTCGGCTTTCTGTTTCCATATCCACTGCTGAAGTAGTATCATCTAAAATAATAATTGCTGGATTCGTCAATAATGCCCTCGCCAAAGAAATTCGTTGTTTTTGTCCGCCAGAAAGTCCCATCCCACGCTCTCCCACTACGGTATCATAACCATCTGGCATTTCTTTAATAAATTCCTCTGCATTTGCTACTTGTGCTGCCCACTTTACCTCTTCAAAACTGCAGTCTGGACGTCCATAAGCAATATTTCCTTCAATCGTATCAGAAAATAAAAAGACATCCTGCATAGCCATTCCAATATTTTGCCTTAATTGATATAAGTCTAGCTCTTTTACATCTACACCATCTACAAAAACTGTACCAGAAGTTGTATCATAAAAGCGGCATAATAGATTCATTAAAGTAGACTTTCCTGCACCTGTTGCCCCAATAATCCCCACTGTTTGTCCTGGTTGAACAGAAAACGAAACATCATGTAAAATATCTTCATCTTCTGCCATATAAGAGACATGTTCAAAAGAAACTGCACCCTCCATTTCTGTCTTTTGAACGGGACTAAGTGGCTTTTTAATACTTGGCTCATGACAAATAGTAGAATAAATTTTTTCTAATGAAGTGAAAAAACGTTGAATATCATTAACAAGCCAGCCTGCTGTACGAAGAGGTGTTGTTAGCATCCAAAGATATCCATTTACTGTAACCATGCTTCCCATTGTAATCTTACCATTTAATACCATAATCCCGCCGCCAATCATCAAAATCACATTTAAAAGATAAGAAAGCAATTCAAAAATAGGAATATAGTTTGCCCAAACAGCAGATGCTTCCAACTGGGAATTTCGAAAATTATTGTTTTCTTGATCAAATTTTTCAATCTCATAATCTTCTTTTGCAAATGCTTTTACTACACGATTTCCACTAATATTTTCTTGTGCAAACGCATTTAAACTAGAAAACATCTGACGATTTTTCCAAAATGCAGGACGAATTCGTTTCATCTGAAAATAGGTAGCAGCCGCTGTAAAAGGAAGTACCATCATCATAATTAACGACAGCTTTACACTTTCTGTAAAAAGCATAATTAACGCCAATAAAAACACTAAAATTGACTCTGCTGAAACATAGATAACATGCGAAACAAAATGTCGGATTGCATCCATATCCCCAGTTTGTCTTGACATTAAATCCCCTGTTCGATTTTTATTATAAAAATTAAAATCTTGCAAAAGTAACCGTTTATAAACGGCATCCCGCAAAGAATACAATGTTCCTTGTGAAGCAGTTTCCATATTGATAATCATAATAAAACGGAGAATACTTCGAAGCAATGTACAAAGCAATAAAAAAATAATTAACTGAGGAAGCATTACGATCTGTCCTTCATTTACAACAGAATCAATAATACGACCAGAAATTTTTGGACTTACTACTGCCAGTAAAGATGCAACTGGTACAATACATAATCCAATTATTATATTCTTTTTATAACATTTTAAATACGAAAAAAACCACCAAAAAGCTTTCATTTCCTTCCACCTCATTTCCTCTTATTGTCCATTTTTCACTTTCTTTTTCTTATTCTTTTACTTCTGCGTTCAGTATAATTAACCCTATAAAAAAAGGAAATGGACTATCTCAGAAAAAAAATGGATTATATTATATATTTATAAAAATCTGTGGATTTATTGACTTTTTTCCAAAATCTATAGAATTTTACAGATATTTTGCACATTTTTATTACTATTGTAATTTTTAAATCTACCTCGAAAAGCTCTATACATTCTTTATAAAATGCGCTATAATCAAAGCAGTTTTCTAATAGATACCATCTAATAGATACCATCTATTTCACTTATTGAAAGGAGTTCCTTTTATGGACTGTCGATTTGATCTTACATACCACGATTTTAACCCCACTGTCCTCTTTGTTAGTAAGAGCACAATGAATCGGGAATCACGCTATCATGACCATGATTTTACAGAAATCACTTATATTTTATCTGGAAAAGGACAATATCTAGTAGAAGGAATCACTTATAATGTAAAAGCTGGTGATCTTATTATCTGTAACGCAGGTATACACCATCACAATATTGTGACCAATGAAAAAGAACCAACTGTCGAATTTTTTGTTGGCTTTACTGATTACCATTTAAAAGAATTACCTCCCAATACAATAAACTTAAAGGATCATTCGTATCTCCTTCATACAGATACAGAACTGCGTCAAAATTTAACAAAATTATGTTATGCTATGCTTGCAGAAAACGAAACCAATCAAGTAGGAAAATACTTTATGTTAAAAGCCTATCTCATTCAATTTTTATTATTAATTATTCGTCAAAATGCGGAACCTCAGCCCAAGCAGGAAGGATATAATTTTGATACGCATTATAAAAGTTATGTGGTCAATCAAATTATTACTTATTTAGATACACATTATAATGAAAAAATATCCTTAGACCGAATCGCTCAAAATATGTATTTAAGTCCTGTTTACATCTCAAAAATATTTAAAGAAGAAACAGGAGAATCACCTATTAACTATCTAATTAAAATTCGATTAGAAAAAGCAAAAGATATACTAGCTTCTTCAAATCCAGATAGTATAAAAAAAATAGCAAATGATGTAGGTTATGAAGATGCCTATCATTTCAGCAAACTTTTTAAAAAATACTATGGTATTTCTCCACTTTACTATCGAAAAAAAACAAGACATAGTGAATAAAAGACAAAAAGGTTGCTACATAAAAGATTTTTCTTTATGTAACAACCCCTTTTTCTTGTTATGGTTTTTTAATGAACCCATGCTCCGTTTTCATCTACCCGATAGCCGTCTGGAGTAACCGTATTGATAAGACAATCTCCATTTTTCTCATCCATATAATACCACTTTCCTCTTACCAACTGCCACCCTGTCTTCATATCTCCATTGACGGGATCTAAATAATACCATTTGCCATTTACAAGCTGCCAATCGGTTTTCATATCCCCATCAACTGGATTTAAATAATACCACTTACCATTTACAAACTGCCAAGCAGCTTTCATATCCCCATTTTTTGGATCTAAATAGTACCACTTACCATTTACCTTTTGCCAAGCAGATTTCATATCTCCATTAACAGGATCTAAATAATACCACTTTTCATTTACTCTCTGCCAGCCTACTTTCATATCTCCATTAATCGTATCTAGAAAATACCACTTACCATTTACAAGCTGCCAGCCAGTCGTCATTGCACAATTTCCTGCCAGATAATACCATTTGCCATCGCCAGTCTTTAACCATCCTGTTTTTAACATACTATCGGCTCCGGCATAATACCACGTATTTTGGTCTTTTACCCATTCATTCACTGCAATAGAGCCATTACTTTTTTGAAATTGCTTTCCTGCACTGCTTGTTAAAATAGTTGGCCGATATTGCTGTACACTTCCAGGTCCATAATTTGTTCCAAAATTGTTGCCGCCGCTTGGTCTGCTACTTCCGCTACTTCCACTTGATCCACTGCTGCTTCCACTACTACTCTTTTTCTTATAAGTTGCTTCTACCGTTACAATTCCTTCTGTCATCACAAATCTAGTACTTTCTTTTTTACTATCTGCAAGAACAGCAGATCCACTTACTACCTTCCAGCAATCAAATTGCATCCCAGATTTTGCTTTATCTGCTTTAATGTTTACAACGGTACCAGCTGGATAAGTTCCACCACCACTTCCATTTTTTACGGTAACAGCATATGTTGGTGCAGAAGGATCGATTGTGGCATCCTCATATTCGGCTTTTATTGTTACTGCTTCGCTTGGCATGGTAAACGTTGTTGTCGCACTTGCACTATTTGCAAGAGTTACAGTTCCTTTTTCTACTTTCCAACCTTTAAATTTCTTTCCAGCTGCTGGTATATCTGCAGTAATTGTTACCGTAGAACCTTCTTTATGACTTCCTCCTCCTGTTCCATAACTTACTGTTAGAGGATAGGATTTTGCTGGAAGTTCAATTCGATAAGTAAATGAACTAGTAGTACTATCGTTCATCCCATCTTTTATCGCAATTGCCTTTATTACAATTGTTTCTGTTTTTCCTTTTGCACCTGTCAGTAAAATTGGCTTGGTATATTTTAAACTTGAAGTTGTTGGCTCACTTCCATCTAAAGTATAATAAATCTCAGCGTCCTTTGTATCACATGACAAAGCTACATTTTTCTCTACACGATAAGTTGCTTGATTAAGATCGGCCTTTGGTGCTTTTACACTTTCTCGATTGGTTTCTTGTAAAGAAAAGAAATTTACAATATATTCAATCTCAGCCGCATTGCCGCCTTTATCCTTCAATCCGCTTACTTTTACTTGAATTTGATCCCCTACAGAAAACGTTCTTTCTGGACTAAATATCAAAGCAGGTCCCATTCCATAACCACCTAAATCAATATTAAAATATGGTGTTTTTCCCGCTACCTGATTGGTACTATTATTAAATTCAATTGTTTGTTTTGTTTTTAAATCGGTTAAAGTAACTTTAACATTATTTTTATTACTTTCATCAAGAAAAAACTTTTGTTTGGACAGTGATACCATCCACGGTCCACTCATAACTTCATATGGCATATTTACTGCCGGCCAAGCCACATAGTCAACAGCATAATCCTTTCTGGAAGTATCAAATGCATAGAGTGCTGTAAATTTATTTCCTGTATTTTCATTTTTACAATAACCAAACCCAGTATACATCATCGTTGGATTTAAAATCCATCTTCGATGTCCTACCCGATCGATATTGCCCGCATCTCCATCATTGACATATCCATTTACAATCGATGCACTAATATTGGTATATCCATAGCCAATATTACTTTCTGCAGTTCCCTTTGAACCCTTTTCAAAAAATTCCTTTGGTACATCACTTGGACGTTCCGGCTGATGAGATAAATGATCATTTTTTGCCATCAACACGCTTCCTGTTTGTGCCAACTCATCATATTCTTCCTTTATTGTCACATCTGCTGGAAGTCCTGCAATATAACGCATAAAATTTAAAGCATTTAATCCATCTGTTGTGGTTTCCTGTGACAATTTTCCTGCTGTACAAGGAGAAAGCTCTGGTTTCTTTTGATAGGTTACTTCCTTACTTATATCATAGGGATGTTCCAAATAAAATTTTAAAATCTCATTTTTTCTATGTACCTGTGGAGCAATCATATTACTTTGTTTGGAATCTTTCTCATCTCCAGTATAAATCAGAGGTTGTTCTTCCTGTGCAGCATAAATTGCAGTTTGATTTCCTAAAATACTTCCTGTTGCAACAAATGCAGTCATAAAAATTTTTGCCCTATTCCACTTTTTCACCATCATAAATCCCTCTTTTCTTTTTCTACAGTAACTTTTTTATATCATTTGATTATAACATCTGTTTTCTTGCTTGTAAATATTTACCATAGATATTTTCTGTTATTCTTTCTTTGTCACCTTTCTATCTAACGTTAAAAATGACTTAGGAATTTTCAAAAAATTTCATTCCTAAGCCATTCTGCCTGTTAATTCTTCTTTTCCTTTATTCTACTCTTTCACCCTTTTGTATAATCTCCTTCATCATTTCCCAATCCTCTGTATCAAAACTATGAAATACCACATCTAATTGATATTCTTCTCTATCAAAATACGTTTGACTAACTTCTGGTTTTAACAAAGTCTGAAACTCATAATTGGATTCATTCCAAAATACTCGATTCTGATTTCCTATATGGAAATAAAGATTTTTACATAACTTTTCTATCTGTTCCCTATCTGTAATCTTAATATAACCATACATAGGTTCCTTATCCTCTGTTTCTCTATCCATATAAGCTCCCCAAACCTGCAAAGCTTCCACCTCTTCTGCCTTTGGCTGAACCCAGCAGACTGCCTGATCTAAAATCCCAATCTTTTCAAGATACTGCAGCGATTCTGTCATAACAGGATAAAGTAACATATTAAAATCTCTAGACTTTGTTTCTTCGTCTAAAATAAAACACTCTAATTTTCCAATTACTGGATTATCCCGAACATCATCTAAAGAAAGTTCTAATAGTTCCTTTCGGTAAATCTCTAAAAACTCTATTCCATTTTCTATAGAAAGATTCTTCTTATCTGCTAGCCCTTCTAACCATACTACTGCATTGGTATAATTTTCAAAAAAATATGCGTAAGATTTTTCTTTATATTCTGGTGATTGAAAAATTTCATAGAGCAAAGGATATGCCTGATCCAATGCAACTGTATAGGAACGTATCACATCTTTTCCATTTTTTAAACGTACCTTTAAATCAAAACTTACAATATTATCTGCGGTCTGATTATAGCGATTTGATTCTGCCCCTAAATTCATCAACTGCCAAACAACGGGAAGCAGATCCTCGCTTAACGCCATCTTTTCTAATTGATATTCCGTAGAAGTCATCCTTTTATAACCTTCTTCAAAATCCTCTACTAAATAATAATTTCCATTTGCAAGTCCATCAATACTAATTGCCGCAGATTTCATTTGCTCTACTTTTGGAACATACGTATCATATCCAAATAAATCATTTCGAAAGATAAATACAATTCCTACTGCCACAAAAATTGTTCCTATTAACTGTATTTTATGAGAAAACATCCCTCGAATATCGGATTGATAAAGCACCTCTATCACACCATGTACAAGTACTGCTACAAATAAAATCCCAAATAGTATCCATCCGAGTTCCATATAACTAGTAAGACTTGCAAAAATCCAACCGCCAGCCATTGCAGAAGGTATAACTAATAAAATACGAATTACAGGTTGCATTTTTCGAAATGCAATCGCTTTTCCTGACATTTCACTTGAACGAATTCTATAGAAATACATCGCCATACCAAACAATAAAATTGCTGCCAAAAAAACCTGCATCAGATATAATTTAGTAGAAACTTCTCCATCTCTTAATCGAAGCAGATACATGGCATCTCCACCCAGCAAACGATTGAGTGCTTTATAAAATGCAACGATTGGCGAAAATCCCATAATACCCTCATTTATATTTTCATATCGGTTTGTATATGTTGTAAAATAGCCGCAATATGCAACAAAAATACCATATATAAAAATCGTATAGGAATGAGCAAGTCCATTTAAAAATAGGCATCCAAACATATTTCCGGCCAAAACTGATGCCAAAATTGTAGTATGGTAAATCAAAAGATAAAATAAAACCTGTAAACCAAACTCTCGCAATGCCACATTCCATACAGAAGCATCAATCGTAAAATAACTTCCTCCAATTACCATACTAATAAGAATTGTGACTAGATAAGGAATAACATAAATCAATACCCCATTTAGATAAGATACAAGAAACAGTTTCTCCCTGCGTATTGGTATACTATGATAAAAATCTACCTCCTGTTTCTTATAGAGATAAGAAAATGCAAATATCCCGCATAAGGTTGCTCCTACCAATGTTACAATAAACATCCATATATTTTCATATCCCATTATCTCCATAAAATCTGCTTTTATTTGTACTTTCCATAGTTCTTCTGACAAATAAGAATATTCTTTTCTATTATCCAAAAAGATAAGCAATACCACTGGAAAACTAATAAAAAATACTAATATCGCCAATACCAGCAACCATAGTTTCCGTTTTAAATCTTCCTGCATAAGTTTAAAAAATGAGATTTTTGATGTCATAGCCGACCACCTCCGTTTCACTGATAAAGATTTCCTCCAACGACAATGGCAATACTTCATAAAAAACTGGATTTAAGTCTGCCGTCTGTTGTTCTATCTCCTCCTGTGTTCCTCGGATTGTCAAGGTATATAACTGTCCTCTCTGTTCCTTTCGAATCACTTCTACTTTCTGTTCTATGGACGTAATATCTTCTGGATTTGAAAATACACATTGTAATTTATGAATATTGCACTTCATATCTTCTAGATCTTTTGATAATAGAATACCACCCCTATGCAGCAATCCTACATGATCACAAATATCTTCTAATTCCCGCAGATTATGAGAAGCAATAATCGGTGTCATCCCTCTTTCTTCCATTTCGTTGACAAATATACTTTTTACTGCCTGTCGCATCACAGGATCTAACCCATCAAATGTTTCATCACAAAGTAAATATTTTGTATTTGCACAAATCCCCATCAAAACAGAAAGTTGTTTTTTCATTCCTTTTGAAAATGTACGAATCTTTCTTCTTGGTTCAAGCCCAAATCGTCCTAATAGTTCTTTACATTTTGTAAGATCAAACGCCGGATAAATCACTTGATAAAATCGAAGCATATCCTCTGGTGTTCCTGCTGAAAAATAATACTGGTCATCTGAAATATAAAAAAGTTTTGTCTTTGCCTGTTCATTTTCATATACAGGAATTCCATCAATTAATATCTTTCCTTCATCCGGCTTTAGCACCCCACACATCATTCGCATAAAAGTGCTTTTTCCAGCACCATTTGTTCCAATCAGCCCAAATACACTTCCCTCCTGAATCGTAGCACTGATATCGTCCACTGCCTGAATCTTATTAAAATTCTTTTTCACATGAACTGCTTCAATCATGCTCTGCCTCCTTTTTCATACTCTCCTTTACTTCTCTATACTCTTCTTTTTCTACATTCTTCTCTTCTACTTTACAGTCCTTCCTTTTTTCCTCTACCTCTTCTTCCTTTTTTCTCTCTTTTGCTTTCCGATAACATTCTTTAATTTTAGCCAGCAACTCCTCTTCACTGATACCCAAATTTTCTGCTCTTACTACTAATCTTTGTACTTCTGAAAATACTTGCTCTCTCTCTCCATCTTTCCACTGTGTATCTGGTGAAACATAATTTCCTCTTCCTTTTATCGTGTAAAGATATCCATTTGCTTCCAACTCTGCATATGCTCGCTGAATCGTATTCGGATTAATCGACAGTTCAATTGCAAGTGCTCTGACGGAAGGCATCTTACTATCTGCTTCTAATATTCCCTTTACAATCAAACTTTGCAGTTTTTCTCCCACTTGCTCATATAAAGGTCTTTTGTCCCGATAGTCCAGTATAATCATTACATACTCCTTTCCCAACATTTTCAACATTCCCTTACTCACTTTCTCTACCCAAGCCATTTCTTACGATTTACTACTCTGCTACAGCCCTATCTGTATGATATGTAGTAAATATATTCAGTGTATTAAGTTTCTTAATACAGTTAGATAATACACCTTTTTCAAATTTTTGTCAATTCTTTTTTTTAATTTTTATAAAAAAATCTTGAATTTATTTTTTCTGCTCTTCCAAGCAAATGCCAATATATCCTTTAAAACAAGACTTGTTTTATCAATCACTTCTTCCTGAGACAATCCCTATTTCTCTCGTGCATAAAATAAATTATTTCCTAAACTCATCCTAAAACCTATCTCCTTGTTTTTTATGTTTTAATTGTAATATCTTTAAAACAGGAAATCCTTCTAAACATTAAAAATCCTTTATAATCTGTTGAGAAATTCTTTGTATCTTTTCAATTTTTTCAATCTCTCCTTCTTCTTTAAACTGTAGTGCCAACCGATTGATTTCTGTTACCATTTCCTTTGTTCGAAGAAATTTCTCAACTAAATGTAACTTTTCCTCATATCCCATTAAAATCTTATTGCATCGTCTAATCATATCATAAACTCCCTGCCGACTAATGCCATATGCCTCTGCCACTTCACTAAGTGAAAAATCATTTAATACAACTTCCTCATAAATTCCTTTTTGGTGTTCTGTTAAAAGCTCCCCATAAAAATCATATAAAAGTGTCTGCTTTACTATTTTTTCCAAAATACAGTCCTCTTTTCTTTTATCCTTTTATTTTATTATTTATATGGAAATGGAACAGGATCAATTTAAGAAAACTTTTCTTAAATTGATCCCATTTTATCCTTTTGTTCTTAAATTATATTATAGAATTACATATAAATTCCCTTTGGTTGTACTAGTTTAGGCCGATATCCACCTACATCAAGAGCCTCTACAATCTCTTCTTTATGTTCCATTCCAAATGCTTCCATTGTAATTCGAAGTTCTACAGCCGCATTTCGATTAATACTTACAAACTGATTATGTTCCAACTTTATAATATTTCCCTGTAATTCTGCAATAATTTGAGAAACTTTAACTAACTCACCTGGCTTATCTGGCAATAAAACAGAAACCGTAAAAATTCGTCCTCTCTGAATTAATCCATTTTGTACAACAGAAGACATTGTAATCACATCCATATTTCCACCACTTAAAATAGCTACTACCTTTTTATTTCGAATATCTAACTGTTTTAAAGCGGCAGCAGTAAGCAAACCAGAATTTTCCACAATCATTTTATGATTCTCTACCATATCCAAAAAAGTGACAATTAAGTCCTCATCTGGTACAGTAATCACGCCATCCAAATTTTTCTGAATATAAGGAAAAATCTGACTTCCTGGTGTCTGTACAGCCGTTCCATCTGCAATGGTATTGACACTTGGAAGTGTTACGACCTCTCCTTTTTCAAGAGAAGCCTGCATACAAGCAGCTCCTTTTGGCTCCACGCCAATCACTTTAATTTTAGGATTTAAAAGTTTTGTCAAAGTAGAAACTCCTGTTGCTAGTCCACCTCCTCCTATTGGCACAAGAATATAGTCTACCGTAGGAAGTTCTTTAAAAATCTCCATTGCAATTGTTCCTTGTCCAGTCGCTACTGCTAGATCGTCAAATGGATGAATAAAAGTCAGTCCCTCCTCTTTTGCCTTTTGAAGTGCATAAGCACAAGCCTCATCATAGACATCTCCATAGAGAATTACCTCTGCTCCATATCCTTTGGTACGATTTACTTTAATAAGAGGCGTTGTTGTAGGCATCACAATAACCGCCCGACAGCCATATGCTTTTGCTGCATAAGCAACCCCCTGTGCATGATTTCCAGCAGAAGCTGTAATCAATCCTTTTTCTCTTTCTTCCTCACTTAATGTACTGATTTTATAATAAGCTCCTCTTAACTTATATGCACCTGTCATCTGCATATTTTCTGGTTTAAAATACACCTTATTTCCTGTCAGCTTAGAAAAATAATCACTATATACCAACTTTGTTTCCAGTGTAACACGTTTTACAATTTCACTTGCTTCTTCAAATTTCTCCAATGTCATCATCTTTTTTCTCTCCTCTGTGATAAACCTTCCAAACCTATTTTATCCCTCTTTTTTTCCGTTGTCAAACAATGCACGAACAAAATCATGCGCATGAAACTTTTGTAAATCATCAATCTTTTCTCCAACTCCAATATATTTTACTGGAATCCCATATTCTGATTGAATCGCTACTGCAATTCCTCCCTTTGCTGTTCCATCTAGCTTTGTAAGAATAATTCCTGTAATATCTGCTGCCTCTTTAAATTGCTTTAACTGAGAAAGTGCATTTTGTCCTGTTGTTCCATCTAATACAACTAGTGTTTCTCGATAGGCATCTGGATACTCCCTTGTAATCACTCGATCAATCTTTTTTAATTCCTCCATTAAATTCTTCTTATTATGCAGACGTCCTGCCGTATCACAAATCAATACATCCGCATGACGAGATTTTGCCGCTGCAATTGCATCAAAAATAACCGCTGCTGGATCAGAGCCTTCCTGCTGTGCAATCAACTCCACATTTGCACGATGTGCCCACTCTGCAAGCTGTTCAATCGCTGCTGCCCGAAATGTATCCGCCGCTGCCACAATTACTTTTTTCCCATCCTCTTTTAGTTGTCCTGCTAACTTTCCTACTGAAGTAGTTTTACCCACTCCATTTACTCCAATCACTAATACAATCGATCTTCGATTTTCAAACTCATATGCATTTTCTCCCAAATCCATCTGCTCTTCTATACTGCTAATCAAAAACTCTTTACAAGCACTTGGATCTTTAATTCGATTCTCCTTTACCTTTAACTTCAACTTTTCCATAATCGCCGTAGTAGCATTAATACCAATATCTCCCATAATTAATGTTTCTTCTAATTCCTCATAAAAGTCATCATCTATACTAGAAAATCCATTAAAAATAGAATCTACACCTGCTACAATATTATCTCTGGTCTTAGCAAGCCCTGCCACAAGCCTTCCAAAAAAACCTTTTTTTTCACCCATCTTAGAAGTCCCCCTTCTATATTTTATATCCTATCTTAAGTTCCTATTGTTTCTGTTTTTTTATCTAGTTCTGCTTCAATTAAATCCACTGAAACTAAAGTAGACACTCCTTTCTCCTGCATGGTAATTCCATAAAGTCGATCGGCTGCTGCCATTGTTCCTCGTCGATGTGTAATTATAATAAACTGTGTATCTTTTGTCAACTTATGCAAATATTCTGCATATCGCCCTACATTTGAATCGTCTAAAGCTGCCTCAATTTCATCTAAAAGACAAAATGGAGAAGGTTTCAAATTTTGAATCGCAAATAATAAAGCAATTGCTGTTAAAGCCTTTTCTCCGCCAGAAAGCTGCATCATATTTTGCAGTTTCTTTCCAGGAGGTTGTGAAACAATCTGAATCCCGGCTTCCAAAATATCCTCTTCTTCTACAAGAGAAAGTGTTCCCTTCCCTCCTCCAAATAGTTCTCGAAATACCTGATCAAACTCTACTTGAATCTCTTTAAATTTCTCCAAAAACTGAACTCTCATTCCACGATCTAATTCCTCAATAATCTTAAGTAAAGCTTCCTCTGCTTCTATCAAATCCTGATGTTGTCCTTTTAAAAATAAATACCGTTCCGATACTTCTTTTAACTCTTCAATTGCGTTGACATTGACCATACCTAAATTTCGAATTTGTGTCTTTAAAGAAGCAATCTGTCTCTTTCTTTCAGAAAGCCCTATTTCTGTCTTTTGAAAAAACGCTGCCGCTTCTGTCTGTGTTAGTTCATATTCATTCCAAATATAATTGACGCAATTTACCAAATTTTCTTCTATTTTTTCTTTTTGGCTTTGCAAACGAAACTGCTCTTTATCCAAATTTAAAATTTGATCTGACAATTCTTCTCGTACTTGTACATCATGCTTTTGTTGCTCTAGTAACTTCTCCTTCTCTTCATTTTTCTTCTTTCGTTCCTCCTTTCGCTTTTCCACTTGATGGCTTGCTTTTAAAATTTTTTGTTCTCTTTCTTTTATCTGATCTTCCTTTTCTTGTATGATTTGTAAAGACTGCTTTGTATCACTTTTTAAAATTATTTGCTCTTCGATTAACTTCTTTTCTTCTTTACTAATTCGTTTTATATTTTCTAAAGCAAATTCTGTTTTTTGCTGATTTGAAGAATACTCTATATGGAGCAGTTCTAAATGACGTCCTTTTTCTCCCTCCTTCACTCGAATTTCTTCTGTTTCTTCTGTTATCTCTTGAATCTCTTTTTCTAATCGATAATGTTCTTCTTCCTGCCAATTTAATTGTTGCGCTAATTCCTTTAAATTCTGCTGTATCTCAGATACTTGTTGTTCAATTACCTTTCCTTCTTTTACATAAGATTGATACTTTTCCATTCTTGAAACTTTCTCATCCTGTGCACGCTTTAAATTGATTTCTTCTGTGCTTTGTATAAGATAATTTTCCTGAAGCATCCGTTGATTCTGTTCCTGTTCCTCTCGGTTCTTAATGTCTTTTGCGAGTCTCTCTCGAATTGATTGTTCCACTTGTTCCAAATTCTGACCAATTCTCGCCTTTTCCTTTTCCAGTTCCTCAATCTCTCTCCTCCTGCTTAACAGGTTACTATTGTTTTTAAATGCACCTCCTGTTATCGAACCTCCTGCACTAAAAAGCTCTCCTTCCAAAGTGACAATTCGAAGTGTATACTGAAACTTTCTTGCAAGTGCTAATGCATGATCCATCTGATCCACTACCAAAACTCTTCCAAGCAGATGATTTACTACCTCTTGATAAACAGAAGAAACCTTCACCAAATCACTTGCTAATCCAATCACGCCTGGTTCCTGAAATACTGCTTGGTTCGAAAACGCAGCTCGATTTTTTATTCCATCCAATGGCAAAAAAGTAGCTCGTCCATATCGATTTTTCTTTAAATAATGAATCAATTCTTTTGCTGTTTGTTCCCGATCGGTAACAATATTTTGAATACTCCCGCCAAGTGCAATTTCAATTGCCATTTCATAGCGTTTTTCCGTTTGAATAATATCTGCTACTACACCAATAATCCCACTATGGCTAGTTTTTAATTCCATAATTTTTTGAATACTTGCTCCATATCCATCATAACGTTCGGTTAGATTTTTTAATGACTCTAAATTAGAATGTACCATATGAAATTTTTGTTGAAGATGATTCTTTTGATTTTCTTGTTCTTTATTTTGTTTTTCTGCTTCCTCTATCTTCTGAACTAAATTTTGATTTTCTATCTCTATTCTTTCAATTACTTGACGAATTTGATCTAATCTTTTTTGATAAGCAGCAATCGTTTCTTCATTTTCTGCTTCCTGACTTTTAAATTTTAATATTTTCCCACTTAATTCTACTTTTCGAAGCTGAATCTGTTCTAACATAGTTTCATAACGCTGCATCTTAGTCTTAATCGTTGCTTTTTCATTTAATAACACAATCATACGATTTCGACTTTCTTCTATCTGTTTCAAAAAGCCTTCTAGCTGTTTTGTAAGTTGACTTTGTTCTGCTTTTATCTGCTTTTGTTCTTCTTCTAGTTTAACTAACAACTGGTTCACATCTTCTTTTTCTTTTTGATGTTTTTGCTTCTCCTGTTTATATTCTTCTAACTTTTGTTTCGTCTGTTCTATTCGAGATGCTATATTTTTATCCTGTTGTTGTGTACTATAAATCTGTTCCTGAAATAACCGAATTTCTCCTTCTGCTTTTTCTATCTCCATCTGCAGTTCTAAAATCTCTTGATGAAATATCTCAACTTCTTTTTGTTTTTTTTGCAATTCAAATTCCAGTTTCTCATACTCTGTTCGGCTTTTCTTTTGTTTCTCCTTTGTATTCTTTAACTCTTCTTCTACAATCTGATACTTTTCTTCTAATTTCTCAAGCTGCTTTTTTAAATCCCTGCTCTCCAATAAAAAAGCGTTGATATCTTGCTGCTTCAGCTCTTCTTTTAAATGAAGATATTCTTTTGCTACTTCTGCTTGTCTTTTTAAAGGCTCTACCTGCTTTTCCAATTCAGAAAGAATATCTTTTACACGAATTAAATTTTGTTTTTCCAGTTCCAGTTTTCGCAAAGCCTCTACTTTTCGACGTTTAAATTTTACAATTCCAGCTGCCTCATCAAAAAGCTCTCTGCGTTCCTCTGGTTTTCCATTTAAAATCCGTTCAATTTGCCCCTGTCCAATAATCGAATAACCCTCTTTTCCAATTCCGGTATCATAAAACAATTCGTTTACTTCACGAAGCCGGCAAGCTGCTCCATTAATCCGATATTCACTTTCTCCAGAGCGATATACTCTTCTTGAAACAGTAACCATATCATATGCAATTGCAAGCTGGTGATCCGCATTATCTATGGTTAATGCTACATAAGCAAATCCCAAAGGCTTTCGGTTTTCTGTACCTGAAAAAATTACATCTTCCATTTTTGCACCACGAAGCTGTTTTGCACTTTGTTCTCCTAATACCCAGCGAACTGCATCTGCTACATTACTTTTTCCGCTGCCATTTGGTCCCACTATACCAGTAATTCCATTATGAAATTCAAATAGAATCTTGTTTGCAAATGACTTAAATCCTTGCACCTCAATGCTCTTTAAATACATCCCTTTTCACGCTCCATCAGTATTGCTCGATAGGCGGCTTCCATCTCAGCAGCCTTCTTGGTTTTGCCAGAACCACTTCCGATTACTCGATTCCCTAAAATGGCATTTACCTCATAATGCTTATTGTGATCTGGCCCTTCTTCCTTTGTCAACTGATAGAACAAAGTTTCTTTTGATTTACTTTGCACGATTTCTTGTAAGATAGTCTTGCTATCATAAAAGAGCTGTTTATGTTCAATATCAATTAAAATAAACTGATAAATAAACTCTTTTACACTAGCAAACCCACCATCTATATAGATTGCTCCAATCAAAGCTTCCATTGCATCAGAAGTTACAGAAGCCCGTCCTCTTCCTCCCCCATTTTCCTCTCCATTGCCAAGCAGTAAATACTCTCCTAAATTAATCTCTTTTGCACAAAGAGCCAATGTTGGTTCACATACAATACTTGCCCGAAGCCTAGTCAATTCTCCTTCTGGCTTTTTGGGATACCATTTATAAAGTGCCTCACTTACAGTAAGTTCTAACACAGCATCCCCAAGAAACTCCAACCGTTCATTACATTTTAACCGTTCTCGTCTATGTTCATTTAAATAGGAACTATGTGTCATTGCTCTTTTTAGAAGTTCTTTATCTCGAAAGGCATATCCAATCTCTCTTTCTAATATAGATAAATCTCTTTGCATCACATCTACCTCTTTTCTGTCATGAATATAAGGACAGTTCTATAATACCTCTCGCATTATAGAACTGTCCTACTTGCTAATTACAATCCCCCCAAATGGAATTCTCCATCTACTCAATACGATTAATTCACTGCATTTTTAATCTGCTCAACAGCATCTCCAACTGATTCAATCTGTTCTGCTACTTCAGTAGGAATTTCAATATCAAATTCCTCTTCAATTCCCATGATAATCTGATAAACATCCAAAGAATCTGCACCTAAATCATCGATAAATTTTGAATCCATTGTAATTTCATCCTTATCACAATTTAATACTTCCTGAATAATTTCCTGCAACTTTTCAAATTCCATAACTACCTACTTCCTTTCTCAATTTCACTTTCTATAATTTTAAACCTCATCTTGAATCAGGTTCTTTTTGATTTTTTCGTTTATCTGCTGTTCCTTAAAGGTAATACATTGAATAATCGAATTTTTAATTTCTTTTGCTTTTGAACTTCCATGTGTTTTTACTACTAGTCCTTTTAAACCAAGCAAAGGGGCTCCTCCATACTCACTAGCGTCAAAAGATTTCAGTGTCTTCTTTACTGCTGGTTTTACCAAAAGTGCTCCTATCTTTGAACGTGTTGTACTCATTAATCCTTGCATCAGCATTGTTTTAAATACACTTCCTACACCCTCATACAACTTTAAAATTACATTTCCCACAAAAGCTTCACATACAATCACATCGGCATATCCGTTTGGAATCTCTCTCGCTTCAATACTTCCAATAAAATTAATATCAGAACAATTTTTTAAAAGCGGAAAGGTATCTTTTACTAGTGCATTTCCCTTTTCTTCTTCTGCACCTATATTTACAATTGCAACTGTTGGATTTTTCTTACCAATTACATTTTCCATATAGATCGAACCCATCTTTGCAAACTGCACTAAATGAGATGGTCTTGCATCTACATTCGCTCCACAGTCAATTAATAAAGATACCCCTTTTGAAGTAGGAATTAACGGTGCAAGCGGCGGACGTTCTATTCCTTTGATTCTGCCAACAATCAATTGACCACCAACCAAAATTGCACCTGAACTTCCCGCTGATACAAACGCATCTGCCTCTCCATTTTTAACCATATTCATCGCAACCACAATTGATGAATTTTTTTTCTTTCGAATTGCCATTACTGGTGGTTCTTCTGTTGCAATTACTTCTGATGCATGTACAACTTGTATTCTTCCTTTTGGATAAGTATACTTGGCAAGCTCTGCTTCCACTTGTTCCGAAAGACCAACCAAAATTACTTCTATCCTATCTCGTTCTGATACAGCTTCCACTGCTCCTCGTACAATCTCTAAAGGAGCATGGTCTCCACCCATCGCATCTACAGCAATTCTTACCTTCTCTGCCATGTACTTCTCCTCCACACAGTTCCTCTTACCTAAACCTATAATACTAAATACATTTTCCCATGTCAACAGAAAAAAGAAAAATAAAGACCTCTCACCAATGTGAAAGGTCTTTTCGTTCGCTCAAATGCTTAATCTACTGTAATAACTTCCTTCTTATTATATGAACCACAAGCCTTACAAACTCTATGAGGCATCATTAATTCTCCACACTTACTGCATTTAATTAAATTTGGAACACTCATTTTCCAATTTGCTCTCCGGCTGTCTCTTCTTGCTTTTGAAGATTTATTCTTTGGACAAATAGACATATTATTACACCTCCTTATTGTTACAAATTCTGAAAAATATCACGGATTTTCGCCATTCGTGGATCATACTCTGTCTTATCACACTCACAAGTTGCATGGTTAAGATTTATGCCACATTGATTACAGATTCCTTTACAGTCTTCACTGCAAAGAACTTTCATAGGCAAGTTCATTAATACTTCACCATAGACAAAATGTTCGACATCTAAGTGATTTCCACTTATAAAATTGATTTCGTCAAGAGCCTCGATCCTTTGCTGTTCTGTTTTGTTCATATCAAGCTTTTGTGAGACATCAACTGCTATTTTTTGCAAGACAGGCTCTAGACAACGATCACAACGCATTTGTAATGTGAAATCAAATTTTGTTTCTAGTAGGATTTTTTTCTGTCCTAGATTGGTAAATTTCATTTGAAATGGCTGCTTTTCTATAATTTTATAAGTTCCTATTTTTGTTTTATACCAGTCTGGCTCATAATTTGCCTCTATAGATATGACTTTTCCTTCGCTTTGAATCAACTCTGATAAATTAATCTGCATTTGTTCTCCCTTAATTTTGGACAACATTCACACACTCGTATTATTATACTGATTGGTGTGGAAATTGTCAATATAAAATTTTTTGAAAATGGAATTTCATTATTGCTGTTTTTAGGAGTATTTAAATGAAATCAATCAAGTGCCAATTATTTTAAACTTTTCTCTTTTTATTTTACTAATGCAACTGTTTCTCGTGCAATCGCCAATTCTTCATTTGTAGGAATCACCATTACAGTTACTTTTGAATCTTTCGTAGAAATTACAATTTCTTCTCCTCTCTTTCCATTTGCTGCTGAATCAATTGTAATTCCTAAATACTCCAAATTTTTACAAACTAATTCCCGAACTTGTCCGTCATTTTCGCCAACACCTGCTGTAAATACAATTGTATCTACTCCATTCATTGCTGCCGCATAAGCTCCAATATATTTGATTACTCGATAAGCAAATACATGGATTGCATTTCCTGCATAAGTATTTCCCTCTTCCTCTGCTTGTTCGAGATCTCTAAAATCACTAGACAATCCTTTTGATAATCCAAATACACCAGATTTCTTATTTAATACATTCATTACACCAGAAATATCTAAATTTTCTTTTTTTGCAAGATATTCCATAATTGCTGGATCGATATCACCTGAACGAGTTCCCATTACCAATCCTTCTAATGGTGTAAGTCCCATAGAAGTATCAACACATTTTCCATTTTTTACAGCAGATAAAGAAGCACCATTTCCTAAATGGCATACAATCGTTTTCATGCTATTATAGTCTTTTCCAAGAATTTCTGCTGCTCGCTTTGAAACATAACTATGGCTGGTTCCGTGGAATCCATATCTTCTTACTTTATATTTTTCATAATATTCATATGGCAATCCATATAAATAAGCTTCTTCTGGCATAGTCTGATGGAACGCAGTATCAAATACACCAACCATAGGAGTAGAAGGCATCAATTCTTTACATGCATTGATACCAATTAAGTTAGCAGGGTTATGAAGTGGTGCTAAATCGTTACATTCTTCAATTGCCTGTAATACTTCTTCTGTTAAAATTACACTGGAAGCAAATTTTTCTCCCCCATGTACCACACGATGTCCAACTGCTCCTACTTCATCTAAGCTTTTAATTACACCTGTTTTTTCATTCATTAATGCATCTAAAACCATCTGAATTGCCTGTTTATGAGTAGGCATAGAAGCATCTGTCATTTCCTTTTCCCCACCTGCTGGCTGATATACAAGTCTTCCATCAATGCCAATTCTCTCGCATAATCCTTTTGCTAATACTGCCTCGGTATCGGAATTAATTAACTGGAACTTCAATGAAGAGCTTCCACAGTTGATAACTAAAATATTCATCTTTATCCTCCATCTGATCACTTTTATTATTATAAAAATTTTTTATTTTTCTTTTTATTTTTGTGCCTGTGCCTGAACTGCTGTAATAGCAACAACACCTACAATATCTTCTGCACTGCATCCACGTGATAAATCATTGACTGGCTTTGCAATTCCTTGTGTAACAGGACCATATGCTTCCGCTTTTGCAAGTCTTTGTACCAATTTATAGCCAATATTTCCTGCATCTAAATCTGGGAACACTAATACATTTGCCTTTCCTGCCACTGGACTATTTGGCGCTTTGGAACTGCCTACACTTGGAACAATTGCAGCATCTAACTGTAATTCTCCATCTACTTTCAGTTCTGGATAAGATTCTTTTGCAATCTTCGTTGCTTCTACTACCTTATCTACATCTGCATGTTTTGCACTTCCCATAGAGGAATGAGATAACATTGCAACAATTGGTTCCTCTTTTACTAATAATTCAAATGATTCTGCAGAAGATTTTGCAATTGCTGCTAATTCTTCTGAACTTGGATTTTGGTTTAAACCAGAATCTGCAAATACAAAGGTTCCATTGCTTCCATATTCGCAATTTGGAACTACCATCAAGAAAAATGCAGATACTAACTTTGTCCCTGGTTTTGTCTTAATAATCTGTAAGCAAGGACGCAATGTATCCGCTGTGGAATGACAAGCACCAGAAACTAAACCATCTGCATCCCCATTTTTAATCATAAGGCAGCCATAATAAGCATAATCCTTTAACATCGTTGCTTTTGCCTGCTCTGGTGTCATCCCCTTTGCTTTTCGCAGTTCTACAAATAAATCAATATATTCCTGTGTTTTTTCATAAGTATTTGGGTCGATAATGGTTGCTTTTGAAATATCGAATCCTTTACTATTTTCGGCAACCTCCTCTGGTGTACCAATAATAATTAAATTTGCAATATCCTCTTTTAATATCTGTTCTGCAGCTTCAAATGTTCTTCTATCCATAGATTCTGGTAATACAATAGTTTTTTTATCTGCTCTTGCTCTTTCTTTGATTACATCAATAAAACTCATAATAAATAACTCCTTTCGTTTATGTATCTTTTTTCCATATAGTATCTACAACGTTCTATTCTATATGCACGATAGTGTTATTATAACGCAAAAAATTTTTGTATACAAGTCTATTTTCAAATTTTTCTATATTTTTCGAAATTCAAATTCTATTATTTCTTGATTTTTTAAATTATCTATGTTATCGTTTATCCAAATAATCAAATAGGAAAGGCTGCGCATAAAAATATGAAAGTTGTAGGATTAATTACAGAATATAACCCCTTCCATACCGGACATTTGTTTCATATAAAAGAAGCGAAACAGTTAAGTCATGCCGATTTTGTTTTAGTTATTATGAGTGGAGATTTTGTACAGCGAGGTGCTCCTGCTCTATTAGATAAATATATGCGGACAGAGATGGCTCTTTTATGTGGAGCTGATGCAGTAATTGAACTTCCTGTTCGCTTTTCTTGTGCAAGTGCAGAATATTTCGCATGTGGTGCAGTTTTTTTACTTCATCAATTAGGCATTGTTGACTTTTTATGTTTTGGAAGTGAATGTGGCAATCTAGATTTCCTTCAGCCTATCGCACAATCTCTTTTAAAAGAATCCTCTGACTTTCAAAAAAAGATTTCTCTTTTTATCAAACAGGGAAACTCTTATCCAACTGCTAGAAGCAAAGCCTTTTGTGAAATCTTTTCAAAACAATTTTCCACCGAAATACTTTCTTCTTTACTTTCTAAGCCAAACAATATCCTTGCTTTAGAATACTTAAAGGCCCTGCATCAAATACAAAGCCCTATCCTTCCACTTACGATAAAACGGCAACAAGCAGGATATCACGATTTAAAGCTTTCAAAAAACTTTGCATCTGCAACTGCCCTGAGACATCATATTTTATGCCATAATCTTACCATTATAAAACCCTATATTCCCGAAGCTGCGTTTTCCATTTTAGAACGAGAATTTCTTCGCTCTTTTCCTATACAAACAGATGACTTTTCCCTACCTCTTTACTATAAAATTCGCTCTCATCTTGAAATGGGTCGTTCTCTCACTATATATCAGGATATTACCTCTGATTTAGAGGCAAGAATTTTTAAAAAACTGCATCAATTTACTTCCTTTACTTCTTTTGCTCTATTATTAAAAACGAAACAATATACCTTAACAAGAATCTATCGCTGCCTGCTTCATATCTTATTAGATATCAAAGCTCCTTCTCCTTCTGCCTTACTTACCTGTATGCCTTCTTATGCCAGGTTACTTGGATTTCGAAAATCATCTGCTGCCTTACTTACTGCAATAAAAACCCACTCTTCTATCCCGCTTATTACTAAAACAGCAGATGCAAAACAGATCCTTCTTCCTACTGCAAAACAACCTTCTTTCCAGTCAGTCAATCCTTTTACGCTTTTTCAACAGGATCTATTTGCCGCTGATCTTTATCAGAAAACACAGGAACTAAAATTTCATACTACACTTACTAATGAATTTTCTCATCCACTTGTTTTGATTCCTTAGAAATCCTGAAAGGTATAAACTTGCAGTTGGTGTAATGCACGAGTTGCACAAATATAAAGTCCCTGCTTGTGTAAAGGCGATTGGTAGCTCTCTTTTGTTATGGCATAAACACTATCAAATTCAAGTCCCTTAGCCAAATAAAATGATGTGACTACCACACCTGCATAAAATTTTCGGCTATCTTTATCCAAATAAGAAATTGTCGTCTTTTCCCCTATTCGCTTTTGTAATTTCTCTTTTATCTCTAACGCATCTCTTTGTGTAATACCAAGTATTCCTATTGTTTCCATCCCATCTCTTTGATCAGCTAAAATCTGCTCTGCCATAGAATTCCAAAGTTCTTCTCCACCTAAAAAAAATGATGGTGCTTTTCCATGCCGTTCCATCAATTCAATTTTCTTATCCCCTATCAATTCTGCTGCATAAGAGGCAATCTCTATTGTAGAACGATAGCTTTTTCGAATCTCTATCATACGAATTTGCTTTCCAAAAATCTTAGGAAGAAAAGAAAGAACATCTCTTTGTACTTCCTCCATTGTCTGTGCCCGATCTCCTACTATTGTCATTTTACAGGAAAAAATCTGCCTGATAAGCAAATATTGTAAATAAGAATAATCTTGCATTTCATCAATAATTAAATGTTTTACTCTTCTCTTTTCTTGTACTCCTTCCAATAAATATTTTAAATAGAGCATAGGAAAGACATGCTCATATCGCAGCATCCTTTTTTCTTTTTGTACATTTGGCAATCCTTTTTCTCCTATAGAAACCAAAAATTCTGAATAAATCTGATAGATGTTTCTGGTTCGATAAAATTTCATCAATCGATCAAGAAAAATTTCTTTCTCCATTTGATCCATATCTTTATCTTTCAATGTCTCTTCTTCATCAATCAAATATTCTGCTATATATTCCATTCGTTTTAAAAATGGAATATCCGAAAATTTATAATAAAACAATTCTTCTAACTCTCTCTTTGTTTTCTCAATCTTTTTAAATTTAATATCCCGAAAAACAATTCCATCATTTTCCATATTTAATACATAACCATAGATTTCCTTTGCAAATGCTTCCGATTGGTGATAAAGCCTCTTCTTTTTCTTTTTTTTATCTCTTAACTCAATGGAAAGATTCCGTTCTATCTGATCATAGCAGTCCTCACAGTCACAGATTTCTTTTAATTCACAGTATGCATAATCATCAAAACTCATTTCCTTTATCTGTTCCTCTCCAAGTTCTGGCAAAATATGAGAAATATAATCTGAAAAAATACGATTTGGTGAAAGAATCAAAACCTGACTAGCACAAAGAGATTGCCTCTCATGATATAAAAGATAGGCAATCCGATGCAATGCAATTGAAGTTTTTCCGCTTCCGGCACTTCCCTGTACTACCAAAATCTGATCTTCCCTATTTCGGATAATTTGATTTTGCTCCTTTTGAATCGAACAGACAATATTTTTTAAAGAGGCATTGGTATGCATCCCAAGTTCTCTTTTTAAGATATCATCATCTATCTTTATCTCACTTTCAAATGCATACTGCAATTTTCCCTTTTTAATTTTATACTGATACTTAGCCGTAACCTCTCCTGTTATTTTCCCAACAGGAGCAAGATATTCTGCTCTTCCTTTTTCATAGTCATAAAACAAACTTGACACTGGTGCACGCCAATCAAAAATCAATGGCGTACTTCTAAAATCCTCTGAAAAATTCCCAATCCCAATATAAAATCGTTCCCTTTCCTCTTCTCCATCATAGAGAAAATCAATTCTTCCAAAATAAGGAGAATCCAACATCTTTTGATAGCGATGCCAGTCTTTTTGCTTTTCCTGATTGTCCATTACCCGACTTCTAAGTGCTTGCTGATTGTCAAAATTTTCATATCCATACTCATCCATTTCTGTATAATTTTGCCAATAATACTCCTGCATCCGATTAATATCCTGCCAACCAGCCTGTAGAGATACCTCTACTTCTGCTATCTTTTTCTCTAATTTTATTAAAATCTCTTTTAAATGCCACTCTTCCTGATCAAGCCATTTTTCTTCCAAACTATCCCCTCCTATCCATAACCACGTTGCGCTCTGCTAAGGCTATTGTAGATGGTCGATGTGCAATCATAATAATAGTTTTTTTATGTTTTAATGACTGCAATGCCTGATTCACCAACCGTTCCGATTCATTATCCAATGCGGAAGTTGCCTCATCTAATAAAAGAATCGGTGCATCTTTTAAAATAGCTCTTGCAATTGCAATTCTCTGCCTCTGCCCTCCTGAAAGCCGATTTCCTCTTTCTCCTACACAAGTATCATACCCTTGTTCTAATTCCAAAATAAAAGAATGTGCATAAGCTAGTTTTGCCGCCTCCTCTATCTCTTGCTCGGTTGCTTCTGTTCGTCCAATCCGAATATTTTCCCGAATACTTCCATAAAAAAGATATGGTTCCTGTGGCACATAAGCAATCTGACTTTGAATCTCATAATGAAATAGATTTTGATAAGACTTTCCATTTAAAAAAATAGTTCCGCTTTTCATTGGATATAACCCTAACAATAATTTCGATATCGTTGTTTTTCCTGCTCCAGAAGCTCCTGTTATCGCAATACACTCCCCATTTTTTACTGACATAGTATACTTTTGAAGAATTGGTCTCTCCTTTTGATAGGAAAAATCAACTTCTTGTACTCGAACTATCTCGTCCTTTTTTATCTCTAAATTCTCTATACACCTCTTTTCACTCTGTTCAAAATACCAATTTTCTGGCTCCTCTTTCTCCTCTAAAAATGTAAAAACTCTCTGTGCATTGACCAAGCATCCCATTAATTCTGGAAAATAACGTCCTAACTGCAAAAACTGAAACGAAAATTTTCCATATAAAGAATAAATCGCTGTCAATGCTCCCAATGTAGTAAACCCATTTTGTACAAAAAAAATCCCCAGCATAAAAAATAACAAAGAACACAATAAATCAAACCCTTGATTACTTCCTTCTAAAAAAGCAGAATAATAAATTCTCCGATTTCCTTCTTTTGTATAGTTTTGGTTTTCCTTTACAAATTCTGCTATGGTATCTTTTCCAGCTTGATTCATTCTAACTTGTTCCATTCCTTGCAAAAGATTGGATATCTTTTCTGTCATCTTACTATTGATAGTTGACAGTTCTTTTGAAGAGCGTTTTATCAAAGGAATAAAAAATCCATCGACAAAAAACATCAGTAAATTTACCCCGACCAAACATAAGGCAAGATGCCAGCTTAAAACTAGCATAGGAATCAGGAATACAAAAACCTGTAAAATTGGTGCTACTGTTCTACGCAATCGAGATCCATAAATATCCCCTGTTCTTTCCAAATCATACGATAACTTAGAAAGAAACTCTCCACTGTGATGCATTTCATAATAGGAATAAGGCAGCCGAATCGCATGGGAAAAGACCTGTTTACAAATTGTTGCATAGGCTCGTTTTGTCTCTACATTATACACAATTGCTCCTATCCGATAAAGCAATAATACGCCAAATCCTCCTAAAACATTACCTACAATAAGAAAAGGAATCTGTTTTACATTTCCTGCCTGCGCTGCATCTACTACCGATTTTAACAAAAGAGAAACCAAAACGGAAAACATTGCCCAACAAGTACTCATTAAAAAAATACCAAGTAAATAAATCCCACACCTTTTTCCCATTACTTTTATTACATTTTGTACTACCTTTTTCATTTCAATATCCATTTTTTTATTCCCCTTTACTATTCTCTTTCCCGTATAAATTCGTATAAGCTCCATTCGACAAGAGTAAAGATTCATGTGTTCCACTCTCTACTACTTTTCCATCTTGTATTACAAAAATACAATCTGCTTTTTGAATCGTAGAAAGTCGATGTGCAATTGTAATACAAGTTTTCTCTTTTCCTAACCGTTGTAACGCCAATTGAATGTTTTCTTCTGTTTTAACATCTACCGCAGAAGTAGGCTCATCCAATAAAAGAATAGGAGCATTTTTTAAAAATGCCCTTGCTATAGAAATTCTCTGTCTTTCTCCTCCAGAAAGAAGGACTCCTCTCTCTCCAACTACAGTATCATATTGCTTTGGCAATTTCATAATAAATTCATGAATTCCTGCTGATTTGCAAGCATCTACTACCTGTTCTTTTGTAGCATCTCGATTTCCATAACGTACATTTTCTAAAATAGAAACTGGAAAAAGAAAAACATTTTGCGAAACAAGTGCCATCTTTTTTCTAGCAGCTTCAATATCCCAAGTTTCAAACTCTTTCCCAAACAATCGATAACTTCCTTGTTTTGCATGATAAAATCCACATAATAGTCGAAAAATTGTACTTTTTCCTCCACCAGAATCTCCAACAAATGCTACATTATAATTTTGTTTAATGGAAAACGAAAGATCCTTCAATATTTCTTTTCCATCTATGTAGGAAAACCCAACTTCTTGAAAAGAAATCACTTCCTCTGTATCAAATCCTTCTTTTTCTGTTCCGCTTTTCTCTTCTGATTCGGAAAGAATTGCTTCAATTCTTTTCACACAAACTAAATGTTCCCTTATCTCTACAAAATAAAATGGCAGTTCTACAAATTCATTGACAAATCTTTGCAAAACCATCAAAAATACGACCAATTCTCCCATATGAATTTTGCCAGAACGCACGAAAAAAAACGCAAAAACAGCACAAATAATATTAGGCAGCCATTGTAACATACTCTTAACTAAAATGGAGGTATTCGAAATTCGTGCTCGTTTTTCCTCATTTTCCACCAAATCATCCGCTGCCCTAGCAAGTTTCTTTTGAAAATATTTTTCTGCTAAAAATGTCCGTAATACCAAAATTCCACTGATACAGTCCTGTGAAATCTCTGTAATCAAATCTGACTTTTGCCGAAAATCCTTTTTTAAATATTCAATTCTCTTTACAATCCGATTGGTAAAACAAAAGATAAATGGATAACAAGTAAAGATAACAACCAATAACCCAAGATGAATCTGTCCAACAAAAACAGCATATACCATCATTGTAATAACATTACTGCAAATTCCTGGCAAACCCGCACTTAGTAAAAGTTCTACTTCAGCAATATCTGTATTCATTTTATTTATAATTGCAGCCGAGCCATTTTGATCAAAATAGGAATACTCCAAATGATATAATTTCTCCGCTAACAAATTCTTGTAATCTTTCTGTACCAAAAGCGAAAACTTAGAAAGAAAAAAACTTTTGAAAAATGCTCCAACTGTTCCAACTAACATAAAAAATAATAAAACAAGAAAAAACTTATGAAATTCTACCAGCCCTCCTGCTAACATGGTATCTATCGCATCCCCAATTAAGGCATTTCCTCTCACTATTACCAAAGATAAAACATATGATAAAAACATTCCTAATAAAAAATACCACCAATGCTGTAAACAACACCTGATCAATACAAATCGTCTCATAAATCCCCTTTCTATCTATTCAACCAAATACACGCTCCATTTCTCTCCTTTAAAAACTACTACTATTATTGCCCAGTTCCTACACTATGTCAAGAAAAAATAGAGAGAGACGCTTTATTCTTGATAATACTGAGCCTGAGCCTTCCAAAGCTTTTGATAAACTCCTTCTTCTTTTACCAATTCCAAATGACTTCCTCTTTGCACCACCTTTCCCTGATCAAACACCAAAATATCCTCACAAAACCGACAGGAAGCCAGCCGATGTGAGATATACAAGGCGGTCTTTTTTCCAACCATCTGTTCAAACTTCTGATAAACCTCACATTCCGAAAGCGGATCGAGTGCTGCAGTTGGCTCATCCATAATTAAAAAAGGGGCATCTTTATAAATTGCTCGTGCAATCGCCATCTTCTGTTTCTCTCCGCCAGAAAAGGTAATTCCCTCTGGATTTACTTCTTTCCCAATAAAACTTTCTACTCCATTTGAAAGTTTCTCGATTCTCTCCAAAAGTCCAGCTTTTTTTAATGCATCCAAAACCCGTTCTCTTTCTGTCTTTTCTGAAGCAGCTATATTTTCTTCTACTGAAAAGGCAAACATTTGAAAATCCTGAAAAACTACAGCAAACAGCCTCTGATACTCCATATAATTATACTTACGAATATCAATTCCATTTACTTTAATACATCCTTCTGTTACATCATAAAGCCGACAAAGTAATTTAATAAAGGTTGTTTTTCCAGACCCATTTTTCCCAACAATTGCCATCTTTTCCCCAATAATAAATTTCAAATTCAAATCTTGAATTACGTTAGTCTGCATACCAGGATAGCGAAAAGAAACATGTTCAAATTCTACCATAAACCGATGATCCTGCCGTTTCTCTACTGGAATCGTTCCCTGATACTTCTTTTGTTCTAGATCCAGATAATCCACATAATCCTTACAAATAAGTGCGGTCTCTTTTAACCATCCCATTGTTTCTGCAAACTCTGATACCGATTCCGAAAATTGAATAATACTTGAAGCATACATTACAACTTGTCCGATAGAAATCATCCCTACATAAGCTCGAAGTCCTGTAAACAAATAAACTAATAATCCTGATAAATCTGAAGTAGTCTGTCCTATCCAAAGCCTTTTACTTAAATTTCCTTTTGCTTTTTTTGCTCCACTTCTTAAATTTTTACATAATTTTTCTACATCTTCTTCTATCATATTTTGTTGTTCGTAGTTGCGCAAATCTTTTTGTGATTCTACCCCAGCTAACATATCCAAATAATACTTCATTCGATTCCATTCACTTGATATCCCATTATACGTATTGACTTCCTGTTCTGTATAATATAATCCACGTTTATAACTAAGCCAAACCAATCCTCCCATTATCAAAAATAAAGCGATTGATGCAAAAACAGAACCAATCCACCCATATTCATTTTGCTGTTTATAAACCAACATTGGAAATAAAATTCCAATTGCTATTACAATAGAAATACAGGCAGTCGCCATTCGTTCCAAAAAATGTAAAACCTGTCCCAAAACTCCTAAATATGCTTTCGATACACCACGTACACGAAGTTCTTGTATCTGAATATCTTCTAAATACTCATAATCCATAGAAAGACTTTTTTCATTTAAACGATACGCTTCCACTTCCTTCATATATTCTAATTTTTGATTATACCATTCTCTTGTTCTGCAATTTAAAGCCTGCAGCAAAAAGTGACCTCCAAACATACAAAGAGAAAGACGAACTAATTCAGCAGCCTCTTTTTTACTCTGTACACCTTCTAAAAGAAGCCCCATTAAAACAATTGGAATAAAAGGAACCACTGCTCCAAGTACTATAGTAGTCAAAAGAGCAAATATGGTCTTTTTATTATGCTTTGCAAAATCTAAAACAACACGCCAGATATACCACCAATCCTGTCTACTCATAAAAACTCTCTCCTTCTGTTATTGTTTCCTCTATTTCATCTCCCATCAATTTTCTTTTTCGCTTTTTTTCCTCCTGTTCTTTATAATATTGACTTTGTATAATAAAAAGCTGTGCATAACGAGTATTTGCAACAAGCAAACTACTATGTGTTCCCTCTTCTATGATTCTTCCATGTTCCAATAAAAGAATTCTATCACAAAATCGTGTACTAGAAAGCCGATGTGAAATATAGATAGAAGTTTTCCCTTTCGTTGCTTTTCCATAATTCAAATACAATTCATTTTCTGCAATTGGATCTAATGCTGCGGTTGGTTCATCCAAAATTAGTAATGGAGCTGCTTTATACAATGCCCGTGCAAAAATTAACTTTTGTTTTTCTCCACCAGAAAAATCCTCTGCCGCTTCATTGACTTCTTGTACCAATAATGTTTTTCCCCCTTTCTCACTTTGCGTATATCGTTTTAAAAACCCAGAAAGCTGTAATGCCAAATGAAGTCTTTTTTGATCCATTTTTTCTGTAGTTTCTCCCGTTAAGTTTTCATCTAAAGAGAGAGGTAACATCGTAGCATCTTGAAATAGTACTGCTACTAAACGATAGTATTCTTCTCGGCTAAACTCTTGAATTGGAATTCCATTTAGTAAAATTTCTCCCTCTGTTGGATGATAAAATCCACAAATTAACTTTACTAAAGTAGTTTTCCCTGCTCCATTTAACCCTAAAAGCGCTAGTTTTTCTCCGGGATGAATCACTAAATCAATTTCTTTAAGAGTTGGCTCTTGATTTCCTGGGTACGTAAAAGATACCTTACGAAGCTCTAACTTTACTCCCGCCTCTTTTATTTTTATTATCTGCGCCTCTCCCACTCCTTCTTTTTGTTTCCACTGGTTGGAAATCTCTAAAAATTCTTGAATATAAGCAATCGCTGCACAAAATGGATTAATTGAAATTACCTGCCGAAACAAAATATAAAAATAAGTTGAAAATCCTTTTACTAGTCCAACCGAAAGTACAAAAGAAGCAACTGTAATTGATCCATTTAAAACTTGTATAATCAGATAAATATAAATTCCTGCGTTGACGATAAAATTGATCATATTATTACAAAACCCACTTAAAAAATACCAATTATGTATTTTCTTAAATATTTGATCCATCTGATTTAATACATTTTGATATTTCTTCAAAAACCACTCTGCCATTTGATAAATCCGAATATCTTTTCCTGCCCGCCTCTCCATTGTCTGTCTGCTTAGATAAGCTGCCTCTTTTGCATAGCGGCTTAAATGAACATGATAGGTTCGATGTTTCTTCTTTGCTAAAGAAAGCAGATAAAACCGCAATAAAGAAGAGCTTAAAATAAAAAGCAAAATCCAAATATGATTTCTTGCAATTAAAATTCCGTAAGCAAACAATCCAACTATACTTTGCAAAGTTGCTGAAAAAGCCAAAAGAATACCAGCAAAATTAGAATCATCGGAAATGGATTTCCAAGTATTCCCAATCAATTTTTGTTCTTGTTCTAACTTATCATAATCTAAATCCATAATTTTATGAAAGCATTTCTTACTATAATAAAGTGACAAAGTTGCTCCCTCAAAGCGTAAATAGCATCTCATTGTTGTATCAGCTATATGACAAATCCACATAATAACAGTTAATAGAAAAATATAACAAACTATCCACTTGATATCCCATCCTTCTTCTAATCCTCTTACTAACTCTGATGGAAGCAGTGTACCAAAAAAAGTAGCCGCAACATTAGGTAAAATACAAAGCCATTGATAATAAAACAATTTTTTGTCCCATTTTTTTGTTTCTTTCAGATTAAACCAGATTGTAGTAATCATTCCATATTTTTGTTTTTTTTCTAACCCAAAAACATCGTTATATTGTACCATAACGAATTACACCTCCCAATTCTTTTTTCTTATATTTATTATAGCTATAAAAAAAGAAAAAAATGCAGTTTCGCACGAATGGTTCTTTCCAAAGCACGAATTGCATTCCCTAATTTTTTATTCTTGTATTAATGGTAACATAACCTCTGTTGCAAAAACTCCCTGTTCTGTCTGCCGATTGATATAGCCATGATACTTTGTCACAATTTCGTCAATTCGAATCAGACCAAACCCATGCTGTCCTTCCTTTTTCGATAAAAAGAGTGTTCCATGTCGTTTCCCTTTTCCAACCATAGAATTGGTAATGGAAATGTAAAGCTGTTTTTTTATAATATCAATATAAATTCGAATAAACCTCTCTTGCTCTTCTGCAATTTCCATACAAGCCTCCATTGCATTGTCCAAAAGATTTCCAATTAAAACTGAAAGATCAATTCCTGATATTGCAATATTTCTTGGTACAATCGCTGTCGCATCTACCAAAATATGTCTTTCCTGAATTAATGTTAATTTGCTATTTAAAATCGCATCCACCATAATATTTCCAGTCTTTAGTACGATATCAACTGAGCTTAAATCTCTATCTAACATTTTTAGATATTCTTGTGCTTGCTGGTACTGTTCTAACTCCATATGCACCTTAAGCACTTGAATATGATTGTGATAATCATGCCGCCATCCTCGCATCTTTCGGTACATAACCTCTACTTCATCATAATGTCGATTGACTAATTCATTTTGAAATCGACTAATCTTTTGATTGACATACCATGGCATAAAAAAGCGCCATAAAAGCAACTGAAATAAAAAAATTCCTATGATAAGTAATAAAATAACCTGCCAACTCATAATCTCCTATCCTCTTTATTTTCAATTTCTTTTTCATTCTTTTTTCTTTACTTTTCCTATTATTGATAATTCTGTATAAAGGCTTGATAGACCTCTTTACTCATCCGACGGCTAAGAGGAATCCGTCCTCCACTATCTAATACAATCTCATTTGGAAGTACTGCGGCAACATAGCCAAGATTTACCAAATAGGAACGATGACATCGAATAAATCCCCGCTTCTCTTTTAACCTTTCCTCAATTGCACTAATACTTTCCCGAAGAATTAACTCTTTTTTCTCTGTTACTAAAATACATTGGTGCCCACGTGCTTCAATATACCAAATCTTCGAAATCAAAAAGGAAATCATTCCCTCTTCACCCAAAAAAAGTAATTTTTCTTGCTGTTTGTGTGCCGATTTCACTCGTTCTAATACAGTAAAAAGTGATTCTTTTAAAAGTGGTTTAACTAAATAATGAATCGCAGCGACTTCATATCCTTGTGCCATATACTCATCATAACCAGTTACAAATAAAATAGGAACGTCTCCGCCTTCTTTTCGTATCCTTTTGGCAAGTTCCATTCCATTTAATGTTCCCATCTCAATATCCAAAATTAATAAATCATAAACATCATCCTCTTCCCATGAAAACCAAAATGCTTCTCCACTTGAAAAACACACAACTTCCAAAGGTTCCCCTTTTTCTTTTGCCCATTCTAGTACAAGTCGCTTTATCCACTGCTGTTCTGTTTTTTCATCATCACAGATTGCTACTCTCACTCTATTTTTCCCTCTTTTTTATAATTTTTTCTGCTTTCAATATATCACAAAAAAAGAAATTTGTCATTTAAAATATTAAAATTTAGAAAGCATCCTTTTTCCTTTCAAACTAGAAAATCTGGTTGCGGTAAAAATAAATTCACGTTATAATATATCACAAATACCAGTAAACAGAAAGGAAATGATTATGCCACAAGATGAATTTATACAGGAATCCTACTGCACAGGCAATTCAACCTTTTTCTCTCTTTATGTCTATAATGTTGGATTTCAAACATGTAATTCCAACCATACTTGGGGTCCTGGCATCCGTAATCACTATTTAATTCACTATATTCACGCAGGAAAAGGCTACTATAAAACAGGAGGACAAACATTTCTTCTTACCAAAGGAGATGCCTTTCTTATTTATCCAGAAATGGAAGTGTTCTACTATGCAGATGAGAAAGATCCATGGGAATACTACTGGGTAGGCTTTCATGGAAGTGATGCTTCTACTCTCATTCATGCAACTGATTTTTCAAGAGAAAATCCTATTTTCTATCACTGTACATCAGGAGAGCAAATTCGTGACTGTTTTTTAGAAATCTATCAATCCCGTGGAAATACACTGGCAGATCGTACCAAAATGACAGGTTCTCTTTATCATGCCCTCTCTCTTTTTATTCGAGATTCCACTACAAAACAGACGAAACTATCAACTTCTTCCTATATTGAACTTGCTATCTCTTTTATTGCCTCTCAATACTCTTATTCTATTACAATAGAAGATATTGCTGCTTATCTTGGAATTAGCCGAAGCCATCTATTTCGAGAATTTAAAGAACACCTTAAACAATCACCAAAAGATTTTCTTACTCACTATCGTATTCAAGAAGCCTGTCGTCTTCTTTTAGAAACTTCTCTTTCAATACAATCCATAGCCAATTCTGTTGGTTATGAAAATGGAATGTACTTTTCTCGTATCTTCCATCAAGAAATAGGACAATCTCCCTCTGAATTTCGTTTAAAAAATTATAAATAGGATACTTATCCTCTTTTATCTACAAATCCAAAAATATTTTCAAATGCCTGTATACAATTTTGTTGTTTTGACCGATCTAAAATAGCAAATACAATTGTTTCAAACTGATTTGAGAAAAATGCTTCAAATAACTCTTTCCACCATTTTGCTACCTGCAATGGATCATTTCGAAAAACGCCACATCCATATGCACCCAAAATCAAATGTTTGCAGTTTTGTTTTGCAAAAATAGCAAGAACTAATTTCATTCGCTCTTTCATTACTTGCTTTGCTTGTTCTACATCTTCCTTTTTTAATAAAACTTGTCCCATATTGACAGCAGGAAGTGTTAAGACAGAAGCAAAAACTGGCTCTTTTAATAGCTGAAATCTTCCATCTCGGAAAAATACAACATTTGGTGAATAAATCGCATGATTGGTATACATCATGCTTTCACAGGCACGATTTTCCTTATAATATTTTTCATGTGCAAGCAATGTTTGATAAAGACAACTAGAAGCAGCCAGACTTTCTTCTTGTGCCATCGCTCCATTTAAAAAGCCTCCACCTGGGTTTTTTGCACTGGCAAAATTTAAAACGGCTGCCTCCTTTTCTTCCTTTGCAAATTTTAAAATTGCATCTACAGTGGAACAATTCCATATCTGAATCCTATCAAAAAAGGAAGCTGACTTATCCGATGACACTGCATACTGAGTCAATAATTCCTCTCCTTGTTCTGGTGTAAAAAGAAAGCTCTTTTGTACAGAGTTATTTTGAAGCTTTGCTATCTCCACTTTTGTTCCTTCTATTTCATAATATCCTTTCTTCATAATCTCCAAAGTCTGTCTGGCAACTGCTTTTCGATCCATCTTGTTTTTTCCTTTCTTTTTTTATCTTCTTTTTTGTATTTTATAGATTTTATTACACTTTTCTATTATTTTGTATTCGAATTTGTTCCTCTTCAATCAAAGGATAATGGATTAAACTTGTTCCATCTATATCTTCCTGATACATATCCACTGCGGTAATTTGTCGATTTTCATATGTGGTATAATAATAAATTCCACGTGCTGTATTACAGCAAGAAGTATAAATTGTCTTTTCATATTTGCCATCTTCTAGCTCACAACATCCATTCTGCTGTTCTACAGAACCAAGAATATGAAAAAACTGTCCTACACTTTCCTTTTCTGAATCTCCTGAAACAGAGTTCATCTTTACAAATGCTGCTCTTACAAACCGAGATTGAGAAGACAAATCCCCAGGAAGTCCAATTGCCCCCATTCCCCGACTATAAGTGGCAAGCGACAGCCCTTTTGCAAAACGGTTCTGTGGCGGCTTTGCAGAAAGCTGCATATAGTTACTTAATTGTATCATCTGTTCTGGAAAAACAGGATTATTTGCTAAGACACCAACCAAATTGTCATAGATTTGAATTCCTTCTGCTTTTGTCTCTACTGTAATAACTCCCTCTTTATCTGCAATAATCCAATGAAGCTCTGCTACTGGAAATTTTTCACTAAAAGGTTCTGATATTAGATTTAACTTTTTTAATTTTTCCCTACTCTCCTTTACAGTAGCACAACTGCTAAGAATCCATGGAATCAGTTCAAATGTTGCAATATTTTCTTTCTGTTGCATTGGTTCTAAATAATGTGCATTTCCTACAAAATTAAGCCCTGCTATAGCAAGTCCTTTTTCATTTACAGCATCATAATAAAGTGGATAATTCTCTGCAAGATGTGCCATACCAATTATTGCATAATGTCTATTTATATTTTCTTCCTTACGAAAATGAAATCGATAATTACGAGGAGTTATTACCACTTCCTCTCCATAAGAAAAGTCATAATCTAATGTTCTTCCAAAATAAAAATCTTTTGTCTTATAAGTTACTGCTGTACACATAAAAATTTCCTCCTAATTTTAAAACAACCTATTTTTTAAGTATACCCTAAAACATTAAAAAAATTTTATAATTTAAATTTACTTATTAATGCAAGATTAATAGGCGATAATTCTATTTTATACTTATGTCTTATCCTTTCATGCTGTCCATACATCATCTGTGTTGTCAGAATCAGATTCTTTCCATCAAACTCAGCCCGTTCTAATGTACTCTTTAATTTCTCAAAACAATAAAAACAAGCTACTGTAACAATATATGGTACTTTTTCTTTTGTTTGTTCATTTTCATTTTCCAATACAATTATTCTTCTATTGTGCTTGTTTTTAGACTCTTC
Organism: uncultured Lachnospiraceae bacterium; assembly: GCA_910579865.1. Lineage (GTDB taxonomy): Bacteria > Bacillota > Clostridia > Lachnospirales > Lachnospiraceae > MGBC114844. Next base: position 107,988 of record CAJTXA010000001.1, read on the forward strand.
TTTAGAGTCAAATGTCTCCATTGGAATATCAGCGCAAATTGGACAAAAAATATCATAACTTCCTCTTGCTGTCAGTAATCGATATAAAATTTCATTTTCATAGACTGTAGGAATCTCCTTAAAATGTATCTGGCACCAATCCAACTGCAATTTCTTTTGCACCTTTTTTATATTTCTTTGTCTAGATAGATAATTTATAGTTTTAATCTGATTTCCATTATAAATATATCCTTGTAATAATTCTAGTATTTTCTTTGCAATCCCTAATTCCGACAGTACAATTGTAATTACTTCCTGCAAATTTTCACTAAAATGATCATAAAAGATAAATACTTCCTTTTGCTTTGACTGATAAAAAGCAATATCTAGAAAAGGTTTTGATGCCTCTGTTCGAATGGAAAACGTTTCTTTGCCAAAATAAGCAATCACTTTCTTTTTGGTATTTGATTGAAAATGATAGATATGAACCTGATAACCTGTTATTTTAAAAATAAACTCTCTATTTTCTTTTAATGCTTCATTATTAGTATCTTCAATAATAGTTCCTATCTCCACATCATTTTGTTTCCATTCTTCTAAAAGACACCGTTTTTTTTCTTTCTCTGGTGCTTCTAGCAGAATTGGCAACAGATCTTTTTTTATACTTTGTGTTGTAATTCTCTCTTGTTTACATAACAGTCTAATTTGTACAGCTAACCCATAATCTAACTGTTTTCGATATTGAATTGCTTTTATAAAATCAGAAAACCTTTGAAATAAAATATTTTTCAAACAGGAAAGATCGATTATCTGTTGCTCCCTTGTAATATAACTTTTAAAAAGATATTCCCGTTTTCTCATTCCTCTTGCCTGTTTTTCAAAAAGCCGCATGGTATTTGAATCAATCATCCCTTGAAAAGAAGAATCTGTTGTTATCTTTTCTAAAAAAAGTAGTGGTTCTGACAATGACTTCTCTTCTACTTGATCAATAAAAGGTCTATCAAAACTATCATAATGATACGTTCCATCCCATCTATTAAGAGAATTTCCACAAGGTAAAAAACATCGAATTTGATACTTATTTTTTATATTTCCTCTATCAATATATCTCTTTTTTAATAATTCTTCTTTTAATACTGCATATTTTTCGTTATACTGTTTATTTTGATACTTTGTCAATATCCCATCTTCCAACTCTAAGATACCATTAAACAAATAATCTTTAAAACTTAACTGACTTTCTTTAATAGAACCATCAAAATCAATCGCTTGATTTAACTGATATCTTCCAATTAGCTTTAAAAAAATCATAGGCTTAAAATAAGTTCCTATTTCTTTTTTTAATTGAATCAGCCATTGGTCAACTTCAGCATCTGTTACAGAACTTGGATTTCTTCTTTCCCTTGTAATAACAAAAGAAAAAAAGGAACCTACATTCTCAAAAAAATTTACTATTTTTATAACAGTTTCTATATTCTCTTTCCATTCCTCTGTTACAGCTTCTCTTTCCCTCTGAATTAGTGTATATAATCGATTTACTCCCATAATATAACGTTCACTATGTATAAGAAAGTCAAAATCAATTACTTGTTTTTTTTCCACAAAATCAAGATAAGATTCTTTTAATTCCTTTACAATATCCCCTTCCATATAACTAACTAATTCATATTTTTCCTTTATCTGATGTACCACAACATAAGGTCTTTGATCCCCAATCAATTTTGGCAAATAATAAGTATTTAATCCTAACTGATGAAAAGGACTTTCCATTCTTTCCTCTTTCTTAATAGAAAGATATCTAGCAAGCAAAGAATAAAAAATATCACTTACTTTTTCTATCCCCTGCTGATTGGAAATCTGTTTCGAACACATACAACGATATAAATTCTGCATCTCTTCTTTTATAAGCTGATATACTCTTTGAATCTGCTCTTCATTCTCTCCTATATCCGTTCGATGAATATTTGAAAACTTTGTATCAATTAGCATACTTATTGGCAAAATTTGCTGCTTTCGATCCGTTTTTAAATAATAAGTCGAGTAAAAACGATTGTACTCTTCTAATTCTGCCTCTACTGGAAATCCAAATGATATCATCCCCTTAGAAAATATTAAATATTCCCTTTGATATATACTCTCTTTATCTAATAAAATCTCCAATTCTACATTTTTAATTAACCATATCTCTTTTTCTATTTGAACCTTTTGTTCTTTTAATTTATTCCTACAGCTTATCTCTATTTGATGACAACTTCCCTGAAATACGATCTTCGAAATCGAAGTGTTTTCTTTCTTACCTTTTCCTTTCATAAAAATCAAAGAACAAAGATCAAAAACAATTTCTGAATCTTTTCCTGTAACAAAACATTTTTTTACATCTAAAAGAGTATTTCCACATAAATAATCTAACAAATCTGTTAGTTTTTTTGTATTAAATTCACTTTTATTTCTGGTATCATATTCAAACGATAACTTTGTTGTCTTATAATCCCAAGAAGAATTAATAGAAACCTTTCCTGTTACTTCATCTAATTTATTTTGGATACTAAACTCCAATCTTACATTACTTTCTATCTGCAATAAATGAACAAATTTAAAAAAGGATTTGATACCAACTCCAAATTTACCAGTCTGTCCATCTTCCATAGATTTATCTGACATCTCTCTATTTAAAAAAGCATAGAGATTGGAAAGCTCAAATCCCCTATCCTTATAACGACATCTCCATTGACAGACAGAACCTATTCTTCTTCCTTCTATCCATATTTCATCTCCAAACTGCAAATCATTTGCATTTTGAACAATCTCATTAAAATATCCTTCATTATAACCACTAAGAGAAGAGATTCCTTCTGCTTTTGAAGTTGCCCTGCATATAGTTTCTACTAACTTACATCGATTGGATTCTAAAAAACCTTCTAACCATATTGGCTGTTCTCCTTGTCCTTGTAGTAAAAAAGTATTTGCAGCTACCACCTCTTCTGCAATCTTTGCTGGCATAGCCTCTATTAAGGTTCCCTTTGCTAGTACTTCATTTATCATTTGATATGAAATTGCCATATGTCCTTTTCTCCTATCCTACTTCCAACCCTTCCCGCTTCGATAATCCAATACACTTGCATGTCTAATTCGATTTTCCATATAACAAAAAATTCCGTCTGATAACAATTCCTCCCATTTGTTATCTTCCAAATTACTATTTTCCACAAGCTCCATCAATTCCTTTATCTGCCTTTGTACAGACGATATTTTTCTCATTTCTTTTTCTACTTTTTCTTCCTCTTCTAAAAAATTCTGTCCTACAAAAAGTTCACTTTCCTTTTCTAATTCTATTTCTCCTAAGATAGCAAGCCAATTTTTTATTTTATGTTTGGTCTCCAAAAATTGACGATATACCCTTTCATATTCTTTTCTCTCTGACTTTGTAACTTTTAAAAATTCGATATATTCCTCCATATATGCATAATACGCATCGGAAATAAAATCGTTCTTTTCTATTTGCAGTGCTTTTTTTGCACATTCCTGCACAGTTCTCCCATTCTCTTTTATCCATTCCCACATCTTACTTTCTTTAATTTCACTCTCATAAATTTTTCGTTTTCTAAGAACCTCCCTTATCCTTATTTCATTCTCCTCTGACAATACATACTCCTTTTGAAAATAAAATAACGCTTGTCTTATTGCTCTTCCATTCCGCTTTATAAACTCTGGATAATACAAAACAGTATTTCGAATTGGCATAAACTGACAAGTTAAGTCAATCTTTGTTGTACAATAATATAACATTCGATTTACTTCCAAATCATTTTCATCTTCTTTACATTCATTTAATAAAAAAATCATATCACGGCTTTTTAACAATTCCTTCTGATCCATTCTATCCACACGGCCAAATCGTTGTTCTAGTTCTATACTAGTAAATGGAAGTTCATAATGAATCACTCCATCAAATCCTCCTAAATTTAGTCCTGTTCCGCTTGTTTTTCCTGTTGTAACAAATAATACTCTTTTCTTTATCCGCAATGCCTGTACTAAAGTATCTATTAGTAGTCCATCTTGTACATTTCCAAGTCCACAGTGATTTTCAAATTTTCCAAACTTTTCTGCTACAATTTCTTTTGGAAATTCCTCTTTTAACCGTTCAAAAATCAGCTCAACCACAAATTGATGCTCACAAAAAATAAGATAAGATTTTTTAGTCTCCTTTAATAATTCCACCAATTTCCTCAACTTACTATTTTTTTGTACTTTCTTTCCGCCATAATAGTCATACTGCTCAATCGCTGTTTCCATCAAATACTGATCATCTTGATCGTAGGTAAGTGCTGTCAATATACCAGCTCTTTCTTTTATCCAATCAAATATTTTATTTCTATCTGAATGACGCTTACATAAAACAAACTGAATTTTTCTCTCTGCTGCATGTTTTCCCATATCCTCTCGAAACCAATTAACATAGATATCCTGCTCTGTTGGCAAACTTTTATAGATAGGATTTATCCTTTTTTCTGTCATAGATTCTCCTGTTATCTTACCTAACAATTTTAAATAGTCAGAAAAAGTTCTTTCTTGTTTTCCATTTACAACAATAGGAGTTGCTGTTAAAAGCATTGCACACTTAGCTGTAATCCCATCAAAATTTTGAAATGAGAGATGACTTTCATCAATAATCACCAGATCCCATCTCTCATTTTTTGAATAACTTTCTATACTTTTTTTCAATGCAGTATAAGAACCTTCTAAATCCATCCCTTTCTTCTGTCCGGCAATCATAATTACTTCTTCTGAGGCCTTAAAAAATACTCGTTTTAAATCCCCCTGATACATCAACCCATTCTCACCTTGTTCTACAATATGCGCATACCTTCCCAGTTGGCGTCTAATATCACTTTGCCAATCTTCCCTTTTCTGATAGGGACATACAATTAAAACTTTCGTTAAATGATGTTCCTTTTTATTCTTTTGAATCTGATCTTGTATGGCATAAAACGACGATACTGTTTTTCCAGTCCCCACTTCATCCATTACAACAGATACTTTATTTCTTTTTATCTGTTTCGATGCTAGCTCCTGCTTTTCATAATAAACCACATCTAACAATGGCTGTTCTTGTTTCCATACAATATCAAAAATACTATGTCCTTCTTGATCCACAAGATCCGTATATTCTACTACTTCCTCAATTAAATCCACTTCGTCTAAAAACGCTTCCAAAGAACTCACTAAATTTGTTCCATTTTTATCATCATAGGCGTATAAATAATTCAAATTCCACTTTGCACAAACTAAAGGCGTAATCCATTCAAACCCTTTTTCTCCTTTCCAATGCAAAGCTTTTTCCCACTCACCCTCTGTAAAAGCACATTTTATTCGCTCAACTGCATCAAATCTCCGAAACAAAAAAGCATAGTGTAATAACGAATAAGGAAAATCCTTTTTATAATTTGCTTCACAGTTTTCAAATCGATTTAAAAATTGTTTTATTTCATCTGAAGACTTTCGATTTTCTTCTGGCATCAATCGAAAAAATGCATCCCCCTTGTTACTCTCTTCTTTCAATACCTGATAAGGCTTGTTTTCTATATTTCTTACTTTATAACTGCCATAATCTAAATCCTGATTTCTAGAAACAGCATCTGTATGAATATAATATTTTTCACATTCCTTACAAAAAAACATTGGACACCTTGTAATAACTCCATCCTTACTAAATGAAATCATTTTCTCTGTTTGTAATTCTATCTTATGTGCTGGACACATTAATCTCCACACTGACACCATATCACACTTTCCTTTTACCGCACTTGTATATTTTTCTTACTAGATATCGACTTCGTTTTTAAATCCTCTGACGTCACATGCAACACCTTATTCTTATCAAACTCAAATGTAACCTTTACCTTTGGTACTCCAGCCAGATTTTTTTCAATATTCCCATGTTCATATTCACCATAATAAAAATCATTTCGAATATCCTTCTCATCTTCTCCTTCGTAGATTCCTACATTTACTTTTTCTTGAAAGTCAAATGTCGTTGTATAAATCTTACTCTCCTTACATGGATAAATCGTTCCCTTTGGAATAATAATGCTATATTTATCATTTACAATTCTAATTCCAAATGAATGGGACAAGATATTGGTTACATGAATTGCCTTATCCTTAATCAATGTCTTATCTCCGGTTGCTTTAATTGCTGCCCCAATCGCCACTAATTTCGAAAGATCCTTATCTGAATAAGGATTTGCATGAAATATCTCTTGTACCAAGTTCTTTACAGATAAAATATTTGACGATCCTCCTACCAAAATCACCTTATCCATATCCTGTGCTGAATACCTAGACTCTTCTAAACACCTTTTTATAATTTCCTCTATCCGATCTAGCAATTCTTCACACTTTTCTTCAAATTCTTCTCTTGTTATATGAAATTGGAAATGAATGGTTCGATCCTCCTTCGAAATCAAAGAGGGAATAATAATATCGGTCTCTTCTATTGCAGACAAATCCACCTTTGCCTTTTCACATTCAAATTGTAACTTTCTTAAAACCTGTTGATAAACAATCTTATCCAATCCAGATTTTTCCAAACTAGAAAGATTTACCCCATATTCTTTTCGTAACTCTTTTAAACAAAGCTCGATCAAAACCCGATCAAAATCATCTCCTCCAAGCTTTCTATCTCCATCAACCCCCACTGTTTCAAATTCATTTCCATCAATCTTTAAAATAGAAACATCAAATGTTCCGCCTCCTAAATCAATTACAAAAATATTCTGTCTTTCATTCTCATCCATTCCATATGCAATTGCTGCTGCAACTGGTTCTGGCAAAATTTCAATTACTTCCAATCCCGCTTCCTTTGCTGCTCTTTCTGTTTCCCGATACTGTTTCGAAGTAAAATAAGCTGGAACTGTTATCACGGCTGCACATTGCTCCGCTTCATACCGTTTCTTTGCCTCCTTTACAACTTCAGACAAAATCTGTTTTGCAACATCCGTTGGTGTAAATCTTTGATCTTGTATCTCCCAAACCTTCTCATCCTCTCCCATATAAGTCTTTGATGACATCACTACATAATTGGGATACATAATGGCTTTTTTTCTTGCTGCATCTCCTACAACACTCTTACCATCTCGATAGTATAATATGGAAGGAAGTAAATCTTTTCCTCTAAATTTTACAAAATCCAAAGAATTTTCAAACCTGCAGCAAACTGTATTTGTCGTTCCAAGGTCAATACCCAATACCACTTTCTCCATACCACAACCTCCTAATTTATATATCTATTCTGATACTCTTTAAAATGATAATTTGCAAGATACTCTACAATTTTGTCTCCCTTTACATTATATCTTAACACATAATCCAAAAGCAATCGATCCGCAATCTCAACCATTTCTGTTCTATCTTTACCATTCAATATCGCAGATGCCATTATATTACAAAACTTTGATAAAGTATCATCTCCTCCTCTTTTCTGGCTATGTTCAAACAAAAACAAATAAATCTCTTTTATATCATTTCGATACATATCTGGCGTATTCTGAAAAGAATCCATCAAACTTTGTTCTAATATCTTTCCCTTCATATTTGCCCAAGAAAAAGCAATTCTTTCGTTCTTCTCACCATTTTTTATATCATTCCATATCTCTTCATATGTTATATACTGCTTCTTCTCTTTCTGCTCTATATCAGCAAGCAGCAAATCAATCTGTACCTTTCTCTCTTTATATAAAACAGCATTACGTTTCGCCGCCACCCAAATCTTATCATTGATACGCTTTTTAATATGAGGCTTTATCTCCAAAGACTGAAACACTTCTTCTATCATATCAAACATATGTAAAACCCTGTCTTTTTCTTTCTCCTCCTCCAAAATTTTAGCAATCGCTTTAATATAATATTTAAAATTTTTATGGCTTTTCTCTCTAATCTTACTAATTGCATCCTCAAATGCTTCTTCCCCATAACTTACATATGCACTTCCAATCATACGATAATAAAGTTCATCCTTTATAAAAAAAGAATTCATCTCCCTGCATAAATGACAAAACAATTCCCCCTTATCCTTCCCTAATAAAATCTCCTTCAGTTCCAAAAACACCTCTTCTTCCTTAAGAAGAATCGGATATTTAATAAAAGCACTCTTTCCAAACTCCAATTTCGATTGTAATGTCTCCTCTTCCTTTTTATCCTTCCATATCAGATAAAATAAGCTCTTTCTTTCAAAAGCATCAAAATAATACCGATCACTCTCCCAATACTCTATTCTCTGTTCCAATGCAATTCCCTTTATATAATACCAAAACAATAAATGCCGTAACTCTTTTTCCACATACATAGTATGATTCAATACCTCTTCCATCCTATCCTTTATCATCTGATAAGAAACCCCTTCTAATATAGGCCGCATCTCCTTATCAAATACCCGAATATCCCGCACCATAATTACTCCTGCATTCCGAATCAGCACCTTCACTACAATTTCAGGACGAATCTTCTTTCCTCTTATCATATCCCGAACTGCACCAAATTCCCCCTTACAAATATGCCTCTTCAATTCATACTCATCCTGTTTTGAAATATACAAATCCGCATCCCTTTCAAATCTTTGATTCAACGACATATTAATCTTTTGTAATGTATCATTTAAAAGCACTTGATCTACCATCATTCACTCTTCCTTTTTCTCTATAAAAAATCTCCACCCAAAATCTAAAAGCGAACAAACAATTTTGTGTCTGATTAGGTTCTAAGATTCATTCACTCTTAATTCATCCACCACTTGTTTTCTAGCCAAAAACTCCTGACTCACCCCTTGTTTGACACAAATCGTCTCATCCAAATCCTCTATACGAATTGTAATCACCCCATCTGCATCTATCTCCCAATTCATTATCACTTCCTCTAAAACCTCATATTTTCTAGGAAGTGCCACTCTCTTTCCCGCAATTGGTGTAAAATCCTCCCGAACATTTCCATCCTGTCCATAAAACAAAAAAATTGGCACACTTGGCAAATTCTCTTCCTGAATCACATAAGAAAACTTCCCCTTTTTCTTCGTTGCAATCTCATCTCTTGATATCAAACATTCAAACCTTTTTCCAATTCGAATAAAAATATCTTCCGCCAATCGATCCTGCAAGTCCATCTTTTTTAAACTAATATTATTCTCAAAATAATTATACGCATCAATTGCTGCTCCCTTTGACACAGAAGTGGTCGTATCCACTATTATAATTGGTACATCTTTTCCAAAATATTCTTTTAAAGCAGTTTCCACTGCATAAAAATTGGACATTCCTCCTGTTAAAATCACGAAAGAAATTTCTTCCTTTTTTAAATTTTTTGCTGCAGCTATACTTTCCTTTACAGGTCTGATTATATTTTGCCGATTAGAATCTGTTAAAAGACTAGCATATACCTCTTCCAAAACTTTTTTATCTAAATTAATTCCCTGCACAAACTGACCATGAATCACTTCAAATTCTGGTGTCATTACAATTCGTTCCAATCGTCTTGGCCGATCCAGATATTCTTTGATTTTATCATTTAATGCAATCTTATACTTCTCTGCCTGTGAAACAACCCTAGCTATAATTTTATTCTGCTCTTCTATTGGTCTTTCACTTATCTTCTTTGTTCTATTTTCAAATTCGCTTAAAAAATATGCTCCTAAATATTGATCAAAATCATTTCCTCCTAATTCCTCTCTCTTTGATCGGGATTCAATGCTTACTTTTATATTTACATATTCCTCATTTTCTTCCTCTTCCTCCAATTTTGCAATACAGACATCCAAAGTTCCCCCACCTATATCATAAATTAATATCTTTTTTCCACTTAACTCTACATGACTTTTTAATAAACTGCCATCTCCATTATTAATAAAATATAACAATGTTGCCGCTGGCTCATCTAAAAGATGGAAATCTGTAAATCCCGCCATTTCAATTGCATCTTTTGTCGCCTGTCTTTCATCTGAATTAAACGCTGCAGGAACTGTTACTACCAAATGATCTATCTTTTGTTTAAACTGTTCCTCAATTGACTGCTTTATTGTTTTTAATAAAATTGCTGAACATTGTGTCATATCCAATATCAAATCTGTTTCCTTTGATGTTCCCTGAATCTGAATAAACGATTCTCCTCCCATTCTTGTTTTTATCCCTGTAAAAGTATGCATTGGCAGATTACCTGCTGCATATAAATTTTTCGCCCATTCCCCTGTATAGACTTGTTTCTCATCTGGCTTACAGTAAAAATAGGAGGGAAGTGTATCCCGATCTCTTGTTATCTTAAAGTCCTTATCATATTGTATAATTGGAATTGAGCGTAAATGTTCAATGGGATTTCTTAAACGCCTCTCCTCTGTCTGAATTACCGATACTGTACTATTGGTGGTTCCCAAATCAACACCTACATATAATTCAGCCATCCTGTACCTCCTTTGTACCTTATCTTTTTAATTTTCTACTATTTTCTTAAACTCTGCTAAAAATACAACTTCATTTGCAAAACTTAGCCCTGTCTTTTCTACACGATATCTTCCTGCTCCCTCAATCTTTTTATATCTTGCAGCCATCTTTTCTGCATCTTCTTCTGATAAAACAAGTTCTTTTCCCTTTTTATAAGCACCTTCTCCTGCTATCTCAACGCCAAGTTCTTGTAAAAAAGACCAAATTGCATGAACATATTCAATTTCTGATTCTATTATGATATCTATATTGGTATATTTCTCTAATATCGCCTTTACTACATCTAATCTTCCTTCTATTATCCCCATTTTATATGCATCTTCTATTTTCTTGTCTATTATCTCTTGTTCCTTTATAAAACTTTGTTCTTTTCTCTCATATGCTGATTTTTTCCGAACCAATTCTCTAGCTGCATATCCTAATTGCTCTGAAATTTTTTTCGAATAACGTACTAAATTTATAATATCTTCCTCTTCCTCACAAACAGGCGGATACTCTCGATTGATTTCCACTCCTTTTTCTGAAAGAATGGATCGTATTTGATCAAGCTGATCTAAATTTTTCACTTTCGAATGGATTAACTCTGTTGTTTCTGATAATTCCTTTATTGCTTCTATCTCTTTATCAACTAACTTTTCTTTTTTTATCATCTGTTCCTGATTATTTTTTAAAAATCCAGCTATTTCTTTTATTTGAGTTGTTATTTCCATTACACTTTCTGTATTTTTCCAAGCAACATTTTCTATCTCTTTTACAATTTCTCTTCTATTTTCTTCAAAATCGTTTTTTATTTCCTCCCTTCGTTCTTTTTCCTCTTTTAGTAAAGCTTCTACTAGATCATCCCCTGTATTTGCGAGATCTTCTCCTAACTTTGTAACCCCTTCACAGATCAAATCCTGTATCTTTTGAATTCCCTTATCTATCTGTTTTTGTTCTATATCTCTTTTTTGTATCCAATCTTTTATTTCTTCTAGTTTTCCCTGTTGTCCTATTTCTTTAGCTTTTTCTTCACCTTCGCTTTTTTTTGATTCTATCATCTCTTTTAGTTCTTCATAAGCTAATCTAATTGCTTCTTCTTTCTCTTTTTCTAAATCTAATTCTACCCGATATTTTTCATTTACTTTTAAATTTTTCTCTAAAATCCCTTGTTCCTTTATATCCCATTTTACTCTTGCTCCCTCTTTAATTGGAAAAGAATAAATTGGTTCTTTCTTCTCTCCTAATACCACTTCTTTTTTATTATCCACTGCCATATAAATAAATTCTTTTTTTTTATTAAAAAACTCCATCTCTATTCTATCCTTCCTTTTACTACGCAATTTCCTTTGCTGTAAACTTTATATGTAACCATCCCTGCTAAATCGGTTCCAAGCTCAAGCTCAATTTCTTCTCCTTGTTCTAACACCAAATGAGAAATTGGGATTTTTCCAATTAAAAAACACTTTTTTATATCCGTTGAATTTCCCTGATATACTTCAATATCTCGGTTTTCTTTATTTTCCAATAAAGAATAATTTCTTGGCTCAGAATAGGCACCATATGGCTTATTTTTTGCAATTAACTTATCAAATTTTGCTCCTACCCGAACACCAATCGAATAACTTAATTTTTGTTTAATTAAAATACTGTTTCTATTTTTCACTTTCATTCCACAATAAACACCAGCTCCATATCCTACCATTTTATGAATTTCAATCTTTTCACATACTTCCGGTTCTTTTCCAAAAAAATTTTTCAATTCCTTTTTCACAATTGTTAAATTGCTTGATCCTCCTACTAACAACACATGATCAATTTCTTCTTTCTCTAATCCTTTTTCCCCTACATCCATCAGTGCATCATCAACTGCAAACCGTATCCTTTCTAATACGCCTGCTCCACGAATCCATGTTTCAAATTCCTCTGCTGACACAGCAACAGAAACAAAAATCCCACTTATAGTCGCTTCAATTTCTCCCTCTTCCTCTTCTTCCCAATATTGATATTCTTCCTTTAATTCTACTATTTTTTCAAGGATTTCACTTTGAAATCTTATTCTTTGATCGGTATCTTTAATTTCACTTATTACAATCCCTGCCTTTTCCGTAATCTTTTCCATTAAGATTTCATCTATAATCTGGCCGCCAAAATCTTTTAACCCTTCTGTATTTAATACTTCTATTGTAACAGTTCCTTCTGGTGATTTATAATAAGAAAATATGGTAATATCTAGTGTTCCTCCGCCAAAATCAAAAACCATTATTTTTTCACTATGTCCCATTGTACTTTCTTTTTGAAAAATTCCATAACTAATTGCTGCTGCAATAGGTTCTTCAATTAAATCAATTACTGGTAATCCTGCCCTTTGTGCTGCTTTTCGAATTCTTTGTCTTTCCTTATTCCCATAAGCATAAGGAACACTAATTACAACGCCATCGATCTTAGCACCTCCATTGTTCTCTGAGATTTTGTCCTTTATATAAGTAAAAATATCTGTTGCAATTTCAACTGGAGTATACTTTACTAAGCGAGAAGGAATCTCATATTCCCAATAATCCTCCACTAGTTTTCTTTTTACTCCGCTTACTCCATTTCTAGGATCAATGGAAACATGTTTTACTGCTGATTTCCCAACTAAATTTTTCCCGTTATTTGGATAATAAATAACATTTGGAAAAGTCTCATCTTTTTCATATGAAGCTGGATCTAAATTGGGCACAGCCTTTACAGAACCATCTGTTTCATTCCATCTTGTAATATAATTTGTACTTGTACCAAAATCTATTCCTAAGTAGATTCCCATTCGTCATTTCTCCTCCAAATCTTTGCGCTGCCATCTAATATTTTTGTATCATCTAAAAATAAATAGGGATATCTCCTAATTTCCTCAATAGTATCAAACTTATGAAAATCTTCTGTTATATTTTCGATAGAATCCTTTGTAGGTTCTACATATTCTGGGTCCATTTGTTCTCCAACTTTTATTTCTTTTGTATATACTCCATTGTCAATCAAAAATTGATTCATTTCTTTTATCACAAGTGTATAAACTTCACCCGCATTATTTTTTATTCGCTCATAAAGTGCATCTGCTAAAACACTAATTACATAATCACCAATAATCTTACGAATCAGGCTTTTTAACTCCTCTGTAAATTCATTTATTCCTGATAATTCTTTCCATTTTATTCTTCTTTTTTTTCTTTGATTTTCCAATATAGTAACACTTTTATCCACGGTTTTTGCGTAACTTTCTAAACTGTTCTTACTTTCTTTTTCCAAATCGGGATTGTTATCCACTAATGCATAAAAACTATCTGCCAAACAAATTAAACGACTTTCTAGTTGATCCAATTGTTTCTCCATATCCTCTAAGCTGTTACAAAAGCTGTCAATTGGTGCCACTCCTTTTTTTATAAAAAAAAGTTCAATTCCCTTATTTAATGTTTCATCCTGATTCCAACTTCTTTTACTAAAAGTCCATTCAACTCCAACCATCTTTAATTTTCCCTGCATAAAGCCTCTTACTTCTTCCAAAAGTTCTTTTGACTCTTGAGAAAGATATGTTTTATTTTCTTCTAAAATAGATTCCACTAAGTTTCCTCCTTCTTTTATAACATACTTTGTCTATCAATTACTAAATCTCCTTTTTCTATAAAAGTTCCATCCTTTTTTACCAACCATACTTCTGTTTTCAATTCATACTGCTTTGTAATCTCAAACTGAACAACGACATCTACCTCATCTCTCTTCATTGGAGGGAGATCTTTCATAATTAACTCATCCAAATATTCGATGCCTTTTTCATATATTTTTTTTGCTTGTTTTGCTTCACTCTTTCTTGAAAATATCTTAATATTTAACTGCGATTGTCCATCCTCTATTAAAGAATAGCTTCTTTTTGCCAAAGCAGGCAACGCTGTTTTGGCTGGAATCATACAACTATAATTCCATTTTTCCAAAGCAATTCCAAAATCCTCATATGTAATATCAAATATTTTAGGCTGCATTTGAATCCGATGATTTATCCCATATTTTGCATTTGCAATAATAGCAGCTCCCTCTGCAATCAGAGTAGCTACATTTTTATCCGCAGAAGGCTTTCTTCCAAAGTAATGCTCTACTTGTTTATAAACACAAGGAATAAAAGAAGTCCCACCTGCAAGAATGATATGATGAATGTCTTCCTTAAACATCTCCGCCTTACTTAATCCATTGTTCATTTCTAAAATAGTTTGATTCATTGTAGGTTTAATAATTTCCTCAAATTCCACACGAGACAAATCCAAAATTACAGACTTTTGTTCTTTATCTGTTAAATAAAGATCTAGTAAGGTCATTGTTGTAAACTCGCTTGTACTTAATTCAATCTTACAATTTTCTGCTGCCCAATAGATTGTTTTTTTATTATATTGATAGTGTTCTTTGCTTAATTCAGCTTCTTCCTCCTCAAACATCGACAAACCATAATTTTCTTCCAAATAATCATATACAAATCTTTCGATTTCATAAGTCAGATTTTCCCCTCCAAGATCTGCCTTTCCTGCTGTTGCACAGATTTCGAACTTTCCTTTTCCATCTGAACGAATAACGGAAATATCAAATGTTCCGCCTCCAAAATCATAGATAAACGTAGTTGCCTGTTCTTTTGTATCAATGTTATATGCAATTGCTGCTGCTACTGGTTCTTTTTCTATATGCACTGCTTGAAATCCTGCCTGAAGTCCTGCTTTTTTTGTATTCTCAATTTCGACAAGATTAAATGTCGCTGGAACTGTAATCACTGCCTTCGTAACAGATTGCTTTAATGCTTTTTCTGCTTCTGTTTTTAAATATTGTAAAAACATAGTGGTTGCTTCGGTTCCTGACAAAGTAAATTCTTCTTCTTTTTCCTCTGATATACGCAATATTTGAAATTCTTTTAAAGTCATAGCTTTTACATTGACAAAGCCACACTTTAATTTTACCAACTGGTAATCCGATGACACTAAAATACCACCATTTTTCTGATATTTCATTACAATGGAAAGAATCCGATTATCATTATTGGCATTATTAAAATCCTCTGGAAACTTTTTAAAAAAATCCTCTGGCAATAAAGATAAATCTGATTCTTCATATATAATTCGTTCATTCCATAAAAGTAATTGTTCTAATGCCCGTTCAGCAGAATATTTGGTATTGCTCTCTCTTTTTCTATATTCTAATTCCTGTTCTACTGTAATTGGTAAAACCACTTTTTCGTTTTTTTTCATTCCCTCTAAAATATCAGGCTGATCTAAAAACACATTTGTATCAAAAATATAATATTTTTCTTCTGTTTTCTCCTCTTTTTTTTGTTTTACAACAAATTTTTCAGAATCTGCACGTAACCGCCTTTTAAACAAATGAATCCCTGTTCCTTGTACCATACCTTTTGCATAAGATTTTGCCTTGTTTCCAAAATATATTGTTTCTTTATCCTTAAAAAACAGATAGGAAGGAATCAAAATGTCTCCTGCTATCTTTACAAAATTTACAGCACCTTCTTTATCCATATAGGACAAAACTGAATTTGTGGTTCCTAAGTCAATTCCTATCTCCTTTTCTTCCTTCTCTTCTTGACTTTTATCAAACAGTTCCTCTTCAAAATCAAATTCATCTTCGTCTTCAAATTCTTCTGCTCTTTTCTCCTTGTCCTTTTCAAATCCGATCATCTTTTTTCTCCTATTCTTCTCTTTTCTTTTTCCATCCTGTTCACAATTTAAAATCATTCTGAATTATTTTTTCTTTTCTCTAAAAGTTAAATTATTATGTATAAAAATATGATACTTTTATGAAAAAACCAATTTGCAAGTTTCAAAATTAAAGATATCACCTAATGTAAAAGTAAAAGAAGATGTTTCTTCCTTTGTACGATTTATTACTTCCTCAATTGGTCGTAACAACTTAAAAAATTTATCCGTATCTCTTGTTATTATAAACAATTCTGCTGTATTTTTTGCATCATATAAGGCGTCATGTCTATCTCCTATAAAGTCTTGTCCAACTAGTTCTAGAGCTTTTTCTAAAGATAATACTTTTTCGGCTTTTACTAACTCACAATATTCTTTTTGAAAATCCACCCAATTTTCTAATAACTGATACAACCGCCTATCCTGCTGAATATGCTTTAGCTTAATTTCTTTTGTGATTTGTTCCAGATCACAGTTACTCCATGCATATACTATAAAATCCTCTGTATCTCCATCACACCATAATAAAAACTCCTCTAATACCTGTGCAAAGTTCTTAGCTCCTATTAACTTAGCATTTGTAATCTTTGTTAAATCCTCAATATTTTTATAAATTTCTTTTACATATTGAGGATTTACATATCTTCTAAAATCTTTTTTTATATTATACTGCTCATCCAACATAACCGCCCCAAATTCAATAATCTCATATGGACAACTCTGTTTTTCTTCCAAATATTCTTTACAGATGGGATGCATTTCAAAATCAACAAAAATATATTTCATTATTTTCTCTCCTTTCAAATTCAATCCTGTCCTTTTTAAAAGCAGACTTTCTGCCTATTTTTTATGGTACAGCAAAAAAAGGTAGACTTTCCCTACCATAACCATATCTTATGTAGATTCGGTATTCTCTACACTACCCTGCTATCTAAAACACCTGTTCTTAGTGATAACAGTCACTGCCAAAGTATTCTTTAAAAAGCTACCTTTGGCGAAGCTTTCCGTCTTTATCCTAATTCCAAAATAATCCAGAATGATAGTTTTAGTGTAAACCAACCTTTTTGTAATGTCAAGTTTATTTTTGTATCTTCCATCAATTTTTCAATTATGATTTTCTCTCTCTTGTATTCCTCTTTTTTTTTTGCTAAAATAAAAAACAAAAGAAAGGAATTGGTATCATTTTATGACTATTTTACTTATTCGTCATGGTCAAACCAACTGGAATTTAGAAAGTAAACTGCAAGGAAGAGAAGATATCCCGCTAAACGAAACTGGACGCAGCCAAGCAAAAACTTGCGCACAATATCTTTCCGATCAAACTTGGCATACCATCTATACCAGCCCACTTTCCAGAGCCAAAGAAACTGCCCAAATTATTTCAAAAGAACTCAATCATCCACCTGTTGTTATAGAACCTTTATTAATTGAACGAGAATTTGGCAAAGGTTCTGGCATAACTTGGAGCGAGTTAAAGACACGCTATCCCCTTTATCCAGACGAAATTCCAGAAGGAATGGAACCCTTCTCTTCCCTTTGCCTTCGTATGAAACAAGCACTTTATACTTGTATTACCAAAAGTGCCGGACATAATATTATCCTAATCTCTCATGGTGCATCAATCAATGCCCTGCTCTATCACCTTTCGAAAGGTACAATTGGAACTGGCATTACTTATTTAAAAAATACTTGTATCAACCAGTTCGATTTCGATCCAATTAAAAACCAGCTTCTTATCTGTGAACACAACCTATCTGGTGAAGAGTATGCCTATGCCCGAAAGAAACGCTGAATCCACTCTAAACGAGAGGTCATACTAACTAACAGTGCATCTAACAAAGTAATCGCCGCCATACTCTCTACCACCACTACTGCTCTAGGTACAATAATTGGATCATGCCGTCCCTTAACACAAATTGAAATTTCCTCTCCTTTTCGATTTACTGTTTGTTGTTCTTTTGCAATGGAAGGGGTTGGCTTTACTGCTGCTCGAAATACAATCTCACTTCCATCACTAATACCTCCGAGGATTCCACCTGCGTGATTTGTCTTTTTGGCAACTTTCCCATTCTGCATAAAAAATAAATCATTGTTTTTTGAACCCAATTTTTCAGCTACTGAAAATCCATCTCCTATTTCAAAACCTTTCACTGCTCCAATTGAAAGAATTGCCTTTGCCAAATTTGCATCCAATTTTTCAAAAACTGGTTCTCCTATTCCAACTGGCACTCCCTTTATCACACACTCAATCACACCTCCTGCAGAATCCTGCTCTTTTATACACTCTTCTAAAAATGCTTCTGCTTTCTTAGCCGCCTTTTGATCTGGCATACATACTGGATTTTTTGTAATCTCCTCTAGCTCAAACTGTTCCATATTTATTTCAATCGAACCAATTTTTTTGGTATAGGCAATTACAGAAATTCCCAATGATTCTAAGACTTTTTGTGCAACTGCTCCTGCTGCCACACGTGCAATCGTTTCTCTTCCAGAAGAACGTCCTCCTCCTCGGTAATCTCGAAATCCATACTTTTGATCAAAAGTAAAATCAGCATGTCCAGGCCGATAATACTGCGCAATTTCCGAATAATCCTTTGAGCGTTGTGTTTGATTTTGTACTATCATAGAAATTGGTGTTCCAGTTGTTTTCCCTTCAAACACTCCTGATAAAATTTTTACTAAATCCTCTTCCTTTCTTGGTGTTGAAAACTTTGATTGTCCTGGCTTTCTTCGATTCAGATACTTTTGAATATCTGCTTCACAAAGTTCCACTCCTGCTGGACAGCCATCTACTACCACTCCAACACCTGCCCCATGGGATTCCCCCCAGGTAGAAATACAAAAAATCGTTCCTAATATTGAACCTGCCATATTATTTTTCCTCTCTATTTCTCATTCTTATTGTTCCTTTTCACGAATCGTTCCATCTCGATATGCACTTAGCAAATTGCTTAAATCAATAATATTCTCTTCGATTTCTTTTCCAGCATCTGTATCTGCTACACTTCTGCGTCGAAATACACGCTCTACTACCATCGTTTCTGAATGAATATCACTTTCTTTTGCAATTGCCATTTCTTTTGATTCAAATGGTTCATGCGAAACCAGTCTAAGCCCATAAGAATTATAAATCAAGGTATAACCTGCAATTCCTGTTTTACTTTGATAGGCCTTTGAAAGTCCCCCGTCAATAATTAAAACTTTCCCTCCACATTTAATTGGAGTTTCTCCTTTCTTTAATTCCACCGGCATATGTCCATTAATAATATGCGCATGTTCTGCATCCAATCCAAACTCTTTAAAGATTCGATTCACTACCTCTTCTGTTTCAATTAACTGATAATAATAATTTTTCTTTTCACTTTGCACTTCTTTATCTTTAATAAAATACCGTTCAAACGTTGCCATCTTTGTCTTTCCATAGACTGGAGAATTTTCATTTGACCAAATATACCACATAATATCTTTACCAAACTCTTTGTCAGGCCCTTCCTCTCGATAATACCCTTTCCGTGCCCAAGACTCCAAAATATCATATAACTTTTTCCCAGAATATTCCTTTCCATTTACCATCACCTTGCGAAACGTTCCATCTTCTTCAAGCGGAATACACCCATGATAAAGCAAATTGGAATTATATGTTAGATAAAGACTTCCTTTCGAAAATAAAAACCGCACATGTTTTTGTAATTTTTCACATTGTAAAAAAGCACTCTTTAATCGCTCTACTACGGCTTCTTCCTCCTCTGTTAAGCAATAAGGATTTTTCGGATCAACCGTAGGAAAATAATGGTCTTCCAAATGATATTCTTTTCCATCAATTCGAATTATTCCTGTTTCAAAATCAATCTTATCCAGTAAAAGTCTTGAATCCATCCCAAATTCTGGGCGTCTTTGAATTAACTGTCCCTCTAACTTAAACTGAATAATAGTAATTGCCTTATGCATCTTTCGATCCAGTTCTAAATCATGGATGTTATAAATATCTTTATTATAGTGAATCTCAAAACAAGAACAAGGATCTTCTGTATAGGTATTCATAGCAAAAGTAGCTAATGGAATTAGATTAATTCCATATCCCTCTTCTAATGTATCTAAATTTCCATAACGAGCAGAAATCCGAATAACATTTGCAATACAAGCTAAATTTCCGGCAGCAGCTCCCATCCATTCAATATCATGATTTCCCCATTGAATATCCACAGAATGATAATGCATTAAAGTATCCATAATAATATGTGCCCCAGGTCCCCGATCAAAGATATCCCCTACAATATGCAGATGATCCACTACTAACCTCTGAATCAGATAGCAAAATGCAATAATACATTCTTTTGCCCGTCCTGTTCGAATAATCGCCAAAATAATCTGATTATAATAGGCATCTTTATCATGTACTTCTTCTTTTTCCTGAATCAATTCCTCAATAATATAAGAAAAATCCTGTGGTAAAGCCTTTTTTACTTTTGAACGTGTATATTTAGAAGTCACATGCTTACAAATTTGAATCAGACGATACAAAGTAATTTTATACCAATCATCTAAATTTTCCTCTTGTTTTAAAATCAATTCCATCTTTTCTTCTGGATAATAAATTAAAGTTGCTAAACTTCTCTTATCTTTTTGGCTAATTGTATTTCCAAACTCTTCTTCTATTTTCCTGCGAACCGATCCAGAACCATTCTTTAAAATATGCAAAAATTGCTCATATTCTCCATGAATATCAGTAAGAAAATGTTCGGTTGCCTTTGGCAAATTTAAAATCGAAGCCAAATTAATAATTTCAGTTGATGCTTTTGCAATGGTAGGATACTGCCTTGCCAATAATTTTAAATATTTTAAATATTGTTTATCCATAATTTTCCTCACTTTATTTTTCCTATTTATGCATATTTTTCCAACACAGCAGCCATACTATTAGCATGAATTCATTATTACGATTACGCAATAACTTTATCAAATGTGGCATAACTGGCTGGTGTCTGGAAATCTTCTGGACGGGTATTGGTTCCCTTTTGCAAGCAGACAAAAGGATGCTAAGCACCACCTCACTTTTAATGTTTCCAATCTATGGAATGGCAGCCTGTCTAAAACCACTATGCGGATTACTAAAAAATCGGAATATGCTGTTTCGAGGAGGTGTCTATACAGTTATTATTTTTACAGCAGAATATATTTCCGGTAGTCTGCTCCGCTACTTTCATATGTGTCCATGGGATTACACAGGCGCAAAAGCCAGTATTAGTGGTCTGATTCGCTTAGACTATGCCCCAGTCTGGTTTCTAACTGGTCTTTTAATGGAACGGCTACTTGGCTATGGCAAAAAAATGTCTCATAAATTTATTGTATAACTTTCTAAGAATTCTGGCAAGGTTTCCTTTTTATTATTTTACTTGCCAGAATCGAACTTTCTTAAAAATCACATTCTTTCCAAATGGTAATTAATTTGATATTTTGAAAGTAGACAAAAAGAAGACACGATAAAAAAGAGTACAGGAAAAGCCACTAGAGTCAACCTTTTTATGTTTTAACTTTAGTGGCATAAAAATTAATATAAAGGATATTTTTTTGTCAATCCCTGCACAAGTTCCATCGCTGCTTCTTTATTTGCTTCTACATCTTGAATTACTAAAGAAATTGCCTCTGCAATCTGATCCATTTCTGCTTCTTTCATTCCTCGTGTAGTAACGGCTGGTGTTCCAAGCCGAATTCCACTTGTTACAAAAGGAGAGGCTGGATCATTTGGAATGGTATTCTTATTGCAGGTAATATTGGCTGCATCCAATAACTTTTCTGCTTCCTTTCCAGTTACTTGTTTACTAAGTAAATTCACTAACATTAAATGGTTATCTGTTCCTTTCGAAACTAGTTCAAACCCTCTTTTTATCAGACCCTGTGCCAATGCTTGTGCATTTTTTACAATCTGTTCCTGATATACCTTAAATTCTGGCTGCAACGCTTCTTTAAAACAAACTGCCTTTGCTGCAATTACATGCATCAGAGGTCCGCCTTGAATTCCAGGGAAGATTGCTTTATTAAAATTATATTTTTCATTTGCCGCTGTACTTGAAAGAATCATTCCACCTCTAGGGCCTCGTAATGTCTTATGGGTTGTTGTTGTCACTACATCTGCATAAGGAATTGGGCTTTCATGTAATTTAGCTGCAACCAATCCTGCAATATGCGCCATATCCACCATAAGAACAGCTCCAACCTCATCTGCAATTTCCCTGAACTTTTTAAAATCAATTTTTCTAGCATATGCACTTGCACCTGCTACAATTAACTTTGGCTGACATTCCTTTGCAATCCTTAATACTTCCTCATAATCAATAAATCCATCATCATTCACACCATATGGTACAATATGAAAATACTTTCCAGACATATTAACTGGACTTCCATGCGTTAAATGTCCTCCATGATTTAAGTTCATTCCCATTACAGTATCCCCAGGATTTACAATTGCAAAAAATACTGCCATATTTGCCTGAGCCCCAGAATGTGGCTGTACATTTACATACTCACAGCCAAACAATTCCTTTGCACGTGTAATTGCAAGATTTTCCACTACATCTACATATTCGCAGCCACCATAATACCGTTTGGCTGGATATCCTTCTGCATATTTATTTGTCAGTGGACTGCCCATTGCAGCCATTACTGCCTTACTTACAAAATTCTCCGATGCAATTAACTCAATATGACTATTTTGTCTGTTAATCTCATCCTGCATTGCAGCAGCAATCTCAGAATCAAATGTACGAATTTCTTCAAATGCAAACATCAAATTTTCCTCCATTATCTACAATAATCAATACAATCTGCTTTTATAAAAACACAATAATAGACATTATAACATGAAGTGCCTAAAAAAGAAATAACAAATTACAATAAGATCTTTTGTGCGATTTCCTCTGGTGTAAAAACAATCTGCTTTGCTCCCTTTTCCTTTAAAAATTGACAGGTTCGAAATCCCCATCCTACTATAATCTCATCCATTCCTGCATTTCGTGCTGTCTCAATATCCACATCAGAATCTCCAATATAGACTGCATTTTCCTTTGGAACTCCTAACAACTTTAATACTTTTTCCACCGAATCTGGAGCAGGTTTTTTTAAAATTCCCTCTTGCTCTCCCACTGCTATATCAAACAATCCATAAAAATATTTTTCACATAAATTTTGTACTGCGAAATCTGCCTTATTCGAAACCACTGCCGTTTTACACCCTGCCTGCCGAAGTTCCTTTAAAAGCGCAATAATCCCAGGATAGGGCTTTGTTTTATCTGCACAATGCTCCTTATAATATTTCTTAAACCCTTCATAGACTTGTTCAACAAAAATAGGTTCTGTCTCACTAGGAACGGCTCTTTCTATCAGTTTTCGGATTCCATTTCCAACAAAACTGCAGATCTCTTCTTTGCTATGTATAGGAAATCCAAAGTGATCTAATGCATAATTAACACTATCTGTCAAATCCTCTAAAGTATCTAAAATTGTTCCATCCATATCAAAAATAGCTAATTGATATCGCATACTGCCACCTTTCTATCAAATCCTTTATCAAAAACACCAACTCCATCCTCACAAAATAAAGAAAGTAATGTCCCAGTAAATGTCATACTCATAGTTCCTTCTGTACAAAGTCCGGCAATATGTCCAAATCCAATTCGGGTAAATTCTGTCTCTTCTTCTGTCTTATAGAAAAACCAATATCCTTCTCGATTTGTTCGTATCTGTAACTGTAAAATTCCTGTTGCTGCAATTGGAATTCGTTCGATTTCCATTCCAAAATCGTGAATATGTTTATAAAACCCTACATAATAGGTTCCATTCTCAATTCCAAGATAAAGATCATAATGGTAGTTATTATTATAATAAGCAGATATTCCACACCGTCTAGCTGTACATTTCTCCACTCGAATCCGAGCTGTAGAAATTGTATCAAAATCAGGCTGACGAAGGTTTAAAATTGTAGGAGAAGCTTTTTCTTCCTGAATCGTGACCTTTGTTCCAATTAGGATAAGTTCTTGATTTTTTGTATCTAACTGATAGTGTTCTTTTATTGGATTTCGTGTATAAAACCATTCCTTACTAAGAGGTGCCACTTTAAAGTCAAACCAGCGGCTATGATCCACCAATTCTGCTTTATATGGCAAAGGGCCATCCATTGTCAATTCCACCCTGCCATTTTTTCCTATCATAGGCCATCCATCCAAATCCCAGGTAACAGGTGCCAAAAAAGTTTCCCGTCCAAGATTATGCAAAAGAGGATGTCCAAATTTTCGAATTCCAAGAAAGACAGCCCAAGTATTTCCATTTTGATCTTCTACAAAATCCGCATGTCCTGTAGCTTGAATTTCACTCTTTTTATATTCCATATGAGTTAAAATTGGATTGTTTGGCGCTGGCTGATAAGGGCCATAAATTTCTTTTGCCCGCTGTATTGTTTCCCGATGTCCATACTCTGTTCCACCCTCCGCAAGTATCAAATAATACCATCCATTTCGCTTAAAAATATGAGGACCTTCCGCACATTGCCCTCCACATCCTTCACTAATCAGATGTTTTTTTGATAAAATTTCTCCTGTAATTGGATTAATCTCAAAGGCAACAATTCCTCTTGTTCCATTTAATACTCCAGTAGAACAATAATAGCAGATCCCATCGTCATCCCAAAATAAAGAGGGATCAATTCCCCCTTGATCAATCCATGCTGGCTCTGACCATTCCCCATCGATGCAATCAGTATGAACCACAAAGTTTCCTTTGTCAGTTACATTGGTAGTAATCATATAAAAGATACCATTATAATACCGAATGGTAGGAGCATAAATTCCTCCAGAATTTCGACATCCCTCCAAATAAAGTTGAGATGGTCTACTTAAACAATATTGGATCAATTCCCAATTTACTAGATTTTTACTATGATAAATTGGAACTCCCGGAAAAAATTCAAATGTAGAATTTACCAAATAAAAATCTTCTCCTACCCGACAGATACTAGGATCAGGACTATAACCAGGAATAATCGGGTTTCTATATAACATAATTCTTTCCTCCTATTTTAATGCACTTTTAAAATTCTTCACACTCTTTTCCTGTATGATAAGAACGATTCTGTAATTTTTGTAAAATATTCTGTTTTACCTCTTTATTTCCATGCTGTTTTACCATCTGATTGACCTCTGGCATCAGACTGGCATATTCTTTTTTTCCTTCTTTAAATAGTCTTTGAAAGATCGAAAACTCTTCTCTTCCAATTCCATAACGCCGATTATTTACAAACATAGGAGAAAGAAAAGGGAATCCTAAAAATCGTTCTTCCAAAAACCGTAATAATCGCTCCCGCCGTCTATAACGATCTCGCAGCACCCGCATTGCAATTGGTCCCAAAGCCAATACAAACCGCAGAGAAGCAATTGATAAATGTGGAAATCCATAAGTTTGATTGTATGCTTCTGATACCAACTGACTAATCACTTTTCTTTCTACTTTTGAAATTCGAATCAATGGAACAGAAGGAATTGCAATTGGATTTTTTCTATAATATTTTCTGCAAAAATAAACATCCATTGCCGCTTCTAGCATAAAGTGTTCTCCCACCTCTTTAATTGGATTTTTCCTGTCAATACTTGAATAGACATATGGATGACAATGTACATCTAAAAAATAATGTCCTATAAACCCAGTAAAATAAGCAATTCCTGCTTCTCTTTCCTCTCCTTTCATCTGTTCAATTCCCTCTAACATATTTCGAAAAAAACGGTTTGTTCGAAACAAATGAAGCATTTCTCCTGGCTTTTTTTTCCCTAATGGTACATCTAATAAATTATAGAAAAAAATATCTGGCCCTAAAAGTCCCAATGTATATGCTTTTCTATGCTTTTGCAATACTGCTTTTAACTCTGGTTCTTTTAACCTTTTGTAATTCTCCATTCCAAAGATAACATGTGTATAAAATGACGGCATACCCTATCACGCTTCCTTTCTGTAATCTTATTTTTTCTTTTGCTGTCATATCGCTATCATATCATATTCTAGTGCACTTTGTCAGATTTTTTTTTTTTTATTGCAGAACTTTCTTGTAACTTTTTCAAATTCATTTTATAATAAAAGAAGATAGTAGGATAAATGAAATGGAGTGTGATACTATGGCAAATAAATCTTATAATAAAGAACTTTTTCACTCAGTAATGAACGATGTAGATGACCGTATCCATATCACTAGGGCAAAAGACCATTCTTCTGACAAAATTATTATCCGTGAAGTGGAGGACGAATCTACATCCGACTCTACATCCCAGATTTCGAATGTTTCTTTTATCCCTTCTAGCCGATATGAATATGTCGAAAATTCTTCTGGTCAAAAAATAAAGCTTCGCAAATCTAAAGCAGCCGAAAAACCTGTATCAGAAGAGATACCAGCAAAACTAGAATCTGCACATTTTCTGTTAGAAATCAGTGAGGATCATTTATCAGCTCACTTAATGGTGCAAAAACGACTAGAAAATCCCTATACAAAAGAAGAAATTTTAGAATTTTTAAATGGAAATGGGATTGTCTATGGAATCGATGAATCTGTACTTTCCAATATTTTAAATGGTTCCTGCTACTATGAAGAAGTCTTAATTGCAAAAGGAATCGCTCCGATTAATGGAAAAGACGGCTATTACGAATATCATTTTAATACAAACCCAGAGACCAAACCGATTATATTAAAAGATGGTTCCGTCGATTACAATACACTTGGCAAATTTGAACTAACTATGAAAGATCAGCTTTTAGCAACCTACCATGCCTCTTGTCCACACAAAGATGGAATGGATATTTATGGTCGTACCTTAAAAGCAATCGAAGGAAAAGAACTTCCAAAATTAGCAGGAAAAGGCTTTGACTACGAACCAGAAAATCAAGAATATTATGCAAATATCGAGGGAAAAGTTAGTTTAGAAAATGGCGAATTACATGTTGTTCCTGTCTTTACTGTAGAAAATTTAGAAGCCACAACTGGTGATCTCGTCTTTCATGGAGATGTACTAGTCAAAGGAAATGTCTTTTCCAATGTAACAGTCAAAACAACTGGAAATATTACGGTAAATGGCCATGTAGAAATTGCTACCTTAATCGCTGGAAAAGATGTTCTTTTAAAAAATGGTATGCAAGGCTCTGGCAGCGGCAGAATTTATGCAAGAGGAAATGTAATGGCAAAATTTTTGGAACAAACCACAGTGCAAGCAAATGGAAATGTTTCAGCAAATGCAATTTTAAACTGTAATATCTTTTCTGGGAAATCAGTGATTGTTTCTGGAACACGTGGTTCGATTCTAGGCGGCTCTGTCACTGCTGTAGAAGAAATTCAAGCTTCTACAATAGGAAACCGAGTTGGTATAGATACGAAACTGGTAATTGGTATAGAAGAAGATTTTAAAACAGCAATGGAAAAATTAGATGCTAATATTGAAGAATGTAATGATACTTATCGCCGAATTGAACGTGATTTAGAACGAGTAAATTTTCGTTTAGAACAGCAATCTTCTTCTTCTCTTCTTGCAGAACGAAAAGAACTTTTAGAACAAAAGAAAAAATACCAATTAAATTTGGATCGATTAATTGCTAAGCGAGAAAATATGGCAGATATTCGAGAACGTTCTTCACGTGGGAAAATTATTATCTCTGGCATGGTTCATCCTTGTTCTCATATTATTATGAATGGGCTTAGTGAAGTACTTTCTACAGAACGACGAAATGTTACTTTTTCCCGTGCATTACGAGAAATTCGTATTATATCAAATACACTTTAAAAAAACGAAGCAGCTTCAAATGGCTGCTTCGTTTATAAACCATAAATCTTTTTACTCTTATATTTATCTGTTATTTCTGCTAAATTATCCATTCGCTTTGCGGATACGACATCATCACTTTTTTCCAACAAATCTATTAGATAATCTTTGGTACAGATAATAATATCATTACTAATATCTGCTAAATATAATTTCATTCTCTCCACCTCCGCCAAAAAAATATTAGCATAAATTAAGCTGAAATGCAAGAGAAAAAAGATCTTTAAAACTGCCCTAATGTACCTTGAATATTTATCGTCTGCCCAGTTTTTCGAATTCGATCTTTTCGATAATCTGCCACTAAATTTTCATTAAACCAAACCACATATTCATCTGCTTTTGCAATAACTACACCTGTTCTTGGAACAGGAAACATAACCTTCACTACATCTCCAACCTGAATTTCTTCCATCGCTGCTTCCCATATTCCAATTTTCTCTTTTACCTGTTGTGGAGTATAACGACTAACTATAATTTCTGGCTTTGTTGTTCCAAAAATCTGCTCTAATTCCTCTGATCCAAAACCCCCTTTTTCCTTTGAAAGAAAAATCCTTTTTGCTATCTCCCATGCTTCCAACATCCCATGTTTATAATCTTTCATTCTCTTTGTCATTCCTTCCTCAAGGCAAAATCCTATATAAAATATCCTATCCATTCCTTTTAAGTATTATGCCCATTTTGGAAGAAATAATAAATTCTTCCAATTACCATTCCTTTTTTATCTCTTCTTCCAAAACATGGTATTCTTTCAAAAATACTTCTATATCCTTTTTACTTTTTATTAACATCACTTCTTCGAATTTTCCTGTCTGTTTATTTCGAAAACCAACTGTCTGTTCTCCTGTACAGATACTAGAGTGAATCATCGGTTCATAGCTTTCTCGATTATATTGCTTCTTTTTTTGTCTTTTTTGAAACCACAAAATAACAGTCCTCTCTTTAATCCAAACTTCTCATTGCAATCATAATTTCTAAATAACTTGTAAACCGTTCAAAAAGCTCTTCTATTTTTTTCCCATGCTGAAGATGCATATCATATTCAAAAATAAGAAAATCTTCTGTATCAACCCCGCCTACAGTATTGATATCCACCTCTTGAAATTTATCATGATTTGGGATAAATCTCATAATATATCCTCTTTGCAGGTTATAATATTCAATCACATTATCCTTAATTTTTACATCAAATACACCATTTCTTTTTGGCGTATGCTCTTCTCCTTCCTTTGTACTTTCAAATAAAGATATTACGTATTTATCATTTGTTGCCCCTAAAAACCAAATATTATTTAAAAAAGTAAGAGCATTTGCTTCTATCGATACTTCCTCTTTTTGCCGTCTTCCACTTCCATCCATACGGTAAAGATTTTCGCACCACTTTCTATACTCCTCATACATATATAAACCTTCTAAAAAATAACGAAATTTTTCACTATATGTAAAATATAAACGATGAATAATATGACTTTTTATATCCACTTCTACTAATGTAGCATCTTTTTCAGACATAATTACATTTCGTCCTTTTAAACAACTGCACATCTTTGCATATACTTTTTCATTTACTATCATCAGTGTCTGCCATCCCCACATCCAGATAGATACAATGCATAAATACTTGCCTTCTTCTCCATACTTAATTCTTCTAACAAGCTCATATCCAATATCTTCTATTGGAATATATCGGTTTTTACATTCGATAATCATTTCATCCAATATTCCGTCAAAATAAGGAACAGATTTTCTTCTATATCGATTCCGCTTTCGTGCTTCATTTGTTTCAAGTACCTTATTTACTGCCTCTTGTAATGACTGCAGTTCTTCTTCATTGACATACTTTAAGCTCTCCACTTCTCGCATCTTCATCCGTAAAGTTTCGATTAATTCTGTTCGATTGTTCATTCTGTTCTCTCCCTTTCATCTATTTTTACTACCCACCCAAAAAACTTCTTTTCTTTCTCCTATCTTTCTCCCTCATTATAACAGTTTTTTTTAAATTTTCAAGTCGTTTTATTAATAGAACCAATCCTATAAAAACCTTTATTTTCCAGCTTCAAACTTATATCCCATTCCCCAAATAGTTCGAATATACTCTCCTTTTTCTCCCATTTTACTTCTTAGTTTTTTTACATGTGTATCAATTGTTCTAGCATCACCAAAATAATCATAGTTCCAAACATGATTTAAAATCTTCTCTCTTGACAATGCAATTCCCTGATTTTCAATAAAATAAGTCAATAACTCAAATTCCTTAAAACTAAGTTCTATATCCTTCCCATCAATTGTAACGTTATGTGCTGCTTTATCTAAACAAATCCCTCCTACTTCAATTACTTCATCTGTATTTAACATATTAGCACGACGCAAAAGAGCCTCTACTCTTGCTACTAAAATTTTAGGGCTAAATGGTTTGGAAATATATTCATCCACCCCTAATTCAAATCCCAACAATTCGTCTCGTTCATCTCCTTTGGCTGTTAACATAATAATTGGTACTTTTGAATGTTGCCGAATCTCCCTGCAAACTTGCCATCCATCCATCTTTGGCATCATTACATCTAAAATCAACAATGCAATTTCTTTCTCTTGAAAAAAAAGGTCAATTGCTTCTTCTCCGTTTTCTGCCTCTAATACTTCAAAATTCTTTTTTACAAGAAAATCACGTACTAATTTTCTCATACGGCTTTCATCATCAATCACAAGAATTTTTAATCGATCCATTTTTTCATTCCTTCCTGTTTTTTATCTGCTAATTTTGTCCCATCTTTTCTTTTTCTCTTAGTTCTGCTTCTTTTTGTTGTAAAGATGCTTCCCATGAAGCATATTTATTTAACAAGGCATTTTCATAATTTAAAATATTTATATGATTACTATTTAAAGTGATATATGCCATAATCAAAATTGTAATTACTAATAAAATATTTAAAATCAAAGAATGATAATATTTTTGTCGATAATAAGAATCTGCATTTTTTCTTTTCTGTTGTTCTAACAATTCTTCCTTTTTTGCTTTATCTCGTTCCCTTACTCTTAACCACTGCTCATCTTCTATCTGAATTCCATAAATTCTTTGATTTGCAATTTCCTTTGATTCTAATAACTGCTCTTTCCATTCTCTTAAAAACTTTGCTCCAACTTCTGTTTTTAAAATATTGCGCTCTGCTAATTTATTATATACCTTTAATACCGTTTCTATATCTTCCATATTATGCTCGGATATAATATATTGAATTCCTTCCCATTCCTTTTTTGCTTTTTTTGCCTCTTGAGGATCTCGATATGTAATTCCATAAATGGTTTCTCCTTTGGACATAACATCCCCTCCATTTGTTTACAAATACCTTTTTTTCTGGTTTCTTCTTAAATTTTATTAAAACAAATCTTACTTCTATTATAAGAAACCTAACAAAGAAAATCAAGAAAAAAAGCCTCGGATCTCTCCGAGACTTTTTTACACTATTTAAAAATCCACACGTCCTGCATTTTTGCCATTAATTACATAATATACTGCATATTCTTCCGGTTTAATATAAATATCTAATTTTTTAATTGAGCCAGCTCGATGTCCTTCTGATTCCCAAGCCTTTTTTACTCTTTCTTCAATATCTGCTATATTAACTTCTCTATTTACATACTGAATATAAATCTGCTTTTCCTGAGTTGTATCTTTTTTTGCTGAAGTTTTCTTTCCAATAATATCCTTTGCTTTTACCTCTACTTCTTTCTTTGCCATTCCCCTCTTTGCTCTTGGTTTTCTCTGCTTTGGACTTGCTTGTTCTTCAGATACTTCTACTTTTTCTACTACTTTCAAACCATCTAAAGAAGCCTCTTCTAATTTTGCTTCTGCCTGTTTATTCTCTGTAGCTTCTGTTCCAACAACGGATTCCACCTTTTCTGCTGTTACTGTTTCTGTGATCTTTTTCTTTCTTGGCATATATATATCCCTCCTTTATTCTTAACAACCTAAGTATGCTTCCATACTTTTCATCGCAGCCTCTTCGTCTGTACCATCTGTATATATTGTAACACTCATACCTTTATGAAGTGTCAGTGCCATCATTCCCATAATACTTTTGGCATTTACCTTACGTGTTCCATTTTCTAAATAAATAGAGCTTTCATACTGACAAGCAATTTGAACTAGCTTTGCCACCGGATTTAATTCTTCTTCCGCAGGTGCACCTACCAAAACTGTCTTGCTTTCCATTCTATAATCCTCCTCTAACTGCATATCCAATTACTTTGTTTTTCTCCTTTTAGTTCCTTTATGCACAAATAGCTTTTCGAATATACTATATAACACAAACAACCATTTTGGCAAGCACTTTTAAAAAAAAAATTAGCAGACACGATCCGCATCTGCTAAAATTCAGTCGAGGTGACGTGATTCGAACACGCGACTTCTACGTCCCGAACGTAGTGCTCTACCAAACTGAGCCACACCTCGAACCAAACACGGTTACGTTTAACCGATGGATGGAGCTGAGGGGAATCGAACCCCTGTCCGAAGACTCCTCCATCAAAGCATCTCCCACCACAGTCTTTGTTTTATGCATATCTTCTATGCTGTTCCCTCTATCGGACACCCAGAGACAGGTTTCCGGCTTCAGTAGCTTCATCTTTCTTTTATACTCGCAAAGCTTTGAATATAAAGTGCCTTACCTCCTTGATGCCGGACTCTTAAGCAGTAAGCTACCTAAGACCGACAGCTGCCATTAGGCAGCGAACGCGAAATCTTCGTTTGCGTTTATATTTAATTTCGGTTTACTAATGCGGTTCCGACCCGCAGGTGGCTTCTTCAATTTCATAATCCCCGTCGAAACCAGTACAACCCCAAACTTTTCTACTCTTTTCGTTGTACGGTTCTTTACAGAACAACTTTTATTATAGTAACAAAATAGAAATTCGTCAAGTATTTTTTTTAAATGGCACCTCTTTCCTAAGAAAAAAGTGCCATTTTTCATTCTTACTTTTCTAGTTTCTTCATTTCCAAAATAATTCGATCTAAGTTCTCTAATGACTGTTTAATCGAGCCATTTACTGCTGCAGAACTACTAGCTAATTCTCCTACCTTTGTAGCAACAATTGCAAATCCTTTTCCAGCATCTCCTGCTCGTGCTGCTTCTATTGAAGCATTTAACGCTAAAATCTTTTGCTGGCTTTCAATCTTGTCTAAATTTTTTGTCTTATCTAGAATTTCTCTAATACAATCATCTGCTCTATCAATACAAGCTTTTAGTTCTTCAAATTCAACCGCAGTTTCTCTTGTTTCCATAAGCAATCCTTCTTCCTCTCTTAATATCATTTTATTTTCTATTTCAAAAATCCATTAATAATCTGTGCTTCTGCCTCACTTTCTGTAAGTCCAAGTGTCATCAATTTAACAATTTGCTCTCCAGCAATTTTTCCAATTGCTGCTTCATGAATTAAACTTGCCTCTAAATGATTTGCTGTAATTTCAGGAATTGCACGAATATTCGCACGATCCATAATAATTGCATCACATTCCGTATGTCCATTGCATCTGTTATTTCCATTGATTTTTGAAAAGAATACCTGTCTAGAATCATCTTTTGCAACTGCTCTGGATATCACATTGGTTCCTGATCCCTCTCCATCCAAATCCACCTCAAAAGAAGTTTCTGCAAACTGTTTGCCATGTGTCATTAACTTTTCCTTAATCACTAATGTTGCATGATCAGAAAGTTTTGCTTTTGTAAAACGTTTAGTAGAATCCACGCCACGAATCTGAACGGTTTCCATCTCCATATAACTGCCTTCGCCTAATTCCACAACTGTCTGTGGATTCATAATTCGTTCCCCTGTTCCCTCTCCACTTCCATAATGTTTTTCTACATATCGTATTTTTGCATTTTTCCCAACAAAAAAACTGTGAATTCCATCATGTCTAGATTCTTTCTCTCCACCGTTATGGATTCCGCACCCTGCAACAATTGTAATATCGCAGTTATCTCCTATGTAAAAATCATTATATACCATCTCTGTCAATCCACTTTGACTCAACAAGACTGGAATATGCACACTCTCTTTTTTTGTTCCAGGCTTAATCCGAATATCAATCCCTTGCTTATCCTCTTTTGTAGTAATATCAATATTGGCTGTTGTATTTCTTTTGGTGCTAACACCATTCGTTCGAATATTATAGGCTCCCTGTGGCACTTCATGAAGTCCTGCTATCTGTTCTAACAAGGTCTTTTGAATCTCATCCATTCCTACACCTCCCGTTTTTGATAATATCTACAGGAACCTGTACCAGACAATAATTCAGGTAAAATCTCATCTTTTTTTCCAATTGCCTGAATACTCCCACCAGCAATTACTATAATCTCATCTGCAATATTTAAAATTCGTTCTTGATGAGAAATAACCATAATCGAACGTTTCTGCTCTTGATAAAGTTTTTCAAAGACCGTAATCAGGTTATTAAAACTCCACAAATCAATTCCTGCCTCTGGCTCATCAAATACAGAAAGTTTTGATGCTCTTGCAATAACAGTAGCAATCTCTATTCGCTTTAATTCTCCACCAGAAAGACTGCCATCTACCTCTCGATTAATATAATCTCTAGCACAAAGTCCAACCTCCGAAAGATAATCACAAGCTCCGGCAACTGTCAATTTCTTCTCTTTTCCTGCTGCCAGCATAATCAAATCCTTTACTGTCACTCCTTTAAAACGCACTGGTTGTTGAAAAGCAAAACTAATCCCAGCCTTTGCCCTTTCTGTAATATCCATCTCTGTAATATCGACACCATCAAATAGAATTCTTCCCATAGTTGGTTTTTCAATCCCAACAATTAATTTGGCAAGTGTTGATTTTCCTCCTCCATTTGGCCCAGTAACAGCAATAAACTTTGTATGATCCACCGTTAAATTGATATTTCGCAAAATCTCTTTTTTCTTATTTTCTCCTTCTACCTCAAAGGAAACATCTTGTAATTCCAGCATCCTTGTTTATCCCTTTATGCCTTTCTTTCCGATTGTTCAATCGATAAATAATTCTATCATTCCTATAGAAAAATAATCCATTTTGAAATGATAGTTCTATTATAGTTTTTCCTACCAAAAAAGTCAACTATTCTTCCCAAGATGCTTTTTCTTCTGATGTTTTCTCTTCCTGAGCTTTCTTTTTTCGATTTCGTGTACCAAGAATTCCTCCAATACGCCCTGTTTCACGAGCAGAAAGTGTTCCCCATCCTCCTTTTAGCACTTTATCTAATACGCCTATTTCCTCTGCAATCTCTAATTTCATTTCATCTTCTGGTGTTAAATTCTCCAAATCAATTTCTTTCTTTTTCTTCGTTGGCATTGCAATTTCCTCCAGATTTTATTTTTATTAGGAGTATCTCCTTATTTTTTGGATTTATTCAATTTTCTGATTCCTCAATCCAAATTTCCTTCCCTAGTCCAAAAGAATAAAGAATCATCTCTTCTACGATTTCTCCTGTCATCTGTTCTAATGCCATTTTGTAAAGTTCAAACTGTTTTTTATACCGTGTAATTAATCTATCCTCCTCTCCCTCAAAAACAGCATCGGTTTTATAATCTAACAATACCAATTTCCCCTCTTCTTTAAAATAAACATCAATTACCCCCTGCAGTAAAATTAATTCCTCACTTTTTGTTTCCTTATAAAGTTTTTTAGCAGGAATTCCCACCACAAACTGTGTCTCTCTATAAACCTTCCCCATCTTTTCTGCTTTTTGCATCCGCTTTGCGGTCTTAGAAGTAAGAAATTCTACAATTCTTCGATTCCAGATTAACTTTGCATCCGCCTTTGAAAGTTTCTTTTCCTCTACTAATTGTTGTTTCATCTGTTGCACTCGCTTATCAATTTCTTTTTCTTCCATCTCATCAAATTCCACCAAATTCATATTTTCTAAAAAAATATGATAGGCTGTTCCCCGTGTTGTACCTCCTATCCCTTTTTTCTTTTCCTGTAGAAACTTTGGAAATTCCTCCTCCTTTTCAACCAACAATACTGCCTCTTCTTCCATCTCCATTTGACGAAATCGTTTTAACTCAGATACAGAAGTTTTTGCATAAAGCAAAACCTCTTCCTGATATGGATAAAAATAAGAAAATCGCTTTTCAATCTCCTCTTTTAATTTTACATCAAAACACTGTGAAAAATCGATCCTTTTCTGATAATCGGACAAATCTGCTATTTCTTTTTGTCGTAATATCTCTCCTTCCACTACTCCTTTTGGTGTATAAAATATAATCTCACAGCTTTCCTCTGCTACTGCTGGTACAATCCAATCTAGATAGGACTCTGCCTTTGCAAGAGAAGCATAGGAAAGAGCACCTCCTTTTGTTTCTCTGCGCCATCTTTCGTATCGTTCTGTCATTTTATCTGTAACACCAGTTAAAATCAACTTTTCTTTTGCTCTTGTTAATGCTACATATAAAATTCGCAATTCTTCTCCTAAATTTTCCAAACGTATACTTTTTTGAATAATTCGTTTTATTAATACAGGGGCTTTTGTTCTGCGCTCATAATTTACAAAATCCAATCCTACACCTAAATCAGAATGAATCACCGCTTTTTGCATTGCATCCATCTGATTCATCTTTTTTCCCATTCCTGCTACAATTACAATTGGAAATTCTAATCCCTTACTTTTATGGATACTCATTACTCGAACGGTATTGTCCTGCTCATTTACAATCGAGGCCTCTCCAAAATCTACCTCATATTGATTTAATTTTTCAATATAGCGGATAAAATGAAACACTCCACGATAACTAGTTGCTTCAAATGAAACTGCCTTTTCTAACAGCATGTCTAAATTCATTCTACGTTTTGTTCCAGCAGGCATCGAAGCTGCATAATCTCCATAACCTGTTACCTTTAATATAAACCGAATCAATTCATGAATCGGTGTACAGGCAGCCTGATTGCGAAAATATTCTAATTGTTCTAAAAATTCCTTTACTTTTCTATCTAACTCTTCCTCACCAACTGGTTGCAAGAAAGCTTCATAAAAATCTCCCTCTAAATGCGCAGAACGAATTTTTGCTAATTCCAAACTGCTAAAATTTCCAATTGGAGAATGTAATACACCTACTAATGGGATATCCTGTCTTGGATTATCTATAATTCTTAATAAATTTAGTACTGTCTGTACTTCCAAAGCAGTAAAATATCCAGTCTGTGATTGTGTATGAGCTGGAATTCCCTCTTCCATACAAACACTTACAATGGTTTCTCCCCATCCAGCTACCGTTCGCAAAAGAACCACAACATCTCGATACTGTGCAACTCGATATTGACCTGTTTTTTTATCAAACACTTTTATTCCTGTATCTGGATTTGTCACTCTTCGAATCTGTGCAGCAATTACCTTTGCCTCCATTACTAACGCAGTCATCTCTTCTGTTACAAAATCAGAAGTATCTTCTTGTGTTTTATCAATTAAAAGCAGTTCTGTTTTTCGCTCTTTTGTCTGTGAACCTCCCTCTGGAAAAACTGCGCCAGGATAAAGTGCCGCCGCATCATCATAACATACTCCTCCTAGCTCTGGTCTCATAATTTGATAAAAAATAGTATTAATACTTTGCAATACCTCTGTTCGGCTACGGAAATTTTTATGCAAATCAATCTTTTGATAAGCACTCTCCTCTGTTGTATAAGTTTGATATTTTTCCATAAATAATTCTGGTCTGGCCAAACGAAATTTATAGATACTCTGTTTTACATCTCCTACCATAAATACATTTGGCTCTGCCTCTTTATAACGAGAGATACTAAATAAAATGGCTTCTTGCACCAAATTGCTATCCTGATATTCATCAATCATAATCTCTACAAATTGTTCTCGATATTCCTTTGCGATAAAAGAAGGATCTCCTCCTTTTTCTGTTAAAATATTTAACGCCAAATGTTCTACATCGGAGAAATCCATAAGATTTCGATCTCGTTTTTTCTCCTGATATCTAGTATGAAAATCTAATGTTAATCTTACCATAACTGCCATCGTCTTACTTACTTTTGCCATATTTTCCAGCATTTTATCCAATGGCTGAAAATAAAATTGTTTTCCAATTCCTCGAATTTCCTCTTTTATTCGATCCCGAATTTCTTTTACTCTTGCTTTTTGCTCTACATCAATAGAAGAATCCTTTTTTGAAGAAAGCCGGATAAAACTTACCTCTTTTAAAGCCTTTCCAAAGCTTTGGTACGATTCACATATTATTAATTTTTCTAAATAGTATAAATCCGAAGTAATCGCAGGCAGATACATATAAGGTCCTCTTTCTTGACTACAAATATGCTGTGCCAAAGAAAGTTGATTGCAGCAATCGGTCACTAATTTTTTTAAATATGCCATTAAAAATTGTACTGATTTGGTCTGTTCTAATGCTTCTAAACTTTTTTGTTCTATCTGTCTTTTTCTCTTTTTCCAAGCATTAATTTCTTCCTCTGTCTCTAGAGTATCGAATCCTTCTTCCTCCAAAATTTCTTCTAACTCTGATGGATACTCATTCAAACATCCCTTTAGCCATTCTTTTGGATCTGGATAGCTCATAGCAAATTCATATAATCGTAAAATTAATTCTTCCAATCCACTGTCATTTTTTCCAGTGGAATAGCTTTCTACAAAATGAAAAAATTCTGGATCGGCTTCACTATAATAATCCTCTAAAAGTCCTGCTACTACATCTGACTTTAAAAGTTTTCGTTCCCCTTCATCTCCAATCCGAAAAGAAGGATCTAAATCTAATAGATCGAAATGATCTCGAATTACACTTAAGCAGAAACTATCAATTGTTGTAATCTGAGCTGTATGAACCAAAGTCTGCTGTCTTTGCAAATGTGCATCTTCTGGCGCTTCCTCTAATGCCTGTTCAATTGCAGAAGTAATTCTTTCACGCATTTCTGCTGCTGCAGCATTGGTAAATGTTACAATCAAAAGCCGATCGATATCCACTGGATGTTCTCTATCTGTAATCATCTGAATAATTCGTTCCACCAAAACTGCCGTTTTTCCCGATCCGGCTGCCGCTGAAACCAAAATTGCTCGATTTCTTAAATAAATTACCTGTTCTTGTTCCCTTGTCCAATTTACTCCCACTTTTCCTTCTCCTTTTCCATCTGCTGCAAAATATCCGCACTATCCATCTCCTGTAATCTTCGATATTCAAATCCCAGACTTTTTTCATCAAATCCACAAATTTCCCGAAATTCACAATAATCACATCCGGTTTCTGTCCCTTTTCGATAAGGAGAAATTTGTGTATTCCCATTTAATATTTCTGCTCCCATTCTTCGTATCATATTTCGTACATAAGTAGAAACTGCCTCAAATTGTCTTGTATTTACTGCTGAAGAATTTTTTGTCAAGCTTCCATCCTTATTATAACTAATTGGAATTACATCCGAATATTTATCCATAGAAGAATCCAAAAGTGCAATTACCTCTGAGGCACTGTTTACTAGTCCATTCATTTTCAATTTCGAAAGCAATTCCTTCTCAATCTGTTCTTCTCCCATTTCTTCTGTTTCTTCAATTACAGGATCTTTAATATTATAATAAAAAATTCCAGCCGGAATTACCATTTTTTCTACTCGTTTTCTTCGTTCTGTCTCCATAGCTGCTTCCATATAGACAACCAACTGAATCTGAAGTCCATAGTAGACAGAAGATAAATCAAATTCTGTTACTCCCGATTTATAATCAATTACTTTAATATAGACATGTTCTTCATCTTCATAAAGATCCATTCGATCCAATCGTCCTGCAAGCTGTAATTTTTCCTGATCGGAAATTGGAATTGTAAGTGCATCTAACTGATCCGCAGGAGAAAAAGAAACCTCATAACTAACTGGTTCAAATTTTCCCTTTTGTAACTGTTTCTTTAAAGCCCAAACCGTTCGATTGACAATTCGTTCCAAGCGATCAATAAAATATGCATTTCTCGCTGTACTTTGTAATACATGATTGCCATAATCTGCGGAAACTTCCTCTACGCTTTCCTTTACCATTCTCTGTTGATCTTCTGGTGTTATCATACTCCATTTCATTTCATTTTCTTTTAACTTATTCGAATATCGTTCAATGGATTGATGAAATAGATTTCCCATATCCACTGCTGCCATTTCAAATTCCTGCCGTTTTGCTAATCGCAATCCATATGTTAAAAAATGTGCAAATGCACAGGTTGCATAACGTTCTAATCGAGTCACACTATTTATTGTTTGTGGTCCATAAAGTGCAGCCGCTGCCAGTTTTCCAATCCCACTTTCCTCATTGTGATAAGAAATCGCTTCAAATAATTGTTCGGTTCGTTTTTTCCAATCTGGCTGTTTTGTATACCAAGAAGTCAATTCTAAAAAAAGTGGATCGGCTTGTTCTAAAATTGGATTTTGTCCAAATTCCAATAACTTTGAAATCCAATATTTCAAAGTTCCCTCTGGTGTAGTAACTTGTTTTGTGGAATCCTCTGTTTTCTCTTCATCAATTTGAATCAATGTTGGAAATAACTTCTCTATCGTACGTACCAGATAAGAAGGCCGAATTGCTTCTCCTTCCTGTGTAGTTCTACTATAACTTAAATACAAAAGCTCAGAAGGCTTTGTTAGATTCAAATAAAGATAAAACTTTTGAATGTAAGCACTTTCCTTTTGAGTAGGAGAAAGTGTTACCTTTTCTTCTTTTAAAAACTGCCTTTCCATCTGTGAAAGCAATCCGCCTTTTCCACTATTTTTTGGAATAATGCCATCATTTAAACCTAAAAAAAACAAAACCCGAACGCCATTTAAACGAGTTCGCTCCATATCTCCAATTAAAATTTGATCAATTGACGGAGGAATTAATCCTACTTTTAACTCTTCAAATCCTGCATCTAAAATACCATTTAATTCCTGTGCTAAAATTTGTTCCTCCCCTAAAAGCTCTACTACTTTATCAAATAATTCCATTACTAATGGATAAACCTGCTTATACTCCTTTTCTTTTGCCAGATTCCCCTGCTCTCGAAATGTTTTCTCATAAGCTTCCATTTTCTCTTGCAAACCAATTTCTTGCAAAAATCCATATAACACTTCCATTTTTTCTTTTACAGTAGCTTTTCTTCGCTTCCAAGTATTAGCAAGACTTTGAATTGGGAGCAGTACAGCCTCTCGAAGCTGGTTCATTCGTTCTAACTCAAGCGGCTTTTCTTTCTTCATACTCCGTACCCAAAGTTTTTCCCACTGTCTTTGCCCCCGAATTCCCATAGCCAGACAATAATTTTCCAATAAATCGACATCTTCCCGTGCAATTGAAGTCATATTACTTTTTAAATAGCGAAATACACTTTCATAAGAAAAATTATCCGCAATCATTTCCAATGTACTACGAATAAATTCCACACAAGGATTTCCCATCATCCCTTTTTTCTGATCGACAAAATAAGGAATTTGATTCTCTGCAAGAAGTTCTTCTAGACTATCCCGATATCCTTCTAGATCACCTGCAATAATTGCAATATCCCGATAACGATAGTTCTTTTCTCGAACCAAACGCACAATTTCCCTTGCAACATATCCTGCCTCCTTCATTGGATTTCCTGCTATATGAATTGATATTGCATGTTGTTTCTTTGTATAAACATCATAAGGATACCGAAATAAATTTCTTTCCAACCAAAAAAGTGCATCTGACTGTTCAAATCGATGATGCCTTTCTTCTGTTAGTACAATATCCTTTTCCTTTGGAATCTGTCTTTCCTCTGTTAAACGAACTAGATGAGATATCATCTCTTTACTCATATGAAATAATTCTTGTTCTCCCCCTATATGATAAGGATTTTCTCTAGAATCAATTGTAACAGTCAATATTACTTTTTTTGAAAGTGATAACAAAAGCCCAATTAACTGATACTGAATTGGTGTAAATCCAGTAAAACCATCTATCCAAATACTACTTTTTTTTATTATATTGGATTTTGAAATTACACGGCAAAGTACATCTAATTGTTCTTCTTTTGTAATATAATGCTCTTCCATAAACCGTTCAAACTCTTGTATAATTACCTGCATATCACTTAATTTTGCATAAAGCATTGGCTTCTTTTTTGCATATGTCAGCATTTTTTCCTGTTCTTCTTCTCGAATTCCATATTGATAAAATTCAGATACTACTGACTTTATCTCACTAATCATTCCAGGAGTATGACGTTTTTGTCCATAGAGTTTTAATTCCTCTCTCTTATTCTCTAGCACTTTACGAAGTAATAAATTTTTTCCTGTATCATCTAAAACAGGGAGTTGTGTTGCACCAACTTCTGCCAAAATCCGATAAGAAAACCGCCCAAAACTTACAATATCAATATTCATTACACCATGTCTTGGATGAAGTGCAACAATATCCTTTTGTGTCTGCATGGAGAATTGCTCTGGTACAAGCAAAATAAAATTTTTTTCTGGATACATGATCGATTCTTGAATTAATTTTTCATACAAATATCTGGATTTTCCAGAACCAGAACCTCCTAAAATCAGTTGTAATGACATGAATTTCCTCCTTTATCTATTAAAAATCATGGTTTTATTTTTTCTATTCCAGACGTTAAATTTTGATCTGACACATCTCTTAATTTTCTTTATTATACCATATTTCTCTAAAAGATACCACCCTCAATCCGAACAAACTTTCGCCCCTTTACCAGTCATATTTTCCTTTCTTCTTACATACCTTGTAACAAAACTCAGTTTTTGTGTACTGGCCGACGCATAAATCAGGCAGTACACCTATCTTATCTGCAAAGGGGATCTCAAATATGAGTGCGAAAACCAAAATTGTTGTATTACATATGAGGGAAGTTATTTATACTGCTATCTTTGTAGCCCTCGGTATCTTCCTTGTCCTGCTCTTTATCTATATGTTTCTGCCTGATGATGCTTCTGATAAGCAAATCCTTTCAGAAACTGCCCCTACCTTCCTAGCTGGTGTCTATACCGCCTCGATTGACACAGGGAATCAGGCTATGCAGATTGAAGTCATTGTAGATAAAGATCATATCAACTCCATTCGCTTAATCAATCTAGACGAAACAGCAAATGTAAGCAATCCTCTTATGGAAACCACACTAGATAATCTATCCACACAAATACTAAATAACCAATCCTTAACAGGCGTTACCTGTCCTGACGAAAGCCGCTATACGGCTCAAACTCTCTATGATGCAATTAACCGAGCAGTAAAAAAGGCAACACCTGTTTCTGGAAATGAAATTACAATCAAATAAACTCCATTGAAAAGGGAGAGTATTCTTATAGAACTCTCTCCCTAATCAATATCCTGATACCATCTTGCCTGTTCTTTCCAAATCTGATAAAAATATCCCTTTTGTTCTATTAGTTGTGTAAAATTTCCTGTTTCGATCAAACTTCCTTGGTGCAGTACAAGAATCCTATCTGCACTCTGAACAGCTCCAAGCCGATGTGTTACTAAAACAACTGTTTGCTTTTGTGCAAGTTCTTTTAACTTTTTATAAATTTCCCTTTCTTCGAATGGATCAATCGATGCAGTTGGCTCATCTAAAAATAAAATTGGCCGTTTTCGATAATAACTTCTTCCTAATGCTAACCGCTGCCATTGACCACCTGAAAAATCAATCCCCCCAAATTCTTTTCCTAATAACGTGTCTATCGGATATTTTGAAAGAGAAAGACCTGCCCAAACAAATGACTCTTTTATTTTTTCCCGATCGATTGGCTTTTTTGTGTCCCCTAGGTAAATATTTTGCTCCACAGTTAATTGATAACGGCCATATTCTTGATAGACCGCACTTATCAAATTAAAAATACTATCTTCTTGTAATTGTTCTCGTGAAATACCACCTAACTCCATTTTTCCTTCTGTGGGTAAAAGAAAACCAGATAAAAGCTTTGCCAATGTTGTTTTTCCAGCACCATTTTCCCCTACAATCGCAATCGTTTCTCCTTTTTTTATAGAAAAAGAAATATTTTTTAATGCCCTCTCCTTTGTATGCTGATATTGATAGGATACATTTTGTAATCGAGCAATTTCTTCTTTATTTTCCATCTGTTTTGTACCATCTTGAATGGTTAAATCCATAAAGGTAAAAAAGGAAGCTGCCATTGTACTTGTCTGCAAAATCTCACCTGCATACTGGCAAATCTGTGTAAAAGCATCTGTTAAAATAGAAAAACTGGTTAATAAAACGGAAAATGCACCTATTGTAATTCTTTTTGTTGTCACCAGCCAAATCATAATAACAATTGCTATTCCATGAAATAAGGCTTTTATTCCTGCAAAACCAAGCCGATTTCGTCCCACTTTCCAAATATAGTTCTGTTCTTTCTCTGTAATTTCCTTACATGCTGCTTGATATTTCTCCGCTATATAGTGGCTCGCTCCATAGTGGGCAATCTCTTTTTTTCTATTTGCTGTAGATAAAAGCTCAAAGGCATACTTTTTTCTTCGTACTGCCTGTATGCTATCCTGCATAAGATTTGACTGCAATTTTGCTCCTTGTACCTTTTCGATTATCACTGGAATACTAATTAGTCCTACAAAAAGGATTAGCAGTGGATGAAGAGTAGCCAGATAACCACTGACTGACAGC
This sequence comes from uncultured Lachnospiraceae bacterium, assembly GCA_910579865.1. Lineage (GTDB taxonomy): Bacteria > Bacillota > Clostridia > Lachnospirales > Lachnospiraceae > MGBC114844. Next base: position 152,585 of record CAJTXA010000001.1, read on the forward strand.
ATATTTCCTATCAGAAGAAACGATAATATTGCTAAATTTGTAGTAAACACAAGAAACATAGAAGCTTGTTTTGCATTTTGCACAGTTTGATAATAAACAGCATTGTCATAATATTCAAAAGAAATCTGTGCACTTTTTTTATGTATCAGATTGTCTAACCCAATTAGCACATATTGAAAATAACCAAATTCCATATATTGACTAGCAATAAAATAAAATAATTTCCATATCAGATAAGTTCCAATTAAACATAAAACTGGCTTTCTATAATAAAAGAAAGAACGTTCTGGTTGCAAATGGGAGGCTTGATCGATGATTTGTTGTTGAAAAAAACACATGACTGTTGGTAAAATTGCACCTGGCAGAGAAAGCAAAATATAGATTAGCATACGAAAAGGTGCAATTGGAATTACTACCTTTAAAGTTCTTTTTATTTGTTTCATTCATACATTCCTTTCTGCGCTTGGAACATCTGGCGATAGAGTCCATCTGCTTTTTGCATTAACTGTGTATGACTTCCTTGTTCTACTAATTTTCCATTTTCTAAAACATAAATTTCATCTGCACAAACGGCTGCACCTAGACGATGTGTCACAAAAATATTAGCACACTGTTTGGAACGTTTCTGTAAAAAATTAGTATAAAGACGAGATTCTGCCAGAGGGTCCATTGCAGCTGTTGGTTCATCCCAAATATAAATATTTGCTTTTCGATAGAGCATACGGGCAATCGAAAGGCGCTGCCACTGTCCACCAGAAAGTTCTACACCATTTTCCTCTAAGGTTCCTAACTGCGTATTATAGGCATAAGGATAAGATGAAATCCAACTATCCAATTCTGCTTCTTTTGCTGCCTGCTGCATTTTCTCTGTTATAGCTGTTTGCTCCTTTAAATTCGAAAGAAAAATATTCTCTTTTATCGTATAAGTATAGTGATTAAAATCTTGAAAAACTGCTGAAAAAAGGCTCTGCCGTTCTGCAAATGTAAGCTCTTTTATATCCTTATTATCTATTGTAATTGTACCACTTTCTGGCTGATAAAATCCCATTAAAAGTTTGATAAATGTGGTCTTTCCACAGCCATTTTCTCCAACCAAAGCATAATTCTTTCCAACCTGAAAGATAAAATTTAATCCGTTTAAAATCGGTTTTTCCTGTCCAGGATAGCGAAATACAATGTTTTCTCCCTTTATAATATGAAATGTAATTTCTTTTTTTTCAATATAATCTTGCTCTGGTAGTGCATAAAACTGAATAAAATCTGCAAAACATGCTCGATATTCCTGATATGCAGGCCAATATTTGCTTCCAACTGCTACAAAAAAAGCACCCAATTTTGTCAGTGCTGGAATCATTGCAATATAAAGTCCAATTTCCATTTCTCCTTTATATAATGGAATTAAAAAAAGTAAATAAGCTGATGCTGAAAAAAGATAAGTAATTGCATCATAAACCCATAAAATTATATGATAAACTCCAATACTGATTAACATTTGTTTACTAGATTGTATCGTTTCTTCTTTATAAAGTTTTTGAATATAATGAGTATAGCCAAATAATTTTTTCTCCTGTGCTAGGTTTCTTTCAAACAAAATACTAGATAAATAATCTCCTCTTCTACCTATCTCCTGTCTTGTTTGATATAATGCTATTTTCATTTTCCCAGTCAAGCGAAATACAATTACCATTAATCCAAATAACAATAAAATCACCAAAAAAAAGAAAGGAACATGATGAAAAAGCAGCGAAAAAATACCTGACATTCCCACTATGCCTCCTATAATTTGTAAAATTGAAAAAAAACCATTTGCATAACGTTTTTCTGGTTTCTCTTTTAATCGTGCGATACATGATTGATTCTCTACATCTTCTAATGCTGCCACTGAAATTTTTGCCATTTTTTCTATTATACTATCCTCTAAATGAATACGTATTTGCAGACTAAGCTTTTGCTTTAAATAGTCAAGCAACGGATTTTGCAAATAATAAAATGCATAAATTCCAGATAGTATAATAGCAAAAAAAATTAACCATTTCCATTGAAAATCAGAAAGTCCATCAATAAAACGTTCTATTACAATCACTTCTATTACCGTTAAAATTGCTTGTATAATTACCAATAAGGCTGCTATCCATGCTATGTATGACTTTTTTGCGATAAAACTCCAGAGTGTTTCTGCCTTGCACATTTTTATTCTCCTACTAATAAATTACAATTTATTTTAATTTCCTTTAGGATACCATTCAATTTTATCATTATAGTTTATAACCATAATGATAAAATCAAATTTGATATTTCTATTTTTTCATTCGATTCTTTCTAATTCTTCCATCCAAATCCGCACACAGGCATCACTTGGCATCCGAAGATCCCCTCGAGGAGATACCGCTACAGAACCTACCTTTGGTCCATCTGGTAAACAAGAACGCTTAAATTGTTGTGTAAAAAACCTATGATAAAATGTTTTTAACCATTTTAAAATTGTTTCCTTTGAATAAACTCCTTCAAATGCCTTTTGTGCCAAATCATATACCTTTTTAGGGGTATAGCCAAAGCGAAGAATATAATATAAATAAAAATCGTGCAACTCATAAGGTCCTACAATATCCTCTGTTTTTTGTGCAATCTTTCCATCTTCTGGTGGAAGTAATTCTGGACTAACTGGTGTATCTAATACATCAAATAATACTTGAGAAAGTTTCTCATCCTGACAAGTATCTGCATAATATCGTACCAAATGCCGAACTAATGTCTTAGGAACAGAAGCATTTACTCCATACATTGACATATGGTCTCCATTATAGGTTGCCCAGCCAAGTGCCAGCTCTGAGAGATCTCCTGTACCTATTACCATTCCATTTTTCTTATTTGCAAAGTCCATTAATACCTGTGTTCGTTCTCTAGCCTGTGCATTTTCATAAGTAACATCATGCAGCTCAAGATTTTGTCCAATATCTTGAAAATGATATAGTACTGCTTTACGAATATCTACCTCAACAAATTCTGCTCCCAATTTTTCTATTAAAAGAACTGCATTTTGATAGGTTCGATCTGTAGTTCCAAAACAAGGCATCGTAATTGCTGTGATTTGCTCTCTTTTCAAACCAAGTAAGTCAAATGCTCTTGCTGTCACCAAAAGCGCCAATGTAGAATCCAATCCGCCTGAAATACCAATTACAGCAGACTGACAATGGGCATGTTCTAGGCGTTTCTTTAACCCCATTGCTTGAATCGACAAAATCTCTTCACACCGTTTATCTCGATCTTCTTTCTTACTTGGAACAAATGGCATTGGATCAATAAAGTGATAAAAACCTTTTGTTGCTTCTGTTTTTTGGATTGAAAAAAATATGGTCTGATACTCAGATTCGGTTATTCCAAATGTTTTCATTCTTCTTCTTTCACTGTGTATCCGATCCAAATCTAGATCTGCTACTATGGTTTGATTTTGAAAACGTACTGCTTCTGCTAACATTGTTCCATTTTCTGCAATTAAATTATGCGCTGCAAACACCAAATCAGTACTAGATTCTCCTTCTCCGGCATCGGCATAAAGATAGCCGCAGATCAGTCTTCCTGACTGGCTCTCTACTAACTGCCTGCGGTAAATATCCTTTCCTGTTGTTTCATCACTTGCAGAAAGATTGATTATTACTGTAGCACCTGCTAATGCATGATGCGTACTTGGCGGACATGGAACCCAAAGATCTTCACAAATTTCTGCTGCCAATGTAAATCCTTTGATTGTTTCACACTGAAATAAGAGATTCGTTCCCATCCAGACCCGTTCTTTGCCAAATTCAATTTCTACAGGTTTTTCCATTCCCTCTTTAAAATGTCTTGCTTCATAAAATTCAGAATAATTAGGGATATTTCGTTTTGGTACAAGTCCTAGTACTTTTCCATCAAATAAAATTGCTGCCAGATTATAAAGACTTCCATTCCATTCCATTGGAAATCCAACTGCTACTACAATATCCTTATTCTTTGTATAATCACGCAGCCAAAGTATTTGTTCCTTCGCAGAATCTAACAAACGACTTTGCAAAAATAAATCGCCACAAGTATAGCCTGTTATTCCTAACTCTGGCAGTACCAAAAGTTTTACTTGATTTTCTACTGCCTGATCAATTGCTTTTTTTGTCTGTTCTCCATTATAAATACAATCCGCTACTTTTACTTTAGGTGTTGCTGCTGATACACGTAAAAATCCCTCTCCCATCTCTTCCTCCTTATTAGCCTATCCTAATTGGTATTTTTATTTTAAATTATTTTATCCAAAATATAAGTAAAACTTCCCTTCCCTACTTTAATAAAATAAATTTTTCCACTTTTTTATTAAAATTTTAAAAGGGGGATTGAAATTCTTCTAATGGAATAAAATGCTGATCTCGTTCTGACAAAATAGGGTCCTCCACATCCCAATGATACCCAATGGAATCGTAGGCTATTCCACTATCACAGTTTGGCTGATAACCTGTTGTTACCTGATATAACATAATTGTATTATTTTCCAAACATTGAAATCCATGTGCAAAACCTTTTGGAATATAAATAGAACGTGGCCGGTTGCCAGTCAATCGAATTGCAATATATTTTTTATAATTTTTGCTTTCTTTTCTTAAATCTACAATTACATCAATTACACTTCCAGAAATTACATGAACAATTTTATCATGTTCATAGGGAGGAAGCTGAAAATGCATCCCACGAATAACATCCTTTTGTGAAGTAGAATAATAGGTCTCTTTAAAATCTGCATTGAGTCCCAGACGAAGAAATTCTTCCTGATTAAATGTCTTTATAAAGTTTCCTCTCATATCGTAAGCATATGCATTTTCTATAATCTTTACTTCTTCAAACTCACTTGCTTTTATTTTCATTCGTCTGCCCTCCACAAACTATTATTTTTTCCACTTTATCTTAACATTTCTTACCTTTTACAAAAATATAGCGAAAATTCACTTTAAGGTACATATGCATATAATTTTTTATTTCTATGAAAAATCCGATAATTGGGATTTGCCTGAATAATCATTTTTTCTAGCACTTCTGGATCATCTAATCTATGATATTCACAAATTGACAATTTTGGCGCATATTTTTTTAAAGTTTCACTCGCTCCCTTTAACATCTTACGCTCTGCCCCTTCAATATCTGCCTTAATAAAATCTACTTTCTTTAATCCATATTCTTTTACAAAATTATCAATTGTTATCATATCCACAAAATCAAAATTCTTTGGATCTCCAAATGCTTCTTGTTCCTTCTCTTGTATGATTTGATTATTTGTATTCCAGTTCTTTTCCATAGAGAATTTTACTTTTCCTAAAGAATCCCCTACTGCTTTCTTTACTAATATAATATTTTTATATTTTTTACAAAGCTCATTTATGTATTGATAAGTATCTGGCACACATTCAAATGCATAGACTTTTGCACAACGGTTTGCTATCATAGCAGAAAATAAACCAATATTGCTTCCGCAATCTATTACAATATCATCTGGCTGTATTACAACAGGATCAACTTCATATGTTCCCTCACAAGTATAAGAAAAATCCTTATAAACCGCTGGAAGAATCAGATCGCCACATAACGAAAAAAAACTTAATGCATAAGATATCTCTTTTTGAAATGGATTGAGCCATTCTATTCCATTTAATTGTATCCACTCTTTGCTTAAGTCAATCCCCCTTTGTATAAAATAATTTTGATAAAAACAAGCATATATGGTACATACATCCTGTGGTGAATTTACTCGATATACCAAATCCCCAAAATATTGGGTTAAGTTTTTAAAAATTTCCATTACCCCCCCATTCTTACTGTTATTAATATCGGATTGGTATTCCCATCTTTTTCTTTTTGTTCTAAATATTCTGATAACTCCAATACAGAAATACCATCTACCTCTGAAACTTTTTTATAGCCTGTACTGCAAAGAAAGCAGGAAACTTTTTGTCCAAAAAGCTCTAATACCTTTTTTAAAATCCTTCCACCCTCCCCATATCCATAAATAATATAGCTTTGTCTATTTCCTTTTGATATTGTTATTTCAGATAATTTTAACATACTATTTTTCATCTATTTTTCCCCATTTTTTATTTATGTATGAAATCGATTATAGCAAAAAATTTAAACTATGACAACTGTTAGTTTCTCTGTTCTCCTGCTATTACTATATTTTTCTCATTACTTCCATTACAATATTCGCATCCATGCAAATAAGACAATTGTAAAATCTCTTTTATTCTTAAGTAATCCTGCTTATCTGATAAATCACAATAATCCCTTCTTGTATAATAATAATGTAGTCAATTAAGACTACTTGGTTACTATTTTTTCTTTCTCATGTCAAACAAAGTTATTTTTAATTCTGATGAACGATTCATCTCTGTTGGAATTAATGTTGGTACTGACTTCTTCTGGATGTCTATTGAATTCCTGAACCAGCAGTTTGTAGGAAAGCCTTATAAAATCCCTGCATAACAGCATGGATTCCCTTGTGGTCGCTGTTTCTAAAATAAAAAAACAGAAGAGTTATATTCTTTGGAAAGTCACATTTTCCTTAAATCCATGGAAATTTATCATTACCCACTCTTCTGTTATCTTCATAATAAGAATTTTAATGTGTCTGTTATCAATCTATCATCACTAAGAATAGCACAAACATCAACATACAAAAAGTACATAATAACCGTTTTGATTCAAAAAAAGTTGCATTAGTTGGTTTGAAGCCTGATTACTCTAGATACTGAACTTGTTAATGCCAATGAGGACACCGACTTTATCAGGCAGATTCATTTGATTGAAACATTCAAAGGCACCAATTTCTTATCTGCTGTATCTTTTATGGGAATGATTGGAGATTTTTCTGTCTTTTCAAAACCAAAATAGCTTTTTACATATTTTGGTCTTGATCTGATGGTAAAGCAATCTGGCAAATTTAAAGGTACAAAAATAAATTCCTAACTTTTTTGTCCAAAATTAAAAAACAGGTACATCTACTCCAGATAGAATTGTCACTCCATAATGCATTGCATACTCTATTCGTCTTACATTTTCACTTTCTCGATTTGTTATATAATAATCGATTTGACTAAATATGGATCTCTCATCATCAATCTTTCCTATATAAAGATTGATATACGCATTTTTATCCTCATATTTTTCAAAAATCTTATTTAACATTGCTAACCATCTATCTACATTCTCATCCTGTTTCACATATAATAGCAATTCTCGATTAGTATCCTGATATTTCTCTATAAAAGAACATATTACATGTTCAAATGTAGGTGAAATTTCTTCGAAATCTGGCACATAATAGTAGTATAAATTATCTTCTAAACTAGGTTTTGGTATTTTATTTATTTTAACTTCAGTTATTGTATTCCATTCTTCTATAGACATTTGCAAATACTTCTGAAGCAACAAATTAGGTTCACAAAATAATAATTCTTTGTTTTCGCTTTTCTTTTCTTTTGGCCAATGCCACCAATTAATCAGTTGTAATCCTTGAATTGTTTCTTTGTCAAATCGATATTTTATAATACGAGCAGGATTTCCTCCAACAATTGCATAAGGAGGTACATCCTTTGTAACAACAGAACCTGCTGCAATCACTGCACCATTACCAATTATAACCCCCCAAGTATCATTACATTCGTTCCAATCCAACAGTCATTCATAATGATAATTTGTCCTTTTCTTTTCATATATTTTGGAGTTGGATTGTCTTCATCAAATAAACATCCCTGTGATGTCATATGATAATCATGATTCATATCCGTAATCATCAATACGTCTGGTGCTATAGAGGAATGTTTCCCAACTTGAATATTATGAATAAATGTTTTATCTATAGCATCCCCTCTTGTCAATATTTTAGAATTACATATATAACTACTTTCTCCTATTCTTATAACCGGAAACATCTTTGGATTAAAAACTTTTAATTTATCTGTTGTTCTTTCTAGCTCATTTATGTTAAAAACCATTTTTATTCATTCTCCTCTTAATTATTTAAAAGCTCTTAATATCTTCTTGTTTTTGTAATATCGGCGTGATAAGCCAATAACATTAGATAACTATTAATTCTATTTTTTATTTAACAAACTAATTTTATAATGCTAAAGATAAACTATATTTTACCAATATATCGATAAATAAATTTTAATATAGCTCTTCTGCTTCCTTTATTTTAAAAACAGCGACCACAAAGGAATCCATGCTGTTATAATAGACATCTAAGAGAAATCAGTATTGACATCAATACCAACAGATAGGAATCCATTTCCAACCTGGCAGGTACACAACCTTGCGGGTTCTACAGGCATAGCCTTCTGGCTTTCAATCAGCTAAAACATAAAACCCTGCCGAATGGATGAAATGAATAATGCTCCTCAAAAGCCTTAACAAAACGCCTTCTGAAATATTTCACTAATAATAAACACTGTTCTTTTACTTCATTTACAAGACACACAGAAGAAACAAATTTACATCAATCTATATATATTGGCTAAGATATTGCATTTGCTCATAAGGTTTTGCAGCTTTAGCGACACTATATCTGTCTACACATTTAGTTAATATATCTCCGCTTTTTAAATCTTCAGTTGTAACACATATATTATAATCCTACAATCCCTCATCGCCATTTATTGACATGCAAAACTAACAATGTTATACAAAAAATAATAAACCATAAATAACCAAAATAATTAAGGGATACTATCTGCAAAATCTAGTATCCCCTTTCTTCTTAGTTATTCCCTTTCTCCCCTATTTTTTAAGCTCTAGCTAATATCATTTGTGCATACTCTGGATTTATCTCTGCTAATTTCTTTTTCTCTGTTTCAGCCATATCCAAAAATACTCGATTCCCTTCCATATTCTCTCGAAGCATCTTTCTTCTTCCATTTAGATCATGTCGCACCTCCACCATCTCTCGTGCGTCTAGTAACGCTGTAACATAACTAATCCAAAACCGAGGCTGTTCCACCATATACTCTGTTAAAATTCCAATCACTGCCATCTCTGCCTCATGCAGCCGATCGGAACTAGCACGATATTTCTCTCGGTTCTTTCTTTCTTCTAAATACAGCCCCCAGATATAATTCAGTTCATAGGCACTGCTTACCTCATATTTTGCATACTGGTATTGTATGCTATTTAAAGTTATTACATAACGAGCCTTTACACGATTTAACAATAAAATGGCCTTATTTAATTTTCGATCTGCCAACCGCAACTCCTTTACTGTCTTCTGATATACTAAAAAAGTAATCGTTAATAAAATTCCTACTATTCCAAGCATAATATAAAGAAAATTTTCATAATCTTCTTTTAAAAGTATCATACAAACAATATAAAAGACAATACTAATTCCAAGCAGTACAACCGCCCATTCAACTGCTTTTTTTGCAACTGTTTTTTTTGACTGCAATTCATCTTTTTCATAACGAATCGATGTCTTTTCTGCTTCTAAATGCCGCATATCTTGCTCTAATACATGTGCATACTTCTCTTCTTCATCTAGTTGAGCCATCATCGGACGAATTGATTCTCCATATTCTTCCATTTTTTGGTACTGCTTTTCACTAATCTTGCTTTCTGTACTTTGAAATTTCTTTCGCTCTTTATTAATCTCATCAATCCGTGTTGCAGCATCTAACAGTTCTTGGCGATCTTTTTCCTGAATTTCTTCAATTTTTACAACATCATTCAATACACTTCCAATCCTTGCATATTCTTCTTTTAACTCAGAAAGTTGCCTTTTTGCTACTTTTTTCTGCTCATTTAAATGTTTAATATATTCAAAACATTCCTCCTCACTCTCCAATCGATAGGCTTTTTGTATTTCTAGTTTTGCATAACCAGTTTTGTTTTCACCATCAGCACCTAGATATTCCTGAATTGTCGGTTTTCCCTCCAAAGAAGCCTTTTTTCTTTTAAAAAGTTTTTTCCAAAATCCCATATTTCATCAACCTTCCATCTCATACCGATACTCTTCCATCCATTCTTGCAGTTGCTTTTTTGCATACTCCTCAAACTGACCTAGTTTTCCTTGTCTGCGACAACTCAACGCTTCCGCTGCCAAATAATTTCTATCATCTTGTATTGCTTCCTCTTCTTGTTTTTGCCACTCTCTTTCCCATTGTATGACCTGCTCTTTTTTTGTCTTTTTCTTCCACTCGGTATAGTCTACCTCCATACCAGCCATTTGCAATGTAAGTAAAAGTTTTTTTAAAATCTCATCCTGCGGCATATACTCGTATGCCTGTTTTAAAAATTCAGATGCTTCTTCAAAATAAAACAGTTCCATATAAAGTACACCAATATTGTGATATACCATACCAAAAAATTCCCTTGATTCCCCAGAAGCAGCTTCTAACTTTAATAATAATTGATACTGATTTCTAGCCTGAACATATTGTCGTTCCGTCAAATACATATCTCCTAACAGCTTCAATCGTTCTTCCCTGCTTTGTGTTCCAAAATAAGCTAATTTCTCTTTCATCCTTTTCCACTCTACTCCCCTATAATAACCTGTACTCTCCATCACAATTGTAATTAGCTCCCCTAGTGGAGCTTTTTTCTTTTTCGCATATTCTAACTTATCTGCCAAAAGATTCATTTCCAAATTATTTCTGATAAAATCCATTAATTTTTGACTAAAAAATGTTTCTTCTAATAGATAATTATTATGATAAAGAAAATAACAAAGTTCATCAATTGAATACAATGCCTGTCTACTTTCTTCTATTTCAAATGGATAACGACTTCTTTTGCTGCCGCACAAAAGAAACCGACCAGTTGCTTCTGGTTCTTCTTTTTCTACAATACCTGAAAGAAGTTCCTCCACTTTTAGCTTTTTTTGAATTACAGTTCCACTACTTTCTGCATACTGTCCAAATCCTAAATCTGTAGCTTGAAGAATTGCTTCTTCTTCGGATAGAAAAGAAAGCGACACTTCCACTCGGGTCATTCTTGGTTCCCGATAAGGAAATTCAGAAAGCGGAAGCCGATACTCTAATTTCCCTAAAACTCCCTGCCTTGTAATTACAAAAGAAAGCTCTGTAATCTCATCTAAAATTCCTTCTATCTGTGCTTTTGCATGATACCAATATTTTCCCTCTTTTACCAAATTCAGCAGCTTTTTCTCTTCTCGATAAAAAACACAAATTCCAATACTAACGGAAATGCAGCCTTTCATTCGCATTGTAACAGAATCCATCAACCGTCCAGTAATATGATCAAATGCACTTAAACTGGCTCCTTTTGTATATAAATTCATCCCTAAAAATACACGTTTCCTGCTGCAAAGATATTTGAACGTCCGAACAGCCCAATTTTCTTTTTGGCAAAACCCTTCTCCTATCAGATAGACACAACTGACAGGAGGCCTTACAATCTGCTGCATGAGCAATTCCAAAAAACTTTGATCTGCCTGCTGCCTGCCTTCCTCTGATTCTAATAAAGAAATTGGAAACAATTCCGAATAATCAATTTCTTCCATTTCTAAAATAATCTTCTCTGCTTTTTGATTTCGATGCAGTTTTTTCATAATAAAATGTTCCTGTGAAAAATCAAAAAACAACACATCCTGCTTCCAAAGCTCCTTTGGTCTGCTTAATGCATAACAGGCAGCACTTTCTTGCTCACTCATAGCAAAAATACAATTTTCTTTTATTCCAAGCCGCATCAGACAACGAAATAAAACATCCAATAAAAGGCCATTCTGCTCCCAAAGAGAAATCGCAACTGCATCTACTTCCCGTCCAATCATCTCCACTCCCGGAATAAAAAGCAGAGTTTCTCTAAGAAAAATTTCAAGCAATTCTTCTGCCGAATATCCATCTAATACTTCCATTTCCTGATGAAGAACACGCAAAATAAGCTGATCTACTACGATACCTGTCTGTTCAAACTGTGCTGTCAATGCCTCCTCTCCAACTACCCATCCCTGTTCCGTCTTAGCTACCAGACAGGGAATTTCATAATCAATTTGGCTGGCAAGAGGACTGACTGACTCCGCATCTTCTCGATCTTCAATATAAAAGCTAAGTTGTACCTTATTTTTTTGGATATCATAACCTGCTACCAGTTTCTTTTCCAACTTCTCCACCTCACATTAGTGTACTGTTCTTCTCAACCAGTTTCTGTTTCCTTAAATAAAGCTCCATCTGCTCTGCTAATGTTTGCTCATCTTGCATTTCAATAGAAGCACACATATCATTTAAAATATCATATCGGCTCTCTCCATAGACGCTGTTCCAATGATGAATTTGAATTACATCGCTTTCATTCAAACCACTCTCTCCCTCTTTTTCTTCCGAAATATAATACTGCAATTTCTCTCCATAAAACAAAATCATCTGTTTTCCATAAATTCCTTCATAGATATGTTCCATCTTTTCCATACGATACTTAAGCCGTTCTTTCTTTTCTACATCCAGACTATAGTGCAGATATACTTTACTACCTGGTTCTGTTCGATATTCCAAAATTGTTTTATCCCGTAAAGCAAATGGCAAAATAATTCGTTCTGCTAAACTTTGATAAAAAGAGAAATACGTGCCATTTAAAGAAAGCAATTCTAAAATCTGTCCTGCTATCTCTTTTTCTACCTCTGTATTTTTTTCTTTTCCTGCTAACCAAGAAAGAAGTGCCATTTGGCAAATTGGAAGAAGTGTCTTTTGTAACTGATATTCTCGTATCAAATATTGAAAAATCTTTTCATCAATTACAATATCTTGTACAAAATACAGATAAGACTGCCAAGCAAGATATGCCTCCTTTACCATCTGATTTCTGCCATCCTTATAATAAGATGAAAAAATTTCTGGCATAAGCACAGCTTTTGTAAACAATGCTTGTACTAAAATTCGTTCTTCTAACTCTGTTGTATCCATCTCAAAATCAATTGCTGATTTCCAAAGATGGCACATTTCTTTTGTTGTATTATTATAATATTGTACCAAATATTTTAAAATAGTTTCTTCATATTTTCCTTTTTGATAAACACTTGCACATAATTTTACTAGCTTCTCATTTTCTGCCATCTGTAATTGATGAATCTGATGAATACAAAGACGCAATAAACGATTGGAAGTAATCCCTTCAAATCCATACTTTTCTATCATTTCCCATGCCTCTTCATACCGATTGCGAATAATAAAAAGTTCAATCACCTGTCTACTCTCTCTTATCTCAAGTGATTCCTTATAGACCGAATCTAAATATTGTTCTAACTGTTCTCCTTCATAATTTTCCATATAGTAATCCAAAATATGTTGGATAATCTCACTTTGATAGGCTTTTTTCAAAAGTGGAAAACTCATTGTTTCTTTAAAAAATCCCATTCTATCATTTTCTTCTGCTAAATATCCTGCTTCATGTTCCCCCATATAAAGCCATAGCCAAACATCCCCATTTACTAAATTTTTACAATCCTTTATCAGCCCTTTTTCTTCTATTAAATCCTCAATCTGATACTTTGTATGATTTAAAAAACGTCTCCCTTTTCTATCTTCAAATACAATCACACAATCTGAGGTATATACTGGAAAATAAACCTCTCCCTGTTCTAAAGGCAATTTCCATTCACAGTCCATCTCTTTATGCCGAACAATTACAAAGCTCACCTTTTGATCCCAACATTGTAATCGTTTCGTAAGAAGAATGGCTGGCAATTTTTCTGCAACTGCTTCATCTAAAATTGCCGATGAAAGAATCCCCCGATAAATACAAGCTAATTTTTTACTAATATGTCCTTTTTTTAACTGTTCTTCTGCAAACTGTTCAATGGCTGGCAAATAATTTCGCAACATAACTGGATTTTCTGCACCATAAGAAACAATATTACTATAAAGCAGTTCTTTTCGTTCTTCATCTAATGCCTGATCATAGATAAAGTATAATTGAATTGACTTTGGCAGCTCCCCTTGAAATGTATAAGGAAGTGTATTCATATATGCTTCATATAATCCTGTCATTGTAATTTGCCGCTGCACTCCCTCTTGAAACCAAATAAAATTTTTTTGTTCTAAACGAAAATTTCGAATTAATTGTGATAACAATGCCTCTAATGCAGTTTTACTTCGATAACTTTGATAAATAACTTTTAAAATCTGAACCAAAAGCGGCTGATAGCTTTGTTCTGCTAATGCCTGATCTGCAATCTGCAAAGCTGCTTTTTCATTTAATATCCCACGTGAAATTCCCCACCATGCTGTTCGAAGTTCAAATCGATCCAATACTCGAATTAATGTAGGCAGTTCATTCATAATCATACATGCTTCATAATACAAAAATGAACTATTGCTTCCTGTAAAAGACTGTTCTTTAATCTTTGTTAAACGAAGACTTTTATTTATGGCACATTCTTCATCTAAATACAAAATTACCCACAACATCCTGCCATCTTTGGGATATTTTTCATATAATTCCTTTACTTGTATTGCCGCATCTTTTGCAAATAAACTATCCCTTGTTAAAAGTGTATAAACATAGAGATAATAGCTATATAAAAATGGCTCTTCTTCCCGACTTGAAGTAATCCACTCTGCTATCACTGACAATTTCTTTGCGGCTTCTTGATTGCGCCGCATTGTAATCCATACTTGTATTTCTAATAGTTGAATAAAAATATCTTTTGACTGTAATTGTTTCATTTTAGAAATGGTTTCTAAAGAATCCCGACACCAGATATCCGTTGTAATTTCATGTAACCGAAATGCAAAATAAAGTTTGGCAAGCCGACAAATTCCTTTTTTCCACTCTAATGTACAATTCTCTTTTTCTACATAGCGATAGACCAAAAGCTCATATTCTAAACTTTGATAAGGCGTTTCGATATAAATTTTTCCAAGATTATACCCAGCATGTATCTTACTTTCTTCAATCTGATAAGACAAGGTAAAACTATTTCCAGCGAATTCTTCTGTTGTAAACTGACTTCGTTCCAAAAGAATAAAATCCCCATCGGTATAAACCTCAATTTCCATATATCCCCAAGTATCTTTTTTTATCTCCAACTGATCCCCTATTGTCTGTGTAAAATCCAAATACTCTTGCCGATCTTGTTCTAATAATAATACAATACGACTTTTCTTATTTACACAAACAAGGAATTCCTCCATTGCTGTATTTGGAGAAATCCCATAGCATAATGTTTCATATATTGTCTGTTCTCTAGGTAGCCCTGCTAATAATACTCTGGAAAATTCAGGAGAAAAGAATAATGTCAATGCTTCTTCATAATGATTTTTAACCAGATTTGTAAAATGAAACAAATTTTTTATCTTTCCCATAGAACTATTGATATACATTTCTTCTACAATAATCTCATATGGAATTGCTAATTCTCCCGCATCAGAAACAACTTGAATCAATCCTTTTAACCGTTTTCCTGGTTTTATCCCTCTTGCATGTGCTTCATAATGAATCGTTGTATGTTTTCCAATAAAGCTACTTTCTTTTAGCACTAGATAAGCACTGTCAGAATAAAGTAACCCACGAGCATCAATTCCATTTTGACTATCAATTGAAAAATTTCCCAATAAAATTCCTTCTGTCGGAAGTAAAATCTGAATGATTTCTACAGAAACAGTTAGTTCTGGAATGGTTTTATCAAATATTCCTTTTGCCAGTTTGCTTATCTTTGTCCTCATATGTTTTACCGCCTGTTTCGATTTTTATTAGGCTATTATACCACGATCCCCCTTCTTACGGCAAGCAGTTCTTACAAATACATCTGTGTGGTCTGTATATCAGAATGTCCCATCATCTGCTGTACCACATGAATATTCGTTCCATTTTCAATTAAATGAGCTGCAAAAGAATGGCGTAGTGTATGAGGTGTAATCTCTTTTTTAATTCCTGCCTGATTTCCATATTGTTTCATTAATTTCCAAAATCCCTGCCGACTCATCGCTTCTCCAGAACAATTAATAAAAAAATAATCCGATTCTCTCCCTTTTAACAATTCTGTTCGTGCATGTTTCAAATATTCCTCTAATGCCTGTTTCGCCTTTTTATGAAAAGATACAATTCGTTCCTTTTCTCCTTGTCGTAAAACACAAAACCCCAACTGCATATTAATGTCCATCATAGTAAGTCTTAACAACTCAGAAACCCGTATTCCGGTTGCATACAAAAGTTCTAACATTGCTCTGTCACGAATTCCTTTTTTATTTTCTTTGGATGGTTGTTCTAACAAATAATTTACCTCTTCCACTGTCAATATTTCAGGCAGCTTCCGTTCTACTTTTGGTGCCTTTAAATTCCAAGAAGGATCGTTTCGAATGATCTCTTTGTAATATAAATAATGAAAAAATGACTTAATTGATGCAATATTTCTTGAAATAGAAGATGCTGCACTCTGACTTTTCTCTAAATAAAGTACATAGGCATTTAGCCAAGTTTCTGTTACCTCCTCTACTTTTTGAATATCCTGTCCCTTTAAATAAAGTTCTAACTTCTTTAAATCTCTTTTATAAGAAATCTCTGTATTTGAAGATGCATGTTTTTCTTGTAATAGATATGCAGAAAACTGCTCAATTTCCCTCTCCATATAGCCTCCACTCTGCCCTATTCTTCTTTTTAAACCGTTTTTCTTATATTCATTATCGGACAAGTGTAATAAATTCATAATACTTTTGTAAAATTGCTGTATTAAAATAAGCCTCCACTATTACACCAATAAAAAAAATTAACAAAATTTTGAAAGCTAAAACTCCTTTTCTCTCTTTTCTTACAAATCCTTGCATCCCTTTCCAATCCAATCCATAGAAAAAATAGTGTGGAAATAAAAGTAAAATAAACTCTAAAACACCAAGTATTCCTCTTTGATGACACAGAGCAGATTGTAAAATTCCTGCTGATAACCCATAATAAAGTGCAAAGAAAAAACGAACTTGTTTTTGAAAACGTGTCATCTCACAAAACCACAATAACAAAAATCGCTTCCCTCGTCTTTCTAAAATATACCATAGTAATCTACCATGCAAAATTTTAACCTGCTGATAGCCCATCTGTGACAAATTCATCGCAATTAAAAACTGTTCGGTATAACGTCCTCCATGAAAATTAAAAATCAACGTACCTGCTAAAATTCCTACTAAAAACCAAATTGCATAGATTCCCTCACTTTTTTGCAAAGCTGTATATGGAATTTGTTTTCTTTTTTCCACTGCTTCCATATTCTTAAACCTTCTTTTTTCTTTTACTAGGATATATGTTAGCTTGTACGCATCTATTCCTATATTTTCTTTCTATTCTTTTTATTTTTGCAAATATTTCGCTTTATAAGCCATCAATCCTGCAATTGTTTTTGCATCTCTTATTTTTCCAGAAAAAATCATTTCTTCTAACTGTTCCATTTCCCATTCTTCTACATCAATAAATTCATCTTCGTCCAAATGCTGTCTAGAAGAAACTAATCTTGTTGCTACATATACATCAATTCGCTCATCACAAAATGCTACCCAGCTGTCCAATGTAATAAGATGTTCTAATTTCTCACAGCGATATCCTGTCTCTTCTTCTAACTCTCTTTGTACGCACACTGCTGGATCTTCCTTACCATCTCGCTTTCCTGCTGGAATTTCAAGTGTCTCTCGATTAACAGCATTGCGATCTTGCCGTACCATTAGAATTTTTCCTTCTTCTGTCACTGGAACAACTGCAGCAGCTCCATTATGTTTAATAAAATCATATTCTACTACCTTTCCATCTGGCAGTTTAATTGTATCTTGATACACCCCAATAATTTTTCCCTGATAAATTAATTTTCGATTTAATCGTTCCTGTTTCATTTTCACCTATTCTCCTTTTAATTCATTTGCCTTCTTATAACAAGCATCCGATGCTTTTAATATTGCATTGCGAAGCCCATATTCCTCACAAGCAGCAACTCCAGCAATTGTCGTTCCGCCAGGAGAACATACTCGATCCTTTAATACACCAGGATGCTCTTTTGTTTCTAAAACCATTTTCGCTGCTCCAAGTACAGTCTGCGCTGCCATTTCATAAGCAATTTCTCTTGAAAGCCCATATTTTACTCCACTGTCTGCCAAAGCTTCAATCAATAAATATACATACGCTGGTGCACTTCCACTTACACAAATTACCGTATTCATCAGATGTTCCTCTACCTTTTTTACTCGGCCAAATGAGGAAAATATTGCTTCTATTGTCTGTTGTTCTTCCAAAGAAAATTCTTCTTCTTGATAACTAATTCCTGTCATTCCTTCACCTAAAAGTGCTGGTGTATTTGGCATAGCACGTACCACTCGGACTTTCCCAAGCTCTTTACAAATCTTACTTCGTTCTATCCCTGCTGCAATTGATATCACAACTTTATCTGAATCCATAGCAGGACGAATTTCTTTTAACACAGTAGAAAAATACTGTGGTTTAATTGCTAAAATAATATATTTTGCTGCTTTTGCACAGGAAAAATTATCATTTGCCCCTTCAATATTTGTTTCTTTTGTAAATTGTTCTCTCTTTTTTGCATCCTTTCTAGAAAAAATAATTTCTTCTTTTTTAAAAATGGTAATCATTCCTTTTAGCATAGCAGTTGCCATATTTCCCATTCCAATTATTGCTACTTTTTTCATCGTTTCTCCTTTAAATAAAACCGTCTGCCTTTCTAAAACAAACGGTTTTTAAAAATAATTATTTCTGTGTTAATATTTTTTCTATACTCACTAATTTTACACACAATGCAAACAATTTTGCTGTCTTTTTTATCTCCTCTAATGTAGGAAAAGTAGGAGCAATACGAATATTCGTATCCTTTGGATCGTTTCCATAAGGATATGTTGCTCCTGCCTGTGTCATTGTTACGCCTGCCTCCTTACACTTTGCAACAATCGCTTTTGCACACCCTTCCATCGCCTCAAAGCTAATAAAATATCCACCAAGTGGTTTTGTCCAAAAGCCAATTTCCAAATCACCTAACTCTGTTTCTAAAATTTTTAGTACTGCTTCAAATTTTGGTCGAATTAATTCTGCATGGATCGCCATTTGTCTATGAATTCCTTCTAAATTTTTAAAATAGCGCACATGTCTTAGCTGATTTATCTTATCATATCCAATTGTCATAATTTTTAATTGCTTTCGAATCTCTTCTAGATTTGCAAAGGAAGCAGCCATTGCTGCAATTCCAGCACCTGAAAAACTAATTTTTGAAGTGGATGCAAACTCATAAACCAGATCTGGATTTCCTGCTTTCTCACACTCAGAAAGAATATCTAAAATTTCAGTTGGCCTTTCTGGATCGAAATCGTGAACTGCATAAGCATTGTCCCAATAAATTCTAAAATCTGCTGCCTTTGGTTTTAAAGCAGCCATTCTTTTTACTGTCTGATCGGAATAATTAATTCCCTGTGGATTAGAATATTTTGGTACACACCAAATGCCTTTGATACTTTCATCTTCTGCTACAAGCTGTTCAATTTGATCCATATCTGGTCCATCTTCTCTCATAGGAATTACAATCATCTCTATACCAAACCGTTCTGTAATCGCAAAATGTCTGTCATACCCCGGTGCTGGACAAAGCCATTTCACTTTTTCTAAGCAACACCAAGGTGTACTACCAGGCATAACTCCATGTGTATAACAACGAGAAATTGAATCATACATAATGCTTAAACTAGAATTTCCATAGACAACAACCTTTTCTGGCACTGTTCCCATAATATCCGCCATCAATCTTTTTGCTTCTATAATTCCATCCATCGCACCATAATTTCTGCTGTCAAATCCCTCTTCTGTCTGGTAATCTGATTGACTATCTAAAACATCCATCATCCCCATAACACGGTTTAATTGTGATATTCCTGGTTTTCCTCTAGACATATCCAGTTTTAACCCCATCTTTTTTATTTCTTGATATTGTTGTTCTAATTTAGATTGTAATTCTATTAGTTCTTCCTTTGTTTGGTTGGTATATGCTTTCATAATCTTCCTCCATTTTCCCAGAAAATCAGTTTGTTTTTGCAAGTTTGTTGATATAAAATTTCATTTTTATAGAAAACTGCTTTACATTTTATGGGATTATGGAGAATTTGTCAATATCAAATTGCAAAATTTGTTTTAGGATTCCTCTTTAGAAAACAATTCAGGATAAAGCATCTTGGCAATCTCCTCAATTGCATCTACATTCCGATCACACTGTCGATTTAACAAATTTTCATCTATTGTATAAACTCGTCCTTCTTTTACTGCCCGAAGTTCCGAATAAGGCGCTAATTCAATAAATCCTGCATAATCTCTTTCTGAAACAAGAATTACATCTGGGTCATCCTCTAAAAGCTGTTCTACTGAATAAGACCAGCCTTTGCTTTCTTCTGCTACATTTTTTCCACCTGCAGCCGTTAAAATCTGATGGATAAAGGTATCTCCTCCTGCTGTAAAATCTCCTCCCTCACCATAACTAACCACATAATAAATCGAAACTGGCGACATCTGTTGGACTTTTTCTGTTACAGCAGCAATTCGCTTTTGCATATCTTCTACAATCTCTAAAGATCTTTTTTCCCGATTTAAAACAGTTCCCAATGTAGTAATAATCTGATAAACTCCTTCTAATTTTGTTTCTTCATGAAAAACCAATACTGAAATTCCCATGTCTTCTAACTGTTTTTTTGATTCCTCTAAAAAAAGAGTCGAAGCAATTACCAAATCTGGTTCCAAACTAAGAATTTTTTCTATATCTGGTGTATACAGCGTTCCAATTGTATCTACAGAAAGAACCTCTTCTGGATAATCACAATATTCCGTTCTTCCAACTAACTTTTCTTGCGCTCCAAGCGAATAAATCAATTCTGTTATATTTGGTCCTACCGAAACTACTCGCAAAGGTTCCTGTTCTATCTTAACTTCCTCTCCATTTGCACCTTCTACTACAACTGGATAGGAAACTTTCTCTGTGTTTTTTTCCTCGTTTAAATTCTCTCTTGTTTCTTCTGTTTCAATTATTGTTGTTTCTTTTGGTTTCTCACCACAGCCAACTAACGCAATTAAAATAAAAAATAACAGTAACTTTGTCACTTTTTTCATAATCGTATCTCCTCCTTCTTATTACAAACGCAGCTTTGTTCCCTTTTCATCTCGTTTCATCTCTTTTACTCTTGAAACAGCTACTTTATTATTTCGATAGGTAAACATTTCCTGTTCATTCTCTAACAAAAATGCTTGTTCAATATAATCCTTTTCTGCTAGTTTCATTCCTCGTACACCAATCGCACTTTTCTTTTTTTCTGATACTTCCTCCAAAGAAAAACGTAACATATATCCTCCATGAGAAGATAATAACACTTCCGTTTCATTTTCTAAAACAGGACAAACACAGACAACCTTATCAAATTCTTCTAATTTGGTTGCCATTACCGTTTTTCGATTGACGTCAAACTCAGATGCATCTACTAGTTTTACCATTCCTTTTGTGGTAGCAAAAAAAAGTTTTCTTTCTCGAATATAAGAAAAAGTAAAAATCCCAACAATTGCTTCCCCTGCACTAGAATAATTTCCTAAGTTATCAATTGGTCGTCCTTTATCCCGCAGCTTTCCAAAAGGAATATCTAACATTTTAATCTGATGCATATTTCCAGTATCTGTAAAAATACAGATTCGATCCGTATTCATACAACGAAATACATATTTATTCTCATGTTCTATTGTCTCTGTATTTCTTTCATAAGTAGAAAGATCCATTGTCTTTGCATATCCAAATCGATCCATTGTAAAGACAATCTCCTGCTCTGCAATTGGTGCTTCCTCGTAGACTGCTGCCTGCGCATTTAAAATTTCTGTTCTTCGTTCCAATGAAAATTCTTTTCGAATTGCCTCTAAATCTTTTTGAATTACACGCAGCATAGAGGAATGATTTTCCAAAATATCTGTATATTGTGCAATATTTTTTAAAATCTCTTTATATTCCTTTTCTAATGCTTGTATCTCTAATCCAACTAACTTTTGCAATCGAAGCTCCAAAATAGCAGTCGCTTGTGCTTCTGTAAAATTTAACTTTGCCGCTGCCTTTTGTGAAGTTTGTTTTTTAAATTGAATCTTACTTGTCTCTCCACTTATTAAACACTTTTTAACCTCTTTTATCGAACGACTTCCTCTTATAATTTCAATAATTAAATCTAAACAGTCATAAGCTCTCATTAGTCCTTCTTTTATTTCTTTTTTTTCCAATTCCTTTTTTAAAAGATATTGATATTTTCTGGAAACCAAATCAATTTGAAAGTCCAAATAGTGACGAATAATATCTCGAATTCCAAGTTTTTCTGGCTTTCCATTTATAATTGTCAGCATATTTACCCCAAAAGTATCTTCTAATTTTGTCTTTTTATAAAGCAAATTGGACAATTTTTCAATATCTGCATTTTTTCTTAATTCCAGTACAATCCGAATTCCTTCTTTTGAACTCTGATTTAAAATATCTACAATATCTGTTGTTTTTTTCGCCTCTACCAAACCTGCAATATCAGCTAAAAGTTTTCCAAGATTACTTCCAATCAAAGTATAAGGAATCTCTGTAATAACTAACTTATCTCGTTCATTTTTCTTTTTTGCTGGTTCAAATTCTAACTTTCCACGTACCTTAATTTTTCCGCTACCAGTCCTATAAATTTCTTCTAATTCACTTTGATTAATTACAATTCCACCTGTTGGAAAATCTGGACCTTTTATATATTCCATTAATTCTTTTGTACTGATCTCTTCTTTTTCAATAAAAGCTTCTACTGCCAAAATTACCTCTCCAAGATTATGTGGCGGAATCGATGTAACCATTCCAACTGCTATTCCATCTGCTCCATTCACCAAAATATTAGGAACCCGAACAGGCAAAACTTCTGGTTCTTGTTCTGTTTCATCAAAGTTTGATAAAAAGTTAATTACATTTTTGTCTAAATCTTTTAGATAGACTTCCTGTGTAAATTTTTTCAATCTAGCTTCTGTATACCGCATTGCAGCTGGAGAATCTCCCTCTATTGAACCAAAATTTCCATGTCCATCTACTAGTGCCATTCCTTTCTTAAAATCCTGCTCCATTACAACAAGTGCTTCATAAATAGAACTATCTCCATGTGGATGATACTTTCCCATTGTATCTCCAACAATTCTAGCCGACTTTCGATGGGGCTTATCAAAATTTAACCCTAATTCATGCATTGCATATAAAACTCGACGCTGTACTGGTTTTAATCCATCTCGTACATCTGGCACTGCTCGAGAAGTAATTACACTCATTGCATAATCCACAAAACTTTTCTGCATTACATCAGCAAATTCTGTACTAATAATCTGCTCCGCCATAATACTCTTCCTTTCTATCTCAAATTCTTATCACAATCCTTCTCTTTTCTATGCATCAATCTCAGCCTCTTTTGCATGGTTATAAATAAATTCCCGTCGAAGTAGCACATCACTTCCCATTAAAATAGAAGTCACATCAGAAGCCATCTTTCCATCTTCAATTTCTACCCGTTTTAACATCCGAGTTTCTGGATTTAAAGTCGTTTCCCAAAGTTGGGCTGCATCCATCTCTCCAAGTCCTTTATAACGCTGTAAAATAAAATTTTTATGTGTTTTTCGATATTTTTCTAGTGCCTTATCATCATACAGATACTCTTCTGCTCCCCGCTTAGGTATTGCTTTATAAAGCGGTGGCATAGCAATATAGACATGTCCCTCGTAGATTAACTCTGGCATAAATCGATAAAATAACGTTAAAAGTAAAGTACTAATATGTGCTCCATCGACATCTGCATCTGCCATAATAATAATTTTATGATAGCGCAGCTTCGAAATATCAAAATCATTTCCATATCCCTCTGAAAAGCCACAGCCAAACGCTAGTATCATAGTCTGAATTTCTGCATTTGCCAGTACTTTATCCATTGTCGCTTTTTCTACATTTAGTATCTTTCCACGAATTGGCAAAATCGCTTGATAGAGTCGATTTCTTGCCATCTTAGCAGATCCCCCTGCTGAATCCCCTTCTACAATAAAAATTTCACATTTAGAAGCATCCCGACTTTCACAATTTGCCAATTTCCCATTCGAATCAAATGAAAATTTAGGTTTTGTCAACATATTCGTTCGGGCTTTCTCTTCCGCTTTTCGAATCTTAGCTGACTTCTCTGCACATCCAATTACATTTTTTAAAATTTCCAAATTTTTATCAAAAAATAGCTGTAATTCTTCATTTGTAATTTGTGAAGTTGCTTTTGTTGCATCTGGATTATCCAATTTCGTTTTCGTCTGTCCCTCAAACCGAGGATCTGGATGTTTGATTGATACGACTGCTGTCATCCCATTTCGGACATCTGCTCCAGTAAAGTTTGTATCCTTCTCTTTTAAAATTCCAAGTTCTCGTGCATAACTATTGATTACCGTTGTAAAACTGGTTTTAAATCCTGTTAGATGTGTTCCTCCCTCTTGGGTATAAATATTATTGCAAAATCCCAAAACATTTTCTTGAAAATCATTGATGTACTGGAACGCTACATCTATCACAATTTGATCCAATTCTCCATGGAAGGCAATTACATCATGTATGGTTTCTTTTCCTTCATTTAAAGCACGTACAAAACCTCGAATCCCTTCTTTTTCATGAAATACAACCTTTTCTTCCTCTCCAAAACGCTTATTTTCAAAATAAATCGTAAGTTCTGGATTTAAGTAGGCTGTCTCATGTAAACGGCTTTTTACTGCATCTGCTTTAAAATGAATTTGATCAAAAATTTCTTCATCTGGTAAAAAATTAATTCTTGTTCCTGTCTGTCTTGTCTTTCCAATAATAGGAAGCAACCCATCCACTAATTCAACAACTGGAACTCCTCTTTCATAGCGATCATGATGAATTCCACCATCTTTTGAAATTTGAATATCCATATAAGTTGACAATGCATTTACTACAGAAGAACCCACACCATGCAAACCACCACTTGTTTTATAAGCGCCATCTCCAAACTTTCCTCCTGCATGAAGCGTAGTATAAACAATTCGTGCTGCTGGAAGTCCTTTTGGATGCATATCCACTGGAACACCTCGTCCATTATCTTTTATTGTAGCAGAACCATCTTGTTCCAATGTTACCCAAATTGAATCACAATATCCATTTAAATGCTCATCTACTGCATTATCTACTATCTCATAGATTAGATGATTCAATCCCTTTACTGATACGCTTCCAATATACATTCCTGGTCGTTTTCTTACTGCTTCCAGTCCCTCCAACACGGTAATATTTTGCGCATTGTAAGTATCCTTCGCTCCCACTTTCCCATCTTCCTTTCTTTTTTCTCCTATCCTTCCATTTTGTCAAAAGGATATTTCTAACCTACTCTACCACAACCTTTTCTTTTTTTCCAGTGAATTTACGATATTTTAATAATTTTTTCGACCATTTGTTCGAATCAAGACTTTTTTCTTCTCTCCCTATCCGCAAAACATATACATACTACCATAATGCTTCCTACTTTTCTATACCCTTTTCCTAAATTAGATTATTTTATATTTAATTTAAAAAGTTCTGAAAACAGCGGATTTCTCCGCATATTTTCAGAACTTTTTAAGATATTCTTTCTATGTATTCTCTTTATTTCCACCAAGCACAACTTCCCCCCTGAAAAGCGGCTTTAAATGCAGTACTCACATAGGGATCATAACGTGTAGAACGTACAATATAATACAGAGAATCCTGTACACTACTTTTTGTATGATAGGGACGACTAGAAGTCAATGCATCAAATGTATCACAAATTGCAAGTATTCTAGCACACAATGGTATCTGCTCCCCATTATAATTTAGTGGATATCCCCCTCCACAAAATCGTTCATGATGCATCAACACACCAAATAAAATATCGGAATCCTTCTCAACCTCAGAAAGAAGTCGGTATGCATAGATTGGATGCTTACGAATCTGAATCATTTCTTTTTCGGAAACGCCGCATGGCTTTCTTAAAATATCGGTTCCCACCATTACTTTTCCGATATCATGAAGTACGCCAGCTATTACAATTTTTTCAAACTCAGCGTCATTTAAATCTAATTTTTTTGCCGTAATTCCTGCAAGTAACCCCACGCCGATTAAATGATAAAAAGTCTCCCCATCAAACTCTCTTACCGTTTCGATAAGATACGCATATTTCCCATACTTTTCATCTTCTTTTTCTGCTCCTAAAATCTTACGAAGCAGATTTGTTACCGGTTCTAGCAATTCTGGATCAAAATCAATTTCATATTCAGAAACCACTATATTCAGAGCACGAAGCCTGCTGTCTTTTGGTGTAATTTTCATTTGTTCCATAATTCTTCTCCTTTCTTACGCATATCCTAAAACAATTTCAAAATACCTCCCATTAAAGTTATTGTACCACAATTTTTAAAAGAAAGAAATATTTATTAAAATTTTATTTCTATATTTATAAAACAACAAATACTCCTATAATCTAATAGGAGCACTTCTTAAATTTCTAACAAAACTCTCATCATCTGAAATTTTTATATTAAGTTTGTACCATTTCATGTCAACTTCATAAATTAAATGATCAAACATAGTAGCATTCATAATAAGCTGGTAAGGGGGTATTCCCAAATTATTACTTACGATAATCGACATACAATTTTCTTCTAATAACCCCTTTCCACCTATCCATACTGGCATAAAAGCACCTTATACCATTACAAATATACAAGTTAAATAGAAAATAGACAATCACTCATAAAAGAATGATTGTCTACAATCTGATATATTTTTTACCAAACCAGCAAGAATTTAGCAACAATCCGCCTTTTAAGTCTCTTCATTCAATTTACTTAAGCGGATTGCCTGATCCGCAGCAATACAAGCATCTATAATTTCCTGAATATCACCATCTAGTATTTTATCTAACTTATAAAGCGTTAAATTAATCCGATGATCGGTCACACGCCCTTGTGGAAAATTATAAGTACGAATTTTTTCTGACCGATCCCCTGTTCCAATTTGACTTCGCCGTAATTCTGCCTCTGCATCATGTGCCTTTTGCTGTTCTATATCATATAATTTCGCCCGCAGCAGTGCAAAAGCTTTTGCTTTATTTTGAAGTTGTGATTTTTCTGTCTGGCTATATACCACAATTCCAGTTGGATAATGTGTTAAACGAACGGCTGAATCTGTTGTATTGACACATTGTCCTCCATTTCCAGAAGCTCTCATTACATCAATTCGAATATCCTTTTCATCAATTACAATATCCACATCTTCTACCTCTGGCATTACTGCTACCGTAACAGTAGAAGTATGAATCCGTCCGCCTGATTCCGTTTCTGGTACACGCTGTACACGATGCACACCACTTTCATATTTTAATTTTGAATATGCACCCTGTCCGCTAATCATAAAATTCACTTCTTTCATTCCGCCGATTCCTGTCTCGTCCACTCCAACCAATTCTACACGCCAACGATGACTTTCTGCATAATGCACATACATCCGATAAATTTCTGCTGCAAATAAGGCAGCTTCTTCTCCTCCAGCACCTGCACGAATCTCTACAATTACATTTTTATCATCATTTGGATCTTTTGGAAGCAGCAAAACCTTTAACTTTTGTTCTAATTCTTCCATTGTTGTCTTTGCATTTGAAAACTCTTCTTTTAACAGTGCCCGCATCTCTTCCTCTTTTTCTTCCTCTAACATAGCTACACTGTCGTCCATTGTTTCTTTCGCTTTTTTATATTCTATATAAGTTTCCACTAATGGAGTTAAATCACTTTGTTCCTTCATCAATTTACGAAAACGATTTTGATCATTTGCAACATCTGGACAATTCAGTTCTTCCATAATTTCATGATAACGCAAAACTAACATTTCTAACTTATCAAACATGCTCTATACACCCTTTCTTTTTTTCTTTTCCCTTCCATATTCCAAAACAGATCCGATCAAGTCCTGCTAAGTCCTTCTTTACTTGTACTTTTAAAAATCCATTCTCTTTTAAAAGGGCAGATACCTTCTCTCCTTGATCCGATCCAATCTCCAAATATAACATTCCCCCAGAATTTAAATAATTTCCTGCCTCTTTTGCTAATATCCGATAAAAAAAAAGTCCATCTTCTTTTCCATCTAGTGCAGAAAAAGGCTCATATTCCTTTACTTCTTCTGTTAACGTTTCTATGATTGTAGTAGCAATATAAGGAGGATTGGAAACAATGCAGTCAAATTTTTCTTCTATCTGCTCAAACATATCTGTACAAATCCATTCTACTGCTTTTGTCCCTTTTTTAAGAAATCCACCTTTATATAACATTTCTTCATTTTTTTTTGCAACCTTTAATGCTTCTAAAGAAAAATCAGCTCCAACTGCCAAAAAAGGAGTACAAAAATGCACTAAACTCAAAAGAATACATCCAGAACCTGTACACATATCCAACACTTTTTTTCCTGGTTTTAGATTTTTTCTTACTTCTTCTACCAAAACTTCTGTATCTTGTCTAGGAATTAGTACATGAGAATTTACCAAAAAAGGTAGCCCCATAAATACCTGCTCCCCAGTTAAATACTGTAAAGGAACATGTTTCATTCGTCTTTCAATCAGCTTTTGATACTGTTCTATCTGCTCCTCTTTACAAATCCTTTCTCTATCACTAAAATAAATCGTACGATTTATTCCTGTTACATATTCTAGCAGACACCAAGCATCCCAATCCGCATTTTCAATCTTTGCTTCTTTTAACTTTTCTATTCCCTGCAGCAATACTTCACTGATCGTCAGCTTCATAAAACTCAAACCCTTCCTCTGCACGCATAATATCTGCTTCCTCTTTTGAAAGATAACCTTGTTCTACTTGCCAAGTTTTCCAATCAAATACTGCTTCTACTGCCTGAATTGCCACTTCTATCATACTGTCATCTGGTTCCTTTGTTGTCAGCTTCTGCATCCACATTCCAGGCTTACTCAACCATTCCACTAAAACAGAATCACTATTTCCTGCAAATCGAATAAATTCATAAGATACTCCAGCAATCACTGGAATTAAAAGCAGCCGGATTACTACACGCATAACTGGACTACTTGTTTGAATAAAGAAAAAAAACACCATACTAATAATCATAACAATTAGTAAAAAACTAGTTCCACACCGCCTATGCTGCTTTGAACTTACCCGTACATTCTCTATAGTAAGAGGAAGTCCTGATTCAATACAATTAATACACTTATGTTCTGCTCCATGATACATAAAAGTTCTGCGAATATCTTTCATACAAGATATTAATAAAATATATCCAATAAAAATAGTAATTCGAATTACTCCTTCTATCAAAGCCATTAATTTTGTTGAAATAACATAAGGTGCTAAAAAGTCAGAAATCAAGTAAGGTAAAATCATAAATAGTGCTACTGCTGCCACTATAGAAAAGCACACAGTAGCTCCCATAACTACAGCTTCTGCTTTTTCCTTAAATAATTGATTTAATGCTTGATCCGCTTTTGATGGCTTGCTGTTCTCATCTTCTTCATAAAAAGATGCTGAAAATGTCAATGTTTTCATTCCTAATACCAAAGAATCAATAAAACTTAGTACTCCTCTTACGATTGGAAAATTTCTTACCATTTTATTTTTTACAATTCCCTGATAATTTTTAATATCTATCGCAATCTCTTGATCTGGCTTACGAACAGCTACTGCATACTGTTCCTGATTTTTCATCATAATCCCTTCAATCACAGCCTGACCACCAATTCCCGATGATTTCATATTGTTCTTTCCTTTCTTTTTATTGCCTCTCTTTGTACATAAAAAATTAGGTTGAGATTCGAAAACCTCAACCCACATCCCCATTCTTTCTTAGTTATTGTTTGAAAAGCCATATTTTTTGTTAAACTTATCCACACGTCCACGAGCGATATTTGCCTTTTGCTGACCTGTATAGAAAGAATGACATTTCGAACAAATTTCTACATGGATATCCTTCTTTGTCGATCCTGTTACAAATTCATTTCCACAGTTACAAACGACTTTTGCCTGATAATATGCTGGATGGATTCCTTCTCTCATGTTTATTCACCTCACAAAAATATTTTGCAGTTTTAACTGCATTTTAAATTGGCACAACCAATCTTTTTTCTCATAAACAGCTTTTTTACTATACCATAAAAAACCTTAAAATGCAAGTACGAATTTTCTTTTTTCCTACTTTTCTATAGGCGCATCCGCTTTACTTGCTGTACAAACTCAATATTATCCTTTGTTTTTGCAAACATATCAATAATCTGCTCCACTGCTTCATCTGCACGCATCCCGCTGGTCGCTTTTCGGATAATCTCCATTGCTTCTTGTTCTTGTGCAGTTAAAAGTAAATCATCCCTTCTTGTACTCGACTTTAAAATATCAATTGCTGGGAAAATTCGCTTTTCTTGCAGTTTCCGATTTAATGTCAATTCCATATTTCCAGTTCCTTTAAATTCCTCATAAATTACATCATCCATTTTACTTCCTGTTTCAATCAAAGCAGTTGCCAATACAGTAAGGCTTCCACCTTCCCGCATATTACGAGCAGCTCCAAAAAACCGCTTTGGCATATGAAGTGCAGCAGGATCTAAACCACCAGAAAGTGTTCTTCCACTTGGAGGAACCACTAAGTTATAGGCTCTTGCCAAACGGGTAATACTATCTAATAAAATCACTACATCCTGCTTATACTCTACTAAACGCTTTGCCCGTTCTAAAACCATCTCTGAAACACGCTTATGATGCTCTGGTAATTCATCAAATGTAGAATATACCACTTCCACATTTCGCCCTTCAATCGATTCCCGAATATCCGTTACTTCCTCTGGACGCTCATCAATCAAAAGAATAATCAAATAAACATCTCTATGATTTTTTGTAATTGATTTTGCAATTTCTTTTAATAAAGTTGTTTTTCCTGCCTTTGGCGGAGCTACAATCATACCACGCTGCCCTTTTCCCACTGGAGACATCATATCTACAATACGCATAGAAACATTTTTCGTATCTGTCGCCATATGCAATCGTTCATTTGGAAAAATTGGCGTTAATTCTTCAAAATTTGGTCTTTTTGTTGCATCTTCTGGATGCATCCCATTAATGCTTTTTACATAAAGTAATGCAGCAAACTTCTCATTTTGATTTCTTACACGCAAGTTTCCAACTACAATATCTCCTGTTTTTAAATTCAATTTACGAATTTGTGCTGGTGAAACATAAACATCATTATCCCCTGGCATATAATTATTACTTCGAATAAATCCAAACCCATCTGTCATTACTTCTAATACACCACTTGCAACAATTCCACTATCTAATTGAGCCAACTCTTCTTGAGATTTTACCTGAATTACAGTGCCATCTTCCATTTTTCCTGCATTGACTAATCCTTCCCGATTTTCTACGGAAAACACTGGTCGCTTTCCTATATCTTGCACACGCCTTTGTGTATTTCCATTTTGAAAGGATCGCTGCTGTTTTTCCCCACCTTCTCGAACTCCCTCTTTCCCTTCTTTATTATTTATATTACTTTCTTTTGCAGAATTTACTTTAAAATTATTTTCTTTTTCTTTATTGTAATAAGTATGTTCTACTCCTTCTTTTAAAGATACAGGTGCTTTTTTTACAATTATTTTTTCTTCGAATCCTTGTTTTTGTTCTATAATAGGCAGTTGTGCTGATATTGACACTTTTTCTTCCTGTTTTTTATCTTTTTCATTCATTAGTAACGCAAGCAGTTCCGATTTTCTCATCGCAGTTGTTCCTTTCAGCCCCATTTTCTTCGCTGCTGCTCTTAATTCCACTAAAGACATCTCTTCGTAATTCATAATCTCACCTTTCCATGTCATGTATTATAAAATTGTATAACGGGATTTTTTTGACTTCATAATTTCATATTGATAGACATATTTAGAATCATCATTGTCAATATCTGGCTCTCTAATAAAATTGATTATACAACATATTTTTGAAAATAGAAAGTACTTTTTTATATTTCCACCTCTTTTCACCTTTATTTTTATTTATTCTATCAATCATTCACCTATCCTATAAAAAAATCTATTGATCTATTTTCTTTCTCTATGCTACAATAAAGACCGATAAGCTCTACTAAAATAATTCTTATTTTAATTTAAATGAAAGATGGGAGAAAACAAATGACCACAAGTGAAAAAGCTCTATTATTACATGAAAAATGGAAAGGTAAAATCGAAACTACCCCAAAATGTGCGATTCAATCTAGAGAAGATCTGGCATTAGCCTATACACCAGGAGTAGCAGAACCTTGTAAAGTAATCGCACAAAAAAAAGAAGCCGCCTATCAATATACACTAAAAGCCAACACTGTAGCAGTTGTATCTGATGGCAGTGCTGTTTTAGGACTTGGCAATATCGGGGCTTATGCTGCTATGCCAGTTATGGAAGGAAAAGCTGCTTTATTTAAAGCATTTGGTGGTATTAATGCCTTTCCAATCTGTTTAGATACACAAGATACCGAAGAAATTATCCAAACAATTGTTCATATTGCTCCTGCTTTTGGAGGTATTAACTTAGAAGATATCTCTGCTCCTCGCTGTTTTGAAATTGAAGAACGTTTAAAAAAGCTCTTAGATATTCCAGTTTTTCATGACGATCAGCATGGAACTGCTATTGTTGTTCTTGCTGGTATTATTAATGCACTAAAAGTCGTTGGTAAAGAAAAAAAACAATGTAAAATTGTAGTAAATGGCGCTGGCTCTGCTGGTATTGCTATCACCAAATTACTCCTTACTTATGGCTTCCCTTTTATTACTATGTGTGATAAATCTGGAATTTTGTCTAAAACAACAGAAAACCTAAACTGGATGCAGAAACAAATGGTAGAACTCACAAACCTAGAAGGAAAAACTGGCTCTTTAGCAGATGCTCTAAAAGGTGCAGATATTTTTATTGGTGTATCTGCTCCTAATATTGTTACAAAAGAAATGGTTTCTTCTATGAATCAGGATGCAATTCTTTTTGCAATGGCAAATCCTATTCCAGAAATTATGCCTGATATTGCCAAAGCCGCTGGAGCAAGAGTAGTTGGCACAGGCCGATCGGATTTTCCAAATCAAGTCAACAATGTAGTTGCTTTTCCTGGTATCTTTAAAGGCGCATTAGAAGGACGTGCAAAGCAGATTACAGAAGAGATGAAACTAGCAGCAGCAACTGCAATTGCAAGTCTTGTTTCTGATGAAGAATTAAGTGATGAAAATATTATGCCGCAAGCTTTTGATCCTCGTGTTGCTGAAATAGTCAGCAATGCAGTAAAAAGCCATATAAACTAATATGGACTGGAACCAAAAACCTTATTATTCTTTAGATTTTTATTTAAAACAAACCTATGGAGAAAAAATCTATCGGCTTGCTTTAAATGGTGGTATGAACTGTCCAAATCGGGATGGTATGGTTGGAACAGGAGGCTGTATTTTTTGCAGTGCTGGTGGTTCTGGCGACTTTGCTGCCTCCCATCTGCTCTCCATTACCGAACAAATTGAACAGGAAAAGAAAAAAATTCAAAAAAAACGGCATTGTAACCATTATATCGCTTATTTTCAAGCCTATACAAATACCTATGCACCAGTTGAAACCTTACGTCTTCTTTTTACAGAAGCAATTTCTCATCCAGATATTGTAATTCTTTCCATTGCTACACGCCCGGACTGTTTAGGAAAACCCGTTTTAGACCTATTAGAAGAACTCAACCAAATCAAACCTGTATGGATTGAATTAGGTTTGCAAACAATGCATAATAAAACTGCTGACTTTATCCATCGTGGCTATCCACTTTTTGTATATGAAGATGCTGTCATGCAGCTTAAAAAACGGCATCTTACTGTAATTACACATATTATTTTAGGACTTCCCTATGAAACAAATGCAGATATGCTTTCTACAATTTCCTATCTTAATCAAATTGGCTGTGATGGAATTAAGTTGCAGCTTCTGCATATTTTACGTGGCACACAACTTGCAGAACTTTATCAAAAACAACTTTTTTCTGTTCTTACACAAGAGGAATACCTTTCTATTCTTATTCAATGTATTGAACAATTATCACCAGATATCGTTATTCATCGTGTTACTGGAGATGGGCCAAAAGACTTACTTTTAGCTCCTCTATGGAGTCAAAATAAACGTGGTGTATTAAATTCACTTCATCGAGAAATGAAACTGCGTGGTGCCTATCAGGGAAGGAGCCTACTATGTCAACAGAAGTACTGACTCTATACAAATTAATGGTATTATATATGTTAAGTAAGGTTAATTTTCCTCTTACTAATGCACAAATCTCCAATTTTATACTAGGAAAAGAATATACCAATTACTTTACCTTACAGCGAATCTTATCTGAGCTCTTAGATGTAGCTCTTATTAGTACAAAAACCATTCGTCATACCACTTATTACTTAATGACTTCACAAGGAGAAGAAACCCTTCGTTTTTTTGGAAATAAAGTATCTGACTTGATTAAAGAAGAAATCGATGCCTATTTAATTGAAAACAAATATGAACTTCGCAATGAAGTTGGAACCATTGCTGATTATTATAAATCGACAAATAAGGATTATATTGTTCACTGTCAGGTTAAAGAAGGTTCCTCTACTCTAATTGAGTTAAATATTGCTGTACCAACGGAAGAATATGCGGAACGAATGTGTTTTAATTGGCGGGATAACAGTCAAGATATTTACTCTTACATTATGACTGCGCTTAATCATAAGGCATAAAAAGGCTGCTGCATTTGTAATCTTTTTTTACTGATGCAGCAGCTTAAGCTTTGCTTAACGTCCAAAACACTGATGAATTGGACTAAGAATTACTGGTTGTATCTGTTTTCCTTCTAATGCTTCTTCTAATGTTGTAAGAATTAAATCCGTATGCGCAATCATTGAATTTGGTTTTCCTACACAGCTATCCTGTCCAAATGGGACAAAATATACATGTTTTGTATTCATCAATAATCCAATATTTTTTAAATTCATACTAAGTGAATCATTACTAGATAACGAAATTACCAATGGCCGATTATTTCTTAGATGTGATTTTGCTGCCATTAATACAGGAGTATCTGTAATTCCATTTGCAAATTTCGCCAGTGTATTTCCAGTACAAGGAGCAATCAATAAAATATCAAAAAGATTTTTTGGCCCAATTGGTTCTGCTTCTGGTATTGTAAGAATTGGGGTATTTCCAGTAATCTCTTCTGCCTTTTTTAAAAAATCCTCTGCCTTTCCAAAACGAGAATCTATACTTTTCGCATGATTTGAAAAAATGGGTGTTACTTTTGCTCCTTCTTCTACTAAGTGTTTCATCTCCGTATAAATTTTCTCATACATACAAAAGGAACCGGTCAAAGCCATTCCTATTCTTTTATCATATAACCTCATAAGGAATCCCTCTTTTCCTATCCTGGTACAAGACTTCTGTAACTTTGCTAAATGGTTGTTCATTCCTCTTGTGCCAGTAAAATTTCACATAATTTTTTAGCGGAAGATTTCGCAGCAAAACGTCCAGGAATTCTTAAAATTTGAACTGCTTTTATCTGATGAGTTTTTGCTGCCTTATAATCAATTCCTCCTTCTTTCGATGCAATATCAATTAAGATCACATCCTTCCTTAGTTTTTCCAAAACGTTATCTGTAACAAGTACGGCAGGAACTGTATTAAAAAGATAATAAAATTCTTTTGCTTTTTCTACAAGCTCCTCAACCCAAATCACTTGATGCCCCTCTTTTTCGGCAGCTTTTGCCGCTTCTTCTCTTCTTACTACTACAGTTGTTTTGGCTCCTAATGCCTTACATTTTTCTGCCAGCACACGACCACAAGTTCCAAATCCTAAAATACATACAGAACTACCTTCTAGATTCCATGGACTCATTAGTATAGCATGTGCAATAGCCCCTTCTGCTGTAGCAATTGCATTAAAATTTTTACATCTTTTATCTGTCAGCATATGAAAAAAAACTGCCCCTTTCTCTTTCAGAGCAGTTTCTATTTCTTGTGGTATTCTTCCGACTACACAAACCGTTTTTTTCCCCTGTTCAATCGGGTAACGTTCCAAAGTCTCTATCTCTAATTCTTTCTGAATATACATTACCTGTTTTCCCTTTTGCTTTAACATCTTATAAAGTTCCTCTAATCGTTTATCCTGACCAATTAAAAGATAAGCCGTCATATTCTTTTCCTTTCAGAACAATTTTGTTCTTACACTATATCATATGTAAAAAAGAAGGCAGAGGTTCCTTATCTGCCTATCTGATTCTAGAATACTATAAAATCCCTTTATTCTTACGATATTGATGTGGTGATATGCCTTTGGCTTTTTTAAATACATCTCCAAAATAATTACTATCATTAAATCCACATTCAAGTGCAATTTCTGTAATGCTCTTTTTCGTCTGAAGC
The DNA here is from genome assembly GCA_910579865.1 of uncultured Lachnospiraceae bacterium. GTDB lineage: Bacteria > Bacillota > Clostridia > Lachnospirales > Lachnospiraceae > MGBC114844. The sequence continues at coordinate 189,050 of CAJTXA010000001.1, forward strand.
AATCGCTTCTCTGCCTCCTTTAGTCGAATATTACAAAGGTACTCTTTAAACCCAAACCCCGTTACTCGCTTAAATTTTCTAGAAAAATACGTTGGACTCATATTTGCTCGTTTCGCTGCATCTTCTAAACTAATCGCTATATTATAATTTCCACTAATATACTTTGCTACATTTTGAATCGCTTCATCAATTTCATCTAACTCTTCTATTCCTGTCTCTTGTATCCTCTGATAACGTAAGAAAAATACTAATAATTCATGTAAATATCCCTTTATTAATAGATTGGAATATTCATCCTTATTTTTATACTCTGTTTCCATCCGTTCAAATAGATTTAAAATATATTCCCTTCGATTGATTGGAATTTTAATATGTGGTCTTTGAAAGCATCTTTGAATAAATTCTTTTCCATAAAGTTCTTGAAAACTGGTCATATACTCCTCTGTAAAACAAATCACATATCTTTCATGTGATAGTGCGTTTTCCTGTGTATAAGTAGAACGATGAATATTCCCCTTTTCAATTAATAAGACATCTCCTTTTTCTAATGTATATAAGGTATGTTCTAGAAAAAAACGTCTTTTTCCTGTTAATAAAAAATATATTTCATAAGAATTTACATGAATATGCGGATCTTTCATTGAAAAATAAGCTTCTCTTTTTATTTTTGTTATCTTAAAATTCTCTATATTATTCATTCTCTTTCTCCTGCTTTCCTTTGTATTTGCTAAAGTCATATCAAATAAGTTCTTTTTCTTAGTTTAGCATATTTTTTTCTATTATTCATTATTAAATAAAAATTTAACCCTATCCCCTACCCACTATCCACATAATTCTACAAAAAGAGCAAAAAATCTGTGATTCATTGTCGTTTAAACATTTTTTTCGTAGATTATTTTTTGATTTTATTATATTATAATTATGCTTTGATATGAATTGAGACATTTAGAGCAAAGCAAACTAAAATGTGCTTTTATCGAATTTTCGTTTAAGACCATTTCCCCATTGTTTTGATTTTTCAAAACAATATTGGTCTGGTCAAGTTTTTGACCATATATCCCCTAATAAGTCCGCAGATAGTTCCCCCTGTCTGCGGACTTTCCCGTTAAAATTATTCTATCAAAATTATTCTTTTTTCTTAAATTGGTTTTATATAATCTAGTTACTATAATTTTTATAAATTAAACTCAAAAAAGTCCATAAACCTACGGTTTACAGACTTTTTTTAACTCCCCGAGCAGGGCTCGAACCTGCAACAACTCGGTTAACAGCCGAGTGCTCTACCATTGAGCTATCGAGGAAAATCTATCTTTTCTTATTATACTTATCTTTTCTAAAATGTCAAGTATTTTTATAAAAAATATTTTAACTTTTCTAAACCCCCGAATCCTCACTAATCGGGGGTAAGAAAGCTATTTTTTATCATTAAGCCAATTTACTTTTTGCCAATTCTGCTAATGTAGCAAAACCTTCTGCATCATTAATTGCCAATTCGGATAACATCTTCCGGTTCATATCAACTCCAGCTAGTTTCAATCCATACATCAATTTACTATAAGATAAACCATTCATTCTAGCTGCTGCATTAATACGTGCAATCCACAATTGGCGGAATTGTCTTTTTCTCTCTTTTCTTCCTACATAAGAGCTTGCTAACGCTCTCATAACAGACTGCTTTGCAACCCGGTACTGTTTTGATCTTGCTCCTCTATATCCTTTTGCTAATTTCAATATCTTTTTATGTCTTCTTTTTGCGTTTAAACCGCCTTTTACTCTTGCCATTCTTAAATCCTGCTACTAAACATCAAATCCCGACTCATCGGTAATTCCTGTAATGATCTAAATAGCTTTTCCTTTCTTTATATTCTTCATTCTCTCTGTCTCTAGAAATTCAAATTTCCTCTATTTTATAAATAAGGTAAAATCTTCTTCATATTCTTAACATTACTTGCATCTGTTATTGTTGCTTTTCTTAAATTTCTCTTTCTCTTTGCAGATTTCTTTGTTAATATATGAGATTTATAAGCTTTCATTCTTTTTAATTTACCAGTACCAGTCTTCTTAAAACGTTTTGCAGCTCCTCTACATGTCTTTACCTTTGGCATATTCTATTTCCTCCTTAATCAATCTTTACTCTCTACTTCTTTTCAGCTAATGTCATCTGCATACTTCTTCCTTCCAGTTTAGCTGGTTTCTCGACTACCGCAATATCCTTTAACTTCTCAGCAAAAACATCCAGAATTACTTTACTGTTAGCCATATGTGCCATCTCTCTGCCTCGGAACTTTAAAGTAACCTTTACTTTATCTCCTTTTGTGATAAATTTCTTTGCTGCATTTACTTTTGTATTTAAATCATTCTCATCAATATTGGGAGATAAACGAATTTCCTTTACATCGATGACTTTTTGTTTTTTCTTAGCCTCTTTCTCTTTTCTTGCAAGTTCATAACGGTATTTTCCATAATCTACAATTTTACATACCGGTGGTTTGGCTGTAGGCGCAATCTTTACCAAATCAAGATCGGCCTCCCTTGCTATCTTAAGGGCATCTCTGGCTGACATAATCCCTAACTGTTCTCCGTCTTCACCTATCAGACGTATCTCTTTATCTCTGATCTGTTCGTTAATCATTAAATCGCTAATAACTGTGCACCTCCATAACATATTTCGATAAAAATTTATCCGCGAAAAAAAGTGGATAGATCGACTATCCACTCAAAATTCTCATCTATCGAACAAGATAACAATTTCTGTTATCTGCACATACTAAGATCTCTGATTAACCTGAGTCGCCATTGCGCTGAGGTGAGAGTGGATACTCTACTTTATTGTTCTTTTTGTGTTTTTTACACAACTCTTGTAGTTTAACATGATATTTTCTTTTTGTCAAGATAAATATTTTCTCTTATAAAACTGAACTACAAAACCGATATAGAAAATAACAAGAACGATTCTATCAATCAAAATAATAAGAATATAAGGAGGACTTTACTATGTTATCAGCAGAAATTATTGAAAACAGCGCACAAGCTAATGCTGTTCACGAAACTTATCAAAAATCCAAAAAAAGTAATTCCTATGGAAAAACGATTGGTAAACCAGAATTAAGCGAAAAAGCTTCTGAATATTACCAAAAATTAAAGAAAAAATTCTCCAATATGGACTTTATCCTAGTCAGCAATGAAATGAAAGAAACCGCAAAATCCCAAGCTGGAAGCTATGCAAATCCTTACAAAATGGTTGTTTTAATTGATGAGGAAAAATTAGAAAGAATGGCCACCGATGAAGCATACCGAAAGCAATATGAAGGAATTATTCAAAATGCTACTACCAAACTTCCAGAATTAAAATCTAGTCTTGGAAACAATGCTTCTTCTGTAAAAGGTTTTGGTATGCAAGTAGACAATAATGGAACCGCTTCTTTCTTTGCGGTTGTCGATCGCTCTTTAGCTGCCCAGAAAAAACGAATTGAAAAAAATGCAGAAAAAAAAGCGGAACAAAAGAAAGCAAATGACAAAAGAGATGCCAAAAAAGCAGAGGAAGAAAAAAAGGCGGAACATGCCACGTCAAAAGAAGATCTTGTAACAGTTACTGCTTCTTCTATTCAAGAACTATTGAAAAAAATAGAAGAGATTACCTACTCTACAAAAAGTGATTTTGTACAGACAGAACAGGAAAAAGCAGTTGGCCAGCATATCGATTTCCGAGGATAATAAAATAAAAAAATTTAGATTAACTATAAAAAAGAACACTTTCCGATTTTATTCCTGAAAGTGTTCTTTTTTATTAGGGGAGTTTTTTTAAGTCCCTTTCTATCTTCTTACCGACACCCGCAAGTGCACTGAAAGCTGGCACACCGTGTTTCATCACAACAGGTTGCATTGGTTCCAGCAATTCCAATATGCTCTGCATGACATTCATTATCACTATTAAATCGGCAATGATGTGCTTCACAATCCACCTGAAGTTTCGTATCTGGGGATTCATATTGATTGCGATAAGAATCTTCTTCTCTTTCATAATAACTAGCACAGCAGGTAGCATTCGAATCTTTTGCCTCTGCTCCTTCAATTAAAATATTGCCCTTACAGCAACGTTCATTCGCATTATGAATACAACTAGTCACATTACAATCCAATACTGGCATCTTAAATTCCTCCTTATTAAGCATCATTATCACTTCATAAGGTAGTATACCCATTACCTCTTTCTATATTCATTGATATCCGTTATAATTTCCTTTATCCCATCTGTAAGCGGCTCAAATACACCTGCATGAAACAATTCAATTAAAATCACACCTACTGGAACTGCTAAAATCATACCAGCAATTCCCTTTATTTTAAATCCAATATACATAAAAAATAAAGTAGACAATGGATCAAGCCCCATACTATCTCCTACAATCTTAGGCTGAATAATCTGACGTACCACTTGGCTAATCAGATAAATTATAATTAATCCAATCGCTGTTCCATAATCGCCTGCTAAAAACAATACAACTGCCCATGGAATCAATGCCGTTCCTGTTCCAAAAAAAGGAAGAAAATCCAAAAATGCAATCAAAGCAGCAAATAAAATTGCATATCGCACTCGCAAAAGTAAGAACCCTATAAACAAAATTAATGCCACAATTCCCATAATCTTAAACTGTGCTGCAAAATATCCGCCAATTAATTTCTTAATTTGTGCATAAATGCGATCACAATGCTGCATAACCGATTTTGGCATAATCCTACGTACGGTTCCTACAATTCTTTCCCGATCGGCTATAAAAAAATAAGCAGACATCATTGTTACTACAAACATTACAAATGCATTTGGAATATTTCTTGCTACACTTCCTGCCGCCTCTACTGTCGGCACTCCAATTGCTGCTACTACATCGGATAAATAACTACTTAATGTATTTCCCCAATTTTTTAAGCTTACTCGTATTTCAATTGGAAGCAATTCAAAAAAATGTTCAAATTTCTCACCAATATCCACAAATTGCAACTGTAAATTTGCATACATATCTGGTAACTCTGTAATAAAACCAAGAATTTCCATAAATGTTCGAACAACCAAAAAATATCCACCTATTACAATCAATGCAATCGTGGCAATAATAATTACAATTGAGCTATGTTTTCTAACTATTTTTAACTTTCTTTCCAAAAATCTTACTAATGGATTGGCTATCATTGAAATTATCCACCCAATCAAAAATGGCATAAAAAAGGAAAGAAATTTTGGGGCTACAAAACAAACAAGTAGAATTCCTCCTAATGTAACTCCCATATTTAATAACATTTTTCCATATTTTGTTCTTTTGCTTTCCATACTATATCCTACCTATCCTATCTTTTTCTTTGTTTCCCCCGACTTCACTGTTTCTTTAATTTCTTTTAATCTTGTGAACCCAAACCTCCCAAAAACCAAGCTACATAAGTACCTATCAGCATAAGAACTACACCAATTAACACAGTTGGAATAGAAAAAGAAAGGGTTCCCGTTTTATACTGATTGATAAAAATTGCAAATGGAGAAGCCAAAATAAGACCAAGAATTGCACTATATGTTATTGCACGATAATGCGCAAACAACCATTCAATTAATTTTGCAATCACAACAATTCCAACAATCACACCAATTCCAAATGGCATTAATACAGCAAACCCATGTCCTACCCCAGTAAGATTCATTTCTTTTAAGGCATCTAAAAATCCAGTAATCTCACTGATAATACTATTATAATATCCTAATATCAGCAGCACCATAGAGCCACTAACTCCTGGTACTACCATAGTTGCGGAAGTAATCATTCCAATAAAAAATAGAATCACAATTGTTTTCACTTGTATAGTACTAAGATCGGCTTCTGTTCCTGTTCCTATCAAAGGAAGTGCAACTGCTAAAGCAAATAAAAGCAAAAATGCGCTCACATGCCCAGCCCCTATTTTCTTATGTTTCCTTCTTAAATCTAATTGTAATGCATCTAACATCATTGGTATTCCACCAATAATTAAGCCAATAAAAGCCATTGCTGTTGGAAACGGATATTTTCCAAATAAAAACTCAATCGCATAAGCAAATCCAATAATCCCAATTCCCACACCAATAAAAATCTGTAAAAGAAACCACATACTTTCTTTAAAATGTCTTATGATTCCTGTAACAGAAGAAATAATCTTATCATAAATACCTAATGATACTGCCATAGTTCCACCACTTACTCCGGGAATGACATTTGCAATGCCTATCAAAATACCACGGATTATATTCATTATTATTTCCATAAATAAACCTTTCTAAATAGAATTATATTGTATTTTTTCTTTTCTTCTCTTTGTATAGGATAACTGATTTTATTTTAAATATTCCTTTAATACTGCAATCAAACAATCCATCTCCTGATCGGTCCCTATCGAAATACGTAGATAGTTTTGGATTCGAGGATTACTAGAAAAATAGCGTACATAAATATCTCTTGTTTTTAAATATTCAAAAATATCTTTTGCTGCATAACTTTTATGTGTTACAAAAATAAAATTGGTCATAGAATCCGCAAAAGAAAATCCCAATTCTTTTAACTTTACCTTTGTCCATTCTCTTGTCGCAATGATTTTTTCTCTTGTCTTTTCAAAATAGGAAGTATCTTGTACTGCTGCCACACCAATTTGAATAGAAGGCAGATTCATAGTATAAGAATTAAATGAGTACTTCACATCTTGCATTGCTTGAATTAATGCAGGATTCCCCATTGCATATCCAATTCGAATTCCTGCCAGAGAACGAGATTTTGAAAAGGTTTGTACAATCAAAAGATTTTCATATTTTTTTAGTAATGGTAAAGCGGATATTCCACCAAAATCAATATAGGCCTCATCAACGATCACAATGACATCCTGATTTTGCTTTAAAATTTCTTCAATAAAATCTAGATTAACCAATATCCCTGTTGGAGCATTTGGATTAGGAAAAATCACACCTCCATTTTCCTTTTCATAATCCATGAAACAAATTTGGAAATTTTCATCCAACGGCTGTGTCTGATAGGGAATTCGAAGCATATCTGCCCATACATCATAAAAAGAATACGTAATATCTGGGAATAAAATAGGCTTATCTGAATTAAAAAAAGTCAAAAATGCCATAGCTAATACATCATCTGATCCCACTCCAACAAATACCTGATTTTCTTCTAATTGATATTGCTCGGCAATTGCTTTTACTAATGCATTTGCAGTTGGATCTGGATAAAGCCGAAATTTTGTATCATCCATTTCCTTTATTACTGTTTTTACTTTAGGAGCCGGCGGATAAGGATTTTCATTTGTATTTAATTTAATCATATGTTTTTTATTTGGTTGTTCTCCCGGAACATAAGGAACCACTTTTCGAATCTTATCTTCCCATTCTTTCATACTTTCCTCCAATTTTTTAATAAAACCTAATTTCTATTTTAGTATCAAATCCTCTAAAGAACGTTTTGGAACATAATGAACCTGTTCCTTATCCCTATAGTAACGAGTATCTCCATTTTCTGGTAATTCTGTTAATACTATCGTTTCTTTTGGCTTTCCTAATGCCAATACAAGGTCAATTGTAAAGCGTTCCATATCAATTTGAAGCAATTTTGCTAATTCCTTTCGGTCTACATTCCCTAATATACAACCTCCTAATCCCTTCTCTACTGCTCCAAGTAAAATTGTCTGTGCCACAATACCATCATCTGTCATTTTATTCTTTCCTAGAGTCTGATCACACAAGATAATAATATAAGCACTTGGTCGCTCTCCCTCTTCTGGTCCATCCCAATCAAAAAGTGCGCCTGCCCAATGTAATGTCTGAAATACCTTTTCATTTTCCTCTTTTGTATAAACCAAACGATATTTTAAAGCCTGTGAATTTGCCGTAGATGGCGTTATCCTTGCTAAGGCAATCAGTTCCTTTAGCGTTTCTATTGAAATCGGCTCTTCATAAAATCTACGATAGGAACGGTTTTTTGCCACTAAATCTTTTAACAAAATCTTTTACCTCCTTTCTGCGTATTTCTTACAGTGTAGCATAATTGGGATTTTTTTCAAGAGGTACATTTATTCTTTCTATATCCAATTTATTTTCTAATATTTTTAATGTACAAGTTTCTTAAAATTGTGTATACTAAAAGAAATTACATCAACAAAATTAGAATAAAAATTTAGACCAAAAAGGAATGATATGATGAAAAAATTATGTATTATTTTATTCGGCAATCTTGTTTATGGTGCTGCTGTTGCTTTCTTTATTCTTCCAAATGGATTAATTACTGGAGGATCTACAGGACTTGCACTCTTTGCAAATTATATGTTTTCTATTCCTGTTACTGTATTTGTCTCTTTCTTTAACCTTATTATGTTTTTTCTTGGCCTATGGATACTTGGAAAAAATTTTGCGCTGACCACCTTAGTTAGTACCCTTTTTTATCCCTTTTTTCTAGCTATTTTTCAAAAATTACAATTAAAAATTGGGCTTTTAACCAATGATGCTATGTTAGCAACTATATTTGCTGGGCTTTTTATTGGTGTAGGAATTGGTCTTGTGATTCGTGCTGGTGCTTCCACTGGAGGAATGGATATTCCCCCTCTTATTTTGCAAAAAAAGACAGGAATTTCTGTTTCAATTAGTTTATATGTCTTTGACACTGTTATTTTAATCTCACAGATGTTCTTCTCTAATCGAGAGCAGATTTTATATGGAATCCTTCTTACCTGTATTTATACCTTCTTTCTAGAAAAATTATTAGTATATGGAAAACATCAAATACAAGTTAAAATTATTAGTTCCGAATATGAAAAAATCAACTATGCAATTCAAAATCAATTAGACCGAGGAACCACTCTTCTTCTAGCAAAAGGAGGTTACTCTAACCAAAATACTTGTACCATCCTTACTATTCTATCCCAACGAGAACTATTTCATCTAAATGAATTAGTTCTATCGATTGATCCAAATGCCTTTTTAATTATAAATCAAGTAAATGAGGTACATGGAAGAGGATTTACTCAAAGCAAAGAATATCACAATCCAGAAGACTTTCTATAACTACATTTTCACAAAAATCAGGAGGAATCACTATGTACGAAAATGCATTTTCAAAAGATGGTTATATCATCAATCAAGGAGCTTTTACAGACCTTCCTTTTGGAAAATATCCATCCTCACAAAATGGCTGTGGCTGGATCGCAGTTTACAATTACTTAAAACTTCAAAAAAAGCCAGCAAATATGGAAAAAATAAAAAATCAGCTTTCTCATACCCTATTTCTAGGAGGAAAAGCTGGTATGTCTGTTGTCCTTTTATATCTGTATTTACGTATCTTTTCTGGTTGCAAGGTAAAATTTTGTATACACCTTCCATCTACTGCCGGCAAACTTTACACCCCATCTGGTATTTTTATGTATCATACCGGAAAATCCTTTCACTTTGTCACAATCAAGTATCATGCAAAAGGGCAATACCGCTTCTTAAATGCTATCTATGGAAAAGAACAAGATGTCCGAACCATACGTGACTTTTTAAAAGAGCAAAACCATTTCCCCTTTTTAATTGCGATTTACTAGTCCATTGTAAAACTTTAAAATATGCAAATAGTTACATTCAAAGAATCTTTTTCATTTTAAATAACCAAAACTAAAAGACTCTTTGAATGTAAAATATTTTTATTTTTGAAGCTGTTCTAACCGCTTCTCTACCTGTTCCATCATTTCCGTATACTTCACAAGTTTTTCTCTTTCCTCTGCAATCTTCTCTTCTGGTGCCTTACTTACAAACCGTTCATTCCCAAGCATCCCATTTACTCGTACCAATTCTTTTTTCAGACGCTCCTGTTCCTTTTCTAATCGAGCAATCTCCTTTTCGATATCTACCAATTCAGCAAATGGCATATAAATCACTGCTCTATGAATCACTGCTGACACTGCATCTTCTGCAATATTTGCTTTATCTGACTGTATAAACACTTCACTGGCAAAAGCAAGCATAGCAAAAAATACTTTACTGTTCTCAAATATTTTTCGAACTTCTTCCTCCTCTGTTACTACATATACTGTCGCTTTCTTACTTGGTGCTACATTCATACTGGTACGAACGGTTCGAATACCACGAACGGCTTCTTTTATTAGCTCAACTTCTTTTTCTTGTTTTGCAAAGTTCCATTCTTCCTTCCATAAAGGCCATTCAGAAACCATAATGGATTCCTCTTCTTCTTGTAAATTACAAAAAATTTCTTCTGTAACAAATGGCAGATAAGGATGCAACAATTTCAAAGAAGTAATCAATACTGTTTTTAATGTCCAAAGAGCTGCCGCTTTTGTTGTATCCTCTTCTTTCCAAAGACGAGGTTTTACCATCTCAATATACCAGTCACAAAATTCCTCCCATACAAAATCATATACTTTTTGAAGTGCAATTCCTAACTCATATTTATCCAAATTTTCTGTAACTTCTTTTGTCAATGTATTTACTTTTGATAAAATCCACTGATCTGCAGCTGTTAAATCGGAAAGCTTTACTTTTGAAGTATCCGCTTTTTCTAAATTCATCATAATAAATCGAGAAGCATTCCATACTTTATTTGCAAAATTTCGACTTGCCTCTACTCTTTCCTGATAAAAACGCATATCATTTCCAGGTGCATTTCCAGTTACCAGTGTCATACGCAGCGCATCTGCACCATACTTTTCAATAATCTCCAATGGATCAATTCCATTTCCCAACGATTTGCTCATTTTCCGTCCCTGTGCATCTCGTATCAATCCATGAAATAATACTGTATGGAATGGTGCTTTTTCCATCTGTTCATACCCAGAAAATATCATACGAATTACCCAGAAAAAGATAATATCATACCCTGTTACCAATACATCAGTTGGATAAAAATAATCCAACTCCTCTGTTTTTTCTGGCCATCCCAATGTAGAAAATGGCCACAAAGCCGAACTAAACCAAGTATCAAGTGTATCTGGATCTTGTGTCATTGTAGTACAGCCACACTTTGGACACTTTCCCGGATTCTTTTTAGCCACTACAAATTCTTTGCAGTCCTTACAATAATAAGCCGGAATCTGGTGTCCCCACCAAAGTTGTCTAGAAATACACCAATCCCGAATATGATCCGTCCAATTAAAATAAATTTTCTCCATTCGTTCTGGTAAAAGTTTTACTTCGCCTTTTTTCACTGCTTCTACTGCTGGCTGAATCATTTGATCCATCTTTACAAACCACTGTTGTTTTATCATTGGCTCTACTGTTGTATTGCAGCGATCATGGGTTCCTACATTATGACTATGAGGAACTACTTTTACCAAAAGCCCTGCTTCTTCCAATTCCTTTACAATAACCTTGCGAGCTTCATAGCGATCCATTCCTTCATACTTTCCACCATTTTTATTGATAGTAGCATCATCATTCATCACAGTAATTTCTTGTAAAGAATGTCGTTTTCCTACTTCAAAATCATTTGGATCATGTGCTGGTGTAATTTTTACACATCCTGTCCCAAACTCTTTATCTACATAACTATCTGCAATTACAGGAATTTCTCGTCCAACTAACGGTAAAATCAACGTCTTTCCAATCAGATGCTGATACCGTTCATCGTCTGGATTTACTGCTACAGCAGTATCTCCAAGCAGCGTTTCCGGTCTTGTAGTAGCAATTTCTACAAACTCTTCACTTCCCTTTACTGGATAAAGGATATGCCAAAAATATCCCTCCTGCTCCTCATGTTCGACTTCTACATCTGAAATGGAAGTCTGGCAAACAGGACACCAATTTACAATTCGAGATCCTTTATAAATCCACCCTTTTTCATACAGTCGAATAAAGACTTCCAAAACGGCCTCTGAACATCCTTGATCCATTGTAAAACGTTCTCTTTCCCAATCCGCTGATGACCCCATTTTCTTTAATTGATTGATAATTCGTCCACCATATTCCTTTTTCCATTCCCATGCCTTCTCTAAAAATCTCTCTCGTCCTAATTCTTCTTTACAAATTCCTTGTTCTTTTAAAGCTTCCATTACCCGAACTTCTGTTGCTATAGAAGCATGATCCGTGCCTGGCTGCCAAAGTGCATTATATCCTTGCATACGTTTATAGCGAATTAAAATATCCTGCATTGTATTATCCAAAGCATGTCCCATATGAAGCTGTCCTGTAATATTAGGAGGTGGCATTACAATTGTAAAAGGCTTTTTGCTCCGATCGACTTCTGCATGAAAATAACGTTTTTGAACCCATTTCTCATAAAGTCGTGGTTCAATCTCAGTTGGATTATAATTTTTTTCTAATTCTTTCATATTCTTCCTCGTTTCTGTGCTTTTGCACGTTTCTTATTTCTTTATTCTTGTACAAAAAAAACACCCCTTATCATTCTGATAAAGGGCGTAATCTACGCGGTACCACCTTATTCACTGCTTCAGAACATCCGATAACAGCCTCTTACCCGATAACGTGGGTGAATCCGTGATAATCTACTTTACATTTTATCTTTTCTTTCGATTTTATGTTTTGTCGTTCAATTATCCTGTTCCAAAGCTACCTTCCTTCTAAGCCATCCGCAGAAAGTCTTTCAGCTTATAAACTTTCCTCTCTAAGCGTTTTCTTTGAAGTACTCCTCTTTTTCCTTACATGTTTCCTATTCAATTTCCATATTTCTTTTATTTCTATTCCTATCAAACAGAAAAAGATTTATAGTTAATATAATGAAATTTATAAGATTTGTCAAGGATTTTTTTATTCCTCTACATCTACAATTTCTTCTAATTCGGTCTCATCTATTATCTCGTCAAACTCTTCCATATCCAACAATTCGTCAAATGCATCCGCTGCATTTTCATATTCTTCATCTTCCTCAATATTTGACAAATTTGGATTTCCCTCTTCGTCCTCCTCATATCGATATAAATACACTTCTCCTGTATCTGCTGCCTCTCCTTCCATAGGAAGTAAAGCAATATAATCTTTTCCCTCTACAGGATAGATTGCAATTACAGCACATTCTACTTCTTCTCCATCATCTAATGTCAAAGTAACCGTATCGTCAAATTCTAAATCTAATTCTTCCTTTTCCATTTATAACCTCATTTCCCGCCATATCTATGACGCTTGTATTTTATTCCTTACCTCTTCACTCTATCAAATCTGCAAATAAAAAGCAATACCTAATCCACAATTTTCTACCAGAACTTAGAAAAAACCAGCCAAAAATAAAAGAAACAAAACCAAATTTTTTACATATACTAAGCATATAACAGCTTATTTTTTTTAAGGAGGTTTCAAATATGTGCGGAATAGCTGGTTTTTGCGATTTTCATAGACCTTTAACGGATCATCTAATACCCAATCAAAAAATTTGCGAAACAATGGGCAAAACCCTTCACCATAGAGGCCCTGATCATTTCGATACCTATCTCAATAAAAACTTTGCTTGTGCTCATGCACGTCTAGCTGTCATCGATCCTGACAGAGGTGCTCAACCTATGCGCCGAATTGTAGACGGAAAAGAATATGTGATTGTCTATAATGGTGAACTTTATAATACACAAGAATTAAAATCGGAGCTTATCTCCAAAGGCTACTCTTTCACTACTTCCTGTGATACAGAAGTATTACTTTACACCTATATTGCCTTCCAAGAAGCAGCACCTGAAAAACTCAATGGTATCTATAGCTTTGCTATCTGGGATGGCCTGCGTCAAGGTGTATTTCTTTGTCGAGATCGTTTTGGAGTAAAGCCTCTTTTTTATAGTTTTTTTGACAACCGTTTTTTATTTGCTTCTGAAATAAAAGCAATTTTAGCTTATCCAGGAAAAGAAGCAGTAATTGGAATCTATGGACTTTGTGAAATTTTTGGATTAGGCCCTGCTCGCTCCCCAGGCTGTGGTGTCTATCAAGGAATCCATGAAATCCAACCAGGCTATGCAGCCTATATCGATTATTCTGGTATCCGCTGTTACCCATATTTTACCCTAACTGCTAAAGAGCATACAGAAACCTACGAGCAGACAGTGGAACATGTTCGTTTCTTACTTACAGATGCCATTAAAAGACAGCTTGTTTCTGATGTTCCCTTATGTACGCTGCTTTCTGGTGGTGTGGATTCTAGCCTAATCTCTTCTGTTGCATCCTCTCTATTAAAAAAAGAAGGAAAACGCCTTTCCACCTACTCCTTTGACTATGTAGATAATACAAAATACTTTAAAGCCTCCTCTTTTCAGCCTTCCGAAGATCGTCCTTATGTACAGATTATGGTCAATGCTCTAAATTCGGATCACACCTATCTATACTGTAGTAACCAAGAACTTTATCAATGTCTTTTTGAAGCAGTACGTGCCAAAGATCTGCCTGGAATGGCTGATGTAGATTCCTCTATGCTACATTTTGCCAAGGGAATCAAACAGCATCATACCGTTTGCCTTTCAGGAGAATGTGCAGATGAAATCTTTGGTGGTTATCCATGGTTCCGAGATGAAGAAATTTATCAAAAGAAAACCTTCCCATGGTCCAAAAATTTCTCTTTCCGTCAGGAAGTCCTTCATCCAGAAATTGCTGCACTTCTTCCACTTGAAGAATATGTTGCTTCTCAATATGAAAAAACTATGGCAAGAGTTTCCTACCTGCCAGAAGAATCTCCTATTAAAAAACGGCAGCGGGAAATTAGCTATCTAAATACTTCTTGGTTTATGACTACCTTATTAGATCGCAAAGATCGTATGACTATGGCCTCTGGTTTAGAAGTTCGAGTTCCATTTGCAGATCATCGGCTTATTCAATACCTTTACAATGTCCCATGGGAATATAAATACCACAATCAAGAAGTCAAAGCTCTGCTTCGGGATGCTTTTTGTGACTATCTTCCAGATGCTGTATTGCACCGCAAAAAATCCCCTTACCCAAAAACCTATCATCCAGAATATGAAACACTTCTAAAAACGCAATTAAAAGCAATTTTAGATAATTCAGCAGAACCTCTTCATAAATTAGTCAATCAAAATTATTTAACTACACTGATGAACAGTCCAGCTGATCTAGGAAAGCCATGGTTCGGACAGCTTATGGCTGTACCACAAATGTATGCCTATCTGATTGAAATTAATGACTGGTTAAAAACCTACCAAGTTCGTTTGGAGCTTTCCTAAACTTTGCTATTTGGAGGTAGTATAAATATGGATGAAACTAATTTAACCATGCAAAAATCCTGTCAAGATATGATTTTATCCGAAGACTATATTGATTTAATTTTAAATATAGAAAGACAATCTAACCGTGAACTTTTAGAAAAAGAAACTTCTGGCTGTATGGAAACGATCAACAATCGATTGGCTATCTTTCACTATCCAATTAATAAAATACCAGATATCACTTCTGTTGTTTATAATTATCGTGTTCTTCCAAAACTTTATGGTTTACAAGATACAACTAGTATGGAATCTGCTGGTATTATACGCCTGCGCAATTTAGCAGGCGACCGATTTCGTGGAAAAGGTGTCTTAATTGGTCTTATTGATACAGGAATTGATTATACCCATCCAGTATTTCGTTTTTCTGATGGAAGCAGTAAAATAGAAGCGATCTGGGATCAGAGTATACAATCAGGAACTCCACCAGAAGGCTTCTTTTATGGGAGTGAATATAAAAAAGAAGAAATTCAAACAGCTTTAGCAAATGACAATCCCTATTCTGTTGTTCCATCGATTGATACCATTGGTCATGGAACATTTTTATCTGGAATTGCTGCTGGATCGGACTATCCAGAAGGAGATTTTAGCGGAGCAGCACCAGATGCTTCCATTGCTATGGTAAAATTAAAACCTGCAAAACAGATTTTTCGGGACTATTATCTAGTTGCAAAAGACGCCGTCTGTTATCAAGAAACAGATATTCTTAGTGGGATTAGTTATCTTCTTCATATGGCAGAATCTAAGAATGTTCCTCTTGTTATTTTATTAGCACTTGGTACAAATAATGGTGGTCATGCAGGTATCAGCAATCTAGCTAATTATCTTAACAATATTGCAGAACTTTCTAGTCTTGCTGTTGTTATTTCTGCTGGTGATGAAGGAAATCGTGCGTTACACTATCAAGGAGATTTCTCCACCATACAAAATGGAGCTCCTTCTGTCTCTGCTTTTGAAACAGTAGAAATTATTGTAGGAGAAGGAGAACAAGGCTTTTGTGCTGAATTTTGGATGCCGCTTCCCTCTTTTGCTACCATTTCTATTGTATCACCCAGTGGAGAAGTCTCTCCTAAAGTAACAGGCAAACTTGGCAACAGTTATACCTATCGTTTTTTATTTGAAAATACAAAAATTTCAATACAATATCATTTAATTGGCGGCTATTTAAATGATGTTCTTATCTTTTTACGAATTGAAGAACCGGTTCCTGGTATTTGGAGACTTCGCATTTATCCAGAAGGAGAGGCAAAAGGTGTCTATAACATCTGGCTCCCTATTCACGAATTTTTAAGTGCAGATACTCGTTTTTTAAAACCAAACCCTAATATTACAATTACAGAACCTTCTACTACACTAAATGCAATTACAATCTCCACTTATAACCATGCAGATGACAGTATCTATCTTTATTCTGGCAGAGGTTTTACAAGAAGTCTTTCCATTAAACCAGATTTAGCTGCTCCTGGTGTTAATATTTATGGCCCACTGCCAGAAAACCGCTTTGGTGTTCGTACAGGTTCCTCTATCTCAGCCGCCCATGTAGCAGGAGCCTCTGCTGTCCTTTTATCTTGGGGAATTATTGAAAAAAATGCTATTTTTCTTAACAGCAGTACGATAAAAAGCTACCTAATCCGAGGAGCAAATCGAAAGCCTTCTGTCACCTATCCAAATCGGGAATGGGGTTATGGAAGTCTTGACCTTTATCAAAGTCTTAATGTTCTCCGTCCCTCCTAATTTTTTATGGCAATGTCAACTGGCTATTTCCTCTCATTTCAATAAGAGGTCCTCCTGTATTTTCAATATAGGCCTTTGTTACAGTTACCTTCCCAATATTGTCATCTTTTGGAATTTCATACATGATATCCAGCATAAATTCCTCTATAATTGCACGAAGGGCTCTGGCTCCAGTATCCTTTTCCATCGCCTTTTGTGCAATTGCTTCTAAAGCTTCTTCTTCAAAGATAAGTTGTACTTCGTCCATTGCAAGTAAACATTCATATTGTTTTAAAATCGCATTTTTTGGTTCTTTTAATACACGAATTAACATCTCTTTTGACAATTCTTCTAATGAAAAAACAATTGGAAGACGTCCTAAAAATTCTGGTATCATACCAAAAGTACGTAAATCCTCTATCGTTACTTTTGTCATCAAATTTTTTTCTTTATCATAGTGATCTTTTAATTCCCCAGAAAATCCCATTGTAGAGTGTTTATTTAATCGTTCTTTAATAATATCCTCTAAATCTGGAAATGCACCACCACAGATAAATAAAATATTACTAGTATTAACCGTAGCTAGTGGAACCATTGCATTTTTACTATTTGCTCCTACTGGAACCTCCACATCGGCTCCTTCTAACAACTTTAACATACCTTGTTGTACGGATTCACCACTGACATCTCGACTATGTGCATTTTTCTTTTTTGCAATCTTATCAATCTCATCAATAAAAATAATCCCTCGCTC
The DNA here is from genome assembly GCA_910579865.1 of uncultured Lachnospiraceae bacterium. GTDB lineage: Bacteria > Bacillota > Clostridia > Lachnospirales > Lachnospiraceae > MGBC114844. Next base: position 206,724 of record CAJTXA010000001.1, read on the forward strand.
TGCTTTCTCTACATCATTATTTGCAGACGCAAGCAATTTTGATACTACACTTTCAATATCATCTCCAATATAACCTGCTTCTGTCAATGAGGTTGCATCTGTAATTGCAAGAGGCACATCTAATAATTTTGCTAATGTCCGCACCAGATATGTTTTTCCACTTCCAGTTGGTCCAATCATCAACATATTGGATTTTTCAATTTCTACCTCTTGATTTTGCTTTTCATCCATTGCTGCAATTCTTTTATAATGATTATAAACAGCTACTGAAATCACTTTTTTCGCATGTTCTTGTCCTACTACATAATCATCTAATTTCTCTTTTATCTTATGAGGAGCTGGCATCTTCTGAATATTAAAGACCGGATCGACCTTTTTTTCTTCTTTTGGTTTTTTCTTTTTTAATTTCTGACGCTGTGGAATCTCCCCATGCAAATCGGAAAGATTCATAAAATTCAAGTTCGAAAGTTTCATTAAATCGGCATATTGCATCCCTGTTGAACCTTGAATCGAATCAAATGTTTTCTGCATACAGTCGGTACAAACACTGATATTTCCAGGCATCTCCACCATCTTTCCAGCTTTGCTTTCTGGACGGCGACACATATAACAGATTTTTTCATATTCATCTGTTTTTTTGGAAGAACTTGCCGTAGTACCAGAACCTTGTACTCTGGTTTCTTTCTTATCTTTCTCATTTTCACTCATCGTTTTACTATTCCTTTCTCCATCTATCTCGCCTTTTTGCAATGGAAAGAGGCACAGCAAGCTGCACCTCTAACCTTTTTTCTTTTCCCATTCAGCTATCCATAGTGATTATAACTTACTTAAGAATAATGAACAAGTAAAAACTTTATAAATATTCTTTCTGAATTGTAATTTCTCCTTATCTTAAATCCGTTTCTGGTCTTTTTCCTAATGTTACTTCTACTTCATTTTCCACATATTGATTTCGTCCCTCTGCATATTCTAATGTAATTTTTACTGTTTCACCAGCTCGATAATATTGGAGTAAATTTTGCAATTCTGCTTTTGAACTAACAGAAATTCCATCAAATTTTGTAATAATATCATATTTTTGAATCCCAGCCTGTTCTGCTGCACTTTCTTCTTCCACTGATTGTACTGATACTCCAAGTGGTATTCCAAGTGTTGCATAAGAAGAGCTTGTATCCACTACGCTAATTCCAAGATATCCTCGCTCATCAGCATCTACAATTTCTGTTCTTCTTTTTACAATTACTGTTTCCTGATTCATTAACTCATTAATAATATCCATTGCATCTGAAATTGGAATTGCATATCCCATTCCTTCTACTACTGTCCCTGAGTAACCAGAAGAAGATGTTTTTGCGGAATTAATCCCAATTACTTCACCATTCATATTTAATAGTGCTCCACCACTATTTCCCTGGTTAATTGCTGCACTTGTCTGAATTGCATGATAAGAAATATTGTCTACATTCACTTCTCTGTTTAACGCACTCACTACTCCAGTTGTTACAGACTGTCCATAGCCTAATGCATTTCCAATCGCTACCGTTCCTTCTCCTACACGTAAATTATCAGAATTTCCCAAAGTAGCAATTTTAATAAAAGACATCACTTCTTCTGGAATACTTTCCAATGGAATTGCCAATACAGCCAAATCATTCTCCGCTGAGGAACCCTTTAATATAGCATCAACTGAAATATCATCTGTCTGATCTGCTGGTGTTGCATCAGAAAATGTTACTGTAATTGTATGAGCTGAATCAATCACATGATAATTTGTTACAATTAAAAGTTCGGTATCATTTTTTCCTACAATAAACCCAGAACCACTAGAATTATATTCTTGTGTCCCCATAGAAAATGGCCCATACGTAAGAGTAGTAGAAACCCGACTTACTACAGATACAACAGAAGGCATTGCCTGTTCAACAATATCTGCTACTCCAGAAATTACAACGGAAGAATTATTTGCTGTAACAGTTGCTGGAATCTTTGGTGTATCTTGATTACTCTCTGCTACCTTTTGTGGAGTGAAACCTGCTACTCCTGCTGCATACTGAACTCCAGTAAATGCTACTCCTGCTATTATGCCAAATACAGCCGCTTTTGCAAGAAATACAACACCTCTTTTTGCCTTACCACCTTTTTTCTTCTTTGAAGTATTTCTAGTTTCTAATGTTTGATTCCAATTATTTTGCGGTTCTTGATAAGAGGTTGCATAAGCAGCATTCCCATAAAAATTTCGTTCTCTTTCTTTATTTGCATTTGTTTCTTCTGTTACTTCACCCATAATAAAATTTGTAGTTTGTTCTTTCTTTTCTTCATTCAACATAATCATTTCCCTCTTTCTATCTAGTTTTTATTTATATTTTTTCTTTCTAAGATATTTTTCTTTTTTAAGAACCTGTCTTATCTGTTTTGTTCTTAACTATGGCTTAAGTATAAAGAGGGATTGTGTTTAAATTGTGTTTTCTCTATTAAAAAAGTTTGAACTCTTTACTTCTTGCAATTTACATGTTGTATAAATTCCTTCTTGATTTGGAAAACAAATAGAAAGCAAATAATGTTCTCCTAAAACAGTCTGCAAAAACTGCCATTTTTTTTGATTGGAAGCAATCAAATGAATTTGCTTTTGAAAATAAAATGGTTTTTGTTCCTTTGACAACTGTAAAAATTGAAGAAATCTTTGATCTTGTTTTAAATAAAATTCTACTTCACAAAGTGGAAACGAAAGCCCTCTTCCAATCGCTTTAATAAAACTTTCTTTTAAAGTCCAATACTGCAAAAATCTCATTTCAACATCTTCTGCTTGATAACAACTGAAATCTTTTTTTTCTCTCTCTGTCAACGCTTTCTGTACAAGTGCTTGTGTTACTCGTCTTTTACCCTCAATATCAATTCCTATTTCATATTCTGCTATTATACAAACTGCCGCACCATTACAATGACTGATATTAAAATAAATCTGCGGATAATCGTATAAATAAGGTTTTCCATATTTTCCTTTTTCTATTTTAGGAACCTGTTCTATTCCATATCTCTTTTTCAAACCATAAAAAAGCAATCCATAGCCTATCTGATGTGCGATTTTCTCTTTTTGTTCTTTTTTCTTATCATAAAAACAATAATATACATCCATCTTATTCTTTCCTTTAAAATCTTTTATGAAACCATTTTTTATCTTAACATAAAAAATAGAATCTTCCTACTCTAATTTATAAAAAAGCAGGAAATGGCAAAATCTATTAATCTGTCACTTCCCACTTTTTTCTTATTTACTCTTCTACTCCTAAAAGTCTTTCTGCTTGCTTATATATGCAATCGTAAAATAAACATCTTCCGAAGAACCAAGACTTAATCCATTATCAACAAGATAATTTGTTTTCTTATAACACTCAATACACCGAGCCTGATCATAACCATTCGATTGGTACCACAAAAATCTTATATTTACAGCCAAAGAAAAAAACAAAATAATTATTAAAAAAACCTGATAAATATTTTTCTTTTCGATAATTTTTTCATAATAGATATAATCTCCATTTTCATATTATTTTATAGATATGTATTATTTATTACTATAATTTATATATCTCATACTTATAATTATTTTATAAGTATAAAATAAATCTTTTATAAATAATCTTTTTTGTTTCAATTATTGTAATACCTATTCCATCATGTTATAATAACTATAATTGTAAAAAGAAAATATATTATTTCTTCAATGACAAAGAAGTATTCATCCTTTAAAAATATTCTAAGTTATACTAGGAGGTCTTATTATGGAATTTCAAGAATTAAATAATGCATTACTATCACATTTTAAAGAAATGGTAAAAAATAAAAAATACCTATTTTCGGTTGCTGTTGACAAGGATGAATTATGGAATACCTATCTAGATAGTTTTCCAGCAAAAGCCAATCCAATCTATAAAGAACGCCGACAACATGACTGTAGCTGTTGCCGGCATTTTATAAAAACAATGGGAAATGTCGTTGTAATTCAAAATAACCAGATGACAACGATTTGGGATTGCAAAGTCAAAAACTCTGTCTATCAAACAGTATTCGATGCACTCTCTGCTTTTGTAAAATCCCATCCTGTATCTGATATTTTTATTAGCAAATCAGAAAAAGTTGGTACTTCTGAAAACTATCAAATACTTGCAAACGGAACAATTAAAAAATGGAATCATTTTTATTTCGAACTTCCAGAACAATTTGTAAATAAAACGAATCGTTCTATCGAAGATATCAAAGGTACGTTTCGAGATACCAAACATGTATTTCAACGTTCTCTTGATGAAATCTCGGAAGATAGTTTACTGACTGTATTAGAATTAATTGATTCCAATACACTTTATAGGGGACAAGAATGGAAAAAAGCACTTACTGATTTTTTAAATTATAAAAAAAATTATCAGAAATTAACAACAGAGAAAGAAAAAAATCTTTTTTTATGGGAGGCTTCCGCAAAAGCAGGAATCGCAATTGGACGAATCCGAAATCACAGTATAGGAGCTTTGCTAATTCATATTAGTGAAGGAATGGATTTAGATACTGCAGTAAGAAAATATGAGCAAATTGTAGCTCCAACTAATTATAAACGTCCAAAGGCAATTTTTACAAAACAGATGTTGGAAGATGCCAAAAAGACTCTTATGGAATTAGGTTATCTTGACTCTCTGAATCGAAGATATGCTACATTAGATGATATTACAATAAACAATATCTTATTTTCAAATAAAGATGCAGCAAAACGAATTTATGGTACAGAAGATATCTTTGAAGAACTAGAGCGAGATGTTGTTTTAAATCCTAAAAAATTCTCACGTGTAGAAGAAATTCCAATTGAAAAATTTATTTCTGATATTCTTCCTACTGCAAATGAAATCGAAATTTATTTTGAAAACAAACATCGAAGCAATATGGTATCCTTAATTGCGCCAGAAAAAAAAGACAGTAAAACTATGTTTAAATGGAATAATAACTTTGGATGGGCCTATTCTGGAAACTTAACTGATAGTATGAAAGAACGTGTTAAGGCGGCTGGCGGCAGAGTAGATGGTGTATTGCGTTTTTCTATTCAGTGGAATGAAAGCGGAACAGATAACAGTGATTTAGATGCACACTGTATTGAACCAAATCAACATGAAATCTTTTTTAAAACAGATAAAAAACCAAAAGTATCTGCACTTGGCGGTCAATTAGATGTGGATATTATACAACCAGGACATGCGATTGCAGTAGAAAATATTACTTGGCTCAATAAAGAGAAAATGTTACCTGGTAAGTACCAATTCTTTGTTCACCAATATACCGATCGTGGAAATCAAGATGGCTTTCGAGCAGAAATTGAATTTGATGGACAAATTCATTCCTTTGATTATAAAAAAGGAATGAGAACTGGTGAAAATGTTTCTGTTGCTGATGTTTTATTAAAAGAGGATGGAACCTTTCAGATCAAAAATCATCTTTCCTCTACTACTTCTTCTATAGAAATTTGGCATTTACATACCAATCAATTTATTCCGGTTTCTGTTATTATGTATTCTCCTAACTATTGGGATGAGCAAAATGGAATCGGACATCGGCACTATTTTTTTATGTTAAAAGACTGTATCAATACCGAACAGCCAAATGGCTTTTACAATGAATTTTTAAAACCTGAACTTATCCAACATAAAAGAGTTTTAGAAGCGCTTGGCTCCAAAATGAGAGTACAAGATGTAGAAGAACAACTTTCTGGACTAGGATTCTCTTCCACCAAACGAGAGGAATTAGTTGTAAAAGTAAAAGGAAATACCGAACGAATTTTAAAAATAAAATTTTAATAGAAAAGGAGCAGTTCTATGGCAGTAGAAAATATTTTCGAATATGCAACAAGACATAAAGTACGATTCCCATTCAAAGGAAATCTTTCCGTAGAAGATTTGTGGGATTTACGAGTAGAAGACTTAGATCAAATCTTTAAAACTCTTCATACCAAACAAAAGCAATCACAAGAAGAAAGCCTTTTAAATACAAAAAATAAAGAAGAAGAATTGATCGATATACAAATTGCTATTATTAAATATATTGTAGTAGTCAAACTTGCAGAAAAAGAAGCGCAAAAAAAAGCCGCAGAAAACAAGGCAAAAAAACAAAAAATTATGGCAATTATGGCTGCAAGAGATGAAAAAGCTTTAGAAAATTCTTCCGATGAAGAATTGAGAAGAATGTTAGAAGAACTTGGAGAATCATAAATATTAAAACAAGATCAAATAGGGCTGTTCCATTAAATTCCACTTTTTAATGGAACAGCCCTGCTCTTAAACAATATTTTCTCTGATAACATACAAACATATTTCCTATTTTGATATAAGAGGAAGAACGTCTATCAAAAATCGAAATGGTGGTTCTGTATTGTAATAAGATAATTTAGGAAAAATATCTTGAATATCCGTATATGCAATAATAGGCTTTCCTAACATATAGCCTGTATACTTATACCAATCTCCTTTTAAAAAATCTTCACAAATTTCGTCTAATCCTAATTCCTTTAATTCATGCAACAACTTTGTTACCTCAATATCCTTTAATCCAAGAGCTAATAATTTCATAATATGTAAAAAAATAGTTAGAGAAGAATCTCCTTCTCCTGCAGAATACCACATTTCATGTATAGTAATACTACTTTTTAAAATATCTATATATCTTTGCCGACTAGCAAATGTGTCATTTAATAGTTCCATATATTCCCTTAAATAATAAGTTTCTACATAAAACTTATAAAAATAGCAAAACATTCTATCATTTAACATTTCCACATAATCTTGTGCTGTTTTATCGACTTGTTCTTTATCTACAATCCTATCTAAATGCACATCAGGATAATGTAACATCGCCTGAGCAAATAAATAAATTGCTATCCACTTCCAATTATCATCCTCTATCCCCATAGCATCCATAAAACTCTTTTGATTCGTTTTTCCTGAAATAGATTTCAAAAATGCATTTTGAAAATCTAAATCAAATTTACAACGTTCTCCTATTTCTTTTAAATCAGATGCGACTTTATCCATTAATGTTTTTTGAATGATCTCTCCTACCAAATGAATTCCCCGCACTTCTGTTATATAGCATTTTAATAGCACTTCATTGACATCTTCTTTTTTCAACTGTTCTAACAACGTTCTATTTTCATCAGGCACAAACAAATCCCTCCTTTTTCAATGGTCCATTTACAAAACTTTCTACTGGATCAGCAGGTGGCGTTGGTTCGTGAAAGAGATTCCAAACCATCTGAAATAAAGCTACTACTACTCCAATTACTGCTACAGCAATTCCAACTGGTCCAGCCCATCCAAAAGAAGCTAGACTTAATCCAATAAATAACACATCTAATGCAGAAAAAGCAATATTAATTGATTCAAATACAATATTAAATGTGTCTCCTGTCTTTATCGCTTTATCTAATAGGAAAGAAGAAACAATAATTGCACAAACAGCCATTGCTGGTCCTAATCTTGTCTTCATAAATTCTGTTGCATTTCTCCCAAATATTTTCGTAGCCATATTTTCTATTGGAACTCCTTCCTTAGAAAACCATTGTGTGAATTTCCCACAAAACTCTGCCATGTTTTCACTTACTCCGCCAATTTTTTCTATAAACCAGGTACCAAGTCTCGTTTCTAAAAAAGACTCCATTCCTTTCACAAGTAAAGAAACTGATACAATTGAAAGAGAAATATCCTCTATTGGAGTCAAAATTTTCCCACCATCTACAAATAAATAGATCACTACTCCCAAACATGCTGTATACATTAAAACCTTAAAACATTTCTTTATGCTATCCAAAACTACTTTTCCAAAAGAAGCCTTTGTTAATTCTTCCAAAACATTTTTATCAATTACATCTTCCACTAAATCAATGATACGCACTTCTTTACTTTCTGGTATTTCAGCAGCTTTTGTGGCAATCGCACTGATAAAAGCTTCTGCCAATGTTGTAATATCATCATAAAGATTAATCACCTTAGAAAGTGTTTCCTGCAATTCTTTTACATTTTCCTTTGCTAATTCTTCCTCAATTTTTTCTATATTTCCTTCTTTTAAATTTACAATTGCATCAATTAAAAGCTTTTTAAACTGTTCTTTATATTCATCATTCCACTGCATTTGTTGTGCCGAAATATTTAATACTGTAGAAAATAAAGTAGAAACTACATGTTGATTTTTTTGTTTCTTTTCACCTGTATTATCTAAAATACAAAGTTTTGTATAATATTCATATATTCTAGATTTTACATTTGAAAAACTTTGGCTCGCAATTTGTAATCTCCAGATATTAATATATCCTGGACTAATAATATAATTATATAATTTATCATGCCACTCTGCTCCCTTTTCCAAATAAGGCTGAATGGAAAACACTCGATTTCGATAGCCACATAAATAAAGTTCAGAGGATTGTTCTGCAAATTCTTTTTCTTTTCCTGAATTTTCCCATGTCTGCTTAATTTTATCAATATTAATCTTCCTTACTGCTTGTTTTTGTCGATCATAACTAGAATTATTAAACGAATGATGCAACAATTGTCCTAAATTCATAATTGACTTTTTACGATAAAAATCCTTATGTGCATCCTTCACTTTTTGCACATCATTTGGAATCTCTCTCTTACTAGTAAAAAACTCTGATAAATAAGTATCATCTAACGAATTAATTAAAATATCTTGAAAATAAGATCCTGCCTGTTCCTGAGCAACATCTACTACTATCGTTTTCCCACCATCTTGTATCTCTTCAATAGGCGATATATTCAATAAATCCTGTAAGCTTGTTCCAGATACAAGCTCATCTTCCTCTCTTAGTTTGGAAGACAACCTATTATAATGATACACCTTATCTAATCCTTTTTGATCAATGGATTGATAATAGTCATAACCTGGCTGTAAACAATTTTGACTTTCTAGAGTAGCAGTTCCATTCCACTTCTGTTCTTTTTCTCCATCAAAATAAATTCCTGTAAAACTTGTTCCTGTATAATCCACCACAATCTGAAAGGTACGTTTATCTTCCATTAACCCTGTTGCTTTTGTTTTTTCAATTGTTGTTTCCCATGTTTGATGATCAACATTTGTAACAGTTGTACAATTTGAAATATCTTCTCCTTCCAATTTATAAATTTGTTCCAAAATTTCTCCTTGCCACCTTGTCCCCATCTCCAAAACAGGGCCTTCTTGTTTTGAGCCATCTTCTGCTGTTAAAACCGTTTGAAATGACATCATACAAGTATTTCCTCGAATCTGTGTTACTGTCCCATCCACATTTGACAAAGAACCTATAAAGGCATTGCTCATCTGTGTAAAATATAAAATACCAGATTTATGCAACTCTCCTTTTCCAAAACTATAGCGAATGGTATGATCCAAAGCGTTGTAATTAACATGATAAAGCTTTATATCATTGCAAAACATAGTATTCTCAAAAATAGCAATTGTCCCTTTCTCTACCCATTCACTCTTTTGGTATTCCTGAAAATAAAATAATTTATTATGTAACAATTTGACTGCTGATAATTCTGCTGATTTTGTTAACATTTTTATCCTCCTTTTCTTACTCTATTAAAATCACACTTCTTCTTGTTTAATATGAATACAACTTTTTTTGCAAATATTTCCATTTAACTTTAATATAACATATTATAATATACACAACAAGAAATAATATTTTATCTTGTATATAAATGTTACTATTATTAAAAAACTTTCTCTATTCTATATTGTAAAAATTCGGATAAAACAGTTGTTATAAATTATTTTTATTTCTTTCTATCATCCAACAAAATAAGAGATGCTTCATTAGAAAAAACCATAGAAACATCTCTTACAATTTCAGTACTTTTAATTTAACACTTCTAAAACCCTTAAAAATACGTTATCTCTTAAAATTTACCAGCCTTAGCAGCTTCCTCAATACTTACTGCTACAGCTACAGTTGCACCAACCATAGGATTATTTCCCATTCCAATTAATCCCATCATTTCCACATGAGCTGGAACAGAAGAAGAACCCGCAAACTGTGCATCAGAATGCATACGTCCCATTGTATCAGTCATACCATAAGAAGCAGGGCCTGCTGCCATATTATCTGGATGAAGGGTTCTTCCTGTACCACCACCAGATGCTACTGAAAAATACTTTTTGCCTTTTTCTACACATTCCTTCTTATAAGTACCTGCAACTGGATGTTGGAATCTAGTTGGATTTGTAGAATTTCCTGTAATAGAAACATCTACCCCTTCTTTCCACATAATTGCCACACCTTCTGTTACATCATTTGCACCATAGCAGTTTACTTTTGCACGAAGTCCTTCCGAATATGGTTTTCTGTAAACTTCCTTTACTTCTCCTGTATGATAATCCATCTCTGTTTCTACATAAGTAAAACCATTAATTCTAGAAATAATCTGTGCTGCATCCTTTCCAAGTCCATTTAAAATTACTCTTAATGGTTTTTGGCGAACTTTATTTGCTTTCTCAGCAATACCAATTGCACCTTCTGCTGCTGCAAAAGATTCATGTCCTGCCAAAAAGCAGAAACAGTCTGTCTCTTCTTCCAAAAGCATCTTTCCTAAATTGCCATGTCCCAAACCAACTTTTCTTTGATCCGCAACAGAACCTGGAATACAAAATGCCTGTAATCCTTCTCCAATCGCTGCTGCTGCATCTGCTGCTTTCTTACAATCTTTTTTAATTGCAATTGCAGCGCCTACTGTATAAGCCCAACATGCATTTTCAAAGCAGATTGGTTGAATTGCCTTTACTTGTGCATATACATCCAAACCTGCATCCTTTGTAATCTTTTCTGCTTCCTCAATTGAAGCAATACCATAGCCGTTTAAAACAGAATTGATTTTATCAATTCTTCTTTCATATGATTCAAATAAAGCCATTGTGATGTCCTCCCTTACTAAACTTCTTTATCTGTTCTAGGATCGATGATCTTAACAGCATCAGCCACACGTCCATACTGTCCAGATGCTTTTTCGTAAGCAGTGGTAGGATCATCACCCTTCTTAATGAAGTCTGTCATCTTTCCTAGGCTTACAAACTGATAGCCAATAATCTGATTTTCCTCATCAAGAGCAATACCTGTTACATAGCCTTCTGCCATTTCCAGATAACGTGGTCCTTTTTGAAGTGTTCCATACATTGTACCAACCTGAGAACGAAGTCCTTTTCCCAAATCTTCCAGACCAGCACCAACTGGAAGTCCTTCCTCAGAAAATGCAGACTGTGTTCTTCCATAAACAATCTGTAAGAATAACTCTCTCATAGCAGTATTGATTGCATCACATACCAAGTCTGTATTCAAAGCTTCCATAACCGTTAAACCTGGCAGTATCTCAGCTGCCATAGCTGCAGAGTGTGTCATACCGGAGCATCCAATTGTTTCCACTAATGCTTCCTGAATAATTCCTTCTTTCACATTTAATGTCAGCTTACAAGCACCCTGCTGTGGTGCACACCAGCCAATTCCATGTGTTAAACCGGAAATATCCTTTACCTCCTTATTCTTGATCCATTTTCCTTCTGTAGGAACTGGAGCAGCGCCATGATGAACGCCCTGTGCCACTGGACACATTCTTTCTACTTCTTGTGAAATAATCATTTTAGTACTCCTTTCAAAGATATGTAATTCATACATTGTGCAGATGTAAATGATAAAAATTTAACATCACACTCTTTTGTTATTTTCTCATAAAATGACAAAATAGTCTAGTGTTTTTTTACTTTCTTTTCAATAAAAAAATTATCCTATATAAGTAACTTATATAGAATAATTTTTTTATCTTACTTTATTTTTCTGTAATATATCCTTTTGCTTTCAATAATTCTGCACAAAGAATTGCTCCTCCAGCTGCACCTCGTACCGTATTATGTGATAAACCTACAAACTTCCAGTCATACACACTATCCTCACGAATTCGTCCAATTGAAACTCCCATTCCATTTTCATAATTTACATCCATCGTTACCTGTGGCCGATTGTCTTCCTCTAAATATTGGATCATCTGTTTTGGCGCACTAGGAAGATTCAATTCCTGTGGAAGCCCTTTAAAATTGACTAATTTTTCTATTAACTGTGCTTTTGTCACTGTCTTTTTAAATTTTACAAATACGGCTGCCGTATGTCCATCTAAAACTGGCACACGGATACATTGACAAGTAATCTTAGGCCCCATTGCTTTTTGAATAATTCCATCTTCCATCTTGCCCCAAAGTCTTAAAGGCTCTTGTTCACTCTTTTCTTCTTCTCCGCCAATATAAGGAATAATATTTCCTTCCATTTCTGGCCAATCTTTGAATGTTTTCCCTGCACCAGAAATAGCTTGATAAGTAGTAGCAACTACTTCATATGGTTCAAACTCTTTCCACGCTGTCAATACTGGTGCATAGCTTTGAATTGAACAGTTTGGTTTTACTGCAATAAATCCACGCTTTGTACCAAGCCGTTCCCTTTGAAATGGAATCACATCAAAATGTTCTGGATTAATCTCTGGCACTACCATTGGTACATCTGGTGTCCATCTATGTGCACTATTATTTGAAACTACTGGTGTTTCTGTCTTTGCATACCTCTCTTCAATCGCTCTAATCTCTTCTTTTGTCATATCTACAGCAGAAAATACAAAATCAACTGTAGCAGCAACCTTCTCTACCTCATTTACATTCATAACAATCAAGTTTTTTACTGCTTCTGGTATTGGTGTTGTCATTTTCCAACGTTCTCCTACCGCCTCTTGATAGGTCTTTCCTTCACTTCTTGGACTTGCCGCTACTGTTACTACTTCAAACCAAGGATGATTTTCCAACAATGCAATAAAACGCTGTCCCACCATCCCAGTTGCTCCTAAAATTCCAACTTTTAATTTCTGTTCCATTTTATTCACCTCATATATTTCCTTTATACTAATTTGTTTTTCTCTCGCGGACATTTGTATGTCATTAACATATCGTACATCAGAAAATGAAATTCGTCAACACTTTTTTCTAAAACTTTCTTTTTTTCCTAATCGTTTTGTTTTTGCTGTTCTTTCTTCTCCTCTAAAAGTGGCTGTTCCATAGCTGTTAAAAGCATCTGATAAATACTTGGATGCATTTTTCGCACATTCATTGGCTTTAGATCTTTTCCTACTAATGCATGAACCGTTCTTCCCACATTAATAGGTTTTTCTTCTCCTTCCCGATAAATACAATATTCAAACTCTAATTTTACTGGTGAGACACTTTTTAAAGAAACCTCTACTATCAGCTTATCTTCATAATATGCAGCACTTAAATATTTACATTGCAACTCAACTAATGGAACAATTACGCCTTCTTGCTCCATCTGTGTATAACTTAATCCCATCTTTTTTATTAACTCTGTTCTTGCAACTTCATACCAAATTGGATAATTTGAATGATGAGCAATCCCCATCTGATCGGTTTCTGCATAACGAACAACAATTCTACTTTGTGAAATCATACAATATCCCTTCTTTCAAAATAATTCACTTATTCTTTTCACTCCCCCATATAACTCTTTATTTTTTATAGAACACATTATAGCATACTTTTTTTAAAACTGCAAAATAACTTGATTTTTTTCTCTATTCTGTTATGATTAGAGCAATTCCACTTTTATCATAATACAAAAGGAGCCGTTTATATGAGAATGTTTATTCAGCGTGTTTCACATGCTTCTGTAACAGTAGACCATACCAGAATTAGTACCATTCAGCAAGGTTTTCTTGTTCTACTTGGCATTTGTCAAGAAGATACCAAAGAAATTGCAGACAAAATGCTTCGAAAAATGTTAAATTTACGTATTTTTTCGGATGAAAATGGCAAAACAAACCTTTCTTTAAAAGATGTCAATGGTGCGCTTTTAATTGTATCTCAATTTACTCTATATGCAGACTGCAAAAAAGGAAATCGTCCTAGTTTCACACAAGCTGGAAAACCAGACTTAGCTAATGAACTATATGAATATATCCTTGCAGAATGTAAAAAAGAAATTGCACTTGTAGAAAGTGGCTCTTTTGGAGCAGAAATGAAGGTTGAACTTTTAAATGATGGTCCCTTTACGATTCTGCTTGATTCAGAAGAACTTTTTCATCTAAGCTAAAACCTAAAAAAGAGCTGTCACATAAAAGATGGAATATACAGGATAACTTTTCCTTTCTTGTATCTTAATGTGACAGTCCTTTTTTATTTTAATCTTCTATTCATTTACGCTATTAATTCCTACTTTTTCTTACTCATCCATTTTATCTACTTTATTTGCTCGTGCAGCAATTTCTTTTTCTTGTACATCAGAAGGTGCCTGTTCATAACGACTAAATTCATAAGAATAATTTCCCATTCCTCCTGTCATAGAACGTAAGTCTGTAGAATACCGGAACAATTCAGACATTGGAATATCAGCCTCAATTGTTTGATAACCAGATCTGTTTGGATTCATACCAAGTACTCTACCTCTTCTCTTATTTAAGTCTCCCATAATATCTCCTGTATACTTATCTGGTACTTCTACCTTTAAAGATACAATTGGCTCTAACAGAACAGGAGATGCCTCTAAAAATGCCTTTTTAAATGCCATTATTGTTGCTGTTTTAAATGCCATTTCTGAAGAATCAACTGGATGATAAGAACCATCCACCAATGTTACTTTTACTCCTACAACTGGATAGGCTGCTAAAGGTCCTTTTAAAATTGCTTCCTGTACACCCTTTTCTACCGCTGGGAAGAAGTTTCTAGGTACTGCACCTCCAAAGATCTTCTCCTCAAATACATATGGACGTTCTGCTTCTCCAGATGGTTCCATTTCAATATGTACATCTCCATACTGTCCATGTCCGCCAGACTGCTTTTTATACTTTCCTTGTACTCGAACCTTTTTCCGAACCGTTTCACGAAATGCTACTTTTGGCTTACTTAACTCAATTTCTACTTTATAACGCTCTGCCAACTTACTGACTACAATTTCTAACTGTTGTTCTCCAATTCCATAAAGCAAAAGCTGTCTATTCTCTTTATCATTCACTAACTTTAATGTTAAATCTTCATCCATTAATTTTTGCAAGGAAGTTGATACTTTATCTTCATCTCCCTTTTTCTTTGTCTTATAACGCATATAGGTATAAGGAATCGAAATCTGCGGTTTCTCATAAGAAACAGGTTTTGCTTTCATACAAAGTGTATCTCCGGTTGAAGCATTACTTAATTTTCCTACTGCTCCAATATCTCCAGCATGTAATTCTTTTACCTCAACTGGTATCTTTCCCTGCATAATATAAATTTTAGAAACCTTTTCTTCTATATCTTTATCCACATTATAAATACTCATATCGGATTTTAGTACACCAGAGCAAACCTTAATTAGAGAATATTTTCCAATAAATGGATCGGCAATCGTTTTAAAAATTTTTGCTGAAAATGTTTTATCTTCCTTATAATCTGCTTCAAATATACCATTATTCTTGTAATCTGTACCAGAAATACTGCGCTCCATTGGAGAAGGAATATAATGAACCAAACCTTGTAATAACATTCTAGCACCGATTCCATTTAATCCTGATCCCATCAATACAGGAACCATTCCACAATCTCTTACATGAGAACGAATTGCTCCTAAAATCTCATCCTGCGTAAATTCTTCCCCAGCAAAATAACGATCCATATACTCTTCGCTTGTCTCTGCTACTGCTTCCATTAACGCTTCTCTTGCTATCTTTAAATTTTCCATCGAATAATCTGGAATATCAAAATCTTCGTATTCTGTAATACTGGTAAATTTTCGTCCTGCCATTTTTACTACATTTACAAACCCGATAAATTTCTCATTTTCACGAATTGGTAAATGAAATGGCGCAATTTTCTTTCCAAACAGATCCGTCATATCTTGTAATGCCTGTCGGAAACTTGCATGATCTAAATCCATATCTGTTACAAAAATCATACGAGGAATTTGATATTTTTCACAAAGTTCCCATGCTTTTATTGTTCCAACTTCCACACCATTTTTACCAGATACTACGATTACTGCTGCATCAGCTGCACTTATCGCCTCTTCTACTTCTCCTATAAAATCAAAATAACCAGGGGTATCTAAAATATTGATCTTTGTATTTTCCCATTCCAACGGAACAACAGAGGTATTGATCGAGAACAATCTTTTTGCTTCTTCCTTATCATAGTCGCTTATCGTATTTCCATCCTCTACCCTTCCCATTCTGGTAGTCAGACCTGAGACATAGGCCATAGCTTCTACAAGAGTTGTCTTTCCGCAGCCACCATGCCCCATAAATACGACATTCCGCACCTTACCTGTTGTATATACGTTCATCTTTTCCTCCATTCCTGCCGTTTTTTGTACAGCAATTCATTATATTTAACATCCTTTTTTCATTCAGGACTTTATTCATGTGTATATTTTACTAAAATTTCTTGTTATTTTCAAGCATTTATTCCAATATTCTTGAAAATTTTTAAAATATTTTAAATAGGCAGATTCTACCAAGAAAAAATTTCTCTATTTGCTATTTCAATTTTCAACTGAACCACAAATAGAGAGGCAATTGACAAACTACTTCTCTTCACGTAAAATACAGTTAGATTTTTTTATAAAAAGAACAACAGAAAAGGAGATTTTTTATGAACCTAACAATTGGTTTTTTAGGTTTGGGACTAATTGGAGGATCGATTGCAAAAAGTATCCGAAAATACCATCCAGATTATACATTAATTGGCTACAACCATAACTATGAAACGACGGTTCTTGCAAAAAAAGAACAAATTCTTGATTATGCTGCAAAAGAAGTGGATGCATCCTTTCAAAACTGTGATATTATCTACCTTTGTATGCCTGTCTCTCTCAATGAAGATTATCTTATAAAAATAAAACCTTATCTAAAACCAGGTTGTATTTTAACCGATGTTGGCAGTGTAAAAGGAACCATTCACCGTGCAGTTAAAAATCTTTCTTTAGAAGCCTATTTTATTGGTGGGCACCCAATGGCTGGCTCTGAAAAAACTGGCTTTTCTAACTCTACCGATCATTTATTGGAAAATGCCTATTATATTATTACTCCATGTGAATCTACTTCAAAAGCTGCATTAGATCGTCTTTATACTTTAACTAAATCAATAAAAGCACTTCCAATTATTTTAGATCCAAAAGAGCACGACTATGCTGTAGCAAATATCAGCCATCTTCCCCATCTAATTGCTTCTGGTTTAGTCAATCTGGTGAAAAACTCTGATTCTAAAAATGAAACAATGAAAACATTAGCAGCTGGTGGCTTTAAAGATATTACCCGAATTGCCTCTTCTTCCCCTATAATGTGGCAGCAGATTTGTTTGACAAATAAAGAAAATATTGTAAAAACAATGGAAGATTATATCGCTTACTTTTCAGAGGTTAAAAATGCTGTAAAACAAGAAAATAAAGAATATCTTTATCAGTTTTTTGAACAAGCTAGAATTTATCGCAATTCCCTTCCTACGAAAACCTCTGGTCCAATTACTACTGTCTATGCAATGTATTGTGATTTAATCGATGAAGCAGGTAGTTTAGCAAAAGTTGTTGTGGTTTTAGCAAACCATCAAATTAGTATTAAAAATATTGGCATCACTCATACTAGAGATTTTCAAGAAGAAACACTTCGAATTGAATTCTACGAAAAAAATGCAATGTTATTGGCACAAAAATTATTAGAACAGTTACACTATACTGTTACAATCTGTTCTTAAACCAATAGACTATTTTATCTAAAATTTTTATCAATAAAAATAGAAAGGGACTTTTCACCATTATGATTACTCGTGAATATTATCCTGTTACTCCAATTTCTTCTCCTTCTCTAATTGAAACAGAGGTTCCAGGATCAAAAAGTATTACAAACCGTGCTCTTTTGTTAGCCGCCTTAGCAGATGGAACCAGTATAATAAAAGGTACTCTTTTTAGTGACGATTCTAGACACTTTTTGCAATGTTTAATTGATTTAGGTTTCTCTGTTAAAATTGATGAAGCTTCTAAAACAGTTACTGTTACAGGATGCAAAGGGGTTATTCCAAAAAAAGAAGCAACTATTTATGTTGGAAGTGCTGGAACTGCCGCACGTTTTTTAACAGCTATGCTGGGTCTTTCCAATGGTATCTATCACCTTGATGCTTCTGAACAAATGAAAAAACGCCCAATGAAACCGCTTTTACAAGCATTGGAATCAATTGGTGTAAAAATAGTTTACCAAGAAAAAGAAGGATTTTTCCCATTTACTATTTATGGATCTGCTAATACAAAATCTTCGATTCAAGTTGATATCTCAAACAGTAGTCAATTTTTAAGTGCACTTTTAATGTCTGCTCCTATGAAAAAAGATGGGCTTTTTATTGAATTAGTTGGTGGACATGCGCTTTCTTATGTAAAAATTACAACCAAAATGATGGAGCAATTTGGTTGTCAAATTATACAAAAGTCCAAACAAGCTTATCAAATTCCTCCTAAACAGTCCTATCAAGCACAAACCTACCAGATTGAACCTGATGTCTCTGCTGCCTGTTATTTTTATGCAATGGCTCCTTTGTTAAATACCAAAACACTTGTGCATCAAATCCATCCTCATTCTATGCAAGGTGATATTCGCTTTTTATCTATTTTAGAGGAAATGGGATGTTCTTTCACAGATACAGAAGAGGGTATCTTAGTCTCTTCTCCTCCTTCTGGTATCTATCAAGGAATTACAGTCAATATGGGGGATTGTTCCGATCAGACTATGACTCTTGCAGCAATCGCTCCTTTTGCAAATGGGCCTGTAAAAATACGTGGAATTGAACATATCCGCCTTCAGGAAAGCAACCGAATTCAAGCTATCTGTCAAGAATTGACTCGAATAGGAATTTCTTGTACCGAATCCGATACTGGAATTGATATTATACCTGGAATTCCACATGCTGCAACAATTGAAACCTATGAAGATCATCGGATTGCAATGGCATTTTCTCTAATTGGACTTCGGATACCTGGAATTTGCATTGCAAATCCAAGCTGTTGTAAAAAAACATTTGAAAACTATTTTGAAATATTAGATTCTATTACCAATAAATAATTTTTTCCAAAAATGGGGAATTAACCGTTTGTCAATTCCCCACTTGTTCTGCTAGAACTCTTTTCCTTTTATTTGAAAAAAGTTCCACAAAAAACAAATACCACTGCACCAATAAGAATAAAGAGAATGACAAGGATTATAAGATAAAAATTTATCTTTTTCTCTTGTTTCTTATCTTCTGCTTTTTCTTTATCTTCAATTTTTTGCTCTTCTCTACTCTCTAATTCCTCTTTCTTTTCTAATTCCTCCTTTTTTGTTGACTCTTCTAAGCTTGTTTCTTCTATCTCCGTTTCCGCTGTTGCCGTCTTTTGTGTCTCTTTCTTTTCTTTCTGTATAACACTTTCTTCTAATGTTTCCTCTTTCACAGCTTCCTCTTTGGTAAATAAATTTTCTTTTACAATTTGAACGGTATTTTCCTTATCTTTATTCTTTAAAATAGAAACCAATTGTTCATAATAAATCTGATTTTTTTCTAATAATTCCTGCATTGGTTTTTGTTTTTGTAAAATAGTTTCAAGGTCCTTTATTTTATTTTCTTTCTCTGTAAGCTGCTTTAAAAGAGTTTCTATCTGTGCTTTTCCATCCTCTATTTGTTTATCTTTTTCTGTGATACTTTCTAATAATTGTTTTCTTTCAGAAAGTAAGTTTTCTTTTTCTTTTATCTGAGTTTGTATCTGCTTTTCTAATTCTACTATTTTCTCTTTTTGTAATTGATTTTCTCTTTCTAAAAAATTTTGTTCTGATAAACTAAAGCTCAAATTAGAAGAATGAGAACCAGAAGAGTCTGAGTTAAGCTCTTGTTTTAATTTTTTTATTTCTGTTTTTAATTTTTCATTTTCTAACTCAGATTCTTGATTTTTTACTGATAATTTTTGTATTTTTTGTTCTAACAAAACAATTATTTTCTCTACTTCCTCCGATTCTTTTCCCTGCTCGGCTAACTGCTTTTTTAACTCCTCTAGCAGCTGATCTGCCTGCTGCTTTTGTTCTAGAAGTTCCTCTTGTAGTTTTTTTAGAGTATGAATCATTTCTGATGAAATCTGCCCTTCCTTTAATAATTGTTCTATTGTTTCAGACATATTTTTTTGTTGTTTTACTATGGTATCTAATTCATCATAAATCGTAGTAAGACGTGTCGTTACTGCTGGACCTGTTACAATTGCAGAGCCGCTTACTGCTCCACTTCCATCTTCAATTTGAATAAGATATTCTATCTTACTTAAATAATTCCAATATTCTATCATAGTATCTTTCATCGCAGAAATTTTCTGATACACTTCTTTCTCACTTGCTTTGGAATCCATTTCTAATAGACTTTTTAAACGATTGATAAAACCTTCTGCCTGTTGTTTGATCTGCTCTAATCGTTCTAATAAACTTTTCAATTCTTCTTTATCTTCTATTGAAATTTCTTCTTTTTCCCAAACAATTTGAAAAATTTCTTTTAAGATTTCCAACTGATTTACAATTTCTTCTGTTCTTATATAGACCTTATCTAATTCCTCTTTTGTCTGTTCTCCTGTTTCTAATGAACCACTTTCATTTTCTCCATCTTGCCAAATCAATCCCTTTACTTGCTCTAAATATCGATCGTATTCTGTTACTTTATCTTTCAACTTTGCTATCGCTTGATAAAGATCCTTTTCTGTACCTGTAATATCAATACCTAACAGTTCTTTTAGCGTATTATAAAATTGATAAAAGCGATTTGCATATGCTTTTAATGCATAAATTCTTGAAAAAATTGCTTCTAGCTGTTCCATCTCTTTTGTATCTACTTCAATATAGCTAACTTTTAACTGGTTTTCTATTTCATTTTTTAAATCCTCTAAATATATTTGTGTTTGTTTCACTTTTCCTAGAATTTCATCTAATTGACTTTTTAATGAACCAGCATTTGCAATAGTAAAGTGATTCTTTAATTGATCGACCGCCTTTTCATAGAGTTCCAATTGGTTATTTTGATATTCAATCTTCTCTTTCATTATTTCAAAAAAATCACTTTCTTCAAAAGAATCCATATTTGAAATACTATCTTTTATACCCAATTTTTCTGCTATTTGATTAATTTCTTGAATTATAATTGTTTCATGATTCTTTATTGTTTCAATTTCTTTTTGAAGTTCCTTCAGGATTTCTGATAGATTTTCATAATCTTGAAATGATTCATTTTCAATGCCTAGAATCTCAATTATAGAATAGATTGCTTCTTTTATCTTCTTTAGTTCTTCTTCTTTTTCTTTTATAGAATCTACTGCTGCTTTTACAGAATCTTGTATCTTTTTTAACTGCTCTTCTAGCTCTCCTGTCAAATCAGTATTTACTCCTGCCTCTGTCAATAATTCTTTTATTGCAAAAATGTTCTGTTGGTACTCTGCTATCTTAGTATAAAGTTCTTTTATTTCTGTCTGCATCTGTTCTACCTTAGCAGCTAATCCACGATAATCGTCTTTTGAAAGTCCAAGACTTTGCATTACAGCATCTAATTCGGGAGAATAGCCAATCATTGAAATTGTAGAAGATAAGCCACTATCTCCAGCTATCAAAATAACTTTTACTCTATTTTCTCCCAATTTCTGAATTTCTGCATCTTCGATTAAATAATCTTCCTTTTTTGCCAAAGTAGAGGTTCCATCCAAAAATTGAATAACTACCTCTAACATTTCTTGTGTTATTGTAATCTTTTTATTAATATTATAGCAACCATCCTTATAATACTCTATCTGATGATAGGTATTATAAAAATCAGAATGAAATGCTACCTGAATATCAGCAATTTTTTTCCAGACTTTATCGATAACAAGGTCAGAAGCTGGCATAACAAAACTAATTTCTTGACTAGTTGGATCTTCCAATACAATATTTCCTTCTTCTGCTATCTCCCACCCTAAAAAATAAAAACCCGTCTTTTTTCCTGCCTGTAAGGTAATCGTTTCACCATAATGGAAACTTTGCTGTTCTAAAATTCCTTCAATTTCTTCTTTTATTGTGATTTTATACTGATTTACTCGCCAAATTGCTTTTATCTTTACATCAGAAGCTTCTATTACAAAAGAAGTGGTAGGATTCGATGCATCTGCAAGCTGAACCGTTCCAGATTCTACTTCCCATCTATCAAATGTATAACCCTCTTTTGTACCAGCCTGAATCGTTACCGTTGACTGATAAGGTACTGTCAATATCTCTGTACTTTCCTCTCCTCCTTCTGTCACAGTAACTTGATAGGAATTGATGCTCCAATTAGCATGTAAACAAACATTTTTATCTGGCATAAAAAACGTTGTTACTGGATTAGATGCATCTTCAAGCAATACTTCCATAGAATCTACAGTCCACCCCTCAAAAGTATATCCTTCTTTTTTACCAGCCTCTATTCTAACGTTAGAACCATAAGCAACGGCGGATAAAAAAGAATTGCTTTCTTCACCTGTATTTTCAAGAGTAACTGAATATTTATTTACTTCCCATACTGCATATAAATCCATATCTTTTACAGGCTGAATCGCAAAGCCATTTTTATAGATTACATTTCCCTCTGCTGAAACAGACCAACCAGTAAATGTATATCCTGTTCTGGTAAACGTATTATCCGAAAGATTGCCTCCCATAGCAGAAAGAAAAGAATCTGGCATATTTCCACTTCCCCCATTTGAATGATAGGTAATTCTATATTCTTCACTTTCTAGATAAGCAGCTTTTACTTCTATCTGTTTCTCTTTATTCCCCATAGGTATCCAATTCACTATCTCGATTAGCATGACTATCAGAAAGAAGATAAACATGCGCCCCCAATGAAACCATATCTTTTTTCTATTTATTTGCATACATTCTCCCCTTTTATTTTTATATTCCATTCAGTAAAATTTTTTCTCTTTTTTTATTATAAATTCTTTCTCTTCATCCCTTTCTTTTTTATTTTTTCTTATTTCTTTGGAAATTTTTTTGAATACATTTGACTTTTTAATAACATAAGATAAATAGATGTTGTCATACTACCATATTTTTTTCTTTTCTGTCAAGAAACTTTTTTCTTTCTTGTATAGTTGAGTTACCATATGATTACAGTTTTATTTGATAATTTATCCTTATTTTCTTAACTTTATTACTATTTATTATTCTTATTTTCTAAGAATAAAATACTATAACAAAAGGACATGTCTCTTTCCAAAAAATCATTCTTGCAAATTTTTTCTCTCTATGTTAAAATCTGTGACAGAATCATTATCATATTTCACAAGCTGCAGATTAGAGAAATTTTGTTGTCATTGACCGTATAAAAGTCCTAATACAGCAAAATATCGTGTTAAAATGGGTGATACAATTGGTGTATATTATAACGAAAAAACTTTATTGAGTATCTAAATCAATATATTTGTGACGAACAGTCATCACGGATCACAACTCTTTCTGGTATCTATATATAAAAAACGTTTTCTTTGCCACCGGGTAAAGAAAAAGACGTCAGACTTTCTATCATTAGGTCTTAGAAGATAGAAAGACTGACGTTTTTTTAGGAGGGATAAAAATGCATTTACACACTAATTTAAAAGAATTTATAAAATATACCACTTTAAATGTTCTTGGCATGATTGGCATTTCTTGTTATATACTTGCTGATACTTTTTTTATTTCCAAAGGACTTGGGACAAATGGTTTAGCTGCCTTAAATTTAGCAATTCCAATCTATAGCTTAATTCATGGAAGTGGCCTAATGCTTGGCATGGGGGGTGCTACTCGTTATTCCATTACAAAAGAGCAAAAAAACTCTAAAAATTCAGATCTAATCTTTACTAATACAATCTATATGGGAATTTTATTATCTGTTTTCTTTTTATTAATTGGAATTTTCTTTTCAGAACAATTGACAAAACTTTTACAGGCAGAGGGAAACGTATTTTCTATGACAAAAACTTATTTATCTGTTATCCTATTGTTTTCTCCTGCTTTTATCTATAACAATATTTTTATTTGTTTTGTTCGAAATGATGGAAACCCTCGCCTAGCGATGTTTGCTATGTTAGGAGGCAGTTTTGCAAATATTTTTATGGATTACCTTTTTATCTTTCCACTTCATATGGGAATTTTAGGAGCCGTATTAGCCACAGCAACAGCACCTATTATCAGTATGATAATTCTTTCTTACCATTGGATAAAAAAATGTCATCAGTTTCATTTTATCCAAACAATTCCACAATTTTCCAATATGACTACTACTCTTTTTATTGGATTTCCTTCCCTTATTACAGAAGTATCTTCTGGAATTGTTATTCTGATTTTTAATTTGATTTTACTCCAAATTTCTGGAAATGTTGGAGTTGCTGCTTATGGTGTAATTGCCAATCTTTCTTTAGTGGTAATCTCTATTTTCACTGGAATTGCACAGGGAATACAACCAATTATTAGTTCTGCTTATGGAAAGGGGAAAAAAGAACACCTCTTACAAACTTTACGTTATGGTACAATTACGGTATTTTTTCTTTCTGTTCTTATTTATATTGGAATGTTCTTCTTTGCGGATTCTATCACTAATCTTTTCAATCGTGATAGTGATGTTCAGTTACAGCAAATTGCTGTAACTGGTATCCATTTTTATTTTATTGGAGTGCTGTTTGTTGGATATAATATTATACTTTCCTCTTTTTTTGCCTCTATAGAAAAAGCCCTTCCTGCCCACTTTATCTCTGTTATGCGTGGTTTTCTTCTTATTATTCCTCTTGCCTTTCTGCTTTCTAAATGGTTTGGCATTATTGGTGTATGGACAGCTTTTCCTATAACAGAAGGACTTTGTTTTATAATAGGAAAAATTTTTTACCATAAAATAAATTTATATTAATTCTTATTTTTTGATTTATTCCTTTATTTTCCTTGTCTTTTAACTGGCATATTTTTATGTCAGTTAAAAACAAGAATTTCTTATTTTATCTGCTTTATTCGATATTCCTTTCTATCCATTTTTTGGCAATTTTATCCATAATTTTTCAATCCTTATCAATTCTAGAATCATTCCCTTTTTAGAGTCAAGACAATCTATAAAATCAGCATCGCATCTCCAAAAGAAAAAAATCGATATTTTTCTTCTACTGCTGTTCGATATGCTTCCATTATATAATCCTGTCCAGCCAAAGCAGAAACCAACATAAGTAATGTCGATTCTGGTAAATGAAAATTTGTCACCAAAGCATCCACACAGCGAAACTTATATCCTGGATAAATAAAGATATCTGTCCAGCCAGAACACTCTCGAACCATTCCATTAGAATCTGCCACAGTTTCCAATGTTCGGCAGCTGGTCGTTCCAACCGAAATAATTCTTCCTCCATTTCGTTTTGCCTGATTAATCTTCTTTGCCTCTGCTTCCTCTATACAATAATACTCTGTATGCATATGATGTTCTAATATATTTTCTACTTTAACTGGACGAAATGTTCCAAGACCTACATGAAGCGTAATTCCAGCAATTACAATTCCCTTTTTTTCTATCTGTTCTAAAAGATCTTGTGTAAAGTGAAGTCCGGCAGTTGGAGCTGCTGCTGACCCATTATATTTTGCATAAACCGTCTGATAACGGTTTTTATCCTGCAAAGGATGAGTAATATAAGGCGGAAGCGGCATCTGCCCAAGTTGATCTAAAACCTCTTCAAAAACCCCTTTATAGGAAAAACGAATCAATCGGTTTCCCTCTTCCACAATATCAATTACTTCTCCTACTAGCGGCACCTCTCCCATTTGATCTCCAAAAAGAATTTTTGTTCCAATTTTTGCCTTTTTTCCTGGCTTTACAAGAGTTTCCCAGATATCTTTTTCTTTTCTTTTTAAAAGTAAAACTTCAATTCCAGCCTCAGTTTTTTCCCTTCTCCCAAAAAGACGAGCAGGAATCACTTTCGTATGATTTACTACCAAGCAATCTCCTGGTTGAAGATACGTAATCACATCTCGAAAGTGTCGGTGTACAATCTCTTTCTTTTCTCGATTTAATACCATCAGCCGAGAAGAAGAACGATCCTCTAAAGGGTCTTGTGCAATTAATTCCTCTGGCAGCATATAATAAAAATCTTTTTTGTCCATTTCTCTTTTCCTTTACTGTCGAAGCTCAATTCCAATTCCTTTTAACGCTTTTAATATTCGTTCCATTGCTTCATTTACATCTTTCTCCTCAAGTGTTCGATCCCCTGCTCGGAATGTAATGGAATAAGCTACAGACTTATACCCTGTCATAATCTGGCTTCCCTCATAGATATCAAATAAAGCATAACTTTCTAAATATTGTCCGCCTTTTGTTTCAATAATTTCTTCTATCTGACCAACCAAAATATTTTTTGGCATAACCATACTAATATCTCGAGTAACAGAAGGATACTTCGCAATTCCATTATACTTTCGATCAAATGTTGCTATTGGTAAAATTTCTGGCATATCCAAAACTGCCAGATAGACACGTTCTCCAATCTCATACTGATCTGCTACCTCTGGGTGTACCTCGCCTATATAGCCAATTTTTATTTTTTTATAGAAAATCTCTGCCTGTCGTCCTGGATGTAGAAATGGCTTTTTTTCCTCTGGATGATAACTAATTTTTTGTGTAACTCCAATTTTCTCTAAAAACTCTTCTACTACACCTTTCATTGTATAGAAATCACCTTCTCCATACATTCCCAAAGTAAACTGCATCCGTTCCTCTGGTAACTCAGTAAGCGGCAATTCTTTTGGCAAATAAATATTTCCAAGTTCATATAATTTTACTGCTTTATTTCTTCTATTATAGTTTGTAGCTAAAGAATTTAACATTCCATTTAAGGAAGTAGTACGCATAATACTAAAATCTTCTCCCAATGGATTTAAAATTGTCACTGCCTGCCGAAGCATAGAATCCTTTGGAAGTAACAATTTATCATATACTTTTGGACTTTCAAATGAATAACTCATAGCCTGAGAAAATCCACAATATTCTGCAATATTCTTTGCAATTTCTTCTATTCTTAATTTAAAAGAAAGTTTTCCTGTTGTTGCTTCTCCAGTAGGAAGTGTTGTAGGAATTTGATCATATCCATAAAACCGAGCCACTTCCTCTGCTAAATCCGCTTCACATTCCAAATCCTGCCGGAAAGTAGGAATTATAACTTCCTCTGTAGCAGCATCATATTGTAATTCTAGCTTTTCAAAGATAGAAAGCATTTCCTGTTTTGGAATACAAGTTCCAAGTAACTGATTGATCCAATCTGGTTGAAAGAGAATTCGTTTTGGTTCTTTTTTTGCATAATATACATCAATTATACCACCAACGACTTCTCCTGCTCCTAATTCCTCAATTAATTGACATGCACGATTGATTGCCAGCTCTGCATTATTTGGATCTAATCCCTTTTCAAATTTTCCAGAAGCTTCTGTTCGAAGTCCTACCTTTTTTGCAGACAGACGGATATTCGTTCCATCAAAGCAAGCTGCCTCAAATAGCATATCCTTTACTTCATCTGTAATTTTGGAGTTTTCACCCCCCATAATTCCTGCGATTCCAACTGCTTTTACTCCATCACGAATCATTAAAATCGAAGAATCCAATTTTCTTATCTGTCCATCTAATGTTTGAAATTCTTCCCCCTCTTTTGCACGGCTTACTACAATTTTCTTTCCCTCTAAGGTCTCCATATCATAAGCATGCATAGGCTGCCCATATTCCTCCATTACATAATTTGTAATATCGACAATATTATTAATTGGACGAATTCCACAAGCTGCTAAACGTCTTTGCATCCATTCTGGTGAAGGAGCTAATTTAATATTTTTTACCATTCTAGCACAATAGCGGGGGCATAACTCTTTATCTAAAACTTCAACCGAAATAAAATCATGTACATCCTCTCTATTTCCAGTAGAAGTAACAACTGGAGGAATAAACTTTTTACCAAATGTTGCTGCTGCCTCTCGTGCAATCCCTAACACACTATAACAGTCTACACGATTTGAAGTAATCTCATATTCAAATACCGCATCATGAAGTCCCAATACCTTTATGGCATCCTCTCCAACTACTGCATCTTCTTTTAAAATATAGATCCCATTTTCTGGTGCATCTGGGTACATCTCTTTGGAACTTCCCAGTTCTTCAATCGAACACATCATTCCAAAAGATTCCACTCCTCTTAACTTCCCCTTTTTAATCTTAATTCCATCCTCTGGAAGAGAAGAACCATCATGTCCTCCAGCAACTCTTCCACCATCTAATACAACAGGTATCTTTTGTCCCTCTTCTACATTTGGTGCACCAGTTACAATCTGAATCGTTTCTGTTCCAATATTTACTTGGCAAATCACAAGTTTATCTGCATCTGGATGTTTTTCAATTTTTTCAATCTGTCCTACTACAATTTTTTCTAAATTTTTATCTAATTTTAAATAACTTTCTACTTTTGTTCCAGATAAAGTCATTGCATCTGTATATTCCTGTTCTGCTACCTTAAGATCTGGTACATATGCTTGAATCCATGATAATGGCGTATTCATCTTTCTACCTCTTTTCTTTTTTTAAAATTGTTTTAAAAACCGAATGTCATTTTCATACAGTAATCGCATATCATCAATTTCATATTTTAATAATGCGATTCTCTCTAAACCAACTCCAAAAGCAAATCCTGTATACTCCTTTGGATTAATTCCACTCATTTCCAAAACATGCGGATGTACCATTCCACAACCTAAAATTTCAATCCAACCAGAACCTTTACACATTCTGCAGCCTTTTCCACCACATTTAAAGCAGGTAACATCTACTTCTGCACTTGGTTCGGTAAATGGAAAATGATGTGGCCGAAATTTTACTTTTGTCTGTGGCCCAAATAATTCTCTGGCAAACTCTGCTAACGTTCCTTTTAAATCCGCAAACGTAATATTTTTATCGATTACCAAACCCTCAATTTGATGGAAAGAAGGAGAATGAGTTGCATCTACCTCATCCGAACGAAATACACGTCCTGGTGCAATCATACGAATTGGTAACTTTCCCTTTTCCATCTCCCGAACCTGAACTGGAGAAGTTTGTGTACGCAATAAAATTTTATCACTAATATAAAATGTATCCTGTTCATCCTTTGCCGGATGATTTGCTGGAATATTTAATGCCTCAAAATTATAGTAATCATATTCAATCTCTGGTCCTTCCACTACCTCATATCCCATACCAATAAAAATACGTTCCACTTCTTCTAAAGCAATCGTATTTGGATGGCGATGCCCTACATTATTTTTCTTTGCAGGTAAAGTAACATCTATCACCTCTGTTTTTAACTGTTCCTCTCGAATAGCAGCAGCCAAACGATTTTTACTTTCTTCTAATTTCTCTTCAATCACCTTTCTTGCATCATTTACAAGCTGCCCAAACTTTGGCTTTTCCTCATTTGACAAATTTTTCATACTTTTTAACAGAGCAGTCAATTCACCCTTTTTTCCAAGATAAGCAACTCGTATCTCATTTAATTTATCAAGTGCTTCAGAAGCCTCAATTTGCTTTAATGCCTCTTCTTTTAACTCCTTTAATTTATTTTCCATTCTTTCCTCCTTCTGCCGTTCAAACGACTAATTCCTCTCAAACTATCCTCATGTTAAACAACGGATAATATCCTTATGTTAAACAAAAACCCGCCCCTAATCAAAGGGACGGGAATATTTTCTCGTGGTACCACCCTAATTCTTATATTTCTATAAGCACTTAGTTATTCTGCGTAACGTGCAGCCACGTCATTTCTTACTTTTTTATAACTTATTTTTCAGAAATGCAGCTCTGGCGGGAAATTCAATACAAGATGGAACCCAAGACAGCTTGCAGCCGGTGACTATCTCTCTCTGCGGGACATCAGATATCTACTTACGCCTTCTTCGCTTTTTTATTTTTTCTTATTTTTCCAAAACTGACTTTTATTTTAAATACTTCTCCAAAATTTGTCAAGTACTTTTTAAGTAAAGCTTATCTTTTCTCACTCATTTTATCCATTTATGTAAAAAATATTGACAATTTAATTCTAATACTATACACTATATTTATAAAAAAATACTAATAAATAGAAACCTATACTTCAATTAAGGAGATAAAACTACCTATCACCTAAAGGTAAAAGACAAGCTATTGTAGAAACCATTCAAAAAGCTGGTGGAGAAGCAATCTATCACTTTATGGATATTACAGACACTGCAAGTATTGAGCAACTTTTTGCCGATGTAAAAAAGACCTATGGACAAATTGATATCTTAGTAAATAACACAGCAAATCTATCTCTTCCTGATGGAAGTGTAGAAGAACTTACCTTAGAGATGTGGGATAATATCTTCCAAAGCGATCTACGTGGAACCTTTTGGGCAATTAAAACAATAATTCCTTATCTGCGAGAAAATAAAAACGGTGGTGCTATTATCAATATTGGTTCTATGACCTCCTGTGGTGGTGATATTGGAGCCACTGCTTATAGCTGTGCAAAAGCTGGTGTAGATATATTAACCCGTTCTGTCACTCTACAATATGGAAAAGAAAATATTCGTTGTAACTGTGTCCGTCCTGGTCTTATTGTTACACCAGAAAATGAACCTCGTATTCCACAGATGTTAAAAGATATTTTCTTAGATAATATCTTAGTAAACCGTTATGGATGCCCAGAAGATATTGGACATCTTTGTGTCTATCTTGCTTCTGATGATAGTGCTTATATGTCTGGTCAAGTTCTTGATATGGATGGTGGACTCAACTCTCATGTACCTACTGTAGCACAATTTAGAAATTTGAAATCTAGAACTTGGTAATCCAACAACGAACAGTTTTATTCTTTATATACAACCATTTTTATACTTCCCATTTCAACATTTTCTTTTGAAGAAATGGCTTTAAATTAAAATTTACTTGTTCTTTATCCAAAATCTGAAACGAATTATCAGTAATCCAGATAATTAATTTACTTCTGGCATAAAACAACTTTAATTGTCTTGTTAATTCATCAAGACTCTTTTTTTCGCTCCCCTTTTTATAATCCTCAAAACAATGTCCCATCTGTATCATTCCTACAGAAGAAACTTCTTTCACAATTTCCACATCTGAAATCCACTTTATCAAATTTAACCGAACGTTTTGAAAAACTTTACTATATGCCCGCAATGCAGTTAAAATCTCTTTTGTATGCTTTATTAAAATCTCTTTTGAAATATGATAGTCTAAAACAAATGCCATCTCCAAAATTCCACCCCGATAGTTCCCTGGTACATGCAAAATGTACTCCACTTGTTGATGTAACTTTATCTTTTCGATCTGATTCATTTTCTATACTCCATTTCCATCCTTAGCCACTAAAATAGGCATCCATCTCCATGCGAGTCCTATTATAAAAACCACTTTAAAGACCTTCCATATTTTTCCTTTTCTATTCATTTTATCTCCTATTTCCTTCTTTTCCTTACTTTATACTTCAAACATCAAAACCTACTTTTAAATTTTTTATTTCAATACAATTTGTTCTTTTTTCAATACTTATTTTGGAAAATAATACCCCTGTCCACCATCCATATCCAAAATATGCAAAAATTCAATTTCATACACATTCTGCAAAAGTTCCAAATCCATCATCTTTTCTGTCTCTCCCATAGCTACTACTTTCCCCTTTTTCATTATCACCAAATGCGAACAAAATCGAGCTGCCAAATTAAGATCATGTAATACAACAATCACAGATTTCCCTTTTTTTCGATTTAACCAATCAAGTAACCTCATCATTTCCATCTGATATCGTACATCCAATCCAGAAACTGGTTCATCCAAAAGAATCCACTTCGTATCCTGTGCTACTGCACGGGCAATCAACACTCGTTGCGCTTCTCCACCACTTAATTCTACAAACTTCCGATCACAAAGTTCTTTACAAGAGGTCAACGATAGTGCCTCTTCTACTATTTTTTGATCTTCCTTTCCAAACGAAGCAAATCTTCCCAAATAGGGATTTCTTCCCATTTGTACCACCTCATAAACCGAAAAATCTATATCCATATGAATATTCTGTGGAACAAATGCCAACTGCTTCGCTAATTCTTTTCTTTCATATTCTATCAACTCACGTTCTCCAAGCAAAAGCTTTCCAGAATAAACCTTTAAAAATCGAAGTAAATGACGCAAAAAAGAAGTCTTTCCAGAACCATTTGGGCCAATAATTCCGTAAAAACCTCCTTCTAAAAATTCCGCTGTAATCCCATCTAACACTGCTTTTCCATCTTTATTAGGACACCATCTTAATTCCTCACTTTGTATCTTCATATTCTCACCATTTATTCTTTCGATAAAATATTATCCTCTCTTTGCTCCATTATGATAAATCAAATAGATAAAATAAGGAGCTCCAATCAAAGCTGTTACTACTCCTACTGGAATCTCAGCAGGTGCTGTTACTGTTCTTGCTATTGTATCACAAACTATCATAAAAATAGCTCCACCTAATAAAGAAAAAGGAATTAAACTCCGATAATTTGATCCATTTATCATACGCATACAATGTGGTATAATCAATCCAACAAATCCAATTACACCACTGACTGAAACACAGGAAGCTACCAAAAAAGAGGACAAAAAGACTACCCTCTTTCTAAGCCGCAATAAATCCACCCCCATACTTTCTGCTGCATCCTCTCCTGTAAGAAGCAGGTTAAAATCATTTGCCAAAACTTCCAATCCTACTGCACTAATCAATAAACAGATCCCTAAATATCTCACCTTTGTCCAAGAAGCAGAAGAAAAACTTCCAAGTGTCCACATATAAACTTTCTCTATTCCCTCTCGATTCAATGACATCATAAGAGAAATACAAGCTGAAAGCATAGTACTAATTGCTGTTCCAGTCAAAAGCAAATGAACGGCTGGCATCTGTCCTCTAATACAAGTGATTTGATAAACTAAAAAAATCGTAAGCATAGCTCCTAAAAAAGCACAAACCCCTACTGCCCCTAATCCTAAAAAGCTTGCCTGAAT
Source organism: uncultured Lachnospiraceae bacterium (assembly GCA_910579865.1). GTDB lineage: Bacteria > Bacillota > Clostridia > Lachnospirales > Lachnospiraceae > MGBC114844. The sequence goes on from CAJTXA010000001.1 coordinate 239,847, forward strand.
TCCACTAAGAATTGCAATAGTAGCCCCAATTGCCGCACCAGAAGAAACACCAAGTACATGTGGATCTGCAAGTGGATTTCGAAATAATCCTTGAAAAACAGCCCCTGTTAAAGAAAGCCCTGCCCCAACAAAACCAGCCAGCAAAATACGTGGCAAACGAACTTGAAATAAAATTGTTTGATATACTTCTTTTAAATCCGAACTATCAATCCACTTGCCAAAAAAAGGAAACTTTGAAAAAAGAAGACGTAAACTTTCTCCTGCTGATAAATCAGCAGAACCAACAGAAACAGAGAAAAAAACTGTCAACGGAAGACAAAAAAGAAGTAGTAAAAATTTTTTTATTAATTTATATTTGTATTTCATTTGTTTTCTTTTTCTTTCTATTTTTTACTGTTATTTTCATTCTTTTTTATTATCTATAGAATGGATTTTTTGGAAAATACTAATCTATTTAAAAAATGAAATCTTCTTTCTTTTGATAGACTTAGTATATTCCACAATCCTTCTATTAAGCTAGTATCTTTAATCGACTACTAAAGCTTAAAATAAAATTTTTATCCATTTTTCTTTCGAAACTTCTTAGACATTACCATCCATAAAGAACCTGTAATGCAGACAGAAGAATATGCTCCACATAAAATTCCTACCATAAGAGGCAAAGCAAATTCCTTTATTGAAGCAACTCCTAATACATACAAAAATAGTACCATAACAAATGTCGTAAGTGATGTATAAATACTTCTAGTCAAAGTCTGTGTAATACTGGTGTTTACAATTTCCTCTATTTCCTTTGTCTTCATCACTTCTAGATTCTCTCGAATTCGGTCAAATATTACAATGGTTGCATTAATTGAATATCCTACAATAGTCAACATACAAGCAATAAACGTATTTCCTACTGCTGTTTTAGAAAGTGCATAAAATCCAAATACAATCAATACATCATGTACCAAAGCAATTACTGCACTAGTAGCAAAGTTAATATCACTAAATCGTATCCAAATATAAATTAACATCAACACTGTAGCAATGATCACCGCAATCACTGCATCAGACTTCATTTCTGAACTAATACTAGGACTAATTGTTTCAGAAGTAATCAAATTAGCATCTACGCCAAACTGCTCCACAAAAACCTTTTCTAAAGCAGCTCGTGTTTCTTGATTCAACTCCTGTGTCTTTACAATAAACGCAAATTCTCCTTCTACCTTTTGCACTTGAGGCACACTGTCCTTTGTTGTCTCTACGATTACTGGAAGTATCTTTTCATTAAATTCTGCCAAACTATAATCCTCTTGGAAAGTAATATTGGTAGAAGTACCACCAGCAAACTCAATACTATAATTTAAAATGCTTCCTATTGAAGATTGATTTACAAAAAGGCATACAAATCCAAGTAAAACCAGTGCACCAGAAACCCCAAAAAACAGATGTTTTGGCTTTGTAAATGCAATTAGCTTTCTTTCTTTTTGTTTTCCATAAAACTTTTCATCCTGAAATCCAACTACATATAAAAATTTCACTGCCAATCTGGTTATAAGCAAAGCTGTAATCATAGAAATCACAATACCAAGCATCAAAGTTTGAGCAAAACCACGAATTGTACCAGAGCCTTTTATCATTAAAACGATTGCCGCAATCAACGTAGTTACATTTCCATCTACAATTGCTGATGTTGCTTTTTTAAATCCAGTATCAATCGCAGTACGAACTGTTTTTCCTGCTGCAATTTCCTCTTTTACACGAGCAAAAATAATTACATTTGCATCAACAGCCATACCAATTGACAAAATAATTCCAGCAATACCAGGCAAAGTCAGTGTAAAATCAAATCCATTTAAAAGTCCAAGTTCTAATCCAATATACAAAATAAGTGCAATTCCAGAAGCCACTCCACCAATTCGATAAACACAAACTAAAAAAACGAGAATTGCCAAAAGTCCAAGAAATCCAGCAAATAAACTAGTCGAAATTGCCTCTTGTCCAAGTTTTGCACCCACCACATTGGATCGCAACTCTTTTAATTCCAAAGGCAGGGAACCAATTCGAATCGTAGAAGCTAAATTTGTTGCTGCCTCATAGCTTTCCATTCCCTGAATTACACAGCTTCCATCTGTAATCACAACCTGCACAAGAGGAGCACTGATAATCGCTCCATCATAAATAATATAAATTGGATCTTGATTCGTTACAGCTGCTTCTGTCGCTTCCCGAAACTTCTGTGCTCCTTCCTCTGTTAAGGTAAGTTGCACCATATACTCTCGTACTCCTGTTGTCTGACTATTCTGCGTAACAGCCGAAGCCCCTGCTACATCACTTCCTGTTAAAACCGTATTTCCATCCACATCTACAAAGACCAAAGAACCTGGTTTTCCCAATTCCTCCAAAATTGCATTTGCATCTGAAACTCCAGGAATCTCCACATTAATTCGATTGTTTCCTTCCTGATAAACATCTGCTTCTGTACTATAATTTTGTACTCGAAGCTGCAGCTTATAAATTGTATCACTTAACTGTTCCTGTGTAAACTCTGTATCTACTACTTCATAAGTAATACTAACTCCTCCCGCTAAATCTAGCCCAAGCTTAATATTAGCAGCCGATCCTGTCTTAGTTGGTCCAATTCCAACTGCTGCTGTAAAACAAATTCCAAATGTAATCAGCAACAAAATGATCAAACCAAGCATCCCTTTTTTCTTTTCGTTCATTTTTTCTTCCTTTCCATATCTTATTCATATAAGATAATATTCCCATTCATTTTAAACTTCATCCATTAAAGCTGCCTTTATCATAATTGCACATTCCACACGCTTTCTTTCCATCTCACACCCAATTTCATAAACATCTGTAATTGTCCTATGAAACTGATAAGAATTTGCAGCACATCCTCCACTGCAATAAAACCGTGCAAAACATTTTTGACACTGCTCTTTTGCATATACATTACATACCTTAAACTCATCACAGATTGAACTTTTAACAATCCCTTCTTCTACATTCCCAAGCAAAAACTCTTCTTGTCCTACAAACTGATGGCAAGGATACAGATCTCCCCAAGGTGTAACAGCCAAATACTCTGTTCCAGATCCACATCCAGATAACCGTTTTGCCACACAAGGCCCCTGTTCTAAATCCAACATAAAATGAAAGAACTCAAACCCTCGTCCCTCTTTTTTTCTTTTTATATATTCCAATGCCAATTTATCATACTCTTCAAAAATCTGAGGCAGATCCTCCTTTTGAATGGCATACTCCTCCTCTTTTGCTGCCACAACAGGCTCCATAGACAAAAGCTGAAATCCCAAATCAGCATAGTGAATAACATCCTTTGAAAAGTCTAAATTTTTTCTAGTAAACGTCCCTCTTACATAATAGTTTTTCTGTTTTCGGCTTTCTACAAACTTCTGAAATTTAGGAACCACTAGTTCATAGCTTCCCATTCCTGTTCTAGTTGGACGCATCCAATCATGTACTTCCTTTCGTCCATCTAAGCTTAAAACTACATTTCCCATCTCTCGATTGCAAAACTCCATTATTTCTTCATTAAGTAAAACTCCATTTGTAGTCAAGGTAAATCGAAACTTCTTCTGATATGGTTTCTCTAAAGAACGTCCATACTCTACTAGCTGTTTGACTACCTCCCAATTCATAAGTGGCTCTCCGCCAAAAAAATCTACCTCTAAATTTCTTCGATTTCCAGAATGAGCAATTAAAAAATCAAATGCCTTTTTTCCAACTTCTAAACTCATCAGTGCCCTTCTGCCATGATATTCTCCCTCTTCTGCAAAGCAGTATCGGCAAGCCAAATTACAATCATGTGCAATATGAAGACAAAGTGCTTTTACTACTGTTTTTCTCTTTTTAAAATCTATAATATAGTCCTTATAATTATCTTCTGTAAATAGCTGCCCTTGTTCCTTTAATTCTAAAACTTCCTGATAAGCCTCTAAAATCTGCTCCTTGTTATAATGTTCTTTTAATTGTTCTACAATTTCTTCTTTTTTATATTGTTCAAATAGAGGAATCACATCATAGACAATCTTATCCACTACATGTACGGAGCCACTATTTACATCCAATACAATATAAAATCCATTATTTATATATTGATGAATCACAAATTTCCTCCTTTTCTTCTGTTTCAACTTAAATCTCATACTCTACAAAGGAATAAAGCAGCGGCTTTCGCCGCTGCCAATCCCTATTTGTTTTCACAGCTCTGATTTCCAACTGTACAAGAAGTCTTACAAGCAGACTGACAAGAGGTCTGACATTCTCCACAGCCCCCTTTTTTCATACTTTCCTTTAAGGTTCTTGTAGTAAGAGTTTTAATATGCTTCATTGTTCTTACCTCCTAGTTATCATACTTTGGTGATTATAACACAAGTATTCCCATTTGAAAAGTACTTTTTTAACTAAGCATCCCTCCAACTAATCCACCTGCTAAACAAAGTAAAAATGCAATTACAGAAGTCTGGATTTCCATATAAAATCCTTTATGTATTAGAATCGATACCCCAGAAATAACCGCAAAATAAGAAATCCCAGTAATGGTTCCCCATAAAAATTTTTTGCTTCCTGCTGCTTTTCCAATAAATAAACCACCAATTAAATTTACTACTACATAGATCATCCGCACACAAAGAAGCGTTGCTTTTTCTGACAATCCTACTCGATAAAGTAATACTGTTACTAACAAAAGAAGAAGTGCAGTAAGCACATATTCTAGTAGTACTACCTTCCCGATTCGTATTATCGTATTCCATTTCATCTGTTTTCCTCCTTTTCTATCCATTGATTTTATTTGTACTATACTATGTTATTTCTAAAATCTTTATGAATCTCTTTTCTGTCTACTTGACAAGTATCCATCTCTATTGTAGTATTAAAATCGTTACCTGCAGTTATAGACAGAAATTTACATCTGCAAATAACTGTTAAATTTTTACATATTAAAAAAGGAGTTGGTTTTTTTTGGATTCGAGTGCCGTCACTCAGCTAGTTATTTTACTTATTTTAATCAGTTTATCTGCATTTTTCTCTTGTTCAGAAACTGCACTAACTACAGTAAACAAAATTCGTATTCGTGCACTTATCGAGGAAGGGAATAAACGTGCTGTCATCTTAAATCAGGTTACTGAAAATTCTGGTAAGATGCTTAGTGCGATTCTAATTGGAAACAATATTGTTAATATCTCTGCCTCCTCTCTTGCCACGGTTCTTGCAACCCGATTGCTTGGAAATGCAGGAGTTGGTATAGCAACTGGAGTTCTAACAATTTTAATTCTAATATTTGGTGAAATTACACCAAAAACATTAGCTACGATTCATGCTGAGAAAATTTCTCTTTTTGTTGGACCTATTTTTTATGGACTTATGTTTCTTCTTACACCGATTATCTTTTTAGTTAACAAACTTTCTACAGGGCTTTTACTGTTATTGCGTGTTAATCCAAATGATAAAATAGCAACTATTACAGAAACAGAACTTCGTACTTTAGTTGATGTTAGCCATGAAGAAGGGGTTTTGGAAACAGAAGAACATGAAATCATCAGTAATCTTTTTGATTTCGGTGATGCAAGGGCAAAAGACGTAATGGTACCCCGTATTGATATGACCATGCTTGAGGTATCTGCTTCTTATGAAGAACTTCTTTCTACCTTTGAAGAATTTCGATTTACTCGTATTCCTATCTATGAAGAAACAACAGATAATGTAATTGGTATTATCAACATGAAAGATGTTCTGTTATTTCCAAAAGGAGAGTCCTTTTCTATTCGCAGCATTTTAAGAGAAAGTTATTTTACTTATGAAACCAAAAAAATTTCTGAACTTATGTTAGAAATGCGGAAAGCATCTGTTAATATTGTAATCGTATTAGACGAATATGGTGTAACCGCAGGACTAATTACCTTAGAAGATTTATTAGAAGAAATTGTTGGTGATATACGAGACGAATTTGATGAGGATGAGGATGAAGAAATTTCTCTTTTAAGCGATGGTAGCTATCAGATCGATGGACAGATTAAACTGGATGAGGTAAACGATTTACTAGATATCCATTTAAAATCAGATGACTATGATTCTATTGGCGGTTATATTATTGAAACATTAGATCGCCTACCAGAAGTCAATGATTCTATCCATGTATATGGATATACTTTTATTGTTGATTCCTTAGATAAAAATCGTATTGAAAAGGTTCGTATTAAAAAAGAAGATATCCCAGAAATAGAAGAAGCAATTGCAAAATAAAATTTTATATCTTTGTCAAAAGACCAGTCAAAATATCTATTATTTGACTGGTCTTTTCTCTTTGAAAACAATCCTAAAAAATACTTTACAAACTGTTTTTTAGAGGTTATACTAGAGTTATCTTAATTATCATATTTATCGTGATTCTTTTTATCAAATCATTTCTTACTAAATGTAATCTATAAAAATCCATATCGCTATTTACAAGAAAAATATTACCAATAAGAAAGGAGTACTAATATATGGAAAATAGCTTAAAAGGCTTGTTATTAGCGGCTGGAACGATTATTACATGCATTATTATTTCCCTTGGATTTTATATTGCCAGAGAGGCGAAAGACACTGCAGCTACTGGAGCAGGACAAATTAATGCCTTAAATGCAGAATTTAGTGAAAATAGTAAAACTATTTATGATGGTACAGAAGTTTCTGGAAATGAAGTATTAAATGCACTTCGAAAATACAATGGAGAAACTTTTGGCATCAAAGTAGAAACAAAAAAGAACAGTAGTTACTATGGTTATAATTTTGACGACGAAACAGGTGAACTTGGAAAAACTTCTTCTAGTGACTATCTAGAAGCCAAAAAAGAAGATAGTAAAAATTATATTAATCCCAACGGGCGATTTCAAGGTACCATTATTCGGGATTGTAATGGTACCATTACAGGACTTATCTTTGTACAACAGTAGGTGAGCATATGGAACAAATAGAAGAAGGTCTTTTCTTTGCAGCAGCTATATTTTTATTTTGTTTCGCACTATCTTGTCTTTTTACAGAACAACAAATTTTATTAAAACTAGGTGAAAATATATATAAAAATTATCACCAGGAAACAGTTATCGAGGAACTATGGTATGAATGATACATTTGGAAAAATTCTTTCTATATGGATTGGATGTGTCTTATTGTTTTTATTACCAATCTCCTTTTATGCTGGAGAACAAGATCGAATGGAAAAATTATACCTTTTAACGGAAACCTCTTACTTTGTTGATTCTGTACGAAATACTGGAATTTTAACAACTGCTGCATTGGAACAATTTGAAAAAAAACTCTCTCTTTTAAGTGGTCTTTATCAAATTGAAATGGAACATGCAAGTTCTATCTATACAAAACCTCAAAAAGAATATACGATACAATTGGATTGTTACTATACCAAACAAATTTTAGAGCAGCTAAAAACAACAGGAGAATACCGATTCTTTCAAGGTGATTTTTTTAAAGTTTCTATTGTAGAACGAAAAAATGGATTCGGAAAAAGAATACAAAATCTATTTTTAGGAAATGAAGGATTTTCAGAGGGAGTCGTTACTTATTATGGAGGAATGATTCGTTGTGAAATGGAATGATTTTACTTTGCTTTTTTTATGGATATTTTTGGCTTGTATTACATTATTATTTTGGCAAAATAAATTAACAGAAGAATTGCTCTATCAAAAACTTCTGCTTGATCGCAATCTTGATACAATTGTAGAAGATTGCCTTTATGCTTCGATTGAAGGAATACAGACTGATTTTGAACCAATTATCCATACAGATTGTCTACTTAAAACTTTTGAGCAGGAAAAAAATTGGATTCTTAAAAATGTAGAGGTTCCTCTTTTATATCTAATTGAAAAAGAACAAGCCTCTCTCTATTCGATTTCCGAAGAAAAATGGAATCGATATCCCATTATAGGATATGATAGGAATTGTGACACTTATACTAATATTGATACACTTACTCTTACAGAAACCATCCAACGTACTGACGAAATACAAGAAATTTTAATGAAAACACTTCACAAAGAATGGAATCGAATTAATATGAAAAAACAATACCAAATTTCCTTTCCTTATATTGAACAAAAAGGTGAGGCTCATAAATTGGAGAAGACAGGACTTTGGTATTTCTTTTCTAGTAAAAATTATCGTGCAAATGGGAAAACATTTGATTTTTTCACTCATTCAGGAGCTAGATGTAATAGAAAACAAAATTAACTTTCTTCCGGAAGCTGCTTTTCAGCTTCCGGATTTTCTATTAAATAAGAAGGTAAAATTTTCATTGATGAAACAAATAATCTATGTTACTATAAAATGGAGTATTATTTTCTAAGAAAGGATTTTCGTTATGAATGGAGAACAACGCCGACAGACAATTTTAGCTTTATTACAAAATGAAAAAACTCCTATCCCAGGAAACCAACTTGCAAAAGAACTTCAAGTTAGCCGTCAGATTATTGTACAGGATATTGCTTTATTGCGTGCTGCAAATTACAATATTTTTTCTACCAATAAAGGCTATCTGCTCAATGAAACCTCTGGTATTACAAAGATTTTTAAAGTCTCTCATACCGATGAACAGATAGAAGAAGAATTAAATACTATTATCGATCTAGGCGGCGAAGTTATTGACGTTTTCGTCTATCATAAAGTTTATGGCAAAATTCAAGGAATCCTCTCTATTCAATCTAGAAGAAATATTAAAGAATTTATGGAAGGAATTCATAGTGGAAAATCCAGTCCTTTAAAAAATATTACTTCTAATTATCACTATCATACTGTTCAAGCAGACTCAAAAGAGACTTTACAATTAATTGAAAACGGATTAAACGAGAAAGGATTCTTACTTCCTATGGATGATTGGGAAACAGAACGATCCATTACTTCTTCTTGATAGGAATTTGCGCTAAAATAATAGCTACAAATAAAATAATGCATCCCAAAATCTCTCGAAATGTCAGCTTTTGTTTCAAAAGTAACCATCCTGCTAATACAGATACAACAGATTCCAAGCTTAATAATAAAGATGCAATTGTAGGATTCATTCCTTTCTGTCCTATAATCTGTAGTGTATAAGCCACACCACAGGAAAGTACACCAGCATAAAGAATTGGCAGACGAGCTGCAAAAATCTGCGAAAACTGTGGTTTTTCTAAAATTACTGCCAGAATAAAAGAAAACAAGCCACTTACAAAAAATTGGATACATGACAATTTTACCCCACTCACAAGAGGAGAAAAGCGATCAATTACTAAAATATGCACAGCAAATAAAAAAGCTGAAAGCAATAACAAATAGTCTGCTGCTTCTAGAAAAAATGTATCCTTTACACAAAGTAAGTATAATCCTATAAGCGCAATTCCCACACTACACCAAATATAAGGACTCGACTTTTTTCTAAAAAATAAGCCTAATATTGGCACAATCACAATATAACAAGCTGTTAAAAATCCAGCTTTTCCAACCGCTACCCATTGCAGTGCTATCTGTTGCAAATTACTAGCAAAACACAAACAAATTCCACAGCAAATCCCACCAATTACTAGTGTCCTTTTTTCTTCCTTTCTTTCCTTTTGGCTTCCTTGTATCATTTGAAGCAAATAAATACAAGGAATCAAAACAACTCCACCAATTAAACAACGTACTCCATTAAACGTAAATGGTTTTACATACTCCATTCCTACGCTTTGCGCTACAAATGCAACTCCCCAGATTATAGCCGTAAGCACCAAAAGTATGGCACTACAAATCTGTTTTTTCATATCGTTCCTCTTTCTAAATTATAAATCATGATTAAACTTCTCTTGTTGCCTCTTTTAACCATAGTTTAATCTCTCCTTCTAGATAAGGAGCAATTGTTTTATATACCATTTGATGGTACTGATTTAAAAGTTGTTTTTCTCTCTCACTAAGAAGTGACAAATCAATTGCTTCCAAATCAAAAGGAACCATTGTTACTGTATCAAACCGCATAAACTGTCCATATAAACTCTTTTCGTCTTTCACACAAAGCATCAAATTTTCATGTCGAATCCCAAACTTTCCATCCAAATAAAAACCAGGTTCATTTGAAGTCAACATTCCTTCTTCTAATACAGCACTTGCTTCTTTTTCTGGCACAATCTTATAACGAAATCCATTTGGTGCCTCATGGACATTTAAAAAATATCCCACTCCATGTCCTGTTCCATGCCGATAATCCATCCCAATCTCCCAAAGTGGTGCACGAGCCAAATAATCCAAATTTTCTCCACGACAGCCATACAAAAACTTTGCTGCACCCAAATTTAAATTTCCTCTTAATACTAATGTAAAATATCGTTTTTCTTCCTCTGTTAAAGGTCCTAATGCTACCGTTCTTGTAATATCTGTGGTTCCTTCTAAATATTGTCCTCCTGTATCTAAAAGCACCAAGCCTTCTGGCTTTATCTGACAGTTTGATTCTTCTGTTGCAGAATAGTGGATAATTGCTCCATGTGCTTCATATCCAATAATTGGAGTAAAACTAGGCCCCATATAATGTTCCTGCTCCCCACGAAACTCTTCTAATTTTACAGCTGCACTCTTTTCTGTAATCACTTCTTTTTTAACCTGTGTCTTTAACCAATAGATAAATTTTACCATAGCTACTCCATCTTTTTGATGGGCCTTACGAATATGTTCCATTTCTATTGGATTTTTAATTGCTTTTGGAAGTAAAGTCAAATTTGTTTTATTAACTACTTTTACCTCATTTGAAAGATGTTTTATCACAGCAAAATTTACTTTTGTCTTATCAAGAAAAACTTTTGTCTGATTTGGAATCTTTTTTATATAAGAATAAAATGCAGAATATTCTTGTATTGAAACATTTGATTGTTCCAATTCTTTTTTCACTTCATCTGAAACTACTTCCTGATTTACAAATAATAGAACCTGATCTTGTGACAGCGCAAGATAAGATAAAACAACAGGATTACACTTTACATCATTTCCCCGAATATTTAATAGCCAAGCAATCTCATCTAAAGAAGTCAGTAAAAAAAGATCGACTTTTTCTTCTCTCATTTTCTCTCGAATTGCAGCAATTTTATCCTCTCTTGCTTTTCCTGCATATTCCTGATCCAAAATCAAAATTGGCTCTTTTGACAGAGATGGTCGATTTTTCCATATAAGATCAACTAGATCCATTTCATAACAGACAGAGGCTCCCTTTTTTTCTAATTCTTTACTTAATTTTTCTGCCTCACTTGCATTTACTACTCTTCCATCAAACCCTAACACATCTTTTTTTCCTAATCGTTCTATTAAAAATTCAACTATTGTTGGAACACCTTCTTGTTCCGACTTATACAAATCAATTCCACTTCCTTTTAACTGTTCTTCTGCCTGCAAAAAATACCTGCCATCTGTCCAAAGTCCAGCCATATCCTGCATTACTACTAAGGTTCCAGCCGATCCAGTAAATCCAGAAAGAAACGCCCGGCATTGAAAATATTCTCCAACATACTCTGAACCATGAAAATCACTTGTTGGTACGAAATAAGCTGTAACACCTGCTTTTTTCATCTCTTCTCTTAAAGCTACTATCTGTTCTCTTATCATTTTAAATCTCCTTTATTTATTCCTTTAAATTTTTTTATTTGCATTAAATAAATATACAAATTTATATAATTGAAAATTATAAAATACAAAACATTATATTTTTTTAAATTTGTCCTTTTATAAATAATAGCCAATCAATTCACACCCTTCTTTTCTTTTTCATACACTGAATTATAACCAAACGTAAAATAGAAAGGAGAATAATATATGGATTCCTATCATACTAGACAACCAATGTGCCGCAAAGCACAATTGAATTATATGGGAAATCAATCTCAACCAGTTATGTTTTCTACACCATCTCAGCCAATTGATAGCTGCCCTTATCAAGGAGTTGATCGCCTGCCTCTTGCAATGGCCTATGTGCCGTGGCAGCAATGGCAAAATATTTATGATCCCTCCAAAGCTCTTTGGGTGGGAACTATCTTCCAAGATTTGGATCTTCCATTCTGTGAAAGGAGTTGTCTTAATTCATGAACAGAAATCAAAATTTACAGCAAAATAAACAACAATTAATGAAAAAAATTTACGAATCTGGCTTTGCTGCATATGATGCTGCTCTCTATCTTGATACCCATCCTTGTGATACAGAAGCGATTGCTTTTCATCAAAAAATGAAGCACATCTACAATCAAGCAGCCAAAGAATACAGTGCTCTTTATGGGCCATTGCGAATTCAACAAATGGATAATGATCAATTTTGGTCTTGGAGTGAAGGTCCTTGGCCATGGGAAATGGGGGCTTGCTAACTTATGTGGGTTTATGAAAAACGACTGGAATTTCCAGTAAAAATCACAAAAACGAATCCTAAAATTGCACAAGTCATTATGTCACAATATGGTGGACCAGATGGAGAAATGGGAGCTTCTCTTCGCTATCTCTCTCAACGTTATAGTATGTCTAATTCAAAAGTGGCAGGACTTTTAACCGATATTGGAACAGAAGAATTGGCTCATCTAGAAATCGTTGCTACTATTATTCACCAGCTTACTAGAAATTTAACTCCTGATGAAATTATGGCATCTGGTTTTGGTCCTTACTATATTGATCACACACTTGGTATCTGGCCTCAGTCTGCAGGTGGTGTTCCTTTTAGTGCAACACAATTTCAATCTACTGGTGATCCAATTACAGACTTAAATGAAGATATGGCAGCAGAACAAAAGGCTCGTACTACCTATGACAATATTCTGCGTGTTGTAAAAGATCCTGAAGTCTGTAATCCAATTCGTTTTTTACGTGAACGTGAAATTGTACACTATCAGCGTTTTGGAGAAGGGTTACGTATTATTCAAGAAGACCTAAATTCTAAAAATTTCTATGCATTTAATCCAGAATTTACAAAAAATAAATGTGTCTAATCATTTCTCTGTAAAAAGATATTACACAAATCAATCGATTTGTGTAATACCTTTTATCTAATATAAACTATCGTCTCCGCCGGATTCGCTTTAAAAAGTCTGGAATATCAAAAGAATTATTATTCTCATTTACATTTTCATATTCTTCTTCTGACTTTCGTTCGGATTCATGAACTGCTTTTGATTGAATCGTAGAAAATTTTAATTCTGGTTCTGGCTGTTTTCGACTTTGAAACTCTGTAATCTTAGCAGCGTTTTCCATCATTCCTCCTGGTGTAATTGATTGTCCAAACCCTCCTGGCATTGTCACACCGCTTGTTGTCTTAACTGGATTGGAATACCCCATATAGTTTTGTTCTGCTTGTCCATAATCTCCCTGCCCAATTTCTGCACCATTTTGTGTATTATAATATCCTGTATTTTGATATTCATACTGCTGATCCGCTTTTTGTAATGGCTGCATATAACTTTCTGTTCCTTGCATTGGCTGCAAATATTCTTCTTGTATAGGTGAATTTGAAACAGGAATAAAAGACTGTGCTTTCTGTCGAGTATTTCGCTTATTGTTTGGATCTTCTCCTCCGCTTTTTTCTACACCTGTCGCTATAATTGTCACTGTTACAGTATCCATATCAGAATCATCATACATCGAACCAAAGATAATATTAGCATCCTCAGACACAAGTCCCTGCACTCGTTCCGCCCCTTCATTTGCATCCCACAAAGTAACATCTCCAGAAATATTTAAAAGCACATGTGTAGCTCCATCAATACTAGTTTCTAACAGCGGACTATTTAATGCATTTTCCACTGCCTCTATTGTTCGATTTTCACCATGTCCAGTTCCAATTCCAATATAAGCAGTTCCTTTATCTTTCATAATAGTTGTGACATCTGCAAAGTCTAAATTAATCATTGCTGGACGGCTAATTAAATCCGTAATCCCTTGAATTGTCTGTTTTAAAATCATATCCGATTTTTTTAATGCTTCTGGCATTGTTGTCTTTCTATCTACAATCTCCAATAATTTATTATTCGAAATTACAATTAATGTATCTGTATATTGTTTTAATTTTTCAATTCCATCAATTGCATTGCGCATACGAATCTTTGCTTCAAATTGAAATGGTCTTGTTACCACTCCAACTGTTAAAATACCAAGTTCACGTGTAATTTTTGCTATTACAGGCGCTCCACCAGTTCCTGTACCGCCTCCCATACCACAGGTCACAATTACCATATCTTGATCTCTTACCAAAGCTCGAATTTCATCTTCATTCTCTAATGCTGCTGCCTCTCCAATCTCTGGCTTGGCACCTGCCCCTAATCCCTTTGTGAGTTGTTGGCCTATCTGTATACAATAATCTGCCTGACAGCGTTCTAATGCTTGTTTATCTGTATTTAAACAGGCATATGTAACACCTTGCACTTCATCCTCCACCATGCTATTTACTGCATTATTTCCGCCACCGCCTACACCAATCACCATAATACGGGCATTTTCTATTTTATTATCTGCACTTACTTCTATCATAATACTTGCTCCTCCGGCTAAATCCATTTCACTTTCTTTTTTCTAATGCAGATTTCCTATTTTTCTATCCTATGTAACTCACTATACGCCAATAAAAATGGGCCAACTCCCTTTGCATCATCTTGTACAATTGGCTCTGACATATAATAATCATAACTTCCATCTCTCATAGATGGACCGCCAAGCCCCGCTACAAGACAAATTCCGCCAAGACTCATTTTTCCAGTATCTGTCACCAAATATGTTTCACAAATTCCTTGAAATGCTTTTTTCCCATATTCCCTATATTTTTCTGGTAAAATTCCAAGCCGTGATCCTTTTAGCATACAATATGCCATAATCGAACTTCCACTTGTTTCCAAATAATTTTTCTCTCTACCTCCTAGGTCTACAACCTGATACCACATCCCACTCTTGTCCTGAAAACGAACCATCGTTTCCATCAAATCAATAAATATCCCCTTTAATTTTTCGTACTCTTTCTCATATCCTGTTTTGTCACATTTATATAAAGTATCTAACAGTGCCATAGAATACCAGCCAAGCGCTCTTAGCCAAAAATGTTTGGAAAGCCCTGTCTCTTTATTACACCAAAACATTTCTCTTGAAGAATCATAAGCATGATAATAAAGTCCAGTTTCTTTATCTTTTAGTAATTCTGCCACATTAAAAAATTGCTGAAAAATATCCTTATAATTTTCTTTTTCATGAAATTTTGTTTCATATTCCATATAAAATGGCTGTGCCATATATAAGCCATCTAGCCAAACCTGATTTGGATAAATCTTTTTATGCCAAAAATTTCCTTCTTTTGTTCTTGGCTGATTTTTCACTAACTGATATACTGTATCTAATGCTTTTCGATATTTTTCTTTTCCAGTTAAACGATATAATTCAAAAAAATTTTTTCCTCCGTTTACATCGTCTAAATTTTGTTTTTCCAATTCAAATCCATCAATAGTCCCATCTTCATGAACACGATAGTCTTCATATGTATCTGCAAATTTTAAGTATTTCTCATTACCAGTACAATTATAATACTCTAATATAGCCATAATCATACAACCATCAATATAATCCCAACTTGATTTCTTTCCCGCCCTCGCTTTTTCAATATTCCAAGCTGGTATTTCTACTGTTGTTTTCTCTAATAATTCATCTAAATATTGCTCTATAATCTGCATTTCCATATAATAAGAATCCTCCTTATCGTTATTCTATTTTTCTTCTGCTTACCAAAAACACTCCTTATATCCTATTCTACCTTACAAAACCTGATAATGCAACAAAAATATCAGTTTTCTACTGCATCCTCTGTCTTACAATCTCATAAGCTAAAATTCCAGTTGCCACAGAAACATTCAAAGAATCAATTTCTCCCTTCATAGGAATAGAAGCTATCATATCACATTTTTCTTTTACTAGACGCCCCACTCCTTCTCCTTCATTCCCAATTACTAGTCCAATTGGACCAGTTAAATTAAGCTGATACATCGAATCTCCATTCATATCTGCACAGACAAACCAAAGTCCTTTTTCCTTTAACTCCTCTATTGTTCTAGATAAATTCGTTACTTTTACTACAGGAGTATAATTTAATGCACCTGCTGAAGCCTTAGCTACTGTGGCAGTCAATCCAACTGCTCTTCGTTTTGGAATAATTACTCCATGTGCTCCTGCTAAATTAGCTGTACGAATAATCGCACCAAGATTATGTGGATCTTCTATACTATCTAACAAAATGAAAAAAGGAGCTTCTCCCCTTTTTTCTGCTATATGAAACAAATCCTCTATATTGGCATATTCATAAGCAGCAGAATAGGCAATCACCCCTTGATGTTTGCCTGTTTTTGAAATCTGATCCAAACGTTCCTTTGTTACAAAATTTAAAATGGTATCCGTTTTTTTCGCTTCTCTTATAATCGTTTGTATTGGTCCATCTTGACACCCTTTTAATAGAAACAATTTATCGATTGTTTTTCCTGATCGAAATGCTTCTAATACTGCATTTCTTCCCTCTATTGTCAATTCTTCATATCGCATAATCTTCCTCCCTATTTTAAAATACTCCCATTTTCTCAAGCCCCATTGAAATTAACTCTACAAGCCGTTTTTCCTGCCCACTTAAATACAAATATCCGATCAATGCTTCAAACCCAGTTGCTGTTCGATATTCCGTTACAGTAGCATTTTTTGCCATTGTCAAAGACTTCGCATTTCGTCCCCGCTTGTAGATTTGTTTTTCTGTTTCTGTTAGAAGTTCCATAATCGCATATACCATTTCAGCCTGAGCAGAAGCCTTTACAAGAGAAGCACTTTGTTGGTGCATCTTATTGACCTGCATATTTCCCATATTGACGATCTTCGTGCGAATAAATAACTCATATACACAATCTCCCATATAAGCCAACACTAAAGGAGAATAGAGATTTGCATTTTGTTCCTGTAAATGAAATTTTTCCTTTATATATTCTTTCCATATTTTATTACAGCTCTGATCTTCTTGTTTTATTTCCTCTTCCATTGTACTCCTTCTCTGGTATCCTTTAAAATAATTCCCATTTCCAAAAGCTGACTGCGAATCGCATCTGCACGGGCAAAATCCTTTTCCTTTTTTGCAGCAGTCCGTTCTGCTATTAATGCTTCAATTTCTGTATCTAAATCACAAGTTTCCTTCTCTGCTACAATCCCAAGTATTTCACATAATATAAGGATTTTCTTTTTTAATATCTGTAAATACTCTTTTGTATTTTCACTGGAAGTATTTGTATTACTATATTTTACTAACTCAAATAAAGCTGCTATTGCATCTGCTGTATTAAAATCATCCTCCATTGCTGTTTCATACTTTCTTACAAATGCTTCTGTCTGTATTAATTTCTCTTTCTCTTCCTCTGTTATCACTTTGTTTTGTGCATTTTCCAAAAGATAATTAAGGTGTTCCACTGCAGTTATAATTCGTTCCAATCCATTTTTAGAAGCTTCCACTAATTCTGCACTAAAATTAAGAGGGCTTCTATAATGTGCACTTAGTATAAAAAATCGTATTACTTGCAAATCAATCTTTTCACTAATTTCTCGAACAGTAAAGAAATTTCCAGCCGATTTTGACATCTTCTTATTATCAATATTTAAAAATGCATTGTGCATCCAATACTTTGCAAACTGTTTTCCATTACAAGCTTCACTTTGTGCAATCTCATTTTCATGATGAGGAAAAATCAGATCTTCGCCTCCAGCATGAATATCAATTTCTTCGCCAAGATACTTCTTCGCCATTACAGAACATTCAATATGCCAGCCTGGTCTTCCATCACACCATGGAGAAGTCCAATAAGGTTCTCCTTCCTTTTTTGGTTTCCAAAGCACAAAGTCTAATTCATCTTCTTTTCCTTCACTGCCTGTTACTTTAATCTCTCGATGCCCCGCTTGTAAATCGTCAATATTTTTATGAGAAAGCTTTCCATATTCTTGAAACTTTCTGGTACGGTAATAAACCGTACCATCTGAAGCTGCATAGGCATACCCCTTTTCAATTAACGTCTGTATCATCTCTAGCATACCAGGAATTTCTTCTGTCGCTAATGGATGAATTGTAGCTGGACGAACCTGCAATCCCTCCATATCTTTTTTACATTCTATAATATAGCGTTTGGAAATCGTATCTGCATCGGTTCCCTCCTCTATCGCCCTTTGAATAATTTTATCATCTACATCTGTAAAGTTTGAAATATAAGTCACTTCATACCCTTTATATTCCAAGTAACGTCTTACTGTATCAAATACCACCATAGGTCTGGCATTTCCAATATGAATATAATTATAAACAGTTGGCCCGCAAACATACATCTTTACTTTTCCTGGTTCTAATGGTTCAAATTCCTGTTTTGATTTGGTTAATGTATTATAAATCTTCATAGATAACCTTCCTCCTTTTCTAGTTGTTCTGCACAGCCCATTCTCGCCTCTTGCGCATGGAGTATCATAATCTCTTCCTCATCTGCTGAAACAATCTCTCTCTCTTTTAAAATTGTTGTTAATTCTTCTACTTGCTTTTTTAAACTGGCATTTTCTTCTTTTATTCTTTTTATATCTGCCATTACAGGATCTGGTAAATGGATTTGATCGAGTTCTTCTTGTGGTACTCGCACATTGTTTTGTTTTACTACTCTACCTGGTATACCAACTACGGTTGAATTTGGCGGTACTGGTTTTACCACAACAGAACCAGCACCTATCTTTGAATTCTCTCCTACTGAAAAAGAACCAAGTACTTTTGCTCCAGCACTAATCATTACATTATTTCCAATTGTTGGATGTCGTTTTCCTTTTTCTTTTCCAGTTCCTCCTAATGTAACTCCTTGATAAAGAGTTACATTATCTCCAATTACAGCCGTTTCTCCAATAATTACACCATGCCCATGATCAATAAAAAATCCTTTTCCAATTATAGCACCCGGATGAATTTCAATTCCAGTTTTTCTAGCACACTGTTGTGATATCAAACGTGCAAAAAAATAATGTTTTTTTAAGTAAAGCCGATGTGCTAACCGATAGCGAATCATTGCCTTAAAACTAGGGTATAAAAATACCTCCCATACGGAATGCATCGCCGGATCTCGTTCTTTTATAATTTGGATTTCTTCTTTTACAAAATTTATAATTCCCATACATATGCCTCCGCATACATGATAATCAATCGGATGTAACATCCGAATTGGAACCAAAAAGGAACACTTCGTCCAATTAGAGACGAAATGTTCCGTGGTTCCACTCTACTGAAAGCAAAAAGTCTGCTTCCTCTTATCTATTTAACGCATATTTACGTATTCAGCTACTTTCTTTCACTGAATCAGCTCCCGAATGCACTTCACCTATTCCTTCACGAAAAACGCTTTCAGCCTTTGACGTCTTTTCTCTTTTTTTCTATTATTCTTTATTTCATCTAGAATAAGTTACTCTTTCGCTCTTTGCCTTTGCCCATACTATAGTCTATGCAACTTTTTGGATTTTGTCAACCATTTTCTGCAAATCCTCTTTATCCTAAGCTTATATTTTTCCTACAATTTTATAATAACTTCGAGAAGTTATGATAAATACTGTAAGATAAATCAGTCCAAATGCAAATACTGTTCCCATCAAACACCAGCCAAAAAGCTCTTGATTCGTTAAATTTAACATTGCCAATAATCGTTTTAACATAGGAAATGCTGCCATCAGGTGGACTGTTGCCATTACAAGCGGAAGGAAAAAAACAATTTGAATCTGTGTGCGAATCGCTACCTTTACTTCTATAAGACTCATTCCTACTTTTTGCATAATTGCAAATCGTTCTTTATCTTCATACCCTTCCGAAATCTGCTTATAATAAATAATTAAAACTGTTACCATTAAAAACATACTGCCAAGAAACATTCCTAAAAAGAATAAGCCTCCATTGAGCGATAAAAAACCAAATGCTCCTTCTTGTCTAGATTCAATGTAACTATAAGGAAGTTCCTTTATCTCAGAAGGAATTGTTGTATTTTCTTTCCAGCCATTCATCCATTCACGAACGGCTGAAACACAAGCTAATTTTTCCTCTGCAGTTCCATCGATATCAATACTAATTTTATAATTAACACTTGGTAAGGAATTTTTTGTATCCGAATAACTACGATATACTCCCTCTACTACTTCCCTTAACACATTTTCATCTGAAAAAATTAAATAGGCAATTCCACCCACCATATTTGTTATAATTTCTTTTTTATCTTTTTCTATTAAATCTACTTTTTGTGCAATCTGATACTCTATCTGATTAAAACCGATTTTTTCTTTTGCATAATCTGGTTCTGAAGCAAGTGCAATTTCTCCCTTTTTTAAATCTGCTATTTGAGTTCCTGTTAATCTTTCGTAATTTTCTTTTGTCATAAGAGCAGTTAATGTAATATTTTTTAAATAAAAATCAGATACTTCCTCTGCTAATGTAATCTGATTTTCTTTCCAATTTGTTGAAACTTCCATCTTTCCGTTTACTTTTTGTTTTGTAATGGTATACCCTTCTTCTTTTATAAATTTACTAATTTCTTCTGCAGCTTGATCCATCACTTTTATTTCTGGCACGTTCATAAAGCGAAATTGAATTTCCATCTCTGCTGTATAACGATTATTAAGCTCATCTTCCAGTCCAATATACATACTAACTGTAGTAGAAATCATAACCAAAACCATCGTTGATAAAATACAAATATTCGCTAAACCTGCTGCATTTTGCTTCATACGATAAATCATCCCAGAGACTGCTGTAAAATGTCTGGTTTGATAATAATATTTTTTATTTTTACGTAATATTTTTAAAAGCGCAATACTACCTGCTGTAAAAAGGCAATATGTCCCAATAATTACTAATATTATTGCAACAAAAAATAAAAGTATCATCTCTATTGGATTTTCTGACGTAATAGCAATATAATAGGCAATACCTAAACATAAAACTCCAACAATGGAAAGAATTACCTTTGTTTTTGGTTCTCGTTCTCCCGTATTTGTACTGCGTAATAATTCAATTGGATTTGCCATTTGAATTTTCATAAAATTATAGCAAAATGTTGCAATATAAATACCACCAAATAATTCTGCTGTCTGCAAACAGCCATATTTTGAAATATAAAATGGGATTTGTTCTTCTAACCCTGTTAGGTAATATAAAAACATGGTCAATAACTTATGGAACAAGACTCCAAGCAGTAATCCACCCCCTACGGAAATAAAAAAGGTAACGATCATTTCCCAAAACATGACCTTTGCAATATGCCGTTTTTCCATTCCTAAAATATTATATACACCAAGTTCTTTTTTTCTACGTTTCATAATAAAACTATTTGTATAAAATAATAAAATACATACAAAAAACCCAATGACGATTAATCCTAATGTTAAGATAAAGCCAAGAATATCTCCCCCTCGTACCCCTTTTAATCCCTTATTTCCCTGCATCGCACGCATACAATAAAACATCATTACAGATACTATGCCAGCTAAAAGATAGGGAAGATAAAAGTGTTTATTACTTTTTATATTAATCCACGCTAACTTTCGATATAAATTATTCATACTTTTCACCACCTGTTGTCAATATTGTCAAGGTATCAGAAATTTTTACATAAAGCTCCTCATTGCTTAAATTTCCACGATAGAGCTGATGAAATACCTCTCCATCTTTAATAAATAAAACCCGTTTTGCATGACTCGCTGCCTTTGTGCTATGTGTCACCATAAGAATTGTCTGTCCTTCTTTATTGATTTGATTAAATAAAGACAATAAACTATCGGTTGCTCTCGAATCCAATGCCCCAGTTGGCTCATCTGCAAGAATTAACGCTGGTTTTGTAATCAGTGCTCTTGCTACTGCTGTTCTTTGCTTTTGACCGCCAGAAACCTCATAGGGAAATTTTTCTAAAAGTTCTTTTATCCCTAGCTTTTGAGCAATTGGCAGTAAAAGCGGTTCCATTTTCTCTACTGGTACATTTTCTAGTACCAAAGGTAACAAAATATTATCTTTAATTGAAAAATTATCAAGTAAATTAAAATCCTGAAATACAAACCCTAAATTGTCTCGCCGAAATGCAGAAATCTCTTTTTCTTTAATAGCAACAATATTCTTTCCATTCAGTAAAACTTCGCCACTAGTTGGCTTATCTAATGCTGCTAAAATATTCAATAATGTTGTTTTTCCAGAACCAGATTCTCCCATAATTGCCACATATTCTCCCTTTTCTACAGAAAAATTAATGTTGGACAATGCTTGTACCTGATTTCCTCCAAATCTAGTTGTGTAAATTTTTTTTAAGTTATTCACCTCTAAAATAGCCATAAGTACCCTCCCTTGTTCTATCTTTTCTTTTTATTTTTCCTTTGAACCGTATTAAGTATAACAAAAAAAGAAATTATCAGCTATTGATTCTGCTTACATTTTCCTTTTATTTCTTACACTTTTGTAAGATTGCGTTATTTTATATTTTTCTATATAGTAAAATCTCAAAAAATGGGTATACCAGATATTCACTATCTGATATACCCTATTTATGTAAAAATTACATTTTCTATTTCACGCAAAGTAATTGCCAAAGCCTTACAACCTTCTGCCATTTCACCATATGTATTTAAAAATATTTTTCATTGCTTCATTTAATTCAACAAATTTTAACTCTTTATCTTTCATTCCTCTTCCTTATCCATTAACATATTAATTTCATTAATAGTTTCCTGATTTATATTATTTCTAAGTCGTACACATTCATCCCAAAATTCTTTCGTTGGTCTATTCTCATTCATTTTTTTAAAAAATGCATCTTCCTTTCCACATGAAATAATAAATCCTGGATTAATTCTTTGTGCCAATGCCATAGTCTCAACCCCCTCCTTTGTATTTTCTGATAAATTCTTACTTTTCTTTGCCATACTACTCACCTCACCATATATAAGAGAGCATATAGCAAATCAATTGTAATTACATGTCAAAACATATATATATATAATTTTTCTTAATAAACATTATAATACTATTTTTTCAATTTTTCAACTATTAATTATAAATTTCGACAATATAATTTAAGTTTATCCAAAATTTCTAGCAAAATATGTTAAAATTTTTACTCAATATGTTTCTTTATATTCCCATAAAAAATTCGTACTTTTGTTCCTTTTCCCTCTAAAGATTCTATTTGAATCTCATGAGAAAGTTGATCTAAAATTCTTTTACAAAGATATAACCCTATCCCAGTTGCACATTTATCTGCATGTCCATTATATCCAGTATATCCTTTCTCAAAAACCCGTGGTAAATCTTCTGCCCGAATTCCAATCCCAGTATCCTCTATTACCAAAACTCCCTCTTGTTCTGTCTTAATTGTCACATATCCAGAAGGTGTATATTTTAATGCATTAGATAAAAGCTGTCCAATTACAAAGCACATCCATTTTTCATCTGTCACTATTGGCATCTGTATTGGCGTATAATGCAATGCTATTTTTCTACGAATAAATAATCTAGCATATTTATGAATTGCTTCTCGGATAATCGAATCCATATTTACTTTTCGAAGCACAAAATCAGTTGTTTCTGAACCTAAACGCATATATTGTAATACCATTTCTACATATTGTTCAATTTCAAATAATTCATCCCTTTCTTCCGCTAAATCCATCTCTTTGTCTTTTTCTTGTAATAGAAGACGGAGTGCAGAAATTGGTGTTTTAATCTGGTGTACCCACATCGTATAGTATTCTTTTAATTCTTTACTTCTCTGTTCCATTTCATTTTGATTTTTCTGTTTTTCCTTCATTAGAATCCGTAGAAGAATCTGATATTCTTCTTCAAAAAGATTTTTTGGTTCTAGTAAGTTGTCCAAAGAAAAACAAATGCTTTTTTCTAATTCTTTTATCATCTGATATCTTCTATAAAATTTCCAAAAATCAATCCCTAAAATACTTACAATTAAAATAAAATACAATCCAATTCCATATCCAATTTCTTGTATCGGAATCTGGTTAAACACCATATCTGCTCCTAATATCCCCCCTAAACCGAATATCAGAACAATCCACTTTCCATTTTCCTTTATATAAGAAGCTAATACCTTCATCCAATCCGATAGCCGATTCCTTTCTTTGTTATAATAAACTCTTTTAACCCAATTGCCTCTAATTTCTTTCGAAGTCGATTTATATTTACAGACAAGGTATTTTCATCTACATAACTGTCATTTTCCCATAATTTTGTCATAATGGTATCACGTTTTACTACCATATCCTTATTTTCCATTAAAATCTGAAGAATTTTCAACTCATTCTTTGTTAATTCTATCTTTTCCTTTTGAAATATTAAAGTGGTCTCTGTTAAATTTAATATGGCTCCTTTATGTTCTAATACAATCGATTGCCCAACAAAATCATATGCCCTTCGTAACATAGCCTGAATTTTTACTGTTAAAACTTCTAATTCAAAAGGCTTTGCAATAAAATCATCTCCTCCCATATTCACTGCCATTACAATATTCATATTCTCTGATGCAGAAGATATAAAAATAATTGGTACTTTAGACACTTTTCTAATTTCACTACACCAATAATAGCCATTATAAAATGGTAATTTTACATCCATCAAAACAAGCTGTGGTGCAAACATTGTAAATTCTGCCATAATATTTGAAAAATCAGATACTCCACTTACAATATAATCCCATCTTTCCAAATGTTGCTTCACTGTTCTAGCAATAATCTCATCATCTTCTATTATAAAAATGCGGTACATTTTTTATCCTCTCTGGTATCATTTTTGCTTCTATTTTAGTATATGTTTTTGACATCCACTGCATCCTACACAATTTTGTTTTGCTATTTCCTCTATATAACGGTAATTTTCTACTGTCTCTAATGCTACAATTGCCTGTGCAGAAATTCCCTCTCCACTTCCAGTAAAGCCAAGCCCTTCTTCTGTTGTAGCTTTTACACTTACTTGACTTTTTTCTAATTTTAATGCAGTAGCAATATTCTCTATTATCTGTTCTATATAAGGGGCAATCTTTGGTCTTTGTGCAATAATTACTGCATCAATATTTCCAATTAGGTACATCTTCGCTTCCAAAATTTCTCTTACTTGTTTTAATAATTGTATACTAGAAATTCCTTTATACTGTAAATCTGTATCTGGAAAATGCTTTCCAATATCTCCTAAAGCTGCTGCACCTAATAAAGCATCCATAATCGCATGAACCAACACATCTGCATCGGAATGACCCAATAATCCTTTTTCAAATGGAATCTTTACACCACCAAGTATGAAATCTCTTCCTTCTACTAACCGATGTACATCATATCCTATTCCTACTCTCATTTTATTCCTCATTTCTTTCTATCTATTTTATTAATATTGAAGTATCCATTTCGCAATTTACGAATTCTTTTTCAATACAAAATATGAATCATATTTTGTTCCATCATGTCCTATTAGTTTTTCATTTGAAAGTTCAAAGCCTAAACTGTTTAATGCTATTATACGTTCTGTCGCTGCTGTAATTGCTTTTGTAGCAATCTTATCACAATGAAACAACATATATGCAGGTTCTATCAGCAATCCTAATATTTTTATAATCTCATTTGATCTTTCATAGTCACTTCGTATATCCAACCGAAGTAAACCACAATTTGTAAAATAGTCATTAGCATCTCTATGAAAAAGTTCTATTGTTCCTATTGTCTCATTTGTTTCTTTTGATACAATACTCCACCGGACAAAACCTTGTCTATTATACTCAAAAAGCCAATAATCAATCGCCTGTTCCATTCTACTTTCGGTTGTATAATAGAAATCATCTCCACCACAATTATCACTATTAAAAAATGGCACAGCTTTTTCATCCGAATAGACTTTTAATAAATCCAATTTATCCCTCTGACTAACCATTCTCAAAATGTAATCCTCATTCTCATATACAGGACAATTTTTATAAACATTTTCCATACCAATTTACCTCCATAAATGCGAAACGTCTTTCTTATTTTTCCTCTATTCCTCTTTCTATATCCATTTTATTTTTACTTTCTTTTATTGCTCTTTCATAATATTCCTGAAAATATTCTACAAAATCTAATATAATATCCGAATTTGTATTATCTACATCAAATTTATAAACTGTATATTCTTCTATATTTTTTACTTTTTTATCATGAAATGTTGTCCTATATTCGGACACCTGTATATTGGAAAAAATTAAAATATATTTTTTATGCAAATTATAATATTTTAAAATCGTTTCACCCTTTTGTTTTACAGAACTATTATTTCTTCCTGTAGAAAATACATGAAACATTCCATTTTTATTTCCTAGCTGTTCTGCTTGTTTGCTGTCTTTATAAATATATGTATTTTTATCTAATCCATCTAGTTCATTTAAATTATGAAATAATGTTATAATACTTGCTAAAAGCATATTTTTTTCATTTGTTGCATCTTTATAACATTCTCTTCTGCACAATTTTCTATATAATTCTTTATACTCACTATATAGTTTAAAACTTTTATAAAATAAATCATACTTTTCATTCATTGTCAAATAAAAGGCTTCTTTCTGTTCTACATCAAAAAAATATCGTTCTGTTTCTCTATTTAGTTCATCTGTATATTTTGTTAAAATTGCATATCCCATCCCAGCCTCAATTAATGTTTCTGACATTTTCTTATAAGTATCCTGATTTATTGCCATCAAAACTAAAGATTCCGGCATCCATACAGTTATTACATATATTGTATTATTTAAAGAACGAACATAATATCTTCGTAGTACTTGAATACAAGATAGATTGTCTAATGCCTTTCTTTTATAAGTTGCTTTGATATCCTTTAATGCCTTTTGTGATAACTCATCATAAAAAATTTTAATGTCTTCAAATACATACTTATTAATTTCTCTTACCTCTTTTACAAAATCTTTTACTTTTAATCTAATATCATTCAACTCTTCCTCCGGTATATTTTCATAATTCTCAATTTGGACTAAATCTTTTCTTATTGCTTGAATGATTCCTTTTGCCGTATTCATTTTTACTTCTCCTTTTCGTTTGGAGCTTTTTTATTCGATATTGCTAAATAATTCCTTTATAAATATTTCGTCAAAAAGTTCAAATAAATAATTCCTCATTCAGGCTAACTATTAAAAAAGCCCAAAAAACCTCAAAATATATGGTTTTTTGGACTTTTTTAATAGCGAAAGTGGGATTCGAACCCACGACAACACGGGTATGAACCGTGTGCTCTAGCCAACTGAGCTATCTCGCCAAATTTATTCTTCATTTTTAAGGTAAAATAGTACCCTCAAAACTGCACATTGTATTCTCCGCTTTTTTTCTTGGTCAAACCCTCGACCGATTAGTAATGGTCAGCTCCATCGATTACTCGACTTCCACCTCCACCCTATCTACCTCGTCGTCTTCAAGGGGTCTTACTCTATTCCTAGATGGGATATCTCATCTTGGGGTGGGCT
>CAJTXA010000002.1 GCA_910579865.1 uncultured Lachnospiraceae bacterium
GATAGGGTGGAGGTGGAAGTCGAGTAATCGATGGAGCTGACCATTACTAATCGGTCGAGGGTTTGACCAAGAAAAAAGCGGAGAATACAATGTGCAGTTTTGAAGATATAAATTATCTAAATTGGCCTGGTGGCTCAGCTGGTTAGAGCACCGCCCTGTCACGGCGGGGGTCGTGGGTTCGAATCCCATTCAGGTCGTTTATTAAAAAATATAGGGGATTGGTCAAATGGTATGATAGGGGTCTCCAAAACCTTTGGTGGGAGTTCGATTCTCTCATCCCCTGCTCTATAAATCTGAAAACTATTGAAATCAATAGATTTTCAGATTTTTTGTTTAAAAACGGAAAAACTGTTAAGAAAGTGGAAAAAAATACCGATATAATAGAAGAAATATAAAGTGAAATATATGTATAAAACGGATGTTATATGTAGTATTTCCTTTACGTAGTAATGTTATTTTATAAATCATAGCCAAGGAGGGGTATCTATGAGTGCTATTAGTAGTATTTCGTCAGAAACATATAACAATTATCAAAGCACTCCTGCAAAGAAGGAGACAGTGAAAGCGGACAAGAATACACAAAGTACCGCAGAGTCTACTAGCGCAAAAGAAACAACATCTTCTTCTTCCACAAAGAAAGATGGTGTCGTTTACGAGAAAAATAACCGCGAGTATAAGACAAAAAATGCAGCATTAATTTCCCAGTTAAAATCAGATGCAGAAAGTCGTATGTCACAGATGCAGTCTCTTGTTGAAAAAATGTTTTCAAAACAAGGAATTACAATTGGAAAGACAGATGATATGTGGAAGATGCTTGCAAGTGGTAATTTTAAGGCAGATGCAAGTACAATTGCACAGGCAAAGGAAGATATTGCAGAAGATGGATATTGGGGTGTAAAACAGACTTCTGAACGTATTTTCTCTTTTGCAAAAGCACTTTCTAATGGAGATCCAGAAACGATGGAAAAAATGCGTAAAGCATTTGAAAAAGGCTTTGGGCAGGCAACAAAATCATGGGGAAGCAAATTGCCAGATATTTCACAGCAAACTTATGATGCAGTTGAAAAGATGTTTGATGATTATGCAAAAGATTCTTCTAAGAAAACAGAAGAATAGAGAAAAGTTTAAATTAAGAAGAAAGGAAACGGTAGTTTCCTTTCTTCTTTTATAAAGTTTTGATAAAAAGTAAGACTTATAAGTAGTATTTTTATCGGGATAAAAATTGATTTTTACTGTCATCATATTGATAACCATAATCTAATAGATGCTCAATAAGATCATTTTTTTCTACTATATAGTTTGCACAAAAATCATCTAAAGAAGTATAATTATCCCGAAGCTGAGTATTAACAAAACTAATTAAAATAACAGGATCTTTTGGCAAATTGATATTTGGCATAAGGATTCCTCCTTTCTTTTTTCTTATAAATTTTAAATAAAAGTAAAAGTTGATTGAGTGATTTTATCATAAATGAAATGGAAATACAAGTAATTCAACTCGAATTTGCTGTTGTGATTGACAAGTTTTGCATATACTGATAGTAAGTAAGAAGTAGGGAATAGAAGATATGAAGGGAAAAATAGAATTTGAGTATATCTTACTTATGGTAACAGTATTGATATTTACAGTTTGCTGTGTAAAAGGAGGAAATTTAAAACTTTTAGAAGTATTGAATCATAATATAAATGATGAGATTTTGCAAGAAAAAAAACAAATTGCATTGACATTTGATGATGGTCCTCATCCAGTTTATACACAACTTTTATTGGATGGGTTAAAAGAGCGAGGAGTACAGGCCACTTTTTTTCTAATTGGAGAAAGCTTGGAAGGAAATGAAAAAATTGTAAAACAAATGTCAGAAGAGGGACATATTATTGGGAATCATACTTATACACATGTGCAATTAAATTTATTAAATTTAGATGCTGCTTGTGTAGAGATCTGGAAAACAAATACAGCACTATTTGATATTACCGGAAAAATCCCAGTATTTATTCGGCCTCCTTATGGTCTTTGGGATGAAGAGTCAGCTTGTGCTGTTGAAATGCAGGCAGTACTTTGGAATATTGATACAGAGGATTGGAAATATAAAGATAAGAATAGAATTGTAGAATTAGTAATAAAACATGCAAAAGATGGTGGAATTATTTTATTACATGATATTTATAAAACCTCAGTAGAAGCAGCTCTTGAGATTGTGGATCGATTAACAGAACAAGGATATGAATTTGTTACAGTAGATGAATTATTGATTGATTGAATTTTTATAAGCTCTTGTGCCAAACTCGGTTTTTATAGTTTTCTATATTTTCCCTATTTGGCACAAAGATATTTATTAAGATTCTTTTTTTTCTAATTTTTTAGCAATTGGACAAAGCAATTCCATATAGTAAGAACAAGTACCATCTTCTGTAGCATTAAACAAATAGCGAGAGTAGATAGTCGACTCTAGCTGAATTTGATTTTTATAGCACCAGTTCAATAGAGAAGAAATATTTAATCCTTTTGCACTTCTGGTAGGAGAAGGGAGAAGCAAACTGACACATTCCGGTAATTTAATAATTGAGGTAAAGTTTTCTTCCTTAAAAGGATAGTTTTCCATACTATCTGCTTCTACTACTCTCATAATGAAATTTGGCTCTGGAAGGCAATTATTGGAATCAGGTGCATTTTCAAAAACTTCATGTGTCCAAGCACTTGGAATATTATCAATCTGATAGGAAGTATTATGGTTGATTGGAAATGGATAAACAGATTGATAAAGAATATAAAGGGTCGACATTTTTCGAATAATTGGTGTATCCATTGGAGCACTTTGCATAATTGATTGAGAAAATAGCTCCAATCGATTTAAATAGGACTTATGACGCATAATTTTTTCTTGTTCTTCCTTTATTTTTTCCTGTAGTATATTTTCCCATGCAGAAAGATCTGTGTGAAAGAAAATGGTTCGAATTTCTTCTAAGCTCATATCAACGTTTCGGTAATAGATAATATCCTGAATTTCTCGAATGTTTTCCATGTTATACTGCCGATAGCCATTTGCAGCTTTTTTGGGATGAATCAGTCCCTCTGATTCATAAAAGCGCAATGTCTGTGGAGTCAAGTTTAACAACTTTGCTACTTGACAAATGGAGTAGTATTGTTCCATAGTAACCTCCTATGTTATATCCATTTTATTTTTGATAATTCGATTGTTCAAAGGATGCAGTATAAAGTTGAGAACGATATACTGCATAAATAACAGATGGATTATGAATATGCAACATCATAAAACTTCCAGCAGGTGGTGTAGAAAGAAAGTCATGCCGAATGAAATAATTTCTTTTATTAATATAGAATCGACCACTGGTATTCATATGCCATGGGCGATGGTAGGAAAGAGCCAATTTTAAAGTAGCATCATTTGGAGAAGTTTTAAAACTGGCCCCTTGTGCAGCACGAAGAGCATATCTTTTATTAAATTCAACTAAAAAACGTGTAGAAGAAAGATCTGCTTCTGCAAGATATTGTGTTAAGGTATGTATCAAATAGTCTCTTCGTAAATTTTTCGTATTGTTAAAGGACTCTTCATAAAGAATAGAAAGCATCTCAACGGCTTCTCTCATAGTTTTTGAAAAAGCTTCTGTATGAATTGTTGGTAGTAAATGAAAGCATAGTCGAGTAGGAATTCCATTTTTAGAAAAACCATCATAAAGTAAAGCAAAATAGGAAAAACCATTTGGATAAGAGGAAAGGCGGTAAGAAAGTAGTCTGCCTGTTGCATCATCCAATAAAAAAAGATGGAAGAGATCCGCCTTTGCTGGAAGTGATAATACATGAACTAAGGCACCAGCGGAAGATTCCCGATTTCGAATTTCAGGAAAACGCAAATTTTTATTTTGTTTTAATGGACTTTCGATTTGATGTGCTTTTAATATATTATAAAGAGCAGAATAGGAAATTTCTATAGAGAAATCATCCTTTAATGCTTGTTTGTAACGAGATATATTCATATCCTGATAGGTTGGAAGAGATTTACTCTCAATAATTGTTTGATGCATTTTAGCATTAGCTGTCTCCCGCATAGATACAGGAAGAAGGCTGCCCTGCTGGTATTGAAGTTTTAAACGTGAAATCTGTCTTTCTGAAAGTCCGAGCAGTTTTGCTGCTTCCTTTCTGGAGTATTCATGATTACAATATTGTTGAATAATCTCATATTTTGTAGTATATGCGGTCATAGTAAAACCCCTTTCTAATTCGTTTTGATACCTAAAGTCTAAACTATAAAGTAACTATAAGGTCAAGAAACAGGATAATACAAAAACCTTACAAAATTTTAAAGCAAAGAAATAAAAAAGAAAGAAAATAGATAAAATTCGTAAAATTTTTGTATATTTTTTAAAAAATAGGGACATTTCATAAAATAACTGATAATTAAAATAAAAATGTAGATTTTAGAAAAAATATTTGTTATGATATGGCTATAAAATATAGACGCTTCCTTAAATATTAGGTTTATACTAGGAAGGAATTAGAGATAGAGAAAGGATGAATAAAATTATGAAAAGAATGACAAGAAAAAGAAAGATGCAGAGCGCAGTAGTAGCTTCTATGTTATGTGTGATGGGAACAATTGGACTTTGCCAAGCAGCACCACAAAATGGCTGGGTAAAAGAAACTAGTAGAGGCAATGGATGGTATTATTATATAAATGGAAATAAGGCATATAATACTTGGGCAAAATCAGGAAATGATTGGTACTATCTTGGAGATAGCGGAGAAATGGCAACAAATTGTTTTATCAATAATGATGACCGTTATACAACAGAAGCACCAGATGATAATACTGCAGAATGGTATTATGTAGGTTCAGATGGAAAGATGGCAACAGGATGGGTAGAGATACAATATCGTCAAAATAGTCCAGCCGATTCAAAGGAGAAAGAGTGGTATTATTTTGGCGGTTCTGGAGTGATGTATTCTTCTGCTTGGATTAAAGGAGCAGCAAGCTGGTATTATGTAAAAGAAAATGGGGTTATGGTAACAGATGTGATTGGTGCAAAACTTCGTGATAATGGAGACTACCGCTATGAACAAGACAATATGTTTGATTATATTTATAATAAAGATGGAGTTTTAGTGACTGGATGGTATCAGGACAGAGAAACGAATGACTGGTATTACTGTGATCCAGATGGGATTATGTATGAGAATCGTTGGGGCTATATTGGAAATCGTTGGTATTATTTAGGAAATGATGGAATTATGTATGACAATGAAACAGGAACCCATTATGGAAAGTATGGAATTGCCGAAGTAGATGGAGATGAATTTTGTTTTTCAACAAATGGTGCTATTATGACAGGCTGGGTAGATGTAGATGATGATCGCAGAATTGAAAAGTGGCATTATTTTGGAACAAGTGGCGCACATGTGAAAAATCAGTGGGGACGGATTAATGGAAAGTGGTATTATCTAGGACCTACTGGAGAAATGGTAACTGGATTTTTAAAACGAACGAAAAATGAAAAGAATTATACATATGAAGCAATATCACTTCCTGAACCAGCAGCAGATGGAGTAGCATATTATTATCTTAATACAAAAGGTGGCGCAATGTTGACAGGTGCACTGACTTTATATGCTGCAGATGGAAAAACAATAGATAGCGAATATTATTTTAATGCAGATGGAGAAATGGTAACAGAGGAAGTTCACTATGTTACCCGTAGTGGAGTTAGAACCTATTGTTATTATGGAAAAGATGGAAAACGAGTAACAGATTTAAAGAACACTACTATTTGGCGTGCAGCAAATGGAACCTATTATCCAGCAGAAACAGCTGCAAATAGTGCAGATCGTGCCTATGCTACAGTAGATGCCAATGGAGTGATTCGGCTAAAATAAAAATATGTTTTGCAATATGAGTGGGTTTATTTGAAAGAAAATAAGTCCACTCTATCTTGCTATTTTAGAATAAGAAGGGATTTATAATATGGAAGTAATAAAAGGAACATTTGCTGAAGCAAAGATATTTACAGATCAAATAGAAGAGTATGCGAAAGCACAAATACAGATGATATGTGATAATTCTATATCACAAGGAAGTAAAATTCGAATTATGCCAGATGTACATCCGGGCAATGTAGGAACAAT
Source organism: uncultured Lachnospiraceae bacterium (assembly GCA_910579865.1). Lineage (GTDB taxonomy): Bacteria > Bacillota > Clostridia > Lachnospirales > Lachnospiraceae > MGBC114844. Next base: position 6,140 of record CAJTXA010000002.1, read on the forward strand.
TGGATTGACAATGACAATAAAAGGAAGAATTATTCCAAATTTATTAGGAATTGATATAGGTTGTGGAGTAAGTTGTGTAAAAGTAAAGGGAAAACGATTAGAACTACAAAAGCTAGATACGGTAGTACGGGAACGTATTCCAGCAGGATTTCAGATTCGAGAAGGACTTCATACACTTGCAGAACCTTTTCGCTTAGATCGGCTGCGTTGCTTTCGTCATATCAATGAGGGAAAAGCACTTCTTAGTTTAGGAACATTAGGAGGAGGAAATCATTTTATTGAAGTAGACCAAGAAGAAGAAGGACAGTTTTATTTAGTAGTACACTCTGGAAGCAGGCATTTAGGAAAGGAAGTAACTGATTTTTATATAAAAGCAGGAGCAAAAAAATTAAAGGCACAAAAGGAACAAGTACCATATCTATTGACTTGGTTAGATGGAGAATTAATGGAAGATTATATCGCAGATCTGGAAGTCGTAACAGAATTTGCTGCTTTAAATCGAAAGATTATTTTAACTGAGATTTTAAAAGGAATGAAACTAAAAGAGGTAGAATGGTTTTCTTCTGTACATAACTATCTCGATCAAAGCAAAACAGAGAAGATTCTTCGAAAAGGCGCTATTTCTGCTAAAAAAGGAGAGTCTGTTGTAATACCAATTAATATGAGAGACGGGGTTGTTTTAGGAGTTGGAAAGGGAAATAATGAATGGAATGAGTCAGCTCCTCATGGCTCTGGACGTAAAATGCGAAGGGATGAAGTAAAAAGGCATTATACCGTATCTGCATTTAAAAAAGAGATGAAAGGGATTTATAGTAGCTGTATTGGAGCAGATACTTTAGATGAAGCCCCTTTTGCTTATCGTTCTTTTGAGGAAATTACAGACTATTTAAAAGAAACAGTAGAGATTACAAAGATATTAAAGCCAGTATATAATTTTAAAGCTGGAGGAAAGATATGATGAAAGAGAAAAAGGAAATGATTTCTTATTGTTTGACCTATCAGGATGTCTATGAAGATTATCCCTTTCATGATCCCAATTGGTGTGTGATTCGGCATAAAAAAAATCGTCATGTATTTGCTTGGATATTTGAAAAAGATGAAAATATTTGGGTTAATTTAAAATGTAACAGCGAATGGAGAGATGTCTTAAGAGAGGCATATCATGCAGTAAGACCAGCATATCATCTAAATAAAACACATTGGAATTCTGTTATATTAGATGGAACAATACCAGATGAAGAAATAAAAAAAATGGTAACAGAAAGTTATGAATTGACAAAAAAGAAGGAGAAAAAATGAAATATCCAAAGTTTTTAAAGAAAAATGGTACAATTGGTTTTGTAGCCCCATCTTTTGGTTGTAATATAGAACCATATCAAACGGCATTTAAACATGCTCAGGAAAAATTTAAACAGATGGGATATTCAATTTGGCTTGGTCCTAATTGTTATAAGGGAGAGGGAATTGGAATTAGTAATACACCAAAATTATGTGGAGAGGAATTGACAGAAGCGTATTGTAATAAAAAGAGTGATATATTAATTTCCTGTGGTGGTGGAGAACTGATGTGTGAAGATTTGGATTATGTTGATTTTGAACGTATAAAAGAAGCAGAACCAAAATGGTTTATGGGCTATTCTGATAATACAAATTTTACCTATCTATTGTCTACAATTTGCGATACTGCTTCTGTATATGGTCCTTGTGCGCCTGCATTTGGGATGGAGCCGTGGCATCCTTCTTTACAAGATGCATTAGCGGTTTTAACTGGAGAAAAGAGAGAATATTTTGGCTATAATGGATGGGAAAAAGAATCATTAAAATCAGAAAAAAATCCATTAGAACCTTATCATATTACGGAGGAAAGAAAGATAAAGCGGTTTCCAAATCAAAATGTTGCATTGGAAGGACGTTTTCTTGGCGGATGTATGGATTGTCTAGTAAATTTATTAGGAACAAAGTATGATAAAACAGTAGAGTTTATAGAAACTTATAAAAAAGATGGTATTATTTGGTTTTTGGAATCCTGTGATCTAAATGTAATGTCTATTCGCAGAGCAATGTGGCAGATGGAACATGCAGGGTGGTTTCAGTACAGTAAAGGATTTTTAATTGGACGACCTTTGCAGTTTGGAACAGAGTGTATGGGGTTAGATTGTTATGAGGCAGTACTTGGCGTAATTCGCTCTTATCATGTGCCAGTAATTATGGATTTTGATCTTGGACATTTGCCTCCTATGATGCCAATAATTTGTGGTGCGAAAGCAACTGTGATAAGTCAGGAAAATGAAATACAGATTACGTATTTATATTAATTTCTGTGAAAGAAAAGAACTGCTGTATGAAGGAGAAACAATAATACAGCAGTTCTTTTTTCTCCCAAATCTAGGATTATAATGTAGTGTTGACCCCATTAATATTTGTTGTTTCATTTTCTGCAATTGGAATAACAAGATATTTTTTTCCATCGATCATTTGGGAAGTAATTTGCTGTGCTTTTTGGGGGGTTGTTTTTAAAATAATGGTTTCCTGTTCTAAATCAGAAGTAATAGCGGCTTCTATTTTTGCAGCTTCCATTTGAAATTTTTGTTCTTCGACTTGTTGGGTTAATACTTCGACTTGCTGTAATAAGTCGATTTCTTTTTGTTTTTGTTCTTGAAGAGCAAGTGCTTTGTTATCAATTAAATGTTCTACTTTTGGCAGTGTTTGAGCAAATTCTTCGGTATAAGAATCTTCAATTTGTTTTGAAAACTCCTCTGGAACGCCAACTTTTTCTAATATGGTTTGTATAGAAGTTGGAGTAAGCACAAATGGTTCTGCATTTTCATTTTCTTCCTCTTCTAAAATTTGTTCTTCTAACATTTGATTTAAGTTTTGTTGGATTTCTAAGAAGTATAGGTTATCTGTTGCTTTTTCGGCGCCTAAAGTATCCTGAAAGATAGTCTGAAATGTTTCCTTTTGTTCGGCAGCAGTTTTGATTGGCTGGCAGCCTAAGAAGCCCTTGATTAACTCGTGATGAGTTTCTTTTGGATTTTTACTATAATATAAGATCGAATGAATATCACTGCTACGGTCAGTAAAAGCAGGAAAAAGAAATCCCGTTTCTGGTACACCAACAATCCAATCTCGGATACGAGCACCAATTCGATTTTCTTCTGCATAATATCCCAATGCTGGTTTGGAAAGTGTAACAGGACAAATAGAACAAAGAAGGTAAGAATACACTTCTTCTGATTCGTCAAGTGCTTTTTGATCTGTTGTTTTTTTCATAACATCATAACAATCATAAAAGATAAGAATTAAATAATTTCCTACAAAATCGTAATGTTCTATAATTTGTTCATAGAATCGTTCCAATAAATCATCATTTTTTAGTTGACTTTCTTTTAAACCCATTAAAAATTGTTGTCTGCCGCCAGTAAATTCTTCCTCCAATGGAAAATGAAACTCCAATAGATGATTTCCCAATGTACCAGAAAGAGTTTTTTTAGCAATATCAAGATATTTGTGGAATTCTTCCTCTACTAGATTAAGAAATGTTTCCGATAATCGCAGAACAATATTTTTTTCCGAATCTACATAACAACCGCAAAGTTTAGTAAAACTACAACCATTTTTAGTAAATCGTTTTTTTAGTTCTAAAACTTCTTTTTTATTCATAAATAACGTCCTTTCTTAAAATAAAATCCCATTATTTAACTATAAATAGTTAATGAAATGGGTTAGTAAAATAATTTAAATTAGGTACTTGTCTATTATAAGTGGTAAAGCAAGGAAATGCAATGAAAAATAAAGTTTCCTTTTTTTAAAAAAATTCTATTTTCAATTGCTCTAAAATGTGCTATTCTAAAAAAAGAAGAAGTAAAAGTTTTTTGGGTTATAGAGGAAGAGAAAGGATAGGGAAAAAATGTTAGAAGAGGAATCTAAAAAATTAGAACAAAATGCTGTGGATAGTAAAAAAATAAAAGAACATGTACAGCTTGAAATAGAGTGGGTAAAGGAATTACAAAGCAGTCTTGGAGAAGAAGAGTGGCTTCGTGATAAGGTATGTTTAGATGATGAGGAATACCTATCCTGCGTAGAAGAGCTGTTAGAGCATCCATTAGTACAATCTATGAAGAAGTTTTGTCAACATGGTTCAACGACTACATTGACACATTGTATTCATGTTTCTTATTTAAGTTATCAAATTTGTAGAAAGTTGGGATTAGATTACAGAGCAGCAGCAAGAGCAGGTCTTTTGCATGATTTCTTTTTATATGATTGGCATACGCATTGCAAAGAAACAAAAGAACGTTTGCATGGTTTTTATCACCCAAGAAGAGCATTAAATAATGCACAGCGTGAATTTGAATTAACAGAAAAAGAAAAAGATATTATTTTAAAACATATGTGGCCATTGACTGTGATTCCTCCTAGATCGTGGGAAGGAATGACTGTTATGTATGCAGATAAAGTGTGCACGATAAAGGAAATGTATGAAAATGCAGTAAGCAGTTGGACTGCGCCAGTTTAATTAGAGCAGTTGTTGTAGTTTAAACACTGGAATAGGGTTTCTATTCCAGTGCTAATATAGTTTAGAATTAAGAAATAGATGTGATTCCACGAATATCTGGTTCAATTAACATAGAATAATTTGTATGATAGATAACAAAGCCAGGTTTTCCGCCATTTACTTTTTTAACATTCTTTTTTTCAGTATAATCAATTTCTACTTTTTTTGTATCCCGTCCTTTGGAATAATAAGCAGCTAAACGGCCTGCTTCCTCAAAAGTTTGATCAGGAAGTTCTTGTCCATTTGTTTTTACAATAACATGAGAACCAGGGATTCCTTTTGCATGGAACCACCAATCATTTCCTATGGCAAACTGAAAGGTCAATTCTTCATTTTGATAATTATTTTTTCCAACATAAATATGAAAGCCATCGCTAGAAATATAGTGAAAAGGTTTGCTAGTGATCTTTTGTTTTTTAATAGTGTTTTGTTTTCGGCGGATATATCCACAAGCAATAAGTTCTTCTTTAATTTCTTGCAGATCTTCTTCTAATAGTGCAATATCAAGGGCAGTAGCTACAGATTCTAGATGTATCATTTCATTTTCTGTTTCTTTTATTAGTTCAGAAAGAGCTTCATAGGTTCGCTTTAGTTTTCCATATTTGTCAAAATATTTTTTTGCATTTTCTTGTGGTGTAAGATCTTGATTTAAAGGAATGGTAATCATTTCATTGTTGTAATAGTTTAATGTGGTTAGTTCTTTACTGCCTTCTGGCAAACCATATCCATAAGTGTGAATCAATTCACCATAAATTTTGTATTTTTCTCGTTTTTCGGTATCCTTTAATTGTTTTTGCTGCAGGTCATATTTTTTTCGGTTTCGTTCCAGTGCTGTTTGTACAATTCGGCGCAAATCAACAGATTTTTGACGAATTCTTGTAACTGTATTTTTAGAAGCATAATATTGTTCTAAAACCATACTGATGCTGTTAAAAGAAACAGTTTGCGCTTCAGGATAAAGAGTTAAAGGCAAAGAAGAAAATTCAATTGGTTCCTTCTCTTTATAATAAATCGTTGGATAAAACTCTTGCTGCCGAACCGATTCCATAATTCTATCAAACTTATGAAAAAGGTGTGTTGCTTCAATTGGTGTTAAGGTATTTGCTGGAAGAGAGGAATCCATATCTGCTTGGAAGCAAATTTCTTCTGCTAGAATAGGACTAATACCAGTAAGAGAGGAATAAAGTGCTTTTACAAGCGGCATAGGTTTCTTTAGAACAAAGGTACAAAATTCTTCTTCTGTAATAAGCAAAGGATGTTTTTTCTTCTGTGTTTCAGGAATAAAATAAGTTCTTCCAGGGAGTACTTCCCGTATAGAACTAACCTGAGCAGAGACATGCTTAATGCTATCAAGGATCAAATCTCCATCACGAAAAATAATATTACTATGTTTTCCCATTAATTCAATTGTAAGCTGTTTTTTGCAGGTATCTCCCAATTCATTTCGATGTTCAATTTCAAAATGAACAATACGTTCTAGTTCTGGTTGTGTGATACAAGTAATACGCCCGCCATTGATATGCTTTCGAAGCAGCATACAAAAATTTGGTGCAGTAATTGGACTTGGTTTTGTAGTCTCTGTTAGATAGAGAAGAGGAAGGGAAGCACTTGCTGAAAGAAGAAGTTTATAAGATTCTTTTTTGGTTTTTATTGTAAGAAGTAATTCATCTGTTTCTGGCTGTGCAATCTTACTGATACGTCCATCAATTAACGTTTGATTAAGTTCACAGACCAAATTTGATACAACAATTCCATCAAATGACATAAAAAAATCAATCCTTTCTAAATTCATATTACTTAAGTCATAATACTGACACTCTTTCTATAATTAATTTGAAGTAGTGGTAGATTAAAATTTATATTTTATTGTGAAAATTTAGTAGAAGCAATATAATAAATATAACATTAGCCTACTTTTCTGTCAAATAAAATAAAAGGATAAAAATAATTCTTTTGATAATGCCTTTTTATTTCTAAAATGCCAGAAAAATAGTAGATTATTACTATAAAATTTGATATAATAAATAAAATTAAATAATAGATAGAAAGAAATAGGAATAATAAATTAATAAATAGAATAAAAGTAGAAGATTGCTATTTAGAAGGAAACTTCAAAGGAGAAATTGGATATGGATACAAAACGAACAATACTAATTATAAATGAAGAACGATTAAGTCGTAAATTATTTAATAAAATGTTAGAGACAGAATATATTGTACTTTCGGCAGAGAATAAGACAGAGGCTTTACAAATACTTCAAAAAAATCAGTGGAAAAAACGAATTTCGGCAATTTTTTTTGCAGTCGATTTTTCTACTTCATTGGATGCCAATCCATATGAAATTTTAGAAGAGATTCGAAAGGAAGATTTTTTTTCGGAAGTTCCAATTATTGCAACTATTAAAGAAGCAAAGGAACAAGTAGGATTAGAAGCATTAAAACATGGAGCAAATGATTATATTTTACCTCCTTATTATAATGAGATTGTTCTTCTCCGATTAAAAAATTTAATACAGGCAGCGGAAGCAAGAACCGTTTTAAATATATTAGAAACAGATGCATTGACGGGACTTTTTACAAAAGATGCATTCTGCCGTAAAGTGGAAGCTATTTTAGAAACAAGTGAAACAGAGTATTATTTGGTAGCTGCTGATTTGGAACGTTTTAAAGTGTTTAATGATTCCTATGGAGAAGTAGAAGGAGATAATTTATTAAGACGTATAGCAAAATTATTACAAAAAGAATTTGATGAGGAAACTGTATTAGCTCGTGGTTATGCAGATCAATTTTTTTTATTTACAAAAGAACAGAATGATTTGGAAGAAAAACTTTTAAGGATTTCCGATCAGGTACAGGATTTTTTTCCTTTTACAAAAATTATTTTAAAATTTGGAATTTATGATATTAGTGAAAAGGAGTCGATTGTACGAGCGATGTGTGATCGGGCTGCTTTGGCGATTGGAATGATTAAAAATCAGTATGATAAAGTATTTTGTTATTATAATGATACAATTAGGGAAAATCTAGTGATTGAACAAAAGATAACTAGTCTTATGAATCAAGCATTGGAATTGCATCAATTTCAGGTATATTATCAACCAAAGTTTGATGCAGAAGTAGAGAGTGTAGTAGGTGCAGAAGCATTAGTGCGTTGGATTCATCCAGAGTATGGATTTTTGTCCCCAAGTGAATTTATTCCAGTATTTGAAAAAAATGGATTTATTACAGAAGTAGATAAATATGTATGGGAAGAAGTTTGTATTTTTTTAAAAAGACAAAAGGATCATCATAGAGAAAATATTCCAATTTCAGTAAATGTTTCTCGAAAGGATATCTATAATGAAGATTTAATTACCTATTTTCCAAAATTAATTGAAAAATACGAATTGGAGCCTCGCTGGTTGCATTTGGAAGTAACAGAGTCAGCATATTCAGAAGATCCACAGGAATTAATTAAAGTAATTACACAACTACGAAAGAAGGGATTTGTAATTGAAATGGATGATTTTGGAAGTGGTTATTCTTCTTTAAATGCGCTTTCTGAGCTTCCCATTGATATATTAAAGTTGGATATGAAGTTTATTCAAAATGAGTTTTTACATAAAAATTCAAAAAATATTATTAGTTCTGTGATTAATTTAGCGAGATGGATGAATTTATTAATTGTAGCAGAGGGCGTGGAAAGCTTAGAACAGTTGGAACATTTAAGAGAATTAAAATGTAATATTATACAAGGATATTATTTTGCAAAACCGATGCAGGCAGAAGAATTGGAAAAAATGTTAGAAGAATGGGAGATACAACCAGTCTATGATATTGATTCTTATATTCAAAATACAATGAAGAAAAAAGAAAAACTAGTGGAAACAAATTTAATGTTGGTAGTAGATGATTTAGCATTAAATCGTATGATTCTTCGAGAATATTTTGAAGGACAATATAATATCAAAGAGTTTGATAATGGAATAGGTGCTTGGGAATTTATTCAAAGACATTATAAAAAGATTACGATTATTATGTTAGATTTGTATATGCCTGGACTAGATGGATTTGAGTTATTAAAGCGGTTAAAAACAGATGAATTATATAGACAGATTCCAGTTATTATTACTTCACAGGCTGGAAAAGAATTAGAAAAGAGGGTGCCAGGAATTCAAGTAGAAGGTTTGTTATCAAAACCATATCTAAAGGAAGAGGCACAACAGTTAGTAACCGATGCATTAGTTAATCGGATGCGAGTGTTTAAATGGGGGAAGAAAGGATTACAACAGCGATTTTTTGAAACAATGGAAGCTTCTTTGGATGAACTTACTAGAGTATTAAATCCAAATGCGTTTGAACGGGAGGCACGGGAATTTTTACGAGGGCAAGAAAAAGGAGTTTTAGTTTTTTTAAAGATTGATCGACTAGAAGAAATTATAGAAAAAACAAAAGAAGTAACCGAAGATGGATTATTAATTACAGTAGCAGAATTGTTAAAACACAATGTTCGAAATTATGATTTAATTGGAAGAATGGAAGAAAATCAATTTGCTGTGCTTTTGAAAGCTTCTATGACACAGGACAAATTGAAAAATCGAATTGGCGGGCTACAAAACTGCTTGAATTTTTGCGTACAGGATATTCCAATTAGTTGTACATTTGGCGTTTGCCCTTGTATGGAGGAAGATCACGATTATGAAACTCTTTATGAAAATGCAAAACGGGCTTTTTTAATCGCACAAAAAGAGGGTGGAAACCAGTATCGAATTAGTGAACGAATGATGGCTTAGGAATAGAAGATAAAGTTCGACAGCAACAGTGTTAATGTTGCTGTTTTTTCTGTAAAATTTCAATAAACAAAATATTCGGTTTCTGAAATATTTCTAAAAGCACTTGTATTTTGTGGTAAAGTTTGTTATGCTATGTTAGCAGCCTAACAAAAGGAGGGAGTCAGATGTGCTTTCATGGTCATCGGCATATGGGCGGTGAGATTAAGATGATTTCAAATTTAATTCAACGTAATGTCTATTCTGCTTTTGATGTACCAGAAGTGACACGAACACAAGGATGGATTATTGGGTTTATTCGGATGCGGGATAAGACTGGATTGGAAACGTTTCAGAAAGATATAGAAAAAGCATATGAAATTCGCCGTTCTACCGCAACTGGAATTTTACAATTATTGGAGAAAAATGGCTATTTAAAGAGACAAAGCGTTTCGGAAGATGCCAGATTAAAGAAATTAGTACTTACAGCAAAGGCAATTGAAGTACACGATCAAATTATAGCTAGAATGGAAGCATTTGAAAAACGGCTTTCAGAGGGAATTTCAGAGGAAGAAAAAGAAGTTTTTTTTCGAATTATGGATCAGATGAAAAAAAACTTAAATTGTATGTAAAAAATAGGTTTAAATAAAATAAAAATACTATTTTTCACTAAAATGTTAGGATACTTACAGTTAGGAACAAAACAAATAAAAAAGAAAGGATGAGAGAGATGATAAAAACACTATTATCCCAAGTAAAAGAGTTTAAAAAAAGTTCTTTTTTGGCTCCAATATTTGGTGTACTTGAGGTAATATTAGAAGTTTTAATTCCACTTATGATGGCTTCTATTATTGATGATGGATTAGAAAAAAGGGATATTAAACATGTAGTAGTAATGGGGATTTTGATGTTTGCTATGGCAGCTTGTTCTTTGGCTTGTGGTGTATTTGCAGGAAAAAATGCTGCATATGCCAGTACTGGATTAGCAAAAAATCTTCGACAGACGATGTATGAAACAATTCAACAATATTCTTTTGCAAATATTGATAAATATTCCACGGCTGGACTTGTGACTCGTTTGACAACAGATGTAACCAATATCCAAAATGCTTATCAAATGGTATTAAGAATGTGTGTTCGTGCACCAATTATGTTGATTTGTGCTTTATTTATGGCTTTTACAATTAGTGGGGAGCTTTCTTTGGTATTTGTTGGAGCAATTATTTTTTTGGGAACTGCTTTGGCTTTTATTATGCTTCATGTACATCCCGTTTTTATGCAAGTATTTAAAAAATATGATGACTTAAATGCCAGTGTACAAGAAAATGTAAGTGCAATACGAGTTGTAAAGGCATATGTTCGAGAAGACTATGAAAAGAAAAAGTTTCAAAAGGCAAATGAAAATTTATATGCTATGTTTGTAAAAGCAGAGAAAATTTTGATTTTAAATAGTCCAGTTATGATGTTTACAATGTATACTTGTATCCTTTTAATCTCTTGGCTAGGAGCAAAAATGATTGTTGGCGGAAGTCTTTCGACTGGGCAGCTGATGAGTTTGTTTACTTATGTAATTAATATTTTAATGAGTTTAATGATGCTTTCTATGGTTTTTGTAATGATTACTATGTCAAGGGCATCTGGAGAACGAATTGCAGAAGTGATTGAGGAGCGTTCCGATTTGCAGAATGGAGTAAATCCAGTAACACAAATAAAGGATGGCTCGATTGCTTTTCGAAATGTGAGTTTTTCCTATCAGAATGACACCGAAAAAGAGGTACTGCAAGATATTAATTTTTCCATAGCTTCTGGAGAAACAATTGGTATCTTAGGGGGAACTGGAAGTGCGAAGACCTCTCTCGTACAACTGATACCACGTCTTTATGATGTAACAGAAGGAAGTGTTGAAGTGGGGGGATTGGATGTACGTCAGTATGATATTGAAAGTTTGCGAAATGAAGTAGCTATGGTACTGCAAAAGAATGTGTTATTTTCTGGAACAATTGAGGAAAATCTTCGTTGGGGAAATAAAGAGGCTTCAAAAGAAGAGATTATCAGGGTCTGCCAGTTAGCACAAGCAGATGAATTTATACAAAATTTTCCTGAAAAATATGATACCTATATTGAACAAGGTGGAACCAATGTATCTGGTGGACAAAAGCAAAGGCTTTGCATTGCAAGAGCGTTGTTAAAAAAGCCTAAAATTTTAATATTAGATGACTCTACTAGTGCTGTGGATACCAAAACAGATGCTTTGATTCGTAAAGCATTTCGAGAGGAAATTCCAGATACAACAAAATTGATTATTGCACAGAGGATTTCTTCTGTACAGGATGCCGATCGAATTCTTGTTCTACATGATGGAAAGATAAATGGAATTGGTACACATCAGGAATTATTAAAGAACAATATGATTTATCAGGATATTTACCAATCTCAGCAAAAAGGGGGCGAGGAAGATGGCAGATAGACAGATGGCAAAAAATCGGCGTGGAGCAAAAAATCCAAGAATGATTTTAAAGCGATTGTTTGGTTATGTAATGCAAAGTTATAAGTGGCATTGTCTAACCGTATTGATTTTAATTTTAGTAAGTGCATTGGCAAATGTGCGGGGAACAATGTTTATGAAAAATTTAATTGATGAATATATTGTTCCATTTTTGGGGCAAGAGCATCCAGATTTTTCTAGTTTATTATCTGTGCTATTTAAAATGGCAGTGGTTTATTATATTGGAGCATTGGCAGCATGGGGCTATAATCGAATTATGATTATTGTTTCACAGGGAACATTAAAAAAGGTACGAAATGAATTATTTGGGCATATGGAGGAATTGCCAATTCGATATTTTGATACCCATGCACATGGAAATATTATGAGTATTTATACAAATGATGTAGATACATTACGTCAAATGATTAGTCAAAGTATGCCACAGATGGTTTCTTCTTTGGTGACAATTATTAGTGTATTGATATCAATGATAGTACTTAGTATTCCTTTGACAATATTAACAATTACAATGGTAGTAGTTATGCTTTTTGTAACAAAGTCAATTGCTGGAAAAAGTGGTTCTTATTTTATTGAACAGCAGGTGAACCTAGGAAAAGTAAATGGATATATTGAGGAAATGATGGACGGACAAAAGGTAATTAAAGTATTTTGCCATGAAGAAGAAAGTATCGAACAATTTACCAAATTAAATCAACAATTATTTGTCAGTGCAAGTCGGGCAAATGCGTATGGAAATATTATGATGCCAGTGATGAATAATATGGGAAATATTAGCTATGCTTTGACATCTATGTTGGGAGCAGCACTTTCAATTGGAGGAATATTGCCGCTTTCTTTAGGAGAATTGGCTTCGTTTTTACAGTTTAACCGGTCGTTTAATCAGCCAATTGCACAGGTATCTATGCAGTTTAATTCGATTGTAATGGCACTTGCTGGAGCAGAAAGAATTTTTGCTTTGATGGATGCAGAGCCAGAAGAGGATAAAGGCAGTGTGGAATTGGTTTATGCAAGGGAGAAAGAAGATGGAACTATAATAGAAGCTTCTGAGCGAACAGGTATGTGGGCATGGAAGGATGAAAAAAAGGATGGTAGCGTGGTTTATCGAAAGCTGGAAGGAGATGTGGTTTTTGAACATGTGGATTTTGGATATCAGCCAGATAAGATAATTTTACAGGATATTTCATTATTTGCAAAACCTGGAGAAAAGATTGCGTTTGTCGGAGCAACAGGAGCTGGAAAAACCACGATTACCAATTTGATTAATCGCTTTTATGATATTCAGCATGGAGAGATTTGGTATGATGGGATTCCAGTTAGTCGAATGAAAAAAGATGATCTACGCCGATCGCTTGGAATTGTACTTCAGGATACCCATTTGTTTACTGGAACGATTATGGAAAATATTCGTTATGGACGGCTGGATGCTACTGATTTGGAGGTAATTGGAGCAGCAAAGTTAGCAAATGCAGATTCCTTTATTCGTCATCTTCCAGAAGGCTATCAGACAGTGATTACAGGAGATGGGGGAAATCTTTCTCAGGGACAGAGACAGCTTTTGGCGATTGCTCGTGCAGCAGTAGCCGATCCGCCTGTATTAATTTTAGATGAGGCAACTTCTAGTATTGATACTCGAACGGAGAAGATTGTACAAGAGGGAATGGATCGGCTGATGGAGGGACGGACAGTGTTTGTAATTGCACATCGGTTATCTACAATACAAAATTCGAATGTGATTATGGTACTAGATCATGGAAAGATTATTGAGCGTGGAGATCATAGAGGACTGCTTGAAAAGAAAGGGATTTATTATCAGCTTCATACAGGAGCTTTGGAACAGGGATAAAAATTGATAAAAGTAGAAAGGTTCGCTGTAGCAGAGGCAGCGAATCTTTTTTATAGAAAGCTTGTAAAGGTTTTTTGAATATGAATAGATTGTAGAAGCATTTTATGTTAAAATAAAAATACCTAATAAAAAGGAGAAGAAATAGAATGATAATCGAAGCAACAGGTGCGAAAATTCGAGTAGAAGATTTGAGAAAAGAGAAAGAGTTTATAATTACGCAGTATGGGGCAGTAAGTGGTGGAAATCCAGTAGAGAATACAAGGGCAATTAATTGGGCTATTCAGATGGCAAGTAAGGCTAAAGGAGGAACGGTTGTGATTCCAGAAGGGGAGTTTAAGTCTTATACGATTTTTTTAAAAAGTCGTGTTAATATAAGGCTAGAAAAGAAAGCTGTTCTTAGAGCTGCTAGAACAGAGATTACCCAGTCTTATGAAAAGCAGAAGGGAGAAGGGGGAAATTATGGGGAACCAGAAGTAAATCTTTATGCAGGACTTCAGGATCATGGACATACTTATTTTGCAAATAGTTTGATTTATGCTGTAGATATAGAAGATAGTATGATCTATGGAGAGGGTTTGATAGATGGAAGCTTTATAGAAGAGGAAACAGGATATCGGCGTTATGTGCTACAAGGAGGAGATCCGTTTGAACCACGAATGAGGGATCAGAGGGGGCATACTGGGGAGTGGTTTGGGAATAAAGCAATTGCTTTGGTACGATGTAGGAATATTGTATTGTCTGGGTTTTCACTTATAATTGGAGGGCATTTTGCGATTATTGCTGAGGGAGTACGCAATATGCTTGTGGATAAGATTTTGGTGGATACAACACGGGATGCACTGGATTTGGATTGTTGTGAAGATGTTACAGTTGTAAATTCTGTGTTTAATTCTTTGACAGATGATGCGTTAGTATTAAAGGCTTCTTATGGAGCTGGGGTTTTTATGCCTACTAAAAATGTAAAAATTGAGGACTGTGTAGTAAGCGGGTACGATGCAGGAAGCGTGTATGCTGGTTTGTATAGTAAAAATAAATTGGTTGCAACGGATCGTTGTGGGCCGACTGGACGAGTGAAACTTGGAACAGAATCAACTTGTGGGTATGAACAAATTACAATTCGTAGAGTAGTGTTTGAGCGATCAAGAGGGTTTGCATTGGAAGCAGTGGATGGATCGGATTTAAAGGATATTCTTTTTACAGATTGTAAAATGGACTTGGTAAGCAGTTCACCAATTTTTATACGGGCTGGAGAGAGGGGACGGTTTCCTGTAACTGGAAACAGCAAAAAACCTCTTTTAGTAGCAGAGGAAGGGAATGTTCGATTGGATAATTGTAATTGGGTGCTGCCAGATAGAGAAGAGTATCAGAAGTATCCGCCAAAGCGGTATACACCTTCTTATCAGAAGGATCAGAAAGTATCAGTTGATGGACATAGTACTTTTTGTGTTGTCAATCAAAAGAAGCCTGCACGGTTAAATTCAGTGAATTTAAAACAGAAAGAAGATATATTAGAAGGGGATGTTTATAGCTATGCAAATGCATGTGGTTCTTCCAAAATGGCTCATATTTCAAATATTGAAATTAGTCATGTGACAATTACCAATGCAGATCCTCGTTATCCAATTTTAATTATGGGATTGGTGGACAGTAAAATTTCAAATGTAGTGATAAAGGATATTTCGGTTACTTATCGTGGAGGAATAAAAATGGAACATGCTGTGGAACAAAGACAGTTAAATACAAATTGGGAGTATACACAGTATCAAACAGAGCCGGCAGTTCAGACGATTCCGTGGCTGGTAAATTCTTTTTTTTCAAAAGAGGAAGGGCTGCTTCCACGAGTGGATTGGGATAGTGAAAAACAGATATGGAAGGCAGATCCTTATAACGTACCAGAGCTTCCTTCGGTTTATCCTGAACCAAGTAATTGGGGGATTCTTCCAGCTTATGGATTGTATGCAAGACATGTGGAAAATTTAGAATTGTCAGATATAACTTTTCAAACGATGGTAGAAGATGAACGACATGCAGTAGTGCTAGATGATGTATTGGGAGTAAAGTTACATCAGGTATTTGCAGATAGAAGGAATAAGGCAGTAAAGGTAGCACTTGTGACTCATTTATTTCGAAGACATACAAATCGGGAGTATTTGTTGGAGGAACCTTATTTTACAACAATGGTAAAGGAGTTAGAGGTTGATCAAGAAAAGGTAAGTAAAAAAGGATGTATTACAGAGCAGGATATTTGTACTGTTGTAGTAACAGCTCCAGCCCCTGGAACACCATCGGATCGGCTTTATCCTTATCCAACAGTAGCGTTGCCCGAAACAGGGTATCAATTTACAGTGCCAACAGAGGAATATCCTTTGCCGCTTACTGTTTACCGACCGTTTTTTGAGTCGGTGGCACCAAAACAGGTAAGATTGGGGGAGGTATTGGAGGTTTCTATTCGCTTGCGGGATCCAGCAGTAGAGATCAGTAAAAAGGAGAGTGATAGTTTTATTTATAATGAAGAAAAGAAAGAAATGGAATTTACAGTTTCTGGAATAACAAGAACTTGTTCTATTTTTTTAGAAAGTAAATTTGCTGGGGCGTGGTATGATGAAGAGAAGAAGAGGTTTGTCTGGGATACCAGTAAGATGAAGAAAGGAAACTATCAAGTTGTGATGGCAGCAGAAGATGGAATTCTTACAGAGTATGGAAAGTTTTGGGTCGAGATTGTTTAAAAAATAAAGAAAAGATTGGAAAGGAAGAATTGTTATGTATTTAGCAGAAAAAACAAGGTATCAGAGTATGAAGTATCAGCGTTGCGGAAAAAGCGGTTTAAAACTTCCGCTTGTTTCTCTTGGACTATGGCATAATTTTGGTAGTAATGCAAGCTTTGACAATATGCAAAATCTGTGCCAGACGGCATTTGATTTGGGAATTACCCATTTTGATTTGGCAAATAATTATGGCCCGCAGGCTGGAAGTGCAGAGGAAAATTTTGGCCGTATTTTAAAGAGTGGCTTGGGGAGGTATCGGGATGAATTAGTGATTTCAACAAAAGCAGGATATGAGATGTGGGATGGTCCTTATGGGAATGGAGGTTCTAAAAAATATTTGGTTGCTAGTTTGGATCAAAGTTTAAAACGAATGGGATTAGAGTATGTTGATATTTTTTATCATCATAGACCTGATCCAGATACTCCAATAGAGGAAACAATTTTGGCGTTAGATGGAATTGTACGAAGCGGGAAGGCTCTTTATATTGGAATTTCCAATTATAATAAAGAACAGACGATGCAGGCAGCAGAAATGTTTAAAGAATTAAAAACTCCGTTTTTAATCAATCAAAATAAGTATTCTATGTTGGAAAGAGGAATAGAAACAAATGGATTAAAACAATATGTGGCAGAAAATGGAATTGGAATAATTGCATTTTGTCCTTTGGCACAGGGACTTTTAACGGATCGCTATAAAAAGGAGATTCCAAATGATAGTCGTGTTCGGACAGATGGAAGATTTTTAAAAGAAACTATGATCTCGGAAGAATATAGAAAAAAGGTACAAGCATTGGGAGAAATAGCTGAAAGAAGAGGACAGTCTTTGGCACAGATGGCACTTTCTTGGGTGCTGCGAGATGGGGAAGTAACTTCTGTATTGATAGGGGCATCAAGAGCAGAGCAAATCCAAGAGAATGTGCGAATTGTGGATGCAGCAGCATTTTCAGAGGAAGAGTTAGAACAGATTGAAAGAATCCTAAAAGGTTAGAAAAAGAAAAGGATTATTATAAGAAAAAAGGTAGATTTTAAGCTATATCAATTAAATATAGAAGGAATAGTAAAAAAATAGGCTGTTAAAACTGGAAAATTATGCTACAATAGAAAAAATCAAATTAAATTAGACTTAATGGAGGGAATGAAGTATGAAAGAAAATCGGATTTTACAAATTTGGAGAATATTGTATCCTCCACTTTTGTATTTTGTTATTAGTTATGTAGTGCAGCTTGTTGGAATCTTACTTTTGATGCAGATACATCAAGGTTCAGCAGAAATTCTTCAAGATCCACAGGCATTTCAAGAATATGTGATAAGAATTTATAATGAAAATGCAATGTTGCTTACTATGATTGCTGCCTTACTTACCATTCCAATTTGTTTTTTTCTCTATCAAAAAGATAGAAAAAGACAGAAAAAAGAGTTTGGGATACGAAAACAGATTTCTATGTTACAGTGGTTTTTGATTGCATTACTTGGTATGGCTGCTAGTATTAGTTTAAACGATTGGATTGCTTTAAGTGGTATAGTTCTTATTTTTGATGGTTTTGAACAAGTAGCAGAAGCTTTGTATGGTGGTAATCTTTGGATTGAAATTCTTGCAATAGCGATTGCTGCTCCTCTTGTAGAGGAATTACTTTTTAGAGGGTTGGTCTATCAAAGGATTCGAGAGCTTGCCAATGCACGGGCTGCAATGATTTTATCAGCATTGTATTTTGGTGTATATCATATGAATGTAGTACAGGGGATTTATGCGTTTTTATTGGGAATTTTGTTAGCTTGGGTATGTGAGAAGTACCAGACTTTGTGGGCTCCAATTTTATTTCATGCAGCAGCAAATTTTTTGTCTGTGATTTTTACAGAAGGAAATTTTTCTTATCGGATAAGTGTGGTAGGTGTTCTTTTGGAAATTATAATTTCAACAGGATTGATGATTTATACAATTGTGCGAATCCATAGAACAGCATAGACAGGAGGAAGAAGAATGTATCATACTGTGATTGTAGGCTGCGGATTTGCTGGTGCAGTTATGGCAAGGGAGCTGGCAGAGCGTGGAGGGGAAAATATATTAATACTTGAAAAAAGAGGACATATTGGTGGAAACTGTTATGATAGGTATGATCGTTATGGTGTGTTGATTCATCAGTATGGGCCACATATCTTTCATACCGATTCGGAACGGGTATATCAGTATTTGTCCCGTTTTACAGAATGGTATGATTACAGTCATGAAGTAGTAGCAAATGTAAATGGACAGTTGATTCCAGTTCCATTTAGTTTGGCTACCTTACATATGGTATTTGGGGAAGAGATGGCGAAAAAATTAGAAAAAAAACTGTTGGAAGAGTTTGGAGAGGGAACAAGAGTACCAATTTTAAAATTGCGTCAGGCAGAAGATGCAGATCTTCAGGCAGTAGCAGAGTATGTATATGAACATATTTTTTTGCGTTATACCATGAAGCAGTGGGGACAAAAGCCAGAAGAAATATCGCCAGAGGTGACAGAAAGAGTTCCTGTTTTGCTTTCTAGAGATAGTCGTTATTTTTTCGACCATTATCAGGGGATGCCCCTTTTTGGCTATAAGGAGTTGATTAAAGAGATCTTATCATATCCTTCGATTGATGTTCAACTTCATACAGATGCGAAAGATGTTTTAAAACTGGAAAATGGGGAAAACTATCTATATGGAGAACGATATTTTGGTAAGATTATTTATACAGGACCAATTGATGAATTCTTTCACTGTTGTTATGGAAGACTGCCTTATCGTTCTTTGCGATTTGTATTAGAACATTATAAGCAGGATTCTTATCAGCCAAAGGCGGTAGTAAATTATACAGTAAGTGAAGATTATACAAGAATTACAGAGTTTAAAAAATTAACTGGGCAGGAGGTTGCAGGAACAACAATTATGAAGGAGTATCCATGCGCCTATACAGACAGTAAAACACAGATTCCTTATTATGCTATATTAAAGGAAGAGAATTTAGAATTATATCGAAAATATCGAGCACTTGTAAGAAAATATCCAAATTTTTATTTGTTGGGAAGACTAGCGGAATATAAATATTATAATATGGATGCAATTGTTGAAAAAGCGTTGTTACTTGCTGATGAACTGGTCAAAAAATAGGAGGTACATTATGAAATTGTTATCGATCACAGTTCCATGCTATAATTCGGAGGCGTATATGGAGCATTGTGTAGAGACCTTGCTGGCGGGTGGGGAGTTTGTAGAAATTATTATTGTGGATGATGGATCGAAGGATAGGACAGCAGAAATTGCAGATCGATTTGCTGCAGAATATCCAACTAGAGTAAAAGCGATTCATCAGGAAAACGGAGGACATGGTGAGGCTGTGAATACTGGGCTTGCTTATGCAACTGGTCAGTATTTTAAAGTAGTAGACAGTGACGATTGGGTAAATGAAAAGGCATATGCTGAGATTTTGTCATTTTTAGAAACAGTAGTTTCAGAAGATAGAGAACTGGATATGTTGATTTCTAATTTTGTCTATGAAAAGGAAGGGGTGAAACGAAAAAAGGTAATGAAATACACACGTGCAATCCCAGAAAAGCAGTTTCTTACTTGGGATGAGATCCATGGATTTACCAGAGGGCATTATATTTTAATGCATTCTGTTATCTATCGAACACAGATGTTAAAGGATTGTGGTTTAAAATTACCAGCACATACGTTTTATGTAGATAATATTTTTGTCTATCAACCGCTTCCTTATGTAAAGTCCTTATATTACTTAAATGTTAATTTTTATCGTTATTTTATCGGAAGAGAGGATCAGTCAGTAAATGAAAAAGTGATGATTTCACGGATTGATCAGCAGTTGCAAGTCAATAAGCTGATGATTGATATGTATGATTTATTAGATAAAGAAAAAATTCCTTCCGAGAAATTGCGGCATTATATGATACAATATCTAGAAATTATTATGACTGTTTCTTCCATTATGTTAATTCGAGCAGGAGAAAAGGAAGATTTGGCAAAGAAAAAAGAACTTTGGCTGTATTTAAAACAAAAAGATCGAAAACTTTATCGAAAGCTGCGCTATGGTGTGTTAGGAAGAACAATGAATTTGCCAGGCAGGGGGGGAAGAAAATGTTCAGAAATGGGATATAAAATTACACAGAAGTTTTTTGGATTTAATTAAATATTTCTTAATTTTTTCTTTATATTTATTGGCAGATATTGTTTTATAGAGATAGGTATGGTATAATCCGCACGTAACAAAAAGAGTGTAGAAAAAAATGGGGGGGTCTACAGACGGCTTGCATATTGGAGAATCATATGCTTTTAATGAAGAAGGGTGGTTTTTATGAAAAAGTGGATAGGGAAGTATCGCCATGCGTGGTGTTTACTTTATGTATTGATTTATCTTCCGTGGTTTGCCTTTTTGGAAAAAAATGTAACAAAGTATCATTTGGTACATTCTTCGTTGGATGATAAGATACCATTTTGCGAATATTTTATTATTCCTTATTTTTTATGGTTTGCTTATGTTTCAGTGGCAGTGTTGTATTTTCTTTTTACTTCAAAGGAAGAATACTATAAGCTTTGTACCTTTTTATTTGTAGGAATGACGATTAGTTTGGCGATTTGTACAATATGGCCAAATGGACATGGTTTGCGGCCTGCTGAGTTTGCAAGGGAAAATATTTTTACTCGTATGGTTGCAGCTTTGTATGCAACAGATACGCCAACTAATGTATTTCCAAGTATTCATGTATTTAATTCTATTGGAGTACATCTTGCAGTTCGAAATTGTGAACGATTGCGAAAACAATGGTGGATTCGAATCGGATCAGGGATACTTTGTGTATCGATTATTTGTTCTACTGTATTCTTAAAGCAACATTCGATTCTGGATGTGTTTGGAGGAATTGCACTTGGGATTGTGATGAATTATTTTGTATATCGAATGGAACATGGATGGGGACGTCAGGAAGAGCTGAAAAAGCAATGGGATTAAGTTGAAAGAGGAAAGATAGATACCTTAACGGATGTGAATATCACTGATATAAAAAAGTGAGTTAAGGTATCTTACTGGAATTAAAGTGAGAAGAGTAAAAATTGTTTGATAAAGATAAATTGTTTTTATTAACAATTTTTACAAAAAAGTATTGACAATATAGAAGTTATATATTATACTCTGTAAAGAGCAGTCATAAAGGCGATAAAGATAGAAAAGTATGGGGTCTTAGCTCAGCTGGGAGAGCATCTGCCTTACAAGCAGAGGGTCATAGGTTCGAGCCCTATAGGCCCCACTAAAAGCCAAAAATTGACTGCTCTATATGGCGAAATAGCTCAGTTGGCTAGAGCACACGGTTCATACCCGTGGTGTCGAGGGTTCAAATCCCCCTTTCGCTACTAGAAAAGTTCAAAAAACCTTGAATATATATGGTTTTTTGGACTTTTCTTTTTTAGAATAGTAGAAAAAGAAGGTAGATAATGTTAGACCATTTTATAAAACAGACAATGAAATATATTGATAGTATGCCAAAAAAAGAACGAAAAAAGTATGGTCAATTTTTTACAAGTAAAGAAACAGCTCGTTTTATGGCTGGTTTATATACAATTCCTGAGAGTATGAAAAAAGTTTGTATTTTAGATGCAGGAGCAGGCTCAGGAATATTGTCTTGTGCGTTGCTAGAGCGATTGGAACAGATTTGTTCTGTTCGGACGATAGAATTAACTTGTTATGAAAATGATAATAATATTTTAGAATTGCTGAAAGAAAATCTGCAATCTTATCAAGCAAATTCTAAGAAAGATATTCAGATACAAATTATTACAGACAATTATATTACAAGTCAGTCTTTGGATTTTAATAATAGGTTAGAGGACAATTTTAATTCCAAAAAATATGATTTTATAATTGGAAATCCTCCTTATATGAAAATATCAAAAGATGCGCCAGAAGCAATTACAATGTCAAAAGTTTGCTATGGTACACCAAATTTATATTTTATTTTTGCTGCAATGGGCTTATTTAATCTTAATAAAGATGGAGAAATGGTGTATATTATTCCTCGTTCATGGACTTCTGGTGCTTATTTTAAGCGCTTTCGCCAGTATTTTTTGACAGAAGGGAAATTAGAATATATTCATTTGTTTATAAGTAGAAATAAAATATTTGAAAAAGAAAATGTTTTACAAGAAACAATGATTATAAAAGTAAAAAAGACAAATAAAGTACCAGAAGAGATAACAATTACTTCTTCCCAATCTAATCATGATTTTGATAGTCTAACATCCTTAAATGTACCATATAGTCTTGTGGTGTCAAAACATGATTATTATGTATATTTGGTAACAGATAAAAAAGAAGTTTCTGTCTTGCGACGGTTGCAAAAGTTTGATAAAACATTGCCAGATATTGGATTAAAGATGAAAACGGGGTTGATAGTTGAGTTTCGTAATCGTGAAATATTACGTGATTATGCAGAAGAAGGTGCGATTCCTCTTTTTTATTCGCAACATATTAAACAGGGAGAAGTGAAGTTTCCGATTCAGAAAGAACATGAATATATTGTGACTAATCAAAGGGGATTAATACAAGAAAATCGAAATTATTTATTTGTAAAGCGTTTTACTGCAAAAGAAGAACATCGTAGGTTACAGTGTGGCGTATATCTGTCGAAAAGGTATCCACAATATAAAAAAATAAGTACGCAAAATAAGGTTAATTTTATAGATGAGTTGACAACAAAAATGTCAGAATATCTTGTATATGGATTATATGTAATTTTTAATTCTACTCTTTATGATGAATATTATAGAATTTTAAATGGTTCAACACAGGTAAATTCAACAGAAATTAATGCTATGCCAATACCAGATCTAAAAAATATACAAAAAATGGGGGAAAAATTGATGAAAAGTAAGGACATGTCAGAAGGTAATTGTGATATAATATTGGAGGAATACTGTGAGTAAAGTTGATGAAGCAAGAGAATTTCTAAAATTGCTTGGGATGCCAAAAGCACAGCAGGCAGATATTTGCTGTTATGTATTATTGGCAATGGCAGGAATAAAACAAGATACAGCATGGACAAATGCAAAGAATGAATGGATTCGTATTCATGATATGATTCAGTTTGCAAATGTATATTATGGCTCTACTTATGCAGAAAACAGTAGAGAAACATTTCGTAAACAAGCATTACATCATTTTCGTAATGTTGCTTTTGTAGAAGATAATGGAAAAGCAACAAATAGTCCCAATTATAAATATAGACTTACAGAAGAAATACTACAAATAGTAAAGGCATTTCAGACATCAGAGTGGCAAAAATCCATAAATTGGTTTTTGAAATACCACGAAAGGCTGGTGGACATTTATACTTCAAAAAAGAAAATGACAATGGTTCCAGTGTGTATCAATGGAGTTGATTTTCCGTTTTCTACAGGGAAACATAATGAATTGCAAAAAGCGATTATTGAAGAATTTGCTCCAAGATTTGCACCTGGTTCAGAATGTTTATATGTTGGTGACACAATAGAAAAGGATTTGGTAAAAAATATTGAGAAACTAAAAAAATTGGGATTTGAGATAACATTACATGATAAGATGCCAGATGTCATTTTATACAAAGAAGATAAAAATTGGATTTATTTTATAGAATCAGTAACTTCTGTTGGGCCAATGGATTCAAAAAGAATATTAGAATTAACAGAAATAACAAAGAATGTAACAGCAGGAAAAATATTTGTAACAGCATTTTTAGATTTTAAAACATATAAAAGATTTTCAGAAACTTTAGCGTGGGAAACAGAAGTTTGGATTGCAGAAATGCCAGAGCATATGATACATTTGAATGGAAATAAGTTTTTAGGGCCAAGATAAAGGGGAGTTTATCTATGTGTGAAGTATATACTTAATTTTTTAGCATTTATAACAGTGTTGATTATTGTCAACATAGGAAGATTTTTAAAAATTTTATTAATTTATAAAAACATGTGTATATTTTTGATAAATCTGCCGATATAATGAATAAGTTGTGTTATCATAGATAATGGAAGAAAAAAGGAAAGGAGCCATTATGATACAAGCAATTGATGCATATAAGAATATGACAAATAAAACTTCTGTTGTGCAGGACAATCTGTTTTCTTCTGCGCAGACAGGACAGACACAGGAATTTTCTAATGTTTTAAAAAGTCAGACAGTTTCTTCAAAAGAGGCAATTGATTCTAAGACAGTAGATATGGATATAATTTTTGCAAAAGCATCTGCTACATATGATGTACCAGTGAATCTAATTAAAGCAGTTGCAAAAGTGGAATCGAACTTTAATCCAAAGGCAGTTTCTTATTGTGGTGCGCAGGGAGTCATGCAGCTTATGCCTGCAACTGCAAAAGGATTAGGTGTTTCTGATCCATTTGATGCAGAGCAGAATATTATGGGAGGAACGAAGTATCTTTCTCAGATGTTAGATCGGTATGATGGAGATGTGAAACTCACATTGGCTGCATATAATGCTGGTGCTGGAAATGTTGCAAAGTATGGGGGAGTTCCACCGTTTAAAGAAACACAGGCTTATGTAGAAAAGGTTATGGGGAATATGAAAGAAGAGTTTACAACGCCTGTAGTAAGTGTGCCAACTACAACTATAAATACGGAGGAGAAAGAACTAGATGTTTACCGAGTTACTTCTGCCGATTTAGATTATACACAGAGTGATTATGAACGGTTTGTAAGTGTTTATAATGATATGAAAGCATGGAATAGTTTACGAACAATTTATGAAAATTTTGATCCTTTAATAGAAGAAGATACAAAGTAGAAAAGATAGGAATGGATCAGAGAATAAAATTTTTTTGATCTGTTCTTTTTTTATTAAAATAAGTGGAAATATATTTCAAGTTATGATATGATAGAATAAAAATATTTTATTATAGAAAGGAAAGAAAAATGGAGAAAGAAAAAGATAAGAAGCTAGAAAAGCGAGGAAGAAAAAGTGAATATTTGGAGTATCTTGGAGGACTTAAAAAATTATCTCCTTCCGAATATGAATTTATGAAGTTAATTTGGGAGAGACCAGATGGAATCAGCAGTGAAGAGATCTATAGCAATCCAAATTTTCAACAGCCGCAAGGGACAAAGAGTACAATTCTTTTTAAAATTCACGAAAAAGGATATGTTGATGTAGTACAAAGAGGATTGCATCATTTTTATTCTCCAAAGTTTACAAAAAGAGAGTATGAACAGGCTATTATAAAACAGAAGTTAAAGAAAAGTTTTGGACATGCATCTTTTTCTACTTTAGTAGCATCTTTTTGTGGAAAGGAGAAACTAACAGAAGAAGAAAAGGAAAAAGTAAATCAACTTTTAAAAGAAATTGAGAAAGAGTCCTTATAAAAAAACAGAAGAGAAACCGTTATATTTTTGAGGGATGATAGAATGAGAAAGGAAATCAGTGATTTTATTCTTTTATTGTGTCTGATTCCGACAACAGGTTTTTTTCTATCTTGGTTTATTACTGTTTTTACAGAGAAAATCAAAATTATAAAGAGAAAACACAAATATTTTTGGATGAGAATAATTCTGTTTTTTTATTTTATTATACCAATTACGATAGTATTTATTTTTCTAGGAAATAGAAAGGCAAATTTTATTTGGATTGGTGGAGATTTTGATTGTATGTATAATTATAGGAATTCTATTTTATATTACGATTATTTAGAGAAAAAAGAATTTTGGATTTTAGAAGGATTTTTTCTAATTTGGATAGTGGGAATTGTTATATTAATGGTAATAAGAAGTATACATGGGAAGATTCAATTAAAAGAATTACAAAAGGTTAGTGTATTACAAACGGATCAACAGTTTAAAATGTTAAAGACAAAAGCGATGGCAGGATTGGGAATAAAACGAGAAATTCCTGTCTATCGTTCCGAATTATTGGAAGGTTCCTTTTTATCAGGGACATGGAAACCAGTAATATATTTGCCAAAAAGTGAGATTTCAGAGGAAGAGTTATATTGTATTCTTCGTCATGAATTTGTTCATTATAAAAGGAGGGATGTGTGGTTTCAAAGATTATTACTGATTGTTAAGGGGATATATTGGGTAAATCCATTAATTTATCTTTTTTGTAAAGATTTTTTGGATAGTTGTGAGCTGGCTTGTGATGAAGTAGCATTAGAAAATCAAGAAAAGGAAGTAGTGATAAGTTATATAAAGACTATTTTTCGAATGAGTGCTTTTGGGTTAGAATTTCGGGATAGTGTAGGATTTAGTTCAAAAACTATGTGTGAAAGAAGGATAAGAGCAATTATGAGTAGAAACAACGTACAGAAAAAATGTTTAGGTGTATTATTGTCAGGAGTAATCACATGTTTATTTCCTATAGTATCTTATGCAGCAGTAGAAGGTGCAGTTTATACACAAACAAAATTGGGAACCGTTTTAGAAGAAGCCTATGCTTCACCTATAGCAAAAGAAAGTGATTCTGTTTATGAAGAAATAATAGAAACAGCAGTGGAGAATTCAGAGATAGCAGTTGTTCGTAGCTTAGGAGGAGCAGCTAGAGGAACTACACAGATTAATCATACAATAAATGGGTATTATGTTTTGGGACCAGTAGAATTTTCAAAGGGAGATCAAGTGAAATTTCGTTTGATGGCTGCAAATGAAACAGATGAATTTACGGTAGGAATTTCTGGTAATGGAACAATAACAAAGGTAAAGTCTACGGATGGTATAATTTCTTATACTTTTACAATTGAAGAGGATGGTTCTTATGAGCTACTTATGCAAAGTTGGAAATCAGTATCATTAACTGGGACAATTACAATTCCATAAAAATATTTTTAATAACAAATCTGTAAAAACATATTGACAAAATTCAATAACGGCTGTATAATAACAATATAATTTAACAGTTTACTTATATTATAAGTTTATCTAGTATAGAATTTTTATTCTTGTTTAATAAAATTAATACATATTTCTATATATAGATATTACAAGTTCTTATAATATTAATAGTGAAATGATAACTGTTGGTAAAAGCTATATGTTGTTTAATGAATTTGCGGGATGGGGAGAATGGTAATAGATAGATAAAATTGAATAAGTTTTACATAAAAAGGCAGACAGTTTTTGATCTGTCTTTTTATGAATAGTTTAAATTATAGATAAGTTAAAGATTCTTTTTTATTTAGAGATAAGATGAAATTGGAAAATTTATGTATTGTATTGAAAAGTTATAATATAATAAAAATTATAAAGAGAAAGAGGGGAACTTAAGATGAGAAAAAAATATAAAATAAAACAGAAAAAAATAAATAAGATAGGCGAAAAAGAAAACATGCAAAAATGGTTACAAAAAGTAGAAGTCGCTGCATTGATTCTTGTTCTTTTTAATTCTTGTGCATCACAAAATCCCGATTCAACAGAAAGACTAACAACAATTCTTTCCTCTTCTGGTAATTGGATTGAGTATTCCTATATTACAGAATCGGAAGAAAATACAAGTGATTTAGAAAATATACAATATATAGAAATTGTAGACTCTATAGAGCCTACTGCATCTTCTGAAATGGTTACTTCTACGGAACAAGCAGAGTTTCAAGTAAAAAAAGCATCTTTAGAAGAATTACAACAGGCGGGTTTAGAAGATACTGTAATAGATTGGAAAGATGAAAATTTAAAGCAGGCAATGATTGAAATTACAGGAATTTCTGATCGGGAAATTAGGTTAAGTGATGTATGGCATATAAGACAGCTTAATTTAAATGGAAAAGGAATTGTAAAAATTGATGCATTGGGAAATTTGCGTAATTTAGAAAGTTTATCATTATCTGGAAATGAAATTTCTGATATTACTGCGTTAAAAAATTTACGTTATTTATCTGTTTTGTTTCTGTCTGGAAATCATATTTCAGATCTTACTGCATTGCAGTCATTAGAGAATCTGACCTCTCTTTCTTTAAGGGAAAATCAAATTAGCAGTATACGGCCGTTAGAAAATTTATTGTCCCTTCATTCTATTAAACTAGATAATAATCAAATATGTGATATAGCAGAAGTGGAGTTATTAGAAGAATGGGACCTTACTTATTCTTTAACAGGAAATCCAGTGAGTGAGCAGATGATTTCTCCAAATTTTGGGATTGCCGTTCCATGGGAAGAGGCTGGCTTAGAAGATTTTGCTATCGATTGGCAGGATGAAAATTTAAAAGCAGCTATGGTTGAAATTACACAAATTCAAGATCGGGAGATTTTATTAAGTGATGTATGGAATCTGACAAATTTGGATTTAAGTGGAAAAGAAATTACACAAATAACAGCATTAAAAGATTTGATAAATTTGAAAACATTAAAATTATCCAATAATCATATTACAGATATTACTCCTTTAGAAAATTTAGTAAACTTAAAGAGATTATCTTTATTTGATAATAACATTTCTAATATTACAGCGTTATCCAAACTTTCAAAGTTAAAGCAGCTTTCCCTTTCGAATCTTCCATTGACTGATTTTACAGGATTAGAGTCATTAACTGAATTGAAGAATCTTTCTTTAGGAGGATTAAAAGAAAATCAGTTGGATAGTTTAGAAAAGTTACAAGCATTAACAAAATTGCAAAAACTTTATATAATAGATAGTAACATTTCAGACTTACAACCATTATCAAATTTAAAAGAATTACGGGTACTAGCATTAGAGACAAATAATATAAGCAGTTTAGAAGCACTTCGTGGATTGACAAAATTACAGTCTTTAGAACTGTCAGAAAATCATATACAGACGCTTTCAGGGTTAGAAGAGTTAGAAAATTTAAAATTTTTAATTCTTAATGAAAATGAGATTGAAAATTTGGAAGGAATCGAACATTTAAAGAATTTGGAAACTTTAAATATAGCGCAAAATCGGATTCAAGATATTCGTCCATTAGCAAATTTATCTCGCTTAAAAAATCTTTATTTGCAAGTAAATCAAATTTCGGATCTTTCTGCTTTAGAGGGGAAGGAGAGAATGATCCAATTATTTTTGAATAAGAATCAAATTAGTGATATTTCAGTATTAAGAACCATGCCAAATTTAAGATTTCTTGGTTTAACTGAGAACCCAATTACTGATTTTTCTGTATTAAAGGAATTACAAGATTTATCAGTGGTAGAGCTACCAGAGGGAGTAGAACGATAGATGCAATTCTCTTGCGTATTTTCCAGTTTTATGTTAGAATTTTATTGTAACAGGAATAAAAAGATATAATTTATTCCAAAATATTCATACATAGAGGTAGAAAACGTGAAAGAGATATCAGAACAGTTTATAAGCAGTCTAGCACCTAATGCGACTGCAGTAAGCAATGGAAAGAAAATCTCAACGAAAGGAGGTTTTGTGAAACTGTCTTGTTCCGCAGATGATACCTTTTATATGGGGCAATGTAAAGGAAGTGGAAAGTCAGATTATATCACATCAATTGATTTTATAGAGGAAACCTCTCCTGTTTTTCGCTGCAGTTGTCCAAGCAGACAATTTCCATGTAAGCATAGCCTTGCACTTTTATTTGAAATAGCAGCAAAGAAAACATTTGAAATATGTGAGATTCCACAGGATATATTAGAGAAAAGAAAAAGAAAAGAAACAAGAGAAGCAAAGAAGCAAGAAAAAGAAGAAGCAATAAAAAATGGTACTGTAGTAAAACAAGATGCAACATCTGCAAAAAAGAATAAAGCAGCAAAGACCAAAAAGATAAAAAAGCAATTAGAGGGATTAAAACTGACAGAAGATATGGTACAAAATCTTTTACAGACAGGACTTGGTACAATTGGAGGAAATTCCATAAAAACTTATACCGATCTTGCAAAGCAGCTTGGCGATTATTATTTATTAGGACCACAGACCTATGTAAAACAATTAATTGCAGAGATAGAAGCTTTTAAAAAAGATGGAGAAGATCGGCACTATCGAGAAGCGGTTCGTATTTTGGTAAAACTTCGGGCATTGGTAAAAAAATCGGAAACCTATCTTAATGCAAAATTAGAATCCGATGATCCAAATGGAGACGATAATATTTTATATGAAGAATTAGGCGGCATTTGGAAACTAGATGAATTAAATGCATTAGGATTAAAGAAAGAATCTGCAACATTAATTCAATTGTCTTTTGAAGTAATTTATGATGAAGCTAGAAAAGAATATGTGGATACTGGCTGGTGGGCAGACTTAGACAACGGCGAGATATTTGCAACTCGCAATTATCGGCCAATTAACCGATTAAAATATGTAAAAGAAGAGGATACCATATTGGAAACTGCTTGTATTCCAATGTTATCCTATTATCCGGGAGAATTGAACCGGAGAATCCGATGGGAGGAAAAAAGTGTTTCCTTTCATAAGATAGAAAAAGAAGAACTTGCCAAATTAAAACAATATGCAGAGAAAAGCCTGCCAGATACTTTGAAAAAAGTAAAAAATCAAATGAAAAATACACTTTCTGATAACTATGTTGTTCTTTTATTTGCCTATCAAATAATTGGGAAGATAGAAGATACCTTTGTTATGGAGGATTCTTCCGGCAGTCGGGTAATTCTTGCAGATATGGAACTTAACGATCATAAGGGAACAATCGATCGGCTTTTTATTCTTCCAGAAGAGGAATTGTTTCAAAATCAAGTACTTTTAGGTGCCTTTTTTTATGATGAAGAAAAGCGGCGAATCTGTGTACAACCTTATAGTATTATAACAGAAGATCGGATTATAAGATTATTATATTAACAGGAGGCCGGAATGAATATCGAACCACTTTATGAATTAAAGGAAAGATTAAATACCAGTGCAGTTGCCGGAATTTCTTTAATACCAGAAGATTTTCGATTAAAACGAGCAATTGAACAAATAGAACCATTAGCAAAAGCAGCCCCTATTTTTGCAAAGATTTATCAGGGTGCTTTACATATTTTAGAAGTTCCAGCAGAACGAAGAGCGGATGCTCTTTTGGATGAATTGGCTCTTTTGGATGCTGTACTTGTTACACAGGCAGCAGCAGGGATTGATGGAACATTGTCCGTAATTAATAAAGGGATGCATGAAAGAGTAATTACAGAGATTCCTTATAGCAAAGCAGCACCTGCCATGGAAGCATTGACTACAACTGGAAGTGGACATTATTCCTTTCTAATAGAACTGCATGAGGAAAATCCAGAAAGTTTTCGAGATTTTCGTCTACGCTTGGCATTAGTGGAGGGATTAGGAACAGGATATTATGAATTAGCAGGAAAAATTGAACATTGGTTAAGTGAAGAAGATGAATCGATTTTACCATATTTAAAACGAGGGTTTCAAGGGGACGGAAGAAAAGAGATGGTAAGACGAGTTCATATTGTTGAAAAAATAGCCGGAGCAAAAGAAAATGACTGGTATATTGCTATGCTAGAAACGGCAAAGAAAGAAGTTCGTGAGACTTTGATTTATGCGCTGCGGCATGATAAAAACAATGAATCATTTTTGATGGATTTGATTAAGACAGAGAAAAGCGGCGGGAAAAAGGCTGCTATTTGGGCATTGACTCGTATGGAAAGTGAAGAAGTTTATGAATATTTTCGAAAACAGCTTGGAACAAGTGGATTGAATAGTGATGCTTTGGTAGTACAAAGGCGGGCTAAGACAATTTGGGAAGATGGGTATTTTTATCTGTCAAAAAGTGATCAAATTTCGAATCTGGTTGCAGATCAAATCAATAAAAAATTGGACTTTTTAGAAGAACAAGTGAAAAATGGGACAGTTTTATTGGAGTTTGAAGAGCGCCAAAGAATCAGTCAGATGTTTTATACGATGATTGGAAAAACAACAGATGCGATGATTGCAGTTTTTAAAAGATTGGTTAAAACAAAGGTATTTGATGAGATAAAAAATAAGGAAAGTGCAAAAGAAAAACTCACTTTACCAGAATGGGATAATGCCTCTTTTGCTTCACGAAATGCAGGACGAGTTTATGATTTAAAATATTTGGATCGGCTATTGATGGAATCGATCCTGCTAACGAAAAGTCCAAAGCTTTTCCAATTAGCAGAGGAATTGTATCAGGAATATCAGGAAGAATTTTTAATCTCTGCCTTAGTAGTGGCGTTACTTTCCAAAGAGGGAGATGCTGTATTTTCAGAATTTTCTCACTATTTAGTTCAAGATGGAAAGCGGGAAAATACAAATAAGAAGGCAGGCAGGCTTGGAATTATGGGAGCATTTGCCTTATTAAGCTATAATAAAACAGCAAATAAATATGTGCTAAACTATGAATTTCGAGATGCTTGTTTTGGGGAAACCATAACAGTAAGAGAGCCTATTTTTGGAGAATTTGATTTTCATTGGCTGGAGCTTTTAACCAGTGAGAAGATAAAAAAAGATGGAGCATTTTGGCGGGGGATTTTTTATCATTCTCGGTTTGATATAGGGCAAATGGCTAGTTGGGATAGTGTATTAGAGCAACTGATTCAGCCGAATAACCAAGAAAATTGTACGTTGCTTGGAAAATATTTTTCGAATCGAGCTTTATATGGAAAAAAAGGGAAATTTTCCGATCATTTTGAAGCAGTAAGAAAGTGTCATATGAATTTTAAACCAGAAGTTTTGGTGAATTATATGAAACAGCATAAAGGAAAAATGTATCTTTGGGAGTTTTTGCGGTTAATAAAAGAGATTCCTATGGTGCGTGAGGATAAACTTTTCGCTATAGAAGAGATTCGAGGGATGGCAGAAAAAAAAGAAATCGCTTTGGAATGGAAT
Source organism: uncultured Lachnospiraceae bacterium (assembly GCA_910579865.1). Lineage (GTDB taxonomy): Bacteria > Bacillota > Clostridia > Lachnospirales > Lachnospiraceae > MGBC114844. The sequence goes on from CAJTXA010000002.1 coordinate 39,313, forward strand.
GAGGAGTATTATTTGCAGCATTTCAATGAGCTGTGATTGAAATTATTTTCATAAAAAGGAGTAAAAAATGGCAAAAAAACAAGAAGTACTACGTCTGCCAGCGGAGCAGATGTATAAAAAAGAAATTGATGCATTAATCAAAGCAGAAAAAGAAAAGATTCCAGAAGGATGGCAAATGTCTCCAAAGTCAGTTTTAACTTATATTACTGGAGGAAAAGTTGGCAACACGATTATTACACCAAAATATATTGGAAATCAACGATTAGTCGAAATTGCAATTGCTACTTTAGTTACCGATCGGGCACTTTTGTTAATTGGAGAACCAGGAACAGCGAAGTCGTGGCTTTCCGAACATCTGACTGCAGCAATTAACGGCAATTCTACACAGGTAATACAGGGAACGGCAGGAACAACAGAAGAGCAGATTCGCTATTCTTGGAATTATGCTATGCTGATTTCACAGGGTCCATCTGTGGAGGCGATGTTGAAAAGTCCCGTATATTGTGCGATGGAGACAGGAAGTATTGCAAGAGTAGAGGAGATTTCCCGTTGTGCTTCTGAGGTACAAGATGCTTTAATTTCGATTTTGTCAGAGAAACGGATTTCTGTGCCAGAACTAAATATCGAGGCACCAGCAAAAAAGGGATTTTCAATTATTGCTACTGCAAATACACGTGATAAAGGCGTAAATGAAATGTCTGCTGCTTTAAAAAGACGATTTAATATTGTGGTGCTTCCAGCTCCAGCAAATTTGGCAGCCGAAATGGATATTGTAAAAACAAGAGTAGCACAGCTTTCAGAAAATTTAGATCTCAATGCGGCACTACCAGAGGATGAAGTAATTGAAAAGGTTTGTACTATTTTTAGAGAATTGCGAACAGGAATAACTTTAGATGGAAAACAGAAGCTAAAGACAACAACAGGAGTACTTTCTACAGCAGAAGCGATTTCTTTATTGGCTAATAGTATGGCTTTGGCTGGAAGTTTTGGAAGTGGTGTGATTACAGATTATGATTTGGCTGCTGGATTGGAAGGTGCGATTGTAAAGGATGATGAAAAGGATAGTCTTGCTTGGAAGGAATATTTGGAAAATGTATTAAAAAAGCGTGGTTCTCGGTGGGCTGGACTTTATAAGGAGTGTAAGGAGTTTCATGATTAAGAAACAGATTTTTAGGGAAAGGGAAAATAAAAAAGAGAAATCAGATATGCCAATTTTATTTGGAATTCGGCATCTATCTCCTGCTGGAGCTTGGCATTTAAGGGCGCTTTTAGATCGGGTAAAGCCAGAAATCGTGTTAATTGAAGGACCTTCTGATTTTAGCGAGGAGCTTACTGTAATTCCAAATCAGGATGTAAAACCGCCTTTTGCTATGCTTGCTTATACGAAAGAATCCCCGATTCATACGATATTGTATCCACTTTCTGTCTATTCACCAGAGTATCAGGCGATTCTTTGGGCATATGAAAATCGCAAGAAATGCCGATTTATTGATTTGCCTTCTGGAACGTTTCTTGCATTTTCCCGTTTAAGACAACAACGAGAATGGGAACAGATGAAAAAATGGGAAGAAGAACAGACAAAGGAAGAGAATTTAGAAAAAGAACAACAAATAGAGAAAAAATTAGAGAGAAAAGGAGAGTTACAAAAAGAACATAATCGGGATTTTGTATACCAAAGGTTAGACCAATTATCTGGAGAGGATGGACATGAAACTTTTTGGGAACGTACAATGGAGCATGTACAGGATGAAAATGCCTATTTAAGTGGAGCAGGTCAGTTTGGGGAAGAACTAAGACTTCTTACTTTAGAAAAAAATGAAGAATTTGCTGAGGATATTATACGTGAGGCTTATATGAAACGGCAGATTGAAGAGGTACTTTTATCTGGAATTCCTGCAGATAAAGTAGTAGTAGTAACAGGTGCTTTTCATGTAAAGGGATTGCACAGTGATACACAGATGTTAAGTGATAAGGAATTAAAGAAATTACCTGTTTTAGAGGCAGGAAAAACCTTAATGCCTTATTCTTACTATCGGCTTTCCTCTCGTTCTGGATATGGGGCTGGAAATAAGGCTCCTGCTTACTATGAGCTTTTATGGCAGGGATTTTTAAATGGAGAATCTGACTATGCAGCGAGAAGTTATCTTTCTAGAATTGCTGCATGGCAAAGGGCAAATGGAAATATTGTTTCTTCTGCAGAAGTAATAGAAGCAATGAGGTTGGCTTTTTCACTTGCAGATCTTAGAGACTGTAAAATTCCTGCATTACGGGATTTGCGAGATGCGGCTGTAACTTGTATGGGACATGGAAATTTTGGAGAGATTGCTACAGCAGTTGCTGATACAGAGATTGGAACTGCAATTGGAGAGCTGCCAGAAGGAGTAAGCCGTACTTCGATTCAAGAGGATTTTTATCAAAAGTTAGATGCATTAAAATTGAGAAAGTATTGTTCGGTTATAGCGGAAGATTTAAGTTTAGATTTACGAGAGAAACGAACAGTAAAATCAGAAAAGGCAGCATTTTTAGATTTGGAACGTTCGTTCTTTTTACATAAACTAAGAGTACTTGGTATTTCCTTTGTTAATTTAAAACCAGTGTCACAAGATCAGGCAACCTGGAAGGAAGAGTGGACTCTTTGCTGGACACCAGAGGCAGAGATTGAATTAGTAGAAGCACAGTTAAAGGGAGATACCGTATTAGCTGCAACTTCATTTTATATGAAAGAAAAGTTAGAGGAGAAGGAGCAGATTGTTGCGATTGCAGAGGTATTAAAAGAGTCTTTTTTGTGTGGGATGCCAGAGGCAGCAGAGTATGCGGTTTCTGCTTTGCAAAAGGCAGCGATTGATGCGGCTGCTGTAGATGAAATTGCAAATACGATACAAAATCTTTCTTTTGTTATACAATATGGTGATATTCGAAAGATTTCTTCAAAGCCATTAATTCCCGTATTAGAACAGCTATTTTTTCGTGTATGTTTGATTTTAGCTGGAGAATGTGTCTGTGATGATGAGGCGGCTAAGAAGATTTTACATGCACTTGGAATTTTAAATGATGCAGTAAGCAGTCATGATTTTTTGTCAGAAAGTAGCTGGATTCAAGTGATTACAGAGATTGCAGATAGAGATGATTTAAATACAAAAATTTCTGGTTATGCAACTGCAATTCTTTTAGAGCGTGGAAAGGTAAACAATGAGGAATTAGAAGTTCGAGTGAGCAGAAGACTTTCCAAAGGGGTTCCAGCAGAGCTTGGAGCAGGCTGGTTTGAAGGACTTTCGATGAAGAATCGTTATGCATTAATTGCAAGGCTTGGTTTATGGGAAACGCTTGATCACTATTTAGAGACATTAGATGAAGAAGAGTTTAAACGAGCTTTACTGTTTTTAAGACGAGCATTTGCAGATTTTTCTGCAAGAGAGAAAAGCGATATTGCAGAAAATTTAGGAGAGATTTGGAATCTAAATCGATTGGAGACATCGGAGATATTAAATACACCTATTACGAAAGAGGCAGAAGAACTGCTAGAAGGTTTGGATGACTTTGACTTTGGAGATATTTAGTTGGCAGGGGTTATTTTATGAAAAGAAAGGGTATTTTGGGGTTTGGAAATGATGGATAATTTAGAACGTATGAGAAGATGGAGACTGATACTTGGCTCAGAAAGCAGTGAACAGTTTAATCGTATGAGTGATGGGAAAGGAACTGTACTTTCAAAGGAACAAGAATTAATGGATCAGGCTTTGGCTTCAATTTATAATAACTCTGCATCAGGTGGTTTTGGCGGAAACGGAAAAGAGGGCGGAAAAGGACCTTCGAATCCTCAGATTACAAAATGGCTAGGAGATGTTCGGAGTTTATTTGATAAGGATTTAGTAAAGATTGTGCAAGCGGATGCGATGGAACGGTGCGGGTTAAAACAGCTTTTATTTGAACCAGAATTATTAGAGAGTATTGAGCCAGATGTTAGCCTTGCTTCTACAATTTTGATGTTAAAGGATCAGATACCAAAACGCTCAAAAGAAAGTGTACGACTTTTTATTCAAAAGATTGTAGAAGAGATTAATAAACTTTTAGAAGCAGATATTCGAAGGGCGGTAACAGCGGCAATTAATAAAAAGAATCATTCTCCAATTCCTTCAGCGGCTGCGCTTGATTATAAGATGACAATTCGAAGAAATTTGAAAAATTATAATCGGGAACTTCAGACAATTATACCAGAACATTTTTACTTTTTTGATCGGACAACAGTATCAGCTTCTAGGCAGTGGCATGTAATATTGGATATAGATCAAAGTGGATCAATGGGAGAATCCGTTATTTATTCTTCGATTATGAGCTGTATTCTGGCCAGTATGTCTTCGATTCAAACACATGTAGTAGCATTTGATACAAATGTGGTAGATTTAACCGAGAAGTCGGATGATCCAGTGGATTTGCTTTTTGGGTTTCAGCTTGGCGGAGGAACCGATATTGATAAATCAGTGGCATATTGTGAAAGATTTGTAGAAAATCCAAAGAAAACGTTGTTTTTTTTAATTACGGATTTATATGAAGGAGGAAATCGGGCTTCTCTTTTACGGCGGCTAGGAGAACTGAAAGACGCAGGGGTTACTGTGGTTTGTCTTTTGGCAATTGCAGATGGTGGAAAACCATATTATGATGTACAGATGGCAGAAAGGGTTGCTTCACTTAAAATTCCTTGTTTTGCTTGTAATCCGCAGATGCTGCCAGTACTTTTAGAACGAGCTTTTAAGGGACAAGATTTAGATAGTTTAAAGAAGGAATTTGAGAAGATTGGAAAGAAATAGATAAAAGAAGTAGTATTAGAGTATATAGAAATTGAAAATCTATATACTCTATTTTTTTACAAGGAAAGAATATAAAAAGGTCTAATGATAGAAAAAAGAAGTGCTTTACAGAGTAAGGGAGATGCGATACAATAATTGGAACGACATTTTGTCTGTAGGATAGCAGGTAGAATGTCGTTTTGTGACAGAATGGAGTTTAAGGAGGGAGAAAGAAATGAAACAGGGCAAATGGAAGCGATTTTTTGGATATTATAAGCCGTATAAAGGAGTCTTTGCAGCAGATTTATTTTTTGCATTTTTAGGGGCAGTAGTAACTTTGATTATTCCATTAATTGTTCGCTATATTACAGGGACAGTTTTGGAAAGGGAAGCTTCAGAGGCATTACAGGCGATTATTCCGCTTGGAGCATTGATGATCGGACTTGTTATTTTGGAGTGTTATTGTAATTATTTTATTGCTTATTATGGGCATGTAATGGGAACAAAGATGGAAGCAAATATGCGAAGTGAAATATTTGAGCATTATCAAAAGCTTTCTTTTTCATTTTATGATGAACAGAAAGTAGGACAGTTGATGTCTAGAGTAACAACAGACTTATTTGATATTAGTGAATTATTCCATCATGGGCCAGAGGATATTGTGATTTCTTTGATTAAACTGGTGGGTTCTTTTGGAATTCTTTTATCGGTAAATTGGAGGCTTGCTTTTACCGCATTTACTTTTATTCCGATTATGGTAGGATTTGCTGGATATTATAATATACAGATGAAAAGGGCATTTAAGCAGAACCGAGCTAGAATTGCAGATATAAATGCACAGATTGAAGATAATCTTTCTGGTATTCGAGTAGTAAAATCTTTTGCAAATGAGGAGATTGAAAAGGGAAAATTTGAAGTTGGAAATGAAAACTTTATTAAAAGCAAAAAAAATAGTTATCGTTATATGGGAATTTATCATGCTGGATTAGGTGCTTTTACCACAATGATTCAAATTTTGGTGATTCTTGCGGGAGCAGTATTGATTGTAAAGGGAACCGTTACTGTTACCGATTTGGTGACTTTTTTACTTTATATTAATAATTTTACAGAACCAGTTAGAAAATTAATTAACTTTACAGAACAATTTCAAAATGGAGCATCTGGCTATGAACGATTTTTAGAAATTTTATCGGTAGAACCAGATATTCAGGATCGAAAAGGTGCAAAAGAAATGACAGAAGTACAAGGAAAAATTGTATTTGAACAAGTGTCATTTCACTATGAGGAACATACGGAAGAAGTGCTGCAAAAGATTGATTTAGAGGTAGAACCAGGGGAATATATTGCACTAGTAGGCTCCTCTGGGGCAGGGAAATCGACACTTTGCAGTTTGATTCCACGGTTTTATGAAGTTTCAGAAGGTGCGGTTAAAATTGATGGAGTAGATATACGAGATTTTACCATACGAAGTTTGCGAAAAAATATCGGAATTGTACAACAGGATGTCTATTTGTTTGCTGGAAGTGTAATGGAAAATATCCGCTATGGAAGACCAGATGCCACAGAGGAAGAAGTAATTATGGCAGCTAAACATGCCAATGCGCATGAATTTATTATGGGACTGCCAGATGGCTATCATACTTATATTGGACAAAGAGGAATCAAACTTTCTGGAGGACAAAAACAAAGACTATCGATTGCACGAGTATTTTTAAAGAATCCTCCTATTTTGATTTTTGATGAGGCAACTTCAGCACTAGATAATGAAAGTGAAAAAGTTGTGCAGGATTCTTTAGAACGGCTTGCTGCAAATCGAACCACTTTTGTAATTGCCCATCGTCTGTCTACCATTCGAAATGCAGGACGTATTTTGGTACTGACAGAAGAAGGAATTGTGGAAAGCGGAACCCATTTGGAATTGTTAGAGCAAGGCGGTGTTTATGCTGGACTTTACAATATGCAGTTTGAGGGAAGATAAAAGAAATCCATTTATTTTTTTGTATATTTTTATGGTTATTTTAGAAATAATTTATAGATAGCTACTTGCATTTCAAAAGATGTGTGTTATAGTAATTATAGAACAACTAAAACAAAATATAAATTGGATAGAAGAAATTGAACAGGAGGACTGAGTATGAACATTAGTAAATTTACACAAAAGTCAATCGAAGCAGTAAATGGCTGTGAGAAGCTTGCTTATGAGTATGGAAATCAGGAGATTGACCAGGAGCATTTGCTTTATAGTCTTTTAACACAAGAGGACAGTTTGATTTTAAAGCTGGTAGAAAAGATGGAGATTCATACGGAGTATTTTTTAAATCGTGTGAAAAAGGATTTAGAGAAAAAAGTAAAGGTTTCTGGTGGAAAACTTTATATTAGTAATTCCTTAAATCAGGTATTAGTTTCGGCTGAAGAGGAAGCAAAACAGATGGGAGATGAGTATGTTTCAGTTGAACATCTGGTGTTGTCTTTATTAAAACATCCAAATCGTGTAATAAAAGAATTATTTCGGGAGTTTGGCATTACAAAAGAGCGATTTTTGCAGGCGCTTTCTACAGTACGAGGAAATCAAAGAGTCACCAGTGACAATCCAGAAGCTACGTATGATACCTTAAATAAGTATGGACAGGATTTGGTGGAACGAGCTAGAAATCAGAAGTTGGATCCTGTAATTGGACGAGATGCAGAGATTCGAAATGTGGTACGAATTCTTTCTAGAAAGACAAAAAATAATCCAGTTTTAATTGGAGAACCTGGAGTTGGTAAAACGGCTGCAGTAGAAGGATTGGCACAGAGAATTGTGCGTGGAGATGTACCAGAGGGCTTAAAAAATAAAAAGATCTTTGCATTGGATATGGGAGCATTAGTGGCAGGTGCAAAGTATCGGGGAGAATTTGAAGAGCGTTTAAAGGCAGTTTTGGAAGAAGTCAGAAAGAGTGAGGGAGAAATTATCTTATTTATTGATGAACTTCATCTAATTGTTGGAGCTGGCAAAACAGATGGTGCGATGGATGCTGGAAATATGTTAAAACCAATGTTAGCACGAGGAGAACTGCATTGTATTGGCGCAACAACATTAGACGAATATCGGCAGTATATTGAAAAGGATCCTGCATTGGAAAGACGGTTTCAGCCCGTGCTGGTAGATGAACCTACTGTAGAGGATACCATTTCTATTTTGCGTGGATTAAAGGAACGGTATGAAGTATTTCATGGAGTAAAGATAACAGATTCTGCATTGGTTTCTGCTGCTATTTTATCAAACCGCTATATTTCAGATCGTTTTTTGCCAGATAAGGCAATTGATTTAGTAGATGAAGCTTGTGCATTAGTAAAAACGGAGTTAGATTCCATGCCCGCAGAATTAGATGAGCTTTCCCGTAAGATTATGCAGTTAGAGATTGAGGAAGCAGCATTAAAAAAGGAAACAGATAAGTTAAGTCAAGATCGTTTAGCGGGACTTCAAAAAGAGCTGGCAGATTTGCGGGATGAGTTTAATGCAATGAAAGCACAGTGGGATAATGAAAAGAATTCAGTAGAACGATTAAGTAAATTGCGTGAGGATATCGAAGAATTAAATAATCAAATTCAGATTGCACAAAGAGAGTATGACTTAAATAAGGCAGCAGAATTGCAGTATGGAAAACTGCCGGAACTAGAAAGACAGCTTGCAGCAGAGGAAGAAAAAGTAAAAAGTCAGGATTTATCTTTGGTGCATGAGGCAGTGACAGATGAGGAAATTTCTCGGATTATCTCTCGTTGGACAGGAATACCAGTTGCAAAACTGACAGAGAGTGAACGAAGTAAAACGTTACATTTGGATGAGGAACTGCATAAACGAGTGGTTGGACAGGATGAAGGAGTGACCAAAGTATCTGAGGCAATCATTCGTTCAAAGGCAGGAATTAAAGATCCTTCCAAACCAATTGGATCATTTTTGTTTTTGGGTCCTACTGGAGTGGGAAAGACAGAATTAGCAAAAGCATTAGCACAGAGTTTGTTTGATGATGAAAACAATATGGTTCGAATTGATATGTCAGAATATATGGAGAAATATTCGGTGTCTCGTCTGATTGGAGCGCCTCCAGGATATGTAGGATATGAAGAGGGTGGACAGCTTACAGAGGCAGTGCGAAGAAAACCATACTCGGTTGTACTGTTTGATGAGATAGAAAAGGCACATCCTGATGTATTTAATGTACTTTTACAGGTACTAGACGATGGACGTATTACTGATTCGCAAGGAAGAACCGTAGATTTTAAAAATACAATTTTGATTATGACTTCCAATATTGGTTCACAGTATCTTTTAGATGGAATTGATCCAAATGGGGAGATTCGCAGTGAGGCTTCAGAATTGGTTATGGGAGATTTAAGAAATCATTTTCGGCCGGAATTTTTAAATCGTTTGGATGAGATTATCTTATTTAAGCCTTTAAGAAAGACAGATATTGGACGAATTGTGGAATTGATGATGGTCGATTTAAATAAGAGACTAATTGATCGGGAAGTTTCAATTCGCCTGACAAAAGAGGCGGAAGAGTGGATTGTAGAGGAGGCCTTTGATCCTGTTTATGGGGCAAGACCACTGCGGCGATATTTGCAAAAGACAGTAGAAACATTAGCTGCGAAATTGCTGCTTAGTGGGAAAGTGGAAGCAGGAGATGAAATTGTGATTTCAAAAGATGGAGAGAAATTGACTGCTTTTTCACAGAAATTAGGAGAATAAGCTTGAGATTGTTACTATCTTAATATTTGTTGCTGAAAGTAAGAGTTTTGCTTGCATTATAGAAAGAGAAGTGTATAATAGGAGTGTTAAAATAAGTACGATAAAATGTAAGGAGAACGATAATGGAGTTGGATATGACACAGGGGAGTCCTGGAAAGTTAATTTTACGATTTACCCTTCCTATTATTATTGGTAATGTATTTCAGCAGCTTTATAATATGGTAGATGCGATTATTGTAGGCCGGTTTGTTGGAAATCATGCCCTTGCTGCAGTTGGTGCGACTGGTACGATTATGTTTTTGATTTTGGGTTTTATGCAAGGGCTGACAACCGGATTTACGGTGTTGACTTCTCAGCGTTTCGGGGCTGGAGATGAATCTGGACTGAAACGAAGTGTAGGAAATGCAGCAATTTTATCCGTGATTGTTACAGTTTTGGCAACTGTAATAAGCTTAGTAGGAATGAAAGGGCTTCTGCAGCTGATGCAGACACCAGAGGATATCTTTGAGATGTCCTATACTTATATTAGCATTATTTGTTTTGGAATGTGGGCAAATATTCTTTACAATTTACTTGCTAGTTTGCTGCGGGCAGTTGGGAATAGTAAAGTGCCGCTTTACTTTTTGATTGTTTCGGCTGGTTTAAATGTAGTATTAGATTTGGTTTTAATTCTTGTGTTTCAGATGAAGGTAGCAGGAGCAGCTTGGGCTACTGTAATTGCACAAGGAGTATCTGGGATTTTATGTTTAATTTATATTGCAAAGAGAGTCCCAATTCTTCATCCTAGAAAAGAGGAATGGAGACTGCACGAAATGGATTCGAAGAACCAAATTCGGATTGGTGTACCAATGGCTCTTCAATTTTCAATTACTGCAATAGGTACAATTATTATTCAGACTGCCTTAAATTTGCTTGGCTCTACAGCAGTAGCAGCTTATACAGCAGCAGTAAAACTAGAACAGTTGATTACACAGCCTTTTTCCTCGATGGGACAGACAATGGCAACTTATTGCGGGCAAAATATGGGAAAACGAGATTTAGGCAGAATGAAAAAAGGTGTTCATACAGCAGAACTATTTACGGTGGTTTATGCGATTGTAGGGGCATTGTTTATTATTTATATGGTGCCTTTTGGAGTAAGGTTGTTTGTAAGTGAGGAAATTGAACTGATCACCTCTTATGTCAGTATTTATATGAAGATCTGTGGGACGTTTTTTATTCCTTTGGGTCTGATCTTTGTCTACCGCAATGCGATGCAAGGAGCCGGATTTGGATTTATGCCGATGATGGGTGGTGTTGTAGAATTAGCAGCAAGAGCAGTTGCAGCTTGGGTAGCAGTTCAAATGGGAAGTTTTACTGGGATTTGTCTTGGGAATGTAGCAGCTTGGGTGGCAGCAGCGGTTTTTCTTTTTATAGCATATTGGTGGAGCCTTGGGAGAAAAAAAGAGTTTGCGTAATTCTTTTTATAGTATCTATTACAATAGATCGGATTTGGTATTGTCTGATAAGAAATAAGAAATCACATGGAACGTAATGTATGAAAGGAAAAGCGAAAAAAGTGGGTAAAGTAAAGCCCACTTTTTTGTTTCTGTATTCCATTTCCAAATGAGTTAGATGGGTATATTTCAGCTCTAAAGATTTGTTAGAAAGTATCTTGACAAAAGTATAACAAGATGTTATTCTTTAATTGTCAACAAGATGTTATACATTAGGAGGAGAAAAACATGATACAACAAATATCGGATGCTGAACTTGAAATTATGAAAATTATATGGGGGAATCAGTCGAAGGTGACACTATTTCCCTATATTATGGATGAACTGGCAGCTAGGGGTAAGTCATGTCAAAAAAATACTTTAATTGTACTGTTGTCACGACTAATGAACAAAGGTTTTTTAAGTGCTAAGAAAATCGGCCGGCGTAATGAATATACCACGCTTATTTCTGAAATGGAATACCAGACAGCGCAGACAAAAAACTTCTTGAATAAAATTTATGAGGGAAGTGCAAAAGGGTTAGTTTCTAATCTAATTATGGGTGATTTACTAGCAGACGAAGAATACGAGGAGTTAAAAGGGCTGTTAGAGAAAGGGAAAGAACAATCATGAACATAGTTTTGAAAGTTTTCCTGTCCATGTCCTTTTCTGGCAGTTTGCTTATTCTGGTTCTGCTTTTAGGAGAACGATTCTTAAAAGATAAAATTAGTCAGCAGTGGCAGTATTACATTTGGCTTATTGTTATTTTACGATTGCTGTTCCCATTTGGGCCAGAAACAAGTTTACTAGGAAAGATTTATCAGACTGTCGATCAGGCAATTACCCAAACATCTTTACCACAGAAACATTCCACTTCAAATATTCCAGAAGATGTTCTTGTTCCTACTGTTGTTTTAGAACAAAATAATGAAAACAAAAATAGCCTAACAGAAGATTTAACAACAGTTCATCCACTTCAGGATATTAAAATATTATTGACGAATCATATTTGGTTGATTTGGTTTGTAGTTATGTTAGGTTTATTAATACGAAAAATAACAATTTATCAAGGTTTTATACGATATATCAGAGCTGGATTGATCCCAGTTTCTGATATTGAGATTTTGGATCGACTCTCCATTATTGCAAAGCAGACAAGTATTAGAAATCCGATAGAACTATGTGTCAATCCGTTGGTTTCTTCGCCACTGTTGATTGGCTTTTTCCATCCTTGTATTGTACTGCCAAGTACAGATATTCCAAAAAAGGATTTTCAGTATATTATTCTGCATGAATTAATACATTACAAGCGTTGGGATATATTTTATAAATGGCTGGTACAGATTACGGTTTGCCTGCATTGGTTTAATCCTCTTGTATATCTTATGAGTCAAGAAATTACTAAGATTTGCGAATTTTCCTGTGATGAAGCTGTTCTTACAAAGATAGGGGGCAGTAATGCACAGGACTATGGAAAAACGTTGCTTGATGCGATGGCGGCAGTTGGGAGGTATAAGGAAAATTTTGGAGTTATCACTTTAAACGAAAATAAACAGATATTGAAAGAAAGGCTAGGTGCAATTATGAATTTTAAAAAGAGATCAACAAAGATACGGATTTTGACAGGTATATTGACGTTGTGCATAATGTCTGGGGCAGCTTTCGTTGGTGTTTATCCTGCTGCTGCCGCAGGCAATCATATAACGGATAAACCTCAAGAGACTGTAGACAAAACTACACAAGAGAAAACAAGTAGCAGTCGGTATGCTAGAATGACAGAGAAATATTATGAGGATGGAAGTTTACCATTGTTTCAAATGGCGTTCTGCAACATGAATGAAGAGGAGCAGAGCGAATGGCTAAACAGAATTTTTGCAGATCGAAATCTTGTATTTTTTGGAGCTGCTGTCAATTTATTGGATGAAGACTGTGTTCAAATCCAGCATTTGGCAGAAACTATTTATAAGGAGAATGATATTGTTTATTTTTCAAACTTGGCCATGCATATGGGCGAAGACTCACTGAAGGTTTGGTTGTATAGAGCACTGGAAGATGGGAAGTGGAGCTTCCAATCTGTTTTATTTCATATGTTAGATCGGGATGATGAATTTGATGAACTAGAGAAAAAGCAGGAAAAGGAATGGGAAGAAGCACAGATAGCGGAATATGGTGCAGTGGGTGTTACAATTAACGGAAAGGACTATTATTATCAGGGACAGTTAGTCAATATATTTTTGGATATCCGATCTAATAAATCTTTTTATACGTTAAACATGAACCCAAATGGTACGATTAATATCAAGATTGTCCGTAATGAAAAGAATGAAATGATAGGAGTTGCCTATATGACTGAGGCAGAGGTAATAGAACTGTTTGGAGACGATAAAGAAGACTCGGATGATGAAACTGATGTAGAAATCATCCCTGTCAATTTTAAAAACATAACAGCTGAAGAAACTATTTTTTTAGGGGAATATATCTTGGCTGATGGAGATAAAATCCGATATGACATTTTTGCAGAAACAGGAAATGGAATAGAGGTTTTTTTTGCTAAGGATGAGCAAAAGGATATCTTTTATTGGTTTGTACATAACCTGCGGCAACCAGACAAGCCACTGAAAATTATCGCAGATTTTATCGTTGAGCCTCCAACAAAGCCTGGAATCTATAAGTTGTTCCTTCGGGCCACAGATGGTACATTGGGAAATGTAAAGGGCAGTATTTCTATTGCGTCAGCAGATGAATCTTAACCACTTTAAAATAATATTTGTCATTTCTGCCAAAATAACGATGTAATAAAAAACGTTATTTTGGCAGTTTTAAAGTGTAAGGACTATTCTTTACAATAAATCTAATTCCGTATTTTGAATCATAGTATACTTTGCTAAGTCTATTATAATATCTGTTTTGCCACAATGTGGACAAGTAAAGGTGCCATAATAGTATGATAATTTTTGGGCATCTTTGTCATTTCCCAAAAGATACAATAAATTACTTAGCCAAAGATAATCGTTATCATAGGATTTTTGATCCCATTGTCCAATAACAGAAGGGGCTGGCTGAATCTCTTTTGGTGGTTTATGTATAGATTTTTTGTCTGATATATAATGGTCAAAACAATAATGGGTTTCAAAATTATTGTCAAAGCTGCTACAATGAGGACAAGTGATAGAGCATCCATTAAAATGGCTTATAAAAAATATATAAGATGCTTCTCGGTTCCCTAAAATAGCAAACAAGCATTGGCAAAGGTGCTGCACTTCAAAATGGCTTAACTGCTTGAGCTTTTCAAGATGTTTGGAAAGAAACATTTTAGTTTCTTCTTGTATAATTTTTATACTGCATAGATGATTTTCAATAATTTCTTTTGGCAAGCTTTCATTTAATTCTTTGCTAAAATGATTGTATGGAAAATCAGTAGAAAGACAATAACCAATTAAAATCAAAAATAAAAGCTGCCACTGGAAGTCCTGTTTTTGTTTCCATGTTTTATAAATTTCCACAAAATAGGGGGTTGCTAGATATAATTCATAAGTAAATTCTCCCATAGTAACAAAATTGCTAAGTACATCTTCATAAGCCATTCGATAATGGCTAGAAGGTTTATGATGTAGAAAGATTTCTTTTTCAGATTCTACTACCTCAACAGGATGAAGTAAGCTTTCAATTTGTTCTTTTGCTGTATTAAAGTTCAAAATCTCATCCCATTTATGAAAAGGAATCATTTTTGGGGTTGTAATCATAAGGGCTCACCTTCTTTATCTGATTTTTATATTTTAAATTAATTTAGAGTATCATTATTATTGGCAAAAATAAAAGAAGGGAACTGTCGCATTAAATAATTAATGAGCAGTTCCTTATAATTTCAAGTAATAAAAAAACAGCTCGTAGGGGAATCGAACCCCTGTTTCCGCCGTGAGAGGGCGGCGTCTTAACCGCTTGACCAACGAGCCTTACAAAACATATTATACACAAATAAAAATATTTTGCAAGTACTTTTTTAAAAATTTCCAATTTTTTTGAATATTAGTGTAAAATAGGGGTCTGAGTATAGGAAATAATTAAAAGTTCTACTCCTAATCTATCGTTAATTTTTCCAGTTTTTACAGCTTCTTCTGTTTCAATACAGTCTTGAACCGCTTGCCGAAGGGCGGTGCTTGAAAAGTGTTTTGCCTGATTCACATATTTTCCAATTAAAAAAGTTTGTAAATTGGTTTGTTTTGAAATAGTAGTAAAGTCACAATGGGCAGCAGATAATTCTTTTATTTGCATAAGAAGATGAAATTGTCTGGTTAATAAAAAAAGAATTCGCATAGGAGGTTCTTTTAACAATAATAAATCATAATAAAGCTCTAAAGCTTTTTTTTGTCGTTTTTCGCTAATGGCAGTTATCATATCAAAAATTTTTCCGGTTGTTTGTTCACAACAGATAGTTTCAATATCTTCTGATGTAATTACTTCTCTAGGATAAATATAACAGATTAATTTTTCTAACTCTTTTGTAATAAGTTCCATATCGCTTCCTGTTTTTTCTAAGAAAAGATGTAGATTGGCTTCTGTAATTTTTTTCCCTTCTTTTTTTAATAAAGAAAGAAGCCAGACAATTAATTTTTTTTCTGGTTGTTTTGCTAATTCCGTAGGATAACCAAATTGTTTAACTGCTTTATATAATTTTCCTCGTCGATCAATTTCATTTTCCACAAATAAGAAGACACAGGTTTCGGGAATATCTTTTATATAAGCAGCTAATTCATCACAACTATTTTTGAAAAAACCACTGTTCTCTATTAAAATGAAACGAAAATCTGCTAAGAAAGGCATGGTTTCTGCTAGGTCGATAATGCTTTTTGGATTGATTCCTTTTCCTTCAAAGTAATGATAGTTCATTGTGTCATTAGGACGAACAAGAGCTTCTTTTAGTTGATTTTTATAACTGCGTTTTAGATAAGATTCTTCTCCATATAGGAGATAAACACGATGAAAAGAACCAGTTTTTATGTCATTTGCAATTGTTTGCATAAAAAATACCTACTTTCTAGTTTAAATTTAAATCGATTAGGTGATATAGAAAATTATAAAATAAAATCTATATAATGACAACTGTGAATTTTCTATAAGATATAGTTATTCAAAAAAATCGTACAAAACTTTTTATAATAAGGCTTTGCCTAAACCATAAAAGAGTAAATTCCCCTGTTTACTTGATTTTTTTTATAAATATGTGTTATATTGCAATTAAAAATATAAAATGGAGAATATTTTAATAGAATTTTATATGAATTTTTTTTATAAATCAGTTGGAATAAATTTAAAATTTTTAGTAAGAAGAAATGAAGTTTAATCGCTAAAGTAGAAATGGATTTAGAAGGAATGATGGAAAAATGAAGTTAGGAATTATTGGAACAGGTATGATTGTACAGGAATTTTTACCTTTTTTGTTAAAGTTAAAGGGAATGGAAATTATAGGAATACAAGGAAATACTATGTCTAAAGCAAAGGAACTATGTAAGAGAAATGGGATATCTTATGCATGTAGTAATTTTGAAGAATTATATGAAACCGGAATTGATACAGTTTATATAGCTGTTCCTAATTATTTACATTATAACTATTGTAAAATGGCATTAGAAAAAGGAATACATGTGATTGTGGAAAAACCAATAACCAGTAACTTACAAGAGGCTCTTTCTTTAAAGTCCTTAGCAGCTAGAAAAGAGCGCTTTCTTTTTGAAGCAGTTACAACATTATATCTTGGAAATTATAAAAAAATAAAGGAGTGGCTTCCTCGTATTGGAAAAATAAAAATAGTACAAAGTCAGTATAGTCAGTATTCCAGACGGTATGATGCTTTTTGTGATGGTCAAGTACTGCCGGTTTTTGATCCAGAAAAAGCAGGGGGAGCTATGATGGACTTAAACCTATACAATCTTCATTTTGTGATGGGGTTATTCGGAGAACCAGTTTTAACAAAATATTATGCAAATATAGAACGGAAAATAGATACCAGTGGAATATTAATTATGCAGTATCCAGAGTTTCAAGCATTTTGTTTAGCAGCGAAAGACTGTAGAGGAAATGCAGGAGCTGTAATTCAAGGAACAAATGGTTATATTAAGACAGAAAGTGCGCCAAACATAATTGGAAAAGTAACATTGGAATTAAACGATGGTACAATAGAAGAATTTGATGATAATATGGCAAAAACCAGACTGATACCAGAGTTTACTTCTTTTATTCGGGCAATTAATGAAAAGGACATTTTGTTTTGCCAATCAATGTTGGAAAAAAGTATTGCTGTAAGTCGGATACAGACAGAAGCACGTTTAAAGGCAAAAATTCGTTTTCCAGCAGATGAAACAGAGAAAAATGAATTTATTCAGATGGCGATCGATGTTGCACATTATCATCATGAAAAGTAGGATGGGACAGGCTATCCAAGTGGACTTTCTAGAAAGCAAATTCTGTTAGCGGCACGAATTATGGGAGTAATTGAATGTTACGATACATTGACAGGAAAACGTTGTTATAAGTCAGAAATTTCACCAGAGAAAAGCATAAAGATTATGGAACAAGAAATAGGAAAAAGTTTTGATTCAGATATATTTGATGTATTTCAAAGGGTACAAAAAGAATGGACAGATATAAAAAAGAAATCGATTTTTTATCTGTCCATAAATAAGATTAGGAAAGTTCCAATTTTCCATAAAGTTCTACTGGAATATAGGCTTCAATTTGAATTCCATCTGCTAGATATTCTTCTTTTAAAAGTTGACCTAATTTACGAATGGGCTGAATTTTTCCAGCTTCGTTGTATGGAAAAAGATGATCAATATATACTTTTTGGTTTCGTAAGATTTCTTCTATAATTTCTGATAATTGCTCTAATCCAGATCCAGTTTTAGCGGAAATAGGAAGCGTTTTTTCTGCTTTAAAATCTCTTAAAATTTCTGGAGATTTTAGAAGATCTTGTTTGTTAAATACTGTAATAATTGGTTTATCTTCTACTTTTAGATGTGCTAAAGTTTCATAAACAGTGTGTATCTGGAGATCCATTTGAGGGTTAGAAGCATCCACTACATGTAGGATAAGATCCGCATATCTGGCCTCTTCTAAGGTGCTTCGAAATGCTTCAACTAGATGGTGAGGAAGTTTGCGAATAAACCCTACTGTATCAGTTAATAGAACAGTTTGTCCGCTTGGCAGAGTATAATTTCTAGTAGTAGGATCTAAGGTAGCAAAAAGCATGTCTTGTTCTAATACACCTGCGTTAGTAAGTGTGTTCAGTAAAGTGGATTTTCCAGCATTAGTATAGCCGACAATTGCTATAACTGGTATATGGGTTCGGCTGCGCTGTTGTCTGGTAATTTCTCTATGTGCTTTAATATTGGCTAATTCTTTATTTAGTTGAGAGATACGTTCATGAATCAACCGCCGATCCATTTCTAGCTTTTTTTCTCCAGGGCCTCTTGTACCGATTCCACCGCCTAAACGAGAAAGGGAGTTTCGAAGTCCAACTAAACGAGTAGCACGATAGCGCAGTTGTGCTAATTCAACTTGTATTTTTCCCTCGCTGGTAGAGGCATGAGCAGCAAAGATATCAAGGATAATTAAAGTTCGATCCATAACTTTAAGTTGTAAGGCATCTTCAAGATTGGCAAGTTGAGCAGGGGAAAGTTCGTCATCACAGACAATTCCAGTTGCTTTCAGCTGTTCTGCCATCTCACGTAGTTCTTCTATTTTTCCTTTTCCAAGATAGGTACCTGGATGGATTGATTCTCTATTTTGGATTACAGTGGCAAGACAGAGACCACCGGCAGTTTTTACTAATTCTTTTAATTCTTTTAAAGAGGCTTTGGTATCATCTTGTTCATTGATACAGATACCAACTAGAATAACACGATCTTGTTCTTCTTTTATTTCATAGATATTTCCCATAAATACTCCTTTTTCGATTTTTTTATCTGGTTTTTAAAAATTCATTTTCTCTTATAGCAGCAGGATCATCTGGATAAGCAGCAACATAAGCAGCCATTTTTGCAGCTGCAGTAGAGAAATCTAATAAATATTCATAAGTAACAGCTTCGTTATAAAGCAGTGCTTTTCTAGAGTCTAAATCATTTAATCCAAGTCCAGTTTCAAAATAATTTAGTGCAGAGATATAGTCACCTTGATTGAACTTTATAATTCCCATTTGATTATAGACTTCACCACTTACTGTTCCAGTTTGTACATATTGTTCAAAGGTGATAAAGGCAGTATTGGTATCTCCTTGAGAGGCATAAATTTTTCCTAAATATAATAAAGCTTCGTCATTTCCTTTATCCCTTGCAGTGGAAAAATTGGATAGAGCGTTTTCATAGTCACCTAAATAGTAATAAATTTTTCCTTTTGCAAAGGCATTTTCCTGTTTTCCAGTGTCTAAAAGTAAGGCTTTTTCTAAATAAGAGGTCGCTTGTTCTTGATAGCCATATTGTGCAAGACAAGTGTAAACGTTAAGATAACGTTCATAAGTGGCATCACTTGCACTTAGAGCAGCTTCAAAATCAGTAAAAGCAGCTTCTGGATTTTGATTCATTAGATAGGCGGTACCTCTTAAAAAGTGATGTTCTCCTGGTTTATAGTCAATATCAATTAGAATAGCATAGGTGTCAATTGCCTTTTGATATTGATTACTTTTTAATTCGGCAAGTGCTCGATAGTCAAGAATGTCAAATTCCATCTGCCCTACAAAACCTTCTGCAAAATCAAGTGCTTTTTCTAAAGCGGCAATTGCATTTTCATATTGATTTAGAGCAATATAGATAATGCCCTGACAGCGGTATGCTTCCTGATTGTTTGGATCAAGTGCTAGAGCAGAATCTATTTTGGACAGAGCATTTTGGTAATCTCCTAGTTCTATATAGGCAAATGCATGGTGAATATAATATTCTGCTTTTGAATTATCTTTATAAATTGCCTCATCAAATGCTTGAGCAGCTTCTGTATAGTTGCCAAGCCGATAATATTCTAATCCTGCTTTATCAGAACTAGCAGCAGAAGAGGAACAGCCTGTTAAACATAGAACACTAGCTAGGAATGGAAGAAGATATTTTATAGTTTTCATTCTTGTTGTCTCCTAAATGAATTGATTTTATGTGTGAAAGAAATTTTTTTCGTATCGATATTATAACATACCTATTCGAACATAAAAAGAGTGATTGTAAAAAATTTTTTGCTTTCCTTTTTTGCAGAAGGGGATAAGGCTTGACATGGTTATATTCGTGTGTTATATTCGGCATAAGAATTTGAAGACAATGCGGCATGGAGTAGGCATGTCGTAAATTTTTTGTAAAGAGGGAAAATACTATGGAGAAAAAACCATTTGTTACATTAGAACAGGTAAAAGAAATTGTAAAAAAATATCCAACCCCATTTCATATCTATGATGAAAAG
The DNA here is from genome assembly GCA_910579865.1 of uncultured Lachnospiraceae bacterium. Taxonomy (GTDB): domain Bacteria; phylum Bacillota; class Clostridia; order Lachnospirales; family Lachnospiraceae; genus MGBC114844. The sequence continues at coordinate 59,733 of CAJTXA010000002.1, forward strand.
GGGATTCGAGAAAATGCAAGAAAGTTAAAAGAGGCATTTTCTTGGAATCCTGGATTTCATGAATATTTTGCAGTTAAGGCTACGCCAAATCCTTATTTAATGGAGATATTAAAAGAAGAAGGAATTGGAGCAGATTGTTCTTCCTATACAGAACTTTTGTTGGCAGATAAGATTGGATTACATGGAAAACAAATTATGTTTTCTTCAAATGTGACGCCAGCAAAAGATTTTGAATTGGCAGCGAAGCTAGATGCGATTATTAATTTTGATGATATTACTCATATTGATTTTTATGAAAAAATTGCCCCATTTAAAGAGGTAATGTGCTGTCGTTTCAATCCTGGTGGAAAGTTTCAGATTCATAATACCATTATGGATAGTCCGCAAGATGCAAAATATGGAATGACTAGAGCACAGATGACAGAGGCATTTTTTAAGTTAAAGAAAAAAGGAGTAAAACAAATTGGAATTCATTCTTTTTTAGCCAGTAATACAGTAACGAATGACTATTATCCTACATTAGCACGATTGTTGTTTCAAACGGCAGTGGAACTTCAAGCAGAAACTGGTGTAACGATTCCTTTTATTAATTTATCTGGTGGAGTTGGTGTTGCTTATCATCCAGAGCAGGAACCAAATGATATTTTAGTAATTGGAGAGGGAGTGCGAAAGGCATATGAAGAAGTACTTGTACCTGCTGGTATGAAGGATGTCGCAATCTTTACAGAACTAGGACGTTTTATGATGGCTCCTTATGGACATTTGATTACACAGGCAATTCATGAAAAGCATACACATAAGGAGTATATTGGATTAGATGCTTGTGCAGCAAATTTAATGCGTCCGGCGATGTATGGCTCTTATCATCATATTACTGTGTTAGGGAAAGAAAAAGCAGATTGTAATCAAGTCTATGATATAACAGGTGGATTATGTGAAAATAATGATAAATTTGCGATTGATCGAAAACTGCCAGAGATTACAATAGGAGATTATATCTGTATTCATGATACAGGAGCACATGGGTTTTCTATGGGATATAATTATAATGGAAAACTTCGTTCGGCAGAGTTATTGCTTTGTATGGATGGAAGTGTAAAGATGATTCGTCGAGCTGAAACGGCGGAAGATTATTTTGCAACATTGGATTTAGAAGGATTTCAACATACAAAAGAAAGCATTTGACAACATATCGTTACAGTGTTATAATCCAAGAAAGTTATCATGTTCGTAGAGGTTGCGTTTTTAAAAAGTAAACTGTTGGATAGAGTAAGGATAGAAGAAGGCAGTGGAAAGGGAAAAACGCCGAAAAAGTGTGGAAACCTTACTAAAGCACTTTTGGGCATACAGTGAAAAATTGTATGACTGTCATCAGTAATGATGGGGTGCTACAAAGGATTGAGAATTTATGATAGAATCATTTGACCGCCCTATATCATTGGACGGTTTTTTTATTGTAAATTTGAAAAGTAGGGCAAAATAGCGATCAAATGAATATGATATATCATAATCAGGATAAAAATTAGCTATCCTGGAAAGATAAGGAGGAATTAGAATGGCAATATTTAAAGGTGCAGGCGTAGCAATTGTAACCCCGTTTACAGAGGATAATCAGGTAAATTTTGAGAAATTGGGAGAATTGATTGAATTTCAGATTGCAAATCAAGTGGATAGTATTATTATCTGTGGTACAACAGGGGAAGCTTCTACATTGACACATGAAGAACATCTAGATACCATTCGTTATACGGTAAAAAAGGTAGCAGGAAGAGTTCCTGTGGTGGCAGGAACAGGATCAAATTGTACAGAGACAGCGATTTATCTTTCCAAAGAAGCAGAAAAAGCAGGAGCAGATGGACTTTTATTAGTGACTCCTTATTACAATAAAGCAACACAAAAAGGGTTGATTACTCATTTTACAATGATAGCAAATTCGGTAAAATTACCGATTATTCTTTATAATGTACCAAGCAGAACTGGGTGTAATATTCTTCCTGAAACAGCAGTTACATTAGCAAAACAAGTAGAAAATATTGTAGGTATAAAAGAGGCAAGCGGAAATATTTCACAGGTAGCAAAGTTGGCACAGTTGGCAGAAGGATGTATTGATATTTATTCTGGAAATGATGATCAAATTGTACCATTGTTATCATTAGGCGGAGTAGGAGTGATTTCTGTTTTGGCAAATATTGCACCAAAAAAGACACATGAGATAGTAGCAAGTTATTTAGAAGGAGATGTACAAACAAGCCGAAAACTGCAGTTAGAAGCAATACCACTTTGTGAAGCGTTGTTTTGTGAAGTAAATCCAATTCCAGTAAAGGCGGCTATGAATCTAATGGGATTTGAAATTGGCAGTCTGCGTCGACCTCTTTCGGAAATGGAAACAGAACATTTAGAAAAATTAAAGAAAGCCTTGACTGATTATGGGATTGCGATAAAATAGCTACTAGATTGAAGAAAGAAAAAGGAGATGCAAAATGATAAAAATCATATTATGTGGCTGCAATGGAAAAATGGGGCAGGTCATATCAGAAATTGTTGGAAATGATGCAGAAGCTCAGATTGTAGCAGGGATTGATTTAAATACAGAAGCAAAAAATGGGTATCCAGTTTTTGCACAGATTACAGACTGTAATCGAGAGGCAGATGTGATGATTGATTTTTCGCATCCTTCTGTATTAAGTGAGATGCTGCAATATAGTATAGAAAAACAGATTCCTCTTGTACTATGTACAACTGGACTTTCACAGGAGCAGATAGAGGAAGTAAAAAAGGCTGCAAAGCAGGTTGCTATTTTGCGTTCAGCGAATATGTCTTTGGGAATTAATATTTTATTAAAGTTGATTCAAGAAGCAGCAAAAATCTTAGCTCCAGCAGGTTTTGATATGGAAATTGTGGAACGACATCACAATCAGAAATTGGATGCACCAAGTGGAACAGCATTAGCACTAGCAGATTCTTTAAATGCAGCTATGAATGATACCTATTTTTATAAATATGATAGAAGTGCAGAGAGAGCAAAGCGGAATGGAAAAGAGATAGGGATTAGTGCAGTCCGTGGGGGAACAATTGTTGGAGAGCATGAAATTATTTTTGCTGGTAGAGATGAAGTAGTAGAGTTAAAACATACCGCTTATTCAAAAGCGATATTTGGAAATGGAGCTGTGCAGGCGGCTAAATTTTTAGCTGGAAAAGCGGCTGGAATTTATGATATGAGTGATGTAATCGGATAACGGAGTGAATTTGTATTAGAAAGACAGGATTGCTCTTAGAGAGTAGTCCTGTTTTTGGTGTATGAAAAAATTTAGGAAATTTTCAACAAAAAAACACATTTTTTTGTTATGGTAACAAAAGCATTATAGAAATGAGGAGGAAAATTGTCTTGATAGAAGTAAATAATCTGGTGAAGCAGTATGGAGATCATGTGGCTGTGGATCATCTAAGTTTTAAGGTGGAGAAAGGGCAGATTTATGGATTTTTGGGACCAAATGGTGCAGGAAAATCAACAACTATGAATATTATGACAGGTTATCTGTCAGCGACAAGTGGGGAAGTGATTATCAACGGATACAATATATTTGAAGAGCCAGAGCAGGCAAAAAAGTGTATTGGTTATCTGCCAGAGATGCCGCCTCTTTATATGGATATGACACCTTTGGAGTATTTAAAGTTTGTTGCAGAATTAAAGAAGATACCTAAAAAAGATCAGATGCAGATGATTGCAGATGTAATGAAACTGGTAAAGATTACAGAGTATGGAAATCGGCTGATTCGAAATCTTTCAAAGGGTTATAAACAACGTGTGGGACTGGCGCAGGCGATTCTTGGCTATCCAGAAGTAATTATATTAGATGAGCCTACTGTAGGATTAGATCCAAAGCAGATTATAGAAATTCGAGATTTAATTAAAGAGTTAAGTAAAAAGCATACTGTAATTTTAAGTTCTCATATTATGCAGGAGATTAGTGCAGTATGTGATTATATTATGATTATTGCACATGGAAAGCTGGTTGCCAGTGATACCCCAGAAAATTTAAGTAAATTGATGTTGGGGTCAAACGAGATAGAGTTAGTAATTCGTGGAGAAGAGGCTTTAGTAAAAGAGATTCTTTTAAAAAATTCAGAAATTACAAATCTTGCTGTTCATCATGGAGTAGAAGAAGGATGTGTTTTGGTAGAAATAAAAACTCCATCCGAAATAGATATTCGAGAAAAAATTTTTTATCAGATGTGTGAAGCAAAATGTCCAATTTTAATGATGAAATCGGCAAATCTTTCTTTGGAGGATATCTTCCTTGAATTAACAGCCGATCAGGCTTCTGCGCCATCTTTAACGGAAGAAAAGGAGAGTAACCATGATAGCGATTTATAAAAAGGAATTAAAGTCATATTTTACCTCAATGATGGGATATGTATTTGTGGCATTTGTATTAGTTGTAGTGGGAATTTATTTTGCGTCTTATAATTTAAATGCTTATCCATTAATTGGATATACTTTATATAATGTTACATTTTTGTTTTTAATTCTAGTTCCTATATTGACTATGCGAAGTATAGCAGAAGAGCAGAGAAATAAAACCGATCAGCTTTTGTATACGTCACCTGTATCTTTAATCAGTATTGTAATAGGAAAGTTTTTGGCATTAATTAGTGTATTTGGGATTCCTGTCCTAGTGATCTGCTTTTATCCGCAGATTTTAAAGCAGTATGGAACTGTAAATATGTCAATGTCTTATTTGGCAATTCTTGGATTTTTTCTGCTTGGCTGTACCTATATTGCAATTGGAATGTTTGTTTCTTCCATTACAGAAAGCCAGATTATTGCAGCAGTGATTTCTTTTGTAGTTTTGATGGCTTCCTATCAAATGGAGGGGATTGCCTCCTTTTTTTCAGATACTGCAATAACTTCTCTTCTTGCATTTTCTATTCTGTTTCTTCTTGTCTGTATTGGATATGGACTAGCAGCAAGGAATGTAGCAATGCCAGTTGTTTTGTTTGTACTAGCAGAGGCAGTACTTTTTGTGTTTTATTTGATAAATCCGATACGGTTTGAAGGCGCATTTGCTATGATGCTGAAGAAATTGAATTTAGCCAGTGCATCTTATAATATGATTCAAAGTGGAATTTTAGATTTTACCAGTATCGTATTTTACCTTTCTATAATAGGCTTCTTTTTGTTCTTAACAGTGCAGTCTATTAAGAAAAAGAGATGGAACTAGGAGGAACAAATTGTGGAAAAGATAAAGAAATCATTTCAAACCCGTAAATTTAAAAGTGCTTCTTATAGTTTTGGAATTATCGCTATAGCGTTGGCAATTGTAATTTTTTTAAACCTTTTAATACAAGCTTTGCCAGCGAATTTGACAAAGATAGATCTTAGTTTTAATCAGATGTATTCTTTAACAGAAACTACAGAAGAATTTGTAAAGGGCTTGTCAGAAGACATTATGATCTATGTGGTATGTCAAACAGGCAATGAAGATGCAGATGTAATGGAGATGTTAAAAAAGTATCAGGCATTGTCTTCAAAGATTCAAGTGGAAACAGTAGACCCTGTATTACACCCGACTTTTACCAGTGAGTATTCAGAGGAAGCAGTATCATCTGGAAGTTTGATTGTAATAAGTGAAAAACGTTTTCAGATTATCCCTTATCAGGATCTCTATGAGCAGACATTAAATACTTCTACGTATCGTTATGATATAACTGGATTTGATGTAGAAGGACAATTAACAAGTGCTTTAAATTATGTAACAACAGATGAACTTCCTGTGATATATCAGTTAGAAGGACATGGTGTAACTGCAATTTCTTCTACTTTACAAGAACTAATTGAGAAGAATAGTATGAAATTGCAAAGTTTAAATTTATTAAGTGCAGGAGGAGTACCAGAGGATGCCGCTTGTATAGTAATCAATGCAGCTACCAGTGATCTATCAGCAGATGAAGCAAATCAAATCATTGCTTATTTAGAACAAGGTGGACGAGTTTTCCTTGTAGAGGCGTCAGATGGAAAGGAAAGACCAAATTTAACTTCTGTAATGGAACACTATGGAATTCAATTTATAACAGGTTATGCAATAGAAACAGATAGTGCACATTTTTTACGACCTTATGCGAATTATTTGCTTCCAGAGGTAAATTATCATGCAATTACAGATGGAATGGAAGAGGAATATTTGCTGCTTGGAAATGCAGGGGGAATTTCAGAAGCAGAGAATACCAGAACAAGTGTAAAAGTGACTCCATTACTTCAAACAACAGAAAATGGATTCTTGCGTTCGATGGAAAATGCTTCTTTACAAAGTGTCAGTATGGCAGAAGGAGATATTGCGGGACCAGTTACGGTTGGTGCAGCAGTGTCGGAAGAGTATCAGGGAGTAGAAACCAGATTGGTAGTATGCAGCAGTCCTTATCTAACCAATGATAGTGCGAATATGCAGGTTTCTGGAAATAACTATAAATTTGTAATGAATGGATTAAGCTGGCTTTGCGGATTGGAAAGCAATATTGCAATTGATGCAAAATCCTTTTCTATGGAATATTTGCAGATTTCAGCCAGCCATACCAATCGTTGGACTATGATTACAGTAGTTATATTTCCTGTGATATGTTTGGTGGCTGGATTTGGAGTATGGGTTCGACGAAGACGCAGATAATATTTGTATTGATAAATAACAAATAAGGAGAAAATTGGGAATGAAAAAAAAGAAAGGTTTGTTAATAGGAGGAGGGTTACTGTTTCTATTAGCTGCTCTTTATGCTTTGGTATTGGTTATGAATCAAAAACAGGCAGAGGAAAAAACGGAAGAGAAGGTAACATTGCTTTCTATGGAACGAGATGAGATTGTTAAAATATCCTATACAAATAAGGAGGGGACCTATCATTTTCGGAATGTAAATCGCAACTGGATTTCAGAAGAAAAACCAGAAGAAACGTTAAGTCAGTCTTATTTAGTAAATATTCGAAATGTATTTACCGGACTAGATGCAGAAGGTGTAGTAGATACAAAAACGCAAAACTTGGAAAATTATGGATTAGATAATCCATCGTATATTTTAATGGCTGCTACGGAAACAATAGAAGGAGAAGTAAAGGAAGAACAGATTCTTTATATTGGAACCTATAATTCTTCGATTGATCAATACTATGCTTATACCAATACAAGAGAAGGAATTTATTTAATCTCAAAAAGACCTGTTACTTATATTGAGTATAGTGTAAGTGATATGATTTCTACAGAGAATATTCCTTATATGGCAGCAGATACCGTTTCTGTCTATCGTCATACTTGGAAAGGAGAAACCATTTCTTTAGAAAAAAAAGAAGAAGGTTCGATTTATGATGCTTCTGATGTATTAATATGGTTTCTTACAACTGGATTTTCCCATGAGGTTGGCTGTAGTACTTCGATATTAGAAGAGCTATTTGAAAATACAGCAAAGTTATCCTATCGAAAAACCATTGCTTCTGGAGTAACAGAGGCAGATTTAGCGCAATATGGACTTGATGTGCCAACGGGAAGTTTTTATATGGAATATAAAGATAGTGATACAGGAGAAGAAAGTGTCTATGAACTTTTAATTGGAAATTTGACAGAAGAACAATATTACTATGTAATGGAAGCGCAAAGTGATAAAGTCTATACCATGTCAAAGGATACAATAGAAGCGATTGTAAGCAATACAAAGTATGATTATGTATATCGTTATCCAGCGATTGTAAATGTTCGAACGGTTGATCAGATTGTATTTCAAAAGGAAGGGGTAACAGATACATTAGAAATTCGTACTGAAACAAAGACAGAAGAAAATGGAACTACAACAACGGATTATATTTATTCTTATCATGGAAAAGATCTGTCAGAAGAACAACAACAGACGGCAAGTTCTTTATATTCAGGAATTATTTCTTTAGGAGCAGAGCGAATTGTGGATCAACCAGAGGAACTTTTAGAAGCACTTGATTTTTCAATTGTATTTGAACGAAACAAAGAACCTGAAAAGGTAGAAGTTCTCTTTTATCCATATAATAGCAGTTATTATCTTTGTTCAGTAAATGGAGATGCCATTTATTTAATTAATCAGCGGGATTTAGAAGGTTATAAAAACCAGATTTTTGCAGTATTAGACTCATTTGAATAAAATAAAAAAACAGACACATAATAATGGCAAAGAGTAATAAGACTCTTTGTCATTATTTTAGAATAAGGAGGACGCAAAGGGATTATGAAAAAAAGGAAACAGATACTGTTATTTGCAATGATTTTAGGTACAATGTTTGTGTTGACTTCCTGCGGAAATAAAAGATCAGAAGAAACAACGACAAACACAACTACACAAAGTGGTCAAAATGGGAATGGAGGAGAAACTTCATCTGCTGCCAATAATACAAATAACGAGACCAATGGAACGAACAATAGTACAACCAATGGCACAAATAATGGAAACAATAGCAGTACAACTGGTGCCAATAATGGAGAAAATACAACAAATGATGGGCCTTTAACAAATTTAGGGGATGATATTATGGAAGGCGTAGATGATTTGGCTACCGATATAGGGTTAGATGGCAATAGAAATGATACAGAAAATACAGGTGGTACAGGTACAGGAAACGGTGCAGGTAATACAACAGGAATGGGTCAATAATAGAACAATAAATAAAAAATGCCTTTTGTAAATTTTTACAAAGGGCATTTTTTATAATAAAGGAAGAGAGTAGGAAAATGATTGACATAGATTAGAATCTTGTTATATGATAAAGGGAAAAGTTTAACAAGGTATAAAAGAATATAAATAGGAGGAATAGAACTTGAAATGAATAAAATACAAATGTTAATCAAAGCGATTTATGCAGGAGTGATGATTGGGATAGGAGGGGTGGTTTATTTATCAATAGAAAATAAAATGGCAGGTTCTTTTTTCTTTTCCTTTGGACTATTAACGATTGTGACGCAAAGTTTTGCTTTATATACAGGAAAAATTGGATTTGTAACGAAGTGGAAAGAACTGCTCGATATGGGAATTATTATAATTGGAAATTTTATAGGCACGTTTCTTACTGCATTTGTATGTAAAATGGCAGATGTTAAAATAAGCAGTATAGAATTAGTAAATAAAAAGATGAATTGTGATCTTGTTTCTATTTTTTTCTTATCGCTGCTTTGTGGAGTGATGATGTATTTAGCAATCGATAATTTCAAGAAATCCAACAATCTTATCTTTATTATATTTCCTGTGATGATATTTATTTTATCGGGTTTTGAACATTCTATCGCTAATATGTTCTATTTTCATTTAGCAGGTTTTTATAGTTGGAAGTCTTTTGGCTATCTTTTGGTAATGATATTGGGAAATGGAATTGGAGCAAAACTTTTTAGTTTAAAGCCAGAAGAAAAGAAAATGAAATAAAAATGTTGTATACTTTACATAAGACATAAATAGTATTGTAATATAATTTTCAAGAAAAATACAGTTTGAGGGATATTGAATAAGAATTTCAGACTATAATATAAAAAAAGGAGAATGATTATGAAAGAATATTTTCCGAAAGCTGTACAAGTAATTCCATTCAATAATTACCATATTCAAATATTTTTTGATGATAGAAAAATAGTGGAGTATGATTTGGTTGGTAATCGTGATTTAACAAAATGTATAACTATTGATCCCTTTGTATTGTATGAGCTTCCAGAAATTAATAGTTAATTTCGAGGTTTATTGGACAAAAAATAAACAAAAATTTATCAAAATTAAGAAGGTCGTCCTCGCTCATGCAGTGGATGTTCTCGGAAGTCATTTCTTCTTAATCAGAAAAGAAAAAAGCTGAAAACTCATACAAATTCAAGTTTTCGGCTTATAAATCTTCCGGTGTATCAATCAATAGATTCACATCTTCAACAAACAGACTGCATCCTGTTCTTGCATAAGGAAATCCTTTCTGTTGCGCTTCTATACATACACGACACAACATGTCCTTGGCGTGCTGGCACATCCTCCGAAACCAAGTATGATTACATTCATGTTCTGTTCTCCTCTTCTGTATCCATACAACTTTCCATGTATCTTCTATAAGTCTTTAAGCCTGCACTTTCATAAAATGCCAATGCACCGTCATTAAATTCCCACATATCAAGTTCTATTCTTTTAAAGCCACGGTTTTTTGCATCTTCTTTGATAAAATCAATCATGACAGTAGCAATGCCTTTCCGTCTATGCTTTTCATCTACCCCGAACTCCTCTATATGGAAATATCTCCGTTTCTTATTATAAGGAGATTCCGGTCTCACTATATACTGAACCACAGCAAATCCAACTATTTCATCCTCAATGGCGGCAACGATAACCCCGCTGTTTTCCTCGTCAAATCTGGTATATACAAATGGCTCTATGAACTGCCATCCATCCTCACGAAATATATCCGGCCGTCCCTTAACATGAACCTCATTGACCTGTTTGCGAATGTTATTTACAGATTCAAGTTCTTCTCTTTTTGCATATCTTACAATTAAATTTTCCATATATAGCCTCCGTGTTAAATTAGGTAGCGTCAAATCTACTACCCTATTTTTATTTCTAAACCTTTATTTTTCGGAAGTTTCAAATAAAAAGAGCATTGATCTTCCTTTTATGGTATAATATCAATCGTCAAACCAACCTTATACAAAAGGAGACAATGCTCATGAACATTATACTTTATTTACTACAGTTAATTCAATGCCAACAGAAACAAATTTGCTGACTTTTTCATTTTATCTGCGGATACATCCTTCTCAAACAGTGGGCTTTTGATGATTCCCATTCCCCAAAATGCTTCTTCATTGAAATTCTCCAAACACAATGCACATGTCATGTTTCTGTGCCTGACTCTCCACATCAACCTTGGATTATCTTTAAGAAAAACATCACAGGCTCTCAAAGATCTTTATAACATCAGTATTTCTCACCAGCAGATCGTCAACTACTGTAAGACTGCCGCTGTCTCTTTCAATTCAAAGCCAGTCTGCTAAGCGGTGCTGACAATATGCCCAGCAAATGGCAGTTTTTACTCGGTCAGCAGACAATTTTGAATCTGCAGGCCGAAGGCTCTAACTGTTCTTAGATTCCAAGCATGAGACACTGTTTTTTCATAGGTCAATTGACACTATCAACAAAAAAATACACTAAACATACAATATGTCCAGTGCACTTTTAAAATTATCGGTTATTACAAGCATCTTATAAAAATCACAACTTACACCTACCGATTTATATGCACAAACATATCAGACCTACCTGCGTAACTGTGCATCTAATCGAAACACAATTACTTCTAAGCACGTCTGTAATACATGTACATATAATTCATTGTAAAATGTAAGTTCTGCATTTCCATGTTCTCCTAAGTTTTTTTAATAACTTACCATAATTCTATTTACATGTCAAGAAATATTTTTCAAAAAGAAAAGCAAAGTGACAGAGAGGATATTATCTTTCTTCTCTGCCCATGTTTTTTGAAGACTGCTTTGTTTGCCTGTTTGTGCTTTCCCTTTGATAATTCTGTAACCGTTTGTATACGATTTCTTCCCACCTCTGTGGATTTTCTCTGATGTGGTATAAAAAAGTTGACACCCTATTCTCAAGGATTTGAGATAGAATGAAGAGAATGAGGAGTGAACAAAAATGGCAGAAAACAGACAATACGACCACGGACAGACGATATGGCTCCCCAACAAAAGCAAGACAGTACATAGAAAAGCCGTTTAGTATGCTATTTAAGGGAAAAGAAAAGTCTTATACAGTAGTAAAGCTTATGCAGGAATTGGGCAGTTTTGAACCGTTCAAACACCTAAAAGGGTATAGAAAAGAAATAGAATTAAATACAAGAATTTTAACAATAAAAAATGGGGAAACCTAGTAAAATCAAGGCTTCCCATACTTTTAATCACTGCGGAAGATGGGACTTGAACCCACACGAGCATACACCCACAAGATCCTTAGTCTTGCCTGTCTGCCAGTTCCAGCACTTCCGCATTTCTACTGTATCTTACAACGACTTAAAGTATAGCATAGTGTTTTATAAATTGCAAGTATTTTTTGTGAAAAATAAAAATTTTAACTGTAATAGAGAATAACCATTAATTTGTATTATTGCGATATCCTTGTTCATTTACCATTTTATGAATTTGATCATGAAAGAGAATAACAAGGTCTTTCCATTTTTTACACATTTTTTCAGAATGTTCTAACTGTGTTTCTAATTCGGCAATTCTTTCGTAAAGGACAGAAATAGTGATAGATTCGGGTTCTAATAATTTTACTTCAACTTCTAATTGATTCATATGACTTTCCTCCTTTATAAAATATTTTATCATAAACTGGAATTTAGAAAAGTACCGAATTCATAAATATCCGCCTTTTTTCATAAATAGTGGTAAAATTTGGTAAAAAATTCCCTCTATTTTTTTGGAATATTGCACAAAACAAGTGTTTGGTATTAGGAAAATCAAGAGGTTGAATCGACAGAAATTGATAAATAACATCAATTTTATTTAGATATGTATTCAGTAAAATTTATATTTATGCATAAAGAAGAAAGAGCAGATAAGAGGATTTTATTTGTAGTTGTATAATTCGGAAAAATAACTCACAGTATACAACAATAGTTGTCATTTTTCTAGTTTTCCTTGTCGAATCATAGAAATTAGAGGAATTTATAGAAAAAAGAATAAGATAGAAAGATAGAAAAATCCTGGATTTATGGAACATTTGCAAGGAAAGGAAGTAAAATTTAGTAAAAATATACAAAACAAATGTTTTAAGAACATTTCTTTTTTTGTTTGCATATACTGACAAGAAGGACATTATAAGCAGGTGAAGAGGTTTGGCAAAAGTAATTCTGGATGCAGGACATGGTGGAAGCAGAGATCCAGGGGCTGTATATGAAGGAAGACAAGAGAAAGATGATGTACTTAGACTAGCTTTGGCGGTTGGAGAAATATTAGAACGAAAAGGAGTAGAGGTTAGTTATACTCGTGTTAATGATGTCTATGATTCTCCTTACGAGAAGGCAGTAATTGGTAATAATTCTGGAGCAGATTTTTTTATTTCGCTTCATCGCAATTCAAATGAAACACCAAATTCCGCTTCTGGTATTATGACATTGGTCTATAATGATGAGGGAATAAAAGCAGATTTAGCAAGAAATATTAATGAGGAATTAAGTGAAGTTGGATTTAAAAATCTTGGTGTGATTTCCAGACCAAATTTAGTTGTACTGCGACGTACCAATATGCCAGCTGTATTAGTAGAAGTTGGTTTTATCAATAACAGAGCAGATAATGAAAAATTTGATGAAGATTTTGATGAAATTGCAGAAGCGATTGCAGATGGTATTTTAGATACCATTGAGGGAGAAAAACCAGAGGAACGTGTACGTTTAGAAACAGAAAATATACCACAAAGAAATCCAAATCAATTATATCGTGTACAGGCAGGAGCATTTCGAAATTATCAAAATGCGGCTAGATATGTCAATCGATTAGAAAGAGATGGATTTCCAGCATTTTTGTTTTTTCAAAATGGACTTTATCTGGTTCAGGTAGGGGCATTTCGAGAATTTGAAAATGCGATTCGAATGGAGCATCGACTTCGAAAAGCAGGATATAATACATTTATTACAACTTCCATGTAGGATAAAACAGATGTTTTTTTACTTTGGGTATAATAAAATACCCAAAGTAAAAAAGTTAGAAGGAGATAGAAAATTTAGTATTGACTTCTATTAAAATATGTCGAAAATCTAATATAGAATATTTTTTAAAAGGAGAAAATAAGAAGATGGAACAGACACGTTTACAAAAACAGATGGATTTTATTGTAGAAATGGACAAGACAAAACAAATTTTTAGACAGACCTTTTTAGCAGATGGCAGCCGAAAAGAAAATGATGCAGAACATGCATGGCATTTGGTATTAATGGCTTATTTATTACGAGAATATGCCGAACAAGAGGTAGATATTACAAAGACAATGCTGATGGTATTGATTCATGATTTAGTTGAAATTGATGCAGGAGATACCTACGCATATGATGAAAAGGGAAATTTGGATAAACGAGAGAGAGAAGAAAAAGCAGCCGATCGTATTTTTCCAATTCTTCCAACTGATCAAGCAGAGGAATTAAGAAATTTATGGGAAGAATTTGAGGCAAACCAGACAAAGGAAGCGAAATTTGCTCATACTTTAGATAATTTACAACCATTACTATTAAATCATGCTTCTAATGGGAAATCATGGAGAGAACACCAAGTGACATTGGACAAGGTATTAGAACGAAACCAACATACAAAGGAAGGGTCAAATGTACTTTGGGAATATGCAAAACAATGTATAGAGAAGAATGTAGAGGCAGGAAATATCCGACTTGTAAATATTCCGAAAGAATGATAGAATGAAATAAGCTGTAAATAAGTAGGGGAAGATGTCTGACAGGAGAGGAGAAAAAAATGAAACAAAATATAATTATAGTTTCTACCATAGTTGTGGTATTGGCTGTATTATTTGGGCTTACATTTTATACATCTACAGAACGTATACCAAGTAATCCAGCATCGGCGTCAGGAAATTTAGCAGGTAATCTTTATAATGGCGGATATTTTTGCGAATATGAAGGAGAGATCTATTATTCTAATGCTTCGGATAATTATCATTTATATCGAATTAAAGCAGACAAAAGTGTAGAAAAGGAAAATTATACGGCTGTATTTTCCTTAAATGCTTATAATGGATATCTTTATTATTCGAAAAATTCTACCAAAGCAGGAAATCATGCTTATTTAAGTGGAAGACCATATGGAATCTATCGAATTAATTTAAAGAAGGATAAAGTAAAATGTTTGACAACACAATTATGTCCTTATATTACACTTTGTGGTGATTATATTGTATTACAAGAATATACCAATAGCAGTTTGTATTTTTCTAAAATACAGATTGATAAAAAGGGAGGAATGAATCGGATTTCTGATGTGGGTTATCGCATTGCATGTTCAGAAGATGGACTAATCTATTATGCAGAACAAAACGGAAACCATAATGTTTATCGTTATAATCCAGAAAGCAATCAGACCTCACTTGCTTATTCTGGAGATTGCTATCAGCCAATTTGTATTGGAAATATGTTATATTATATTGATGTAGGAGATGGTTATAAATTAAAGAAAGTCTTGCTGTCAGGAGGAGAACCACAAATAATTTCCTCAGAACATTGTATTAATTATAATACAGATGGAAATGTCGTTTATTTTGAGGTAGAGAATAGTCCAAGTGGAGCATTTGGTCTTTATCGATGTGATGTAAATGGCGAAAATCTAGTGCAGATATCAGATCAAGCTTGTAAAAATATTAATATTACAAGTGAATATACATATTTTGCTTATTTTTTAAATGATAGTATTTGGTATCGGGTGCCTACACAGGGGGAAGTTTTAATAGAACCATTTGATATTGTATGTGAATAATTTACAAGAGTAGAAAGGGTAACAAAATATGAGAGAGTTACAGGATATTCGTCCCGAGATTGACACAATTGATGAACAGATAGTCACATTATTTGAAAAAAGAATGGGACTCTGTGAAGAAGTCGCAAAGTATAAGATAGCGACTGGAAAAAAGGTGTTTGATCCAAAAAGAGAAGAAGAAAAATTAAAGGTACTTCAATCAAAGGCAAATAGTAAATTTAATGGACATTGTGTGGTGGAATTATTTTCTCAGATTATGGCAATGAGTCGAAAGATGCAGTATCAGATGTTAGCAGAACAAGGTACTTTTACAAAAATGGATTTTACTGAGGTAGATAAGCTGCGAAAAACAGAGATATGTGTTGTTTATCAGGGAGTAGAAGGGGCATATAGCCATCAGGCGATGCGACAGTACTTTGGGGAAGGGGTAAAGAATTTTCATGTTCCTTCTTTTCGGGATGCAATGGAAGCGATTCAACAAGGAAAAGCAGATTATGCTGTTCTTCCAATTGAAAATTCTTCGGCTGGTATTGTAAATGATATTTATGATTTATTGGTACAGTATGAAAACTATATTGTAGCAGAGACTTTTGTAAAAGCAGAACATTGTTTGCTTGGAATAAAAGAGGCAACACTTTCAGATATTAAAACTGTTTATTCTCATCCACAGGGGTTGATGCAGTGTTCGAAGTATTTGGAAAATCATAAGGATTGGATACAAAGAAGTGATTCTAATACAGCAGCAAGTGCAAAAAAGGTATTAGAAGATGGAGATATCAGTCAGGCGGCAATTGCAAGTGCACTGGCTGGAGAACTTTATGGACTTAAAATTTTAGCAAAACAGATTAATTATAATGCGGAGAATACCACTCGTTTTATTATTGTAGCAAAGGATAAGCTATATCAAAAAGGGGCAAAAAAAGTGAGTATTTGTTTTGAAATACCTCATGCCAGCGGAACATTGTATAATATATTATCTCATATTATATTTAATAATTTAAGTATGACAAAGATTGAATCAAGACCAATTGAAGGACGAAATTGGGAGTATCGATTTTTTCTAGATTTAGAAGGAAATTTAGGGGAAATTTCTGTAATCAATGCTCTTTATGGAATTGCAGAAGAAGCGATGGAATTTAAGATATTAGGGAACTTTTAATGGGAGGGTGTAGCATGGCAGTCAGACGTTTTGCAGTGATTGATGTAGGCTCTTATGAGAGTGAAATGAAGATATTTGAGGTATCTTCTAAAGAATTAATTGAAGTCGATCATATCCGGCATATATTAGAGCTTGGGAAAGATACTTATCGAACGGGAAGTGTCAGTTTTGATAATATTGAAGAGCTTTGTAAAGTATTGTATCGTTTTGGAATGATTATGAAGGAATACCGAGTTGAAGATTATCGAGCAAAGGCAACAAGTGCCATTCGGGAAGCAAAAAATTCTCATATGGTATTAGATCGAATTCGAGTGAAAACGGGATTAGATGTAAAAGTATTAAGCAATTCGGAACAGCGTTTTTTATGTTTAAAGGCACTTGCCTACAAAGCAGATGAATTTAATAAAATGATTCAAAAACCAACTGCAATTGTTGATGTGACTTCTGGAAGTGTCCAGATTTCTTTATATGATAAAGATGTATTAGTAACTACACAAAATATTCGATTAGGTTCTCTTCGGCTGCGGGAAATGCTCGATCAAAAGGAATTGGACTGGCAGCATATGGGCTCGATTATGGAGGAACTAATTAATAATGATTTTGAAACATTCCAAAAGATGTTTTTAAAAGAGAAAGAAATTAAAAATATTATTGCAGTAGGAGATTATATTGCTTATTTTACTCGTTTTGCACAAAAAGAAGAGAGTGCGTTTTTAAATCGGGAAGAATTTATGGAATTTTATCGTAAACTAGAGGGACTTTCAGCAGTACAGGTAGCAGGAAAATTAAATATACCAGTAGAACATGCCTCTCTTTTAATACCAAGTCTTTTGATTTATAAAAAAGCCTTGGATTATACACAGACAGAGGTATTGTGGGCGCCTGGTGTGCGTTTATGTGATGGAATTGCTGCCTCTTATGCGCAGAAGCATTGCAATGTAAATTTTTCTCATGATTTTGTAAAGGATATCTTAAATACTTCTTATAATTTAGCAAAGCGGTATAAGGGAAATATTGGACATACAGAACTTTTGGAAATAGGATCAACTGCAATTTATGATGCAATGAAAAAATATCATGGACTTGGAAAACGAGAAAGATTGCTGTTACAGATTGCAACGATTCTTCATGACTGTGGAAAATACATTAGTATAACACAGCCTGGAGAATGTTCTTATAACATTATTATGGCAACAGAGATTATTGGTTTATCACATAATGAAAGAGAAATTGTTGCAAATGTGGTACGATATAATACAAGAGAGTTTGACTATAAATCTGGTACAGATAAAACCATGAGCAATACAATGTATTTGACTGTGGCAAAACTAACAGCAATTTTAAGGATTGCAAATGCAATGGATCGCAGTCATAGACAAAAATTAAAGAAAATGAAGATATTTTTAAAACAGGAAGAGCTGGTTATACAGGTAGAAACGTTAGAAGATATTTCTTTGGAACTAGCATTATTTAGTCAAAAAGCGGATTTTTTTGAAGAAGTGTATGGAGTGCGACCTGTATTAAAGCGGATCTTTCGATAAAAAAGGAGAAGAAAAATGGGAGTGGAAGAGAAAATGGATCTTCATCAGCCAGAGTGCTATGTAAATCGGGAATTAAGTTGGTTGGAATTTAATAATCGAGTATTGGAGGAAGCGAGAGATAAAAATTTATTATTATTTGAACGAATGAAATTTTTAAGTATTACAGCATCAAATCTAGATGAATTTTTTATGGTGCGGGTAGCATCGTTAAAGGATATGGTTCATGCAAAATATGAAAAACGTGATATTGCAGGAATGACTCCAAAAGAACAGCTTGCTGCTATTAGTGAAAAGACACATGAGTTGGTAAATCATCAATATTCTACATTGAATCGTTCCATTAAGCCAGCATTGAAGAAGGAAAAAATTATATTGCTAGATGGACATGAGGATATGACAAAGAAACAGTTAGAATATGCCGATCGGTATTTTATGGATTATGTTTATCCAGTGTTGACACCAATGGCAGTAGATTCTTCTCGTCCATTTCCTTTAATTCGGAATAAATCTTTGAATTTGGGGGCATTGCTTATAAAAAAGGAAACAGCAAAGGAATTGATTCGGGAGAATAAAGAGGAAATAAAAGGAAAGAAAGCCGGAAAGTTAGAGAAAAAACAAGAAAAAGAGATAGAATTTGCAACTGTACAAGTTCCAGCAGGAATTCCAAGATTGATTTTGCTTCCATCAGAAAAAGAAGGAGAAAAAGTAATTATTCTTTTGGAAGAATTGATAGAACGCAATATCCATAAGTTATTTTTAAATTATGAAGTACTTTGTACTCATCCTTATCGAATTATGCGAAATGCAGATCTTACAATAGAAGAGGATGAAGCAGAAGATTTATTAAAAGAAATTGAAAAACAGATAAAAAAACGGCAGTGGGGTGAAGCGATTCGACTAGAAGTAGAGGAGCATGTGGATAAGCGATTGTTAAAGATCTTAAAAAAAGAGTTGAATATGAAGGAAGAAGATATCTATTATAGCAGTGGGCCTTTGGATTTGACTTTTTTAATGAAGTTATATGGAGTAGAAGGGTATGCTTATTTAAAAACACCAAAATTTATACCACAACCAATAAAAGAGCTTTCAACAGAGGAGGATATTTTTACTCAGATTCGTAGAGGGGATATTCTTTTGCATCATCCTTATCAGACCTTTGAACCAGTGGTATCTTTTATCCGTCAGGCTGCAAAAGATCCAGATGTATTAGCAATTAAACAGACATTATATCGAGTGAGTGGAAATTCTCCTATTATTGCCTCTTTGGCAGAGGCAGCAGAAAATGGAAAGCAAGTTTCAGTGTTAGTAGAATTAAAAGCACGTTTTGATGAAGAAAATAATATTATTTGGGCAAAGAAATTAGAAAAAGCAGGTTGTCATGTAATTTATGGCTTATTGGGATTAAAGACACATAGTAAGATTACTTTGGTAGTGCGCAATGAGGAAGATGGAATTCGCCGTTATGTACATTTAGGAACTGGAAATTACAATGATGCGACTGCAAAGTTATATACAGATTTAGGGCTTTTTACCTGTAGTCGTGCAATTGGTGAAGATGCAACTGCTGTGTTTAATATGCTTTCTGGTTATTCAGAGCCTCTTGGCTGGAATAAATTAAGCCTGGCACCAATTTGGTTAAGAGGAAAATTTTTAAGCTTAATTGAACGAGAAAGAAAACATGCAGAAGAGGGAAGAGAAGCTTTTATTGAGGCAAAAATGAATTCCTTGTGTGATAAGGAGATTATTGCAGCCTTATATGCCGCTTCGAAAGCAGGTGTAAAAATTCAGTTGTTAGTAAGAGGAATTTGTTGTCTGCGTCCAGAGATGCCCGGAATTAGTGAGAATATTACAGTACATTCTATTGTAGGGAATTATTTGGAACATGCAAGAATTTTTCGATTTTATAATAATGGAGAGGAAGAGATCTATTTAGGAAGTGCAGATTGGATGCCACGTAATTTGGATCGGCGAGTGGAAATTCTTTTTCCAATTGAAAAAGAAGAATTAAAAAATAAGGTTCGTCATATCCTACAAGTACAATTTACAGATACAGAAAATACACATATTATGAAGAAGGATGGAAGTTATGAAGCTGTGGATCGTCGTGGAAAAGTAAAAATAGATGCACAAAAACAGTTTTGTATAGAAGCTGAGGAGGAAATGCAGGTACAGGAAAAAAGTATAGAGAATCGTGTATTTTGTCCATTGGAAAATAAACAATAAAGGGGTAAACAGGAGGAAGAGATGGCAGAGATTCATGTTCTGGTTGTAGATGATGAAAAAGAGATTGCAGAGTTGGTAGAGCTATATCTAGTAAGTGACGGATATAAGGTGCATAAGGCATATTCTGCTATGGAAGGATTGGATATTTTAGAAAAGACACCAATTGATTTGGCATTATTAGACATTATGATGCCAGAGATGGATGGTTTAGAGATGTGTAAAAAAATTCGGGAGCACAATAATATTCCAATTATTATGTTAAGTGCAAAATCAACTGATTTAGACAAGATTTTAGGACTAAGTACAGGGGCAGACGATTATGTAACAAAACCTTTTAATCCATTGGAGCTGACAGCCAGAGTAAAATCTCAGCTTCGCCGTTATACACAATTAAATCCAAATAATCAGTCAGATAAGGATGAAAATGAAATTCATATTCATGGATTGGAAATTAACAGGGAAAACCATCGTGTTGTGGTATATGGAGAGGAAATCAAATTGACACCAATTGAATTTGATATTCTTTATTTGTTGGCATCTAATCCTGGAAAAGTATTTAGTACCGATGAAATTTTTGAAAACGTATGGAATGAAAAGGTATACGAAGCAAATAATACGGTTATGGTACATATCCGAAGGCTTCGTGGAAAGCTAAAGGAGGATACCAGAGCGACCAAAATTATAACCACAGTATGGGGAGTTGGATACAAGATTGAACGGTAAAAAAATCAGCCAAGGTATAATGGAACTAAATAAACGAATCCTAATGAAAATGGGTATGAAAAATTTGCGTCTTCGTATTCTTTATTATGGCGCAGTTAGTGTATTGATTACCGTTTTAATTGTATGGTTTTTATGGCTCAATATGGATTTTATATGGGAAATTTTAGGGCTTACCAATGAACGGGTATTACCTTATCAAGAGGAAATCCAAACACAGAATATTCAGACTTTAGTATTGGCATTAGTGGGAGTTGTTGTTTTTCTGGCTTCTTTTTTGCTGCAGATGGATTCTGTAATTCAGTATGTCAATGAGATTACAAAGGGAATTTATCGGATTGCAGATGGAGATTTAGAAACCGTGATAGAACCAAAAGGAGAAGATGAATTAACTTATATTGCAAATAGTTTGAATGATATGACAGAGAAACTAAAGGATTTAATGGAAAAAGAACGAATTGCAGAGCGTACTAAAAATGAATTAATTACGAATGTTGCTCATGATTTACGGACGCCTCTTACTTCTATTATTGGTTATATGGGGTTTTTGTCTAATGATGAGAAGTTAGAAGAAGCTGTGCAAAAGCGTTATATTGCGATTGTCTATCAAAAAGCAAAGCGTTTGGAAAAACTGATTGAGGATCTGTTTAGTTTTACAAAATTAAATTATGGAAAGATTGCAATGAAAGTGGAAAAAGTGGATTTAGTAATGTTATTAAATCAGCTTTTAGATGATTTCTATCCAAGTTTTGAAAACCACAATTTAACGGAAGAATTTGTTTCAAATCAACCTAGTATTATATTAGATGGAGATGGCAATTTATTGGCAAGACTATTTGACAATTTGATTAATAATGCAATTAAATATGGTTCAGAAGGAAAAGTGATTCGTGTAGAAGTAGAAGAAGCACAAGAACAGGTAATTGTAAAAGTTATTAATTATGGATATATTATTCCACAGAAGGATTTGGAGTTAATTTTTAATAAATTTTATCGAGTAGAACAATCTCGATCGGAAAATACAGGAGGGACTGGATTAGGACTTGCGATTGTAAAAAATGTAGTGGATATGCACCGTGGAAAAATATCGGTAAAAAGCAGTTTAGATGGAACCGAATTTGAAGTGATATTAAATAAAGTATTTCAGGCAGAAGAATAAAGAAAACAAGACAGGAGGTGAGAAGTCTGACCAAAATAAAAAAATGGGCCAAGAAAGAAAAAACAGCATGTCAAGTACCAACAGTTTATTACATACTGATTGTATGCAACATACTGTTTTGTTTTGCTGTTTTGCTTTTTCAGAATCGAGTATTAGGGGTAGGAACGATTGACAAGAGAATTACAGTTTCTGCAGTATTAGGTTATGGAGGATATGGTAAGTTTGGACGGATTACACCTGCCTATATTGAGGTGACTTCCTCTGTAAATTTTGAAGGTGTAGTAAAATTGATTGTGCCAACACAAAAGGGAGAAAAAAATTATGCCTATGAATATCCAATTACAATAGATGCAGGAAAACAGGTTACCGTTCGGGCAGATTTTCCGCTTACTGCAAATGATACTTTATTTTCAATTCAAGTAATTGGACAAGATGGTGTGGTTTATGCTTCTTGTGAGCAGCGAATAACGACACCTTCTGGACAATTTACAGAACTCTATGTAGGAGTAGCAAGTACAATGGAACAGGCCTACCTTTCGTTTCAGGCGCAGCAGATTGGGGATGAAATTATCAGTAATTTTCCTTATGTTACAACAAGGGCATTTCAACTGACTACAGATGATTTTACGATTTATCCAGATGGCATGGACAGTTTAGATATGATTATTTTGGATACGGAATCTTATATTCGATTGTCACAAACCCAGAAAGTAGCATTGGAAAATTGGGCAGATGAAGGGGGCATTTTGGTATTAGAAATTGATAAATATACGCCATGGATGGAAGTTTCCGATCAGGTATCGGATCCAGTAGAAGTACGTCCTATTTTTTGGATGCAGATAAAAACATTAGAAAAGGGTAGAATGGCTTATGTTTGGATTGATTCCGATCAGATTGACATGATGGAATATATGTCAGAAAATGTTGGTTTGGCACCTGCTGTACTAGGTAAGCTTTGTCAAGCAGAACTGGTAGCAGAAATTGTAGAACAAGATCACTATTATGAAGGCTCGAAGAAATATAGTGAAGGAAGTGCCATGTTAAAAAGCAGTATTGTAAAACGGATGCCTAATATCGTGGTTTATATTTTAATTTTAATTGTCTATTTGGCTTTAGTAGGCCCAGCCTTATATCTCTATTTAAAAAAGCAAGATAAAACTGGATTGACAAGTCGTTGGATTTTTCTGCTTGCAGTACTGTTTTCTTGTTTGATTTTTTTTATCAGTTATCCAACAAGGTTTCGAAAACCATTTGTGCAATATGTAACAATTTATAAAATCCAGGATGGACAGCGAAAAGAAGAAACATACTTTGCTTTACGTGCCCCATTTCATAAAGCGTTTTATATGGGAATTGATAATAGTTATCAGGTAAAACCAATTTCAGATGGAAATTATTACTACTATGATAATATAAATACAGATACAGTTTTTAAAGAATATCAGGCAGGATTTTTTTTCCATAAGAATTATACAGCAGTTACTGTAGAAAAATCAGCCCCATTTTCTGCAGAATATCTTTCTATTCAAAAATATGAACCATTGGAAGAAACATGGGGATTTTCTGCAGATTTAACATTTTTAACAGATACTATAACAGGAACAGTAGAAAATCAGTCGGGGAAATTACTTTCGGATGTAATTTTACTTACTAGAGAAAGAGCGATTTTATTAGGTGATTTAAAAGCAGGAGAACAGGTTCGTGTAGATGGAAAAGAAAGTATTATTTATACTGGAGATGCCGATGGCAAGGAAGCCTATCGTATGTTAAATATTTCCAATAATATTGATGCGATACAAACTGCTTCACAACAAAATTTAGAAAAATTAAGGGCGTTAAAATTTTATTTAAAAGATATAAAAATTGATTTAGACAGTGGAATTTTAATTGGATTCGATACAAAAGCAGAGCCAAAATGGCAGACAGGAACCAACTATTCTATGCAGGGGATTACATTAGTAACAGAAAAAGTTAATTTCCATCGTATTCAGATTCGACAAGAAAAAGAAAGTTTTCCAATTGAAGAAGCTGTTTGGATTGGAACAACAATGGAAGAAGCTAGGATTGATTATGAAGATCTTATGTTATCACAAAATGGACCATCTATGGTGGATCGATTGAAACCAAATGAGTTTGTTATTACTGCTCCTTCAGATGAAAGAGTAGGACAGGTCTATGAATATACACTTTCTTCAAAAGAAGATATCAAACAGATTATTTTTTTACAGGATTCTTTTGTTTCTTATAAAGGAGAAATTTTGTTATTTAATCGTATTACCATGCAAAGCTGTAGGGTAGCAGTTGGAGAGATTGTATCAGAACAACAGTTGAAAAATTGTTTTTATGAAAAAAATGGTGTGACAAATCTTGCTGTATTATATCTTCCAGAAGAGCCAGAAGAGATCACATATCCTATTTTACAAGTGGAAAAAGAAATTATATTAGAGTACACCTTTTTAGATGAGGACAGTATAGGAGTTAATAATGAGACAGATTATGATGGTTGGTTTAATGCAACTACAAATACTTCTGTACAGCTTCGCTATAATTTAGGAAATGTTGATAATTTGTGGCAAGTTATCTTTGTAGATACGATAGTAGAAAAGGAAAGCAGCCACTACCAGCAGTTTAGTGGAAATCGTTACTTTTTAAATAAGGAAAGTCAAATATTTGAGCGAGTGGAAGCCGATGCAAAACGGTTTGAGAAAGAAAGCCTACAGTCTTATATAGATGTGGATATGACTGGAAATTACCTGACTGTACAATATGTATCTGGTACTTTAAATTATGGAACAGAACGAAAAATTTGTCTACCACGAATTTGTGTTGTAAAAAAGAAGTAGAGGGTATAAAAATGAAAGAGCGATTGCTGGTAATTCAAAATTTAACTAAGAATTATGGAAAGTTTCGAGCTTTAAATGGTTTGAATATGGAAATAAAAAAGGGAGAATTATTTGGATTTGTGGGACCAAATGGTGCTGGAAAAACAACCACGATTAAGATTATTGCAGGCTTGTTAAAAACAGATATAGGGCAGATTTTATTAGAGGGAAAAGATATTACAAAAGATCCCCATATATTAAAAGAGAATATTGGCTATGTACCAGATTACTTTGGGGTTTATGACAATCTAAAAACAATGGAATATATGGAATTTTATGCATCCACATATGGATTAGTTGGCAAGGAAGTTCGAGAACTTTGCTTAGAATTAATGGAAATAGTAGGACTAGAAGGAAAAGAAAATCAATATGTAGATGCATTATCAAGAGGGATGCAGCAAAGGCTTTGTTTAGCAAGGGCTTTAGTACACAATCCCAAAATTTTGATTTTAGATGAACCAGCATCCGGTTTAGATCCTAGCTCTCGTGTTGCGATGAAAAATATTTTGATGGAACTGACTATGAATGGAAAAACCATTCTAATTAGTTCTCACATCCTGTCTGAACTTTCTGAGATGTGTAGTTCGATTGGAATTATTCAAAAAGGTGAGATGATCTTGCAAGGAAGTATAGGAGAAATTGTATCCTCTGTAAATACAATGAATCCTTTAATGATTCAAGTTTTAGAAAAACAGGAAGAAGCGATTATGTTTTTGCGAACCCATCCATTGGTAAAAACACTAGCTATTGCAGGCAATGAATTTCAGATTATTTTTGAAGGAGATGCAAAAGAAGAAGTACATCTTTTACAAGAAATGATAGAAAAAAAGTTATCTGTGATTTCTTTTGGAAGAAAAAAAGATAATCTGGAATCGATTTATATGAAGATTACAAAGGAAGGAGAGGAAAAGCATGATTCATATCAATCCCGTTTACCAGTTGGAGATTAAAACCAGTGCAAGAACAGTAAAATTATGTGCATTGATCTTAATTTTTAATGGTCTACTTGCTTTAATTAGTTTTCTAATTTTAAATGATATGATAGAACAAAGCCAGCATTTAGGTACAATGGAATATGAAGGATTGGTTAATATGTATTCTATTATGTCCTATATTGAATTTGGTATGTTTATGTTAGTAATACCTTCTAACACATCTGGAAGTATTTCAGGAGAAAAAGAGCGAAAAACATTAGATATTCTTTTAAGCAGCAAGATGAGTCCCTATGCAATTGTAATTGGAAAATTAATGGCTTCTCTTAATATGGTAATGATGTTAGCTGTGTCAAGTTTACCTGTTTTATCAATTGTGTTTCTCTTTGGTGGAATTAGTATAGTAGATTTAATTGTAATGTTACTTACCTTGATGATTTCTGGAGTTTTTGTAGGAAGCATTGGAATCTTGTTTTCTGCTGTTTGCAAAAAGACAACAACAGCGACGATATTGAGTTATAGCAGTATTTTGGTTTTGATTATTGGAACTTATATTATGAATTATTTAGTGTACCATTTGACAGAAGCAGGAGAACGTGCAAGTGGAGTAAGAAGGTTAATCTATAGTTTTTTATTAAATCCAGCCGTAACATATTCTACGGTAATATCAAATCAAGTGGCAAATCGGGATATTTTAAAGCAGTTATATTTAGACTTTGCTCCAGGAATGATTCATGGGCGAGTGATACGAAATTGGATTCCGTTTAGTTTGGTAATACAGTTAGGAATGTCAATATGCTTGATTGGGATTGCTGGTTGGGTATTGAATCCTTTGCATAAGAAGAGGCGTTTTGATTGAGGAAAATGAAACTTAGAAATTTTAGATTGACATTGAATTTATAGAGAATTTTTACTATAATTTAAAAAGAAGGAGTGTTTTAAATAAATGAAACGAATTGATCTTCATGTTCATTCCAATGTTTCGGATGGAACATTTACCCCAAAGGAGCTAGTTTTATATGCACAAGAAAAGGGATTGGCAGCTTTGGCTTTGACCGATCATGATACCATTAGGGGAATTTTTGAGGCAGAAAAAGCAGCAGAGGGAAAATCAATAGAGTTGATTCCTGGGATTGAGATTTCTTCTGAATATAAAGGGGGAGATATTCATATTTTAGGACTTTATATTGACTATAAACAGCCAGCTTTTTCTGCTACACTGCAAAGATTTGTAGAGGCAAGAGAACAGAGAAATAATCAGATGGCAAAGAAACTGTCAGAACATGGGTTTTTCGTTACGATAGAAGATATAATGGCTGCTTATCCAGATGCAGTTATTACTAGAGCGCATTTTGCAAAATATATGAAAGCAAAGGGATATGTTTCTTCTTATGAGGAAGCATTTCGAAAATATATTGGAAAAAATTGTTCTTGTTATGTTCCAAGAACTGTGATACAGCCAGAGGATGCAATTGGATTAATTCGAAAAGCTGGGGGAGTTGCTGTACTGGCTCATCCGCTTTTATATCATCTTACATTGGAAGAGTTAGAAGCGATGATAAAAGATTTAAAGAAGTTGGGATTACAGGGAATAGAAGTTTTTTATTCTATGAATCAGAAGGAAGATGAAAATTTAATGTTTTCTCTTGCTAAGAAATGGGAACTTCTTATGACAGGGGGATCCGATTTTCATGGAAGTACAAAACCCCATATTGATTTGGGGGTTGGAAGAGGAAATTTATATGTAAATGAAACTTTATTAGAACCATTGAGAAAATTAAGAAAGAGGGAAGAAAATGAAACTTGACATGCATTGTCATACGAAAGAAGGTTCACTAGATGGAAAGGTAAGCATTGGGGATTATATTGCTATTTTACAAAAGCGTGGTTTCGATGGGATGGTAGTGACGGATCATAATTCTTACAATGGATACCGTTATTGGAAGAAACAGATTAAGGGAAAGAAGTATACTGATTTTAAAGTATTTAAAGGGGTAGAATATGATACAATTGATGCAGGGCATATTTTAGTAATTATGCCAGAGAATGTGAAATTAAAAATACTAGAACTTCGGGGACTTCCAGTACAAGTACTTACTGATTTGGTGCATAAGCATGGCGGAATTCTTGGACCAGCTCATCCATGTGGTGAGAAGTACTTAAGTGTAACAAATACAAAGAAGTACTGGTTTCGAAAAAATATCTTGGCGAAATTTGATTTTATTGAAGAATTTAATGCCTGTGAATCAGAAGAGTCTAATTGTTCTGCTACTATGTTGGCACAGGTATATCGGTTGGCTGGAACAGGAGGAAGCGATGCACATAAAGTAGATTGTATTGGAACAGCTTATACCATTTTGGAAGAGTATGTAGAGAATGAAACAGAGCTGATTGCTTATATAAAAGCAAGAAAGCCAATGAAAACCGGAGGAGTTTATTATCATGGAACAACAAAAGAAAAACTAGGAATGGCTGGTGCTGTTTTGACACAAAGTTTTTGGTTTTACAATCGGTTTACCTGGCTTGTAAAAACTTATAGTCGAAAGAAAACACTTCGTTCAGAAAAGTAGAGGCTTTACAAATGGCAAGTTATGCGATAGAATACTCAAATAGGAAGAAAGAACTAGAATGTAGGAAGTGGTTTGAGGAGGACATATTGAATGACAATGGAAAATAAAATGGAAGAAAAGGATATCGTTTCGAAAAATTTTATTGAGCAGATAATAGAGAAAGATTTGGAAAATGGAGTTTATCAGCATATACAAACTCGATTTCCACCAGAACCAAATGGATATTTGCATATTGGACATGCTAAGTCTATTTTATTGAATTATGGGTTAGCACAGAAGTATCATGGAAAGTTTAATATGCGTTTTGATGATACAAATCCAACCAAAGAAAAGACAGAGTTTGTAGAATCTATTTTAGCAGATATTCGTTGGCTTGGAGCAGATTGGGAAGATCGGCTTTTCTTTGCTTCAAATTATTTTCAACAGATGTATGAAGCAGCTATTACATTGATTCAAAAAGGAAAAGCATATGTCTGTGATTTATCCGCAGAAGAGATTCGGGCTTATCGAGGAAGTCTAACAGAACCAGGAAAAGAAAGCCCTTACCGTAATCGATCAGTAGAAGAAAATCTAAAATTATTTGAAAATATGAAAAATGGTGAATATGAGGATGGAGAAAAGGTACTCCGTGCAAAGATTGATATGGCTTCTCCAAATATCAATATGAGAGATCCTGTAATTTACCGTGTAGCTCATATGACACATCATAATACAAAGGATACATGGTGTATTTATCCTATGTATGATTTTGCTCATCCAATTGAAGATGCGATTGAGCATATTACCCATTCGATCTGTACATTAGAATTTGAAGATCATAGACCACTTTATGATTGGGTTGTAAAGGAATTGGAATATAAAGAGCCTCCAAAACAGATTGAGTTTGCAAAACTTTACTTAACAAATGTAGTAACAGGAAAACGTTATATTAAAAAGTTAGTAGAGGATGGAATAGTAGATGGCTGGGACGATCCACGATTGGTAACAATAGCAGCACTGAGAAGAAGAGGGTTTACACCAGAATCGATTAAGATGTTTGTAGAATTATGTGGTGTTTCAAAAGCAAATAGTTCTGTTGATTATGCAATGTTAGAGTATTGTATTCGAGAAGATTTAAAACAAAAAGCACCACGTTATATGGCAGTTTTAGATCCAATTAAGTTGGTGATTGACAATTATCCAGAAGGAAAAGTGGAGTATGTAGAGGCAGTCAATAATCCAGAAAATGAAGCGATGGGAACCAGACAAATTCCTTTTGGACGAGAGATTTATATTGAAAGAGACGATTTTAGAATTGAGCCACCGAAAAAGTATTTTCGTTTATTTCCTGGAAATGAAGTACGGTTAATGCATGCCTATTTTGTAACTTGTACTGGTTATGAAACAGATTCCGAAGGAAAGGTAACAGTAGTACATGCTACTTATGATCCAAAGACGAAGTGTGGAAGTGGTTTTACAGAGCGAAAAGTAAAAGGTACAATTCATTGGGTGCCAACAGAAACTGCTATAAAAGCAGAAGTTCGTCTGTATGAAAATTTAGTAGATGAAGAAAAGGGAAAATTAAATGAAGATGGTACACTAAATTTAAATGAACATTCCATGCAGATAATGGAATCTTGTTATTTAGAACCAGCTTTTTCTGGTGCGAAAGCATTAGATCGCTTTCAGTTTGTAAGAAATGGATTTTTCTGTATCGATAGTAAAGATTCTGCACCAGATCATATGGTATTGAATCGAATTGTTTCGTTAAAAAGCTCATTTAAGCTATAAAAACAGAAAAAACTGCTTTTATCAGCAAAGGAGAAAGATAAATGGGCAGCTTGTTTGATGGGTTAGAAAAATTAGGTTTTAAAAAAATAGAGGAAGAAGAGATATTTAAAATGAATATTCAGAAGAATAAAGAGGAAGAAAATCAAGTGAAAATTGTCGAAGAGAAAAAAGAAGAAGAGTATTTATTCGAGAAGAGATATAGTTGTCCCATTTGTGAAAATAAATTTACAGAACATACAGTAAAAGCAGGAAAGGCAAGACGAATTGGCTCAGATTTGGATCTAAGACCAAGATATACAGGGCTAGATGCAACAAAATATAATATTGTATTTTGCAAAAAGTGTGGTTATGCTGCGCCGATTTCTTCTTTTCCACATATTTCTTCTTTACAAAGAAAACTATTAAAAGAGGAGATACAAAAGAATTATACAGGAGTGGAAGAGAAAGGAAATACGCTTTCTTATGAAGAGGCGATTATTCGTTTTAAATTAGCACTTTATTGTTCTGTAGTAAAACACGGGCGAAATAGTGAAAAAGCCTATTTATGTCTTCAGTTAGCATGGATGTATCGAGGATTAGCAGAACAGATGGAAGCATCAAAAGAAGCAAAAAAAGAGGAATTGGAAAAACTTCGGGAAGAGGAAAAAGCTTATATTGAAAAGGCACATACTGGTTTTGAAACTGCAGTAGCAAATGAGATGTTCCCTATTTGTGGAATGGATGAAATGACCTTTAATTATCTTTTAGCAGAACTTTCTAGAAGAGTAGGAAAAATTGATGAATGTAAGAAACTTTTGGGAATGATTTTGGTTTCAAAATCAGCTTCTACTGTAGTAAAAGATCGGGCAAGAAGATTAAAAGAAATTTTAACGGAGGAACAAAGTGAATGATCTAATGATTCCTTTAAGCATGGAATCAAAAGAACCAATTTATAAGCAGATTTATTCATATATTAAGGATGAGATTAAAAAGGGACGCCTTCCTTGCGGTAGCAAACTTCCTTCTACAAGAGTATTAGCAAGAAATATGCAGTTAAGTCGTAGTACAATTGAAATCGCATATGATCAACTTGTAGCGGAAGGCTATCTGGAAGCAGAGCCATATCGAGGGTATTATGTGGCCCAAATTGAGAATTTATATATGATGAATTCCCCAATAAAAAAGGCAGAGCACCATCCGCAAATTGCGGAAACGCTTTGCCTTTATGATTTTTCCCCAAGGGGAATTGATTTGGAGCAGTTTCCTTATCGGCTTTGGCAAAAGATTACAAAAAATATATTAAATGATGCAAAAAAGGAAATATTTGGTTCTGGGATGCAAAAAGGAGATTATGAGTTAAGAGAGGCAATTCGTGACTATCTTCACCGTGCAAGAGGAGTGAATTGTACAGCAGAACAGTTGATTATTGGGGCAGGAAATGAATATTTATTGTTACTACTCCATCAGATCCTTGGGAAAAATGGAGTACAAGTTGCAATGGAAAATCCAACTTATAAACAGGCTTATCATGTTTTACAAAGTCTAGGTTATCAGATTTATCCGGTTTTAATGGATGCTTATGGGATATTAGTTTCTCAACTTCAAAAGACACAGGCAGAAATTGCTTATGTGACCCCTTCTCATCAGTATCCGCTTGGAGTAGTAATGCCAATTAAGAGACGAATGGAATTGTTAAATTGGGCTATGGAGAGAGAAGGACGATATATTATTGAAGATGATTATGATAGTGAATTTCGCTATAAAGGAAAGCCAATTCCCAGCTTACAAGGGGTAGATCAGGCAGGGAGAGTAATCTATATTGGAACGTTCTCTCGCTCAATTGCTCCAGCAATTCGAGTAAGTTATATGGTGCTTCCAACTGCATTAATGGAACGTTACGAAAAAGAATATGGATTTTATTCTTGTACAGTGTCTCGAATTGAGCAGGCGGTACTGACCTGTTTTTTGAAAGAAGGGTATTTTGAACGGCATTTAAACCGAATGAGAGCAAATTATAAAGCAAAACATGATCTGATTTTAAGTGAAATGCAAACGTTTCCTGGATTTTGTGTGTCTGGAGAAAATGCAGGAATCCATTTGCTTTTAACTTCGAAACAAGGGATTTTGGAACAGAAATTGGTAGAGCAGGCGCTTGCAGGGGGAGTTCGAGTGTATGGGTTATCAGCGTATTATATTGGAGAGGCAAAAAGGCGGGAAGATACAGTAGTACTTGGATATGCAAACCTTTCAGAACAAGAGATTTTACAAGGGTTAGAAATTCTGCGGAAAGTTTGGAAAGTGGATTCTTTTAGTAGAACTAATAAATCGTGTGATAGAAAAGAAGGGAAGATAGTATGAAGGAAAAGTTATATACAATACCAGTAAATGATGCATTTGCAGTAGACTGTGAGTGTCCAATTTGTGCGATGAAAAAGAAATTGGAAGAAGATGCTGTGGATTATACAATGGGGCCTAGTTATATGGAGGATGATACTAGGATGCAGACCGATCGGCTGGGGTTTTGCGAGAAGCATATGCGAATGATTTGGGAGAAGAATAATCGGCTTGGATTGGCTTTAGTGGCTAGTACACATATAAAGAAGGTTATCACAGATGTAGAGGCGTTAGCAGCTCAAAAGGTAGAGAAAGGGGGATTTTTTAAGAAAGTAAAGGAAGATCCTGTAGTGGATTATATGAAGCGGCTGGAAGGGTCTTGTTTTGTCTGTGAACGAATACAGATGAGTTTTGAACGATATATTATGACTGTTTGTCATCTTTTTAAGAGTGATGGGGAGTTTCGAAAGAAGTATGAGGAATCGAAGGGATTTTGTAATGAACATTATCGGGTTTTATTGGAAGGGGCGAGTCAGTATTTAAGCGGGAAACAGTTGGAGGAGTTTCGGGAGGCGACAAATCGAGTTTATATGGAGAATATGAAACGAATGTTGGGGGATGTGGAGTGGTTTATTAATAAGTTTGATTATCGGTATCAGGATGAACCTTGGAAGAATTCGGAGGATGCAATGCAGAGGACACTTACAAAGCTGAATGGGATTATTGTGGAGGAGGATGGGAAGTTGCGGTAGAAAAAAGATTCTAAATCGGACGCAGGAAACGAATTGCAGGTCTATTTTGGGCCCGCTTGCGCTTAGGATTTCCATGACCCTTCATAGACCTGCAATTCGTTTCCTGCTGTATATTCGGGGAGGAAGTTTTGGTTGTAATAGTAATTTTTTGTCAAAATTTTATTTTTGTGTATTTGTAAATTGTTTTAGGTTAGGTATAATATTTAGTTGTATTGTAAATTAGTAGTAAAGATTTTTTAATGGTAGGTGGTGGCTTTTGGTTGTTTATTATGGGGGAAATGGGGTTTTGGTATGAGGTGGTATAGAGAGGTAGAAGTTGGGGAAAAATATGGGAGGTAAGGAGGATAAAAAAGTGGAAGGGAGAGTTTGTCAGTGTGAGATTCCTTTGAATCTTCAGGTGGATAAGATGTATGAGAAGATTGCAGAGTATCTTTCTGGACTGGAGAAAGAGGATTGTGTGGAGGATGGAGTTTATGAGGAACGATTGAAAAAGTGTAGTGCTTGTGATAGATTGGCTGGGGGACTTACTTGTATGGAGTGTGGGTGTTTTGTGCTGGTTCGGGCAAAGAAGAAGAGGCTGCATTGTCCGAGAGTTGGTGGGGCTGAATGGTAAAGTGTTTTTTATGTTTACTGTTATTTTAGATTTATTTTAGATTTATTTGGGAAAACGAGTTAAAAGAAGAAAAAATTAGAAAATGGAAGAAAAAAAGAGATAAATTATGATACAGAACGGAATTTGGGAGTTGCATAATTTAGGTAAAATCACTAATATATTACTTAGCAGTTAGCACTCGATTTAAGTGAGTGCTAATAAAATGAAATTTCAGGAGGCGTTTTGATTATGAAGTTAGTACCTTTAGGCGACAGAGTCGTATTAAAACAATTAGTAGCAGAAGAAACAACAAAGTCAGGGATTGTGTTACCTGGACAGGCAAAAGAAAAACCACAACAGGCAGAAGTGATTGCAGTAGGACCTGGTGGAGTTGTGGATGGTAAGGAAGTGACAATGCAGGTAAAGGTTGGCGATAAGGTTATCTTTTCTAAGTACGCTGGAACAGAAGTAAAGTTAGAAGAGGTAGAGTATATTGTTGTAAAACAGAATGATATTTTGGCAGTTGTAGAGTAGTTTTTTGATGGAATATGTTTGGTGATAAAAGAGATTTTATAATTGATTTTAGGAGGAAATTTAACTATGGCAAAGGAAATTAAGTATGGTGCAGAGGCCAGAACCGCTTTGGAGACAGGGGTAAATAAGCTGGCAAATACAGTAAAAGTGACATTAGGACCAAAGGGTAGAAATGTTGTTTTGGATAAGTCTTTTGGGGCACCTCTTATTACAAATGATGGTGTGACAATTGCAAAAGAGATTGAGTTGGAAGATGCATTTGAAAATATGGGTGCACAACTTGTTAAGGAAGTAGCTACAAAGACAAATGATGTAGCGGGAGATGGTACAACAACAGCTACTGTTTTGGCACAGGCAATGATTCATGAAGGAATGAAAAATTTGGCTGCTGGTGCAAATCCAATTATTTTAAGAAGAGGAATGAAGAAGGCTACTGATGTAGCAGTGGAAGCAATTGCTCAGATGTCCCGTAAAGTGGATGGAAAGAATCAGATTGCAAGAGTTGCTGCTATCTCTGCTGGAGATGAAGAGGTTGGAAATTTGGTTGCTGATGCAATGGAAAAGGTTTCTAATGATGGTGTAATAACGATTGAAGAGTCTAAGACAATGAAAACAGAACTGGATTTAGTAGAAGGAATGCAGTTTGACCGTGGTTATGTTTCCGCTTATATGGCTACTGATATGGATAAGATGGAAGCTGTTTTGGAGAATCCATATATTTTAATTACAGATAAGAAGATTTCAAATATTCAGGAAATTTTACCTATTTTAGAGCAGATTGTACAGTCTGGTGCAAAGCTGTTGATTATTGCTGAGGATGTAGAAGGAGAAGCTTTGACTACCTTGATTGTAAATAAATTGAGAGGTACATTCTCTGTTGTAGCAGTAAAGGCTCCTGGTTATGGTGATAGAAGAAAGGAAATGCTTAAAGATATCGCTATTTTGACTGGTGGAGAAGTGATTTCTGAGGAACTTGGTCTGGATTTGAAAGAGACAACAATGGATATGCTGGGACGTGCAAAATCAGTGAAAGTACAGAAAGAAAATACAATTATTGTTGATGGAGAGGGCGATAAGGAAGAAATCGCTTCTAGAGTATCTCAGATTCGGATGCAGATTGAAGAGACAACTTCTGATTTTGATAGAGAAAAATTACAGGAGAGATTGGCGAAGTTGGCAGGTGGTGTGGCAGTGATTCGTGTAGGTGCTGCTACAGAACCAGAGATGAAAGAGAATAAACTTCGTATGGAAGATGCACTTGCAGCTACAAAGGCAGCTGTAGAAGAGGGTATCGTTCAGGGCGGCGGTGCTGCTTATATTCATGCTTCTAAGAAAGTAGCTGAGATGGCTTCTTCTTTGGAAGGAGATGAAAAGACAGGAGCAAATATTATTTTGAAAGCATTAGAGTCACCATTGTTCTGTATTACTTCTAATGCAGGTTTAGAAGGCTCTGTAATTGTAAGTAAAGTACGTGAGGCAGAAGATGGAATCGGATTTGATGCTTTAAAAGAGGCTTATGTAGATATGGTTGAGGCAGGAATTTTAGACCCAGCTAAGGTAACACGAAGCGCTCTTCAAAATGCAACAAGTGTAGCTTCTACTTTATTGACTACAGAATCTGTTGTAGCAAATATTAAAGAAGATACTCCTGCTATGCCTGCTGGAGCTGGTGGAATGGGAATGATGTAAACCAGAATAATTGAATTGTTAAAAGTGGGAATTATTGAAAAATAGTTCCTGCTTTTTTATTTTTATTGGACTGGTATGAAGATTCATCTTGCACCAGATGCTAAAGTGGTATATAATCAAAATATTGAGAAAGATGGGGAAGAAAGGCTTGGTATAAGTATGGAAAAAAGAGAAAAGACAGAAGAGTCTAATCTGGGCAATGAAATACAAAGTATTGTGCAGAGTGCGGTATCACAGGGTAATTTTAAAAATCTAAATCGAGAAATTTCGAAAACGGTAAATACAGCGATTCGGCAAGTAAATATGGAGCTGGGACAAGTGCAAGGAAAACCGCAAAAGGAAAAGAATAACACAAGGATGATGTATCGCAATGGTGTTTATTCTACATATACGCCGGAAAAAGAAAAAAAGGAATCTTTTGTAAGCAGAAATTATGAGAATGTAAGAAAGATGCAGTCGGCAGTGCCAACAAAAAGATATGATTCGCCTTTGGTTACAAGTCGGCCATCTGGAAGTGTTTCTGGAATGGTTGCAACAGTATTTGGATGGATTGGAGTATTGGGATTTGGAGTAACAGAGAGTATTCTAGCGATTTTAATGAGCTGTGGTGTTGGAGGTGGAGGTGCAGAAGTTGCTTTTGGAATTCTGCTGCCATTTTTATTAATTAGTATTTTTTTACTTTCAAAGGGAAATAGGATTCGAAAACGGTTGAATCGGTATCGGGAGTATGTAAAGTATTTGCATGGACGTACATTTTGTGAAGTAAAAGAACTGGCAACAGCAGTGGATAAAGATAAGGGATTTGTAGTAAAAGATTTGAGAAAAATGATGGAACTAAAGATGTTTCCACAGGGAAGATTGAGTAAGAAAAAGGATTATCTTTTTTTAAATGCAGAAAGCTATGAACAGTATATGCAGGCACAAAGTGCATTAGAACAAAGAAATCGGCTAGAGTTAGAGGAACAAAAAAGATTAAAAGAAGAAGAACAGCAAAAGCAGAGAAAAGAAGAAGACCCTTATATAAAAGAAATGCGAGAGGCAGTAACAGATGGAGAGAGTTATTTAAAACAGATTCGGGAAGCAAATGAGGCAATTTTGGGTGAGGAAATTTCGAACAAGCTGTATAAGCTGGAGGATATTATTGGAAGAATTTTTATGGAGTTAGAGAAAAATCCAGATAAAATTGGAGAAATGCGAAAGTTTATGGATTATTATCTTCCTACTACAATTAAGTTGATTAATGCCTATCGGGAGTTTGACCGCTATACTGTAGAAACAGATAATATTCGAAATTCCAAACAGGAGATTGAAAGTACAATTGATACGATTATTAAGGCATTTTATAAGCTATTTGACAGCTTATTTGATGATAAAGCGATGGATATTGCAACGGATATTTCTGTATTGAATACGATACTGACACAGGAGGGATTAAAGGAGTCAGATTTTGATCGTGTGAAGTAGCAAAGTTCATCAATTCATATTTAGAAAGAGAGGATACTATGAGCGAAGAATTAAAGGAAGTAGAATTAACATTGGAAGGGGCGGTTCCTACTCTTACATTTGAACCGTTTCCAGAATCAGCACCAGTTGCAGCGGTAGAGCCAAAAAAGCCAGTAGAGCCAGAGAAGCCAATTTTAGATGAAAGTAATTTGTCAGCAGAAGAGTTGCGGATGGTAGAGAATTTTGCATCTCAGATTGATATTAATAATTCGAATATGATTCTTCAGTATGGTGCCGGAGCGCAAAAGAAAATGGCTGATTTTTCTGAATCTGCATTAAATAATGTAAAAACAAAGGATATGGGTGAGCTTGGCGAAATGTTAAGCAATGTGGTAATGGAACTAAAGAATTTTGATGCAGAAGAAGAGAGTAAGGGATTTTTGGGATTTTTTAAGAAGAGCAGTAATAAACTAGAAGGGATGAAGGTAAAGTATGCAAAGGCGGAAACAAATGTCAATAATATTTGTCAGACGCTGGAAGGGCATCAAATTCAGCTTTTAAAAGATGTGGCTATGTTAGATAAGATGTATGAGCTGAATAAAACCTATTTTAAGGAGATCTCTATGTATATTCTTGCTGGGAAAAAGAAACTAGCAAATGTAAAGGCAAAGGAGCTGCCAGAATTGATGGCACATGCACAAAGAACGGGATTACCAGAGGATGCACAGGCAGTAAATGATTATAATGCGATGATTAATCGGTTTGAGAAAAAGATTCATGATCTGGAATTGACACGAATGATTTCCATTCAGATGGCACCACAGATTCGGCTGATACAGAATAATGATACATTGATGGCAGAGAAAATTCAGTCTACAATTGTAAATACAATTCCTCTTTGGAAGAGCCAAATGGTGCTGGCACTTGGAGTAGCACATTCACAGCAGGCAGCAAATGCACAACGAGAAGTGACAAACATGACAAATGAATTGCTTCGAAGAAATGCAGAGACTTTGAAGATGGCAACGATTGAGACAGCGAAGGAATCGGAGCGTGGGATTGTGGATATTGAAACTTTGAAGAAGACAAATGAAAATTTGATTAGTACTTTAGATGAAGTAATGCGGATTCAGACAGAGGGACGACAGAAACGGGCTGATGCTGAAGTGGAATTGAATCGAATTGAAAATGAATTAAAGAATAAACTTATGACACTTAGTAAGTAGAATTAGCTTAAAAGGTAAGGATAGGAAACTGAGGGAGTGGCATCCTATTGTAGTAGGGTGCCATTGATATTTTTTTCTTCTGAAAAATACAAGAAAACGTAATGATGATATTGATATTATATTGGATGTTTATGCTTGTAGCGAAGATACTGTCGTATTTGTGATTAAAAAATCATAAATACGGCAGCTTTTTTTGTATTATTATAAAAGAAAAAATTTCTGACAATTTTAGTAAAGACATTGTAATTTGCTGATCGATAATGGTATAATAATTCCGGCATATTTTGATAAGACAACAAAGTGAGAGAATACAAAAGAGAGGAATGGTAAAATCAATATGACATTATATGAAGGAAAAGTAGGAGAACAATTTCAGATTGTAGGGATTCAATTGGAACAGTTTAATTTAACTAGACGACTACAAGCACTGGGAATGAATGAAAGAACCGTGGTACAAAAGTTAAATGCAAAGCATGGAGGTGCTTGTATTATAAAAGTACGAGGAACTAGACTAGCAATAGGAAAACATATTGCACAGGGGATTGAAGTGGTTCCTAAGGAGGAAAGATAGATGGACAGACCAATTGTGGTAGGATTTGCAGGAAATCCAAACTGTGGAAAGACTACTTTATTTAATGCATTTACTGGAGCCAATTTAAAAGTAGCAAATTGGCCGGGAGTTACAGTAGAAAGGGTAGAGGGAGAGACTGAGTATAAAGGACAGCGATTGAAATTAATTGATTTACCTGGCATTTATAGTTTATCTTCTTATTCCATTGAAGAAAAAGTTTCAAGACGATGTATTATGGAGGAAAATATAGATGTTATTGTAAATGTAGTGGATGCCTCTTCTTTGGAACGTAATTTATATTTAACATTACAATTATTAGAGATGAAAAAGCCAGTGATATTAGCATTGAATATGATGGATATTGTAGAAGAAAGAGGAATGGAAATTGATCTTCATCGCCTGCCAGAAATGTTGGGAGGAATTCCAGTAGTTCCAGTGTCAGCAAGAAAACGAACGGGATTAGATGTACTTCTTCATGCAGTGGTTCATCATTTTGAAGAGGGGCCACAGGATGTTGTAATGCAGTATCATAAAGAAATTGAGGAGAAGATAGCAGCAGTAGAGGAAAAACTTTCTGTACATTATGGAGAACTAGTACACAGCCGATGGTATGCAATTAAGCTATTAGAACGAGATTCTGAAATAGAAGAAACTTATCGGAAAGCTGTCTTAGAAAAAGAAAATAATTATGAAAAGGAAATTATTTTTCAAAAATATGAATATATTGATGAAGTAGTAGAAGAAACATTAGTAAATCGAGAATCAAAATCGCAAGCAACGGATCGAATCGATACGGTGCTAACACATCCTGTTTGGGGATTGCCGATTTTTCTAGGGATTATGGCAGGCGTCTTTTTTTTGACATTTACAATAGGGGATTTTTTAAAGGGGTATTTTGAACTTGGAATAGAGATATTTTCTGATGCAGTACTTCATCTTTTAGAAGTGATACATACATCCGATTGGATGATTTCTTTGGTAGTAGATGGAATTATTGCAGGAGTTGGAGGAATTCTTACTTTTCTTCCTAATATTTTTATTTTGTTTCTTGCACTTGCTTTTTTAGAAGACAGTGGTTATATGGCTAGAGTGGCTTATGTGATGGATAATATTATGAGTAAAATGGGACTTTCTGGAAAAGCATTTCTTCCTATGGTATTGGGATTTGGATGTACGGTTCCAGCTATTATGGCTACTCGTGCATTAGAGAAAGAAAAAGATAGAAAGAAAACGATTTTGGTGATACCATTTATGTCTTGTTCTGCAAGACTTCCTATTTATGTATTATTAGCAGGATGTTTTTTTGGAAAGTATGCGATGTTAGCTGCTTTTTCTATGTATGTAATTGGACTTTTTATGGCAATTTTGGTATCTTTGATAATTGGGAAAATAGAGAAAGCACAGGCAGAAAATAATCTTTTAATTGAATTGCCAGAATATAAGACGCCAAATATGCGAACAATAGGTGTCTATGTATGGGAAAAGGTGAAGGATTATTTGACAAAAGCAGGGACAACAATTTTTGTAGCTTCTATTGTGCTTTGGTTTTTATTAAACTTTAATTTTCATGGTCTTACTACGGATGTAGCACAAAGTTTTGGTGCTATAATTGGACGATTTTTGGTACCAGTACTGGCTCCGGCAGGACTTGGGATGTGGCAGATTGGAGTGGCTTTGATTTCTGGAATTAGTGCAAAGGAAGTGGTGGTTTCTAGTTTTTCGGTATTGTTTGGAATAGGGAATATTAATTCGGCAGTTGGAATGGCAGAGATGACGCAGGTTTTGGAACAGAGTGGGTTTGGGGCTTTAAATGCATATTGTTTGATGTTGTTTTGTCTGTTGTATGTACCTTGTGCAGCTACGATAGGAACGATTCGGAAGGAAACACATTCTTGGAAATGGATGTTTGGGATGATTGGGTTTCAGCTGATATTGGCTTGGGGAGTGGCTTTGGTGGTGTATCAGATTGGGAGATTGGTATTTTAGAAGTATAAGTAAAGTCGTGGTGGACGCATAGCGTCTGGGGACTGCCTTGTTCTAGGCGGGCAAAAGTTCCAATGAGCTAGACCCTAAGAACAGTTAAGCTTATCGCATGGGAGCTCTTCGCTAAACTGTTCTAAGGGTCGGATCTCATCTTCACAAAAAACTGCCCTGATTTGCCTAGAACAAGGCAGTCCCCAGACGCTAAGCTGTATGCTGGCTTTTTTACGTTTTACATATAAATAAAAGAAAAATTATATTTTTATATTTATTCATTTTTAGTATGGTATTCGATTTTCAAAAAATGTATATGAAATACGAATTAGAAATTGTTTTACTGAAGTTAAGAATAAAATAATAAATAAAGAAGAATAGGAAATTTCTTCAAGAATTTCTTGACAAATAGAATCACACTTTTTATAATAGAAAAAAGATAAAATAGAATAAAATCGGCTAGGAAAAGAAGTAGTAAAAGATAGGAAACTTACAGAGAGTCGTTAATTGGTGGAATACGATAGCGAAATGTCTTTGAACTCGTCTTGGAGCTCTC
This sequence comes from uncultured Lachnospiraceae bacterium, assembly GCA_910579865.1. GTDB lineage: Bacteria > Bacillota > Clostridia > Lachnospirales > Lachnospiraceae > MGBC114844. Next base: position 101,845 of record CAJTXA010000002.1, read on the forward strand.
TGACTGAAATGAAAAGTAGGCAGGGCGGGAATTCCCGTTATAGAAGATAAGAGTGCATATAGAAAAGTAAAAGTCTATATGAACTAGAGTGGTATCGCGAATGACAGACCTTTTCGTCTCTAGATTAGAAGATGGAGAGGTTATTTTTTATGTACAGGGAAAATTTGCTGTTCAATAGAACTATTCGCAGATTGGGAAGAAGCAATTTTGGGTTTAATTTATTAGTATAAGGTGAATCATAAATAGGATTCGCTGATTAGGAAAGGAAAAAGAAAGATGGAACGAGTTTATAATCCAAATGAGATTGAAAAAAAATGGCAGGATATTTGGGAAAAGGAGGAGGCATTTCAGGCATCGACGGATTATTCAAAGCCAAAGTATTATGCATTAGTAGAGTTTCCGTATCCGTCTGGACAGGGACTTCATGTAGGACACCCAAGACCTTATACAGCATTGGATATTGTAGCTAGAAAAAGAAGGATGCAAGGATATAATGTTTTGTATCCAATGGGGTGGGATGCATTTGGACTTCCTACTGAGAATTATGCAATTAAAAATCAGATTCATCCAAGAGTTGTTACAGAAAATAATGTCAAGCATTTTAAAAATCAATTAAAGGCATTGGGATATTCATTTGATTGGAAAAGAGAGGTGAATACAACAGATCCAAATTATTATAAATGGACACAGTGGATTTTTTTACGTCTGTTTAAAAAAGGACTAGCTTATAAAAGTGAGATGCCAATTAATTGGTGTACGTCTTGTAAAGTAGGACTGGCAAATGAAGAAGTGGTCAATGGGGTCTGTGAACGATGCGGAAGTGAAGTTGTACGAAGAGTAAAGAGCCAGTGGATGTTAAAGATTACAGAGTATGCGGAGAAGTTGATTCAAGATTTGGATCAGGTAGATTATATTGAAAAAGTAAAGATTTCTCAAAAAAATTGGATTGGACGTTCCGTTGGAGCAGAAGTAGATTTTAAGCTGGTTGGAAAAGAAGAGACATTGAGAATTTTTACAACTAGGCCAGATACCTTGTTTGGAGCAACTTATATGGTCATATCACCAGAACATCCATTAGTGGAGAAGTATAAGGAAGAGATTGAAAATTATAAGGAATTATTAGCATATCGTGAAATGGCAGCAAAAAAATCTGACTTTGAGCGAACAGAACTTGCTAAGGATAAGACAGGAGTGGAAATTTCTGGAATAAAAGCAATCAATCCAGTGAATGGAAAGGAAATTCCGATTTGGATTTCGGACTATGTTTTAATGACATATGGTACAGGAGCGATTATGGCAGTGCCAGCACATGATGAAAGAGACTGGGAGTTTGCGAAAAAATTTCATCTTCCTATTATTGAGGTGGTAGAGGGTGGTAATGTCCAGGAGGCAGCATATACGAATACAAATACAGGAAAGCTGGTGAATTCAGATTTTCTAAATGGTTTGGAAGTTTCAAAGGCAAAAGAGAAGATAATTGACTGGTTAATTGAGCAGGGAATTGGTAAGAAAAAGGTGAATTATAAATTAAGAGATTGGGTATTTTCTAGACAACGATATTGGGGAGAACCAATTCCAATTGTGCATTGTGAGAAATGTGGTTATGTGCCATTAGAGGAAAAAGAACTTCCTTTGATGCTGCCAGAAGTAGAAAGTTATATGCCAACTGATAATGGAGAGTCTCCATTGGCGGTAATGACAGATTGGGTAAATACGACTTGCCCTTGCTGTGGCGGACCAGCAAAGCGAGAAACGGATACTATGCCACAATGGGCAGGATCTTCTTGGTATTTTCTTCGTTATACTGATCCAAATTGTACAGAGGCTTTTGCAAGTAAGGAAGCATTGGATTATTGGATGCCAGTAGATTGGTATAATGGTGGAATGGAGCATACGACATTGCATTTATTGTACTCTCGTTTTTGGCATAAATTTTTATATGATGAGGGGTTGGTTCGTACAGCAGAACCTTATCAAAAGAGAACATCGCATGGAATGATTCTTGGAGAAAATAATGAGAAGATGTCAAAGTCTCGTGGAAATGTGGTAAATCCAGATGATATTGTAAGAGAATTTGGTGCAGATACGCTTCGAACTTATGAAATGTTTATTGGGGCGTTTGATTTAAGTGCTTCTTGGTCGCAAGAGGGAGTTAAGGGATGCCGGCGGTTCTTAGATCGAGTATGGAAGCTGCAGGATATGCTGACAGAAGAGATGAATTATTCATCAGATTTAGAAATTAAGATGCATCAAACAATTAAAAAGGTTTCTAGTGATTTTGAAAATTTGAAATTTAATACAGCGATTGCAACAATGATGGCATTAATTAATGAATTTTATCGAAAAGGTAGTGTGACAAAAAAAGAATATCAAACATTGCTTGTTTTGCTTAATCCAGTAGCACCTCATATGACAGAAGAGCTATGGGAAAGTTATGGAGAAGGGAAAAGGCTTTATCAGCAGACTTGGCCAGGATATGAAGAAGATAAGACTGTGGAATCTACAGTAGAGATTGCAGTACAAGTCAATGGAAAAGTAAAGGCTACCATTGCAGTTGGATTGGAAGAAGCACAGGAAACGGTAAAGGAAAAAGTAATGGCACAGGTTTCTGTACAAGCAGCAATTGGAGAGAAAAAAGTAGTAAAGGAAATTTATGTAAAAGGACGAATTTATAATATTGTGATAAAATAAAAAGTAAAGAATTTTTGGCAAAGAAATAAGGCACTTGTTATTGTGCCTTATTTCTCTATAAAAAGAAATTTTTTATTTTATGGGGTATCCGAAAGTGCCGGAAGCCATGTAGAGGGAACAGAACCTCTGCATTTGTAGTCATGGGTTCGAATAGAAGCAGGATTCGTACTATGGCTGGATTTCTTTTTTAATTGAAATGCTTTGCATACATAAAGTTCTGTTTTTGTTTCTTCTGATAGAATGGCAGTTCCATCTATCCCTAGATATTCAAGATAGTTTCCAATTGTCATAGGAATCTCCTTTCTTAGATATTGCCATATGGCTGATTAAAAGTAGATTGTCTTTGGTAGGGGGAAATAAAAATGTACAAAAAACCGCAGCCTATAAAAGACTGCGAACATAAAGTCGACCATATCAGTATGGATACGGGAAATAAGTATTTTGCAGTAGGATTAGGCGGAATATGTGGATAAATGATAGATATATCGTATGGTATATATAATAGAAACATCATTTGTGAATTAGTATCAGAACTAGTTATTTATAGTATACTACTGAGAAGAGAAGATTGCAAGTAAATAAAAAAAGATGGGTCAAAAGTACTATAGAACAAAAAAAGGAAGACTTCGACAGGAAAAGAAAAGGTGAATATACTGGAAAAGAGAAAGCAAAAACAGAGAGGCAAAAAATGGACAGAGTACATGAAATTGTAGGAAGCAGGGAAGTACATCAGAGAGGAATACTTGGACGTCATGTTGGAATTGCTATACTTGATACGGGGGATGGAGTAAAAGAATTGCTAGAAAATAGAAGAAAGAAAAAGGATTAGGAGGAAAGTTTTGATGAGAAGAAAAGATCGAGAGAGGGATCAAGAGTTTGCATTTATGGTTGTAGATAAATGTGAGTATGCGGTTTTGTCTATGGTAGATCAAAAAGGGAAGCCTTATTGCATACCAATTAGTATTGTTCGGGAGAACGAGAATATTTACTTTCATTGTGCAAAAGATGGAAAAAAGGTAGAATTAATGAGAAAATGTCCAAATGTATGTATGACTTTTGTAGGAAATACTTATCGAGAAAAGGATAAGTTTACTACAAAATATGAGTCAGCAATTGCATATGGTATAGCACAGGAGGTTTACTTAGAAGAAGAAAAGGTTATTGCACTTCGTATGTTATGTGAACGGCATACTCCTACAAATATGGAAAACTTTGAAAAGGAAATTGCAAAAAGTTTATCAAAAACTGCAGTATGGAAAGTTACAATTGATTCTATTACTGGAAAGTGTAAGGAGTAAAGGATATAAATATTTTTAGGAATGATGGTTTCTATATTCACTTGGACTAATTCCCTTTTTTTGATGAAATAGTTTTGAAAAATATAATGGATCTGCATAACTGACAGAGTGAGCAATGACTCGTATTGATAATGTGGTTGTTTTTAGCAGAATACATGCCTGACGAATTCGATAGTCTAATAAGTAAGTTTGAATGGAAAATCCAGTATAAGCTTTAAACAGGCGGTGTAAATAGGACCGGTTGATATTTAGGTGATTGGCAATATCTTGAATGGTAATTGGATCACAATAGTTACTTTCAATATAGTTTAAAGCTTCCTCTACATAGTCTGATTTTTTTTCATTAAAGGTAACTTGGCGATTGGGAAATTTGCAAGTTAAAAGAAAGAAGTATTCATATAAAATACTATTCATAATTAAGTCACGGTTTGTTTTTAGTTGATTTGCTTCAAACATTCTTTCATGACAGCGGCGTAATTGCTCATCTTGTCCATAGTGAAAGACAATTTGTTCTAAAAGAGAGGTTCGTTCTAGATAGCCTTTTATTTTGATACCTTGTATTCCAATCCAAGTATAACTCCATGGATTTTTATTGTCAGCTTCATAATAGATTAGTTCGTCTGGGCAAATTAAAAAAGCATCTCCTTCTTTTAAATGAAAGATTTTTCCTCTAGTTTTATAGATTCCACAGCCACTTAAAATATAGTGAATAAGATAACCCTTTCGCATAACAGGACCATAACTGTGTCCAGGTAAGCAGTTTTCATATCCACAAGTATAAATCATAGCATCAATATTTCTAGAAAAATCATTAGAAAAAATAAAATCTTTCATAAAGAACCTCCTATAAGATAAAAAAAGTATATAAAAAAATATTTTTATTAGTAGTCACAATGTCCAATATCTAAGTCACATTTCTCCATATGATTTTTATTATAACAGGATATAATAAAGATTACAAGAAGCAAAAAAAGAAAGAAGATTTCATTACTGTGGCCACGGAGGGAATCGGAATCGGAATGTTTCTGAGCAGAAAAAAGGAAAAGGAGGCGCATGAAATGGATGCGAATAAGCGACAGAGATATGAAAAGATTGCGATTGAACTTACAAAGTTGGTGGGAGGAAAAGAGAATATTCAAGGAGTTGCACATTGTGCAACACGTCTTAGAATTGTATTAAGAGATAATGATAGAGCAGATTTAAAGGCAATAGAGGATGTAGATCTTGCAAAAGGGGTATTTGTAGCTGGGGATCAAGTGCAGATTATTTTTGGGGCAGGGTTGGTAAATGATGTTTACGAGGTATTTGCAGAGCATAACAATATGAAAAATATGAGCTTAAGCGATTTAAAGACAGTAGCAAATAAGAAGATGAATCCACTTCAGAGAATTATTAAAGCGTTATCCGATGTATTTGTAGACATTATGCCAGGTATCCTTGCCGCAGCTTTGCTAACTGGACTTTCTGGAGTACTTGGAAATATGGAGATTGTAAAGGGAAACGATACTTTATATGGAATAAACAAATTGATTAATATTTCCTCTGGAGCAATTTTTGGATTTTTGCCGCTTGCAGTTGCTTATAGTGCATGTAAACGATTTGGAGGACGACCGATTCTTGGAATTGTGATGGGATGTATTATGCTAAGTGATAGTTTGGCCAATGCTTATTCGGCAGCACAGGGAACAGTAGAGGTCACAACGTTACATATTTTTGGGCTTGGCGTGGATTTGGTAGGATTTCAGGGCGGAATTATTGTGGCATTGTTAATGGGATTTGTAACAGCAAAACTAGACCTTTTCTTTGAAAAAAAGGTACCAGAAGTGATTCGATTGTTACTTTCGCCATTACTTACCACATTGGTTGGTGCACTTCTTTTATTTACGGTAATTGGTCCAGTGGGACGAGGACTTTCTTCTGGAATTACAAATGCTTTGGTATGGATGACACAAAATCTTGGTATAGTTGGATATGGAATTTTTGCTGGTTTACAACAATTAGTAGTAATTACTGGTCTGCATCATATCTTTGGAGCAATTGAGGCACAACTTTTAGCAGATACTGGCCGAAATTTTTTAAATCCTTTGATGTCAGTAGCAATTATTGCACAAGGTGGAGCAGTACTTGGCTATTTAGTTAGACATCGGAATCATACAAAAACCAGAGAACTTTGTATTCCTAGTTTTGTTTCCGTTTTATTTGGTATTACAGAACCAGCGTTGTTTGGGATTAATTTAAGATATCGTTTTCCAATTATTGGAGGATGTATTGGAGGAGCTTTAGGCGGAATTGTTGTCTATATGACAAATTTGGCAGCGGTTGGATTTGGAACAACAGTGCTTCCTGGAATTGCACTAGCGGATCCAGCAGGAAATGGATATAGAAATTATGTGATAGCACATATAGTAGCAATTACAGGTGGATTTATTATGACAATGATTCTTGGAAAGTTTATGGATAAAACTTTAGTTGAGACAACAGAACATTCTGAGCAAGAGAAAGGTTTAATGGAAAAAAAAGTTCCTGAGAAGGAGAGCTTTTTTGGATATGCACAGGGAGAATTAATTGCAATAGAAGAAGTAAAAGATGAAACATTTGCGAATAAAGTTTTGGGAGATGGAGTGGCAGTGATTCCTTCAAAAGGAAAAGTGTATGCGCCTTCAGATGGGACAGTGATAAGTGTATTTGATACAAAACATGCAGTTTGTTTTCGTAGTCAGTATGGAACAGAGATTTTAATTCATATTGGTGTGGATACAGTAAATTTACAAGGAAAATATTTTACAGCTCATGTAAAAGATGGAGATGTAATAAAAAAGGGACAGCTTATGATTGAATTTGATCAAGAACAAATAAAAAAGGCAGGATATGATACAGTAATTCCTATGATTTTTACAGATTTGCCAGAGGAGAAGCAAATAGAAAAGACAAAGCCTGGAAAGATAGGAACCGATCAGACTTTGGTTACAGTTTATAAAAAATAAAAGCTGAGGGAAGATTATGGATGAAAAATTAATTTTTTTAGATATTGATGGGACTTTGGTGTCTGCTATGGCAAAACCTTCTTTTTTGGTAACAGAAGCAATATGCAAAGCAAGAGAAAAAGGTCATAAGGTGTTTTTATGTACTGGACGAAATATGCCAATTATTGGATCAGATATTTTAGAGGTAGGATTTGATGGAGTCATTGCCAGTGCTGGGGGACATATTGAGGTAGAAGGAAATGTGATTTTTGATTATCTGCTTTCAGAGGAATTGATACAAGAATGTCTTTCTATTTTTCATTCTTATGGAATTTTTTGCAGAATAGAAAGTCCAGAAGGAATTTTTACGGATCCACAAATGGAAGAACTTCTTAGAACAGCAAAATTAGATCCAAAAAATTCGGAATTAATTCGGATGCAGAAAGAAATTGAAGCAGGGATTCCTATTTTACCTTATAAAAGTTATCCCCGAAAGGGAGCTTATAAGATTTGCTTTACTAGTACAACGTTAGAGGCAGTCGAGAAAGCAAAAAGGTATCTAGAAGATCGATTTTCTTTTGTAGTACATCCTTATGGAGATAGTACGAATTGCTTTAATGGAGAGATTATTTGGCGAGGTGTAGATAAAGGAAAAGGGATGCAAGTCGTTTGTCAATATTATGGAGCATTGCTTCAAGATACAGTTGCTTTTGGGGACAGTATGAATGATTATGAGATGATGGCATGTGCTGGAGTTAGTGTAGCTATGGGAAATGCTTGTTTTGAATTACAGCAAATGGCAGATATTGTTTGTGGAAATGTTTGGGAAGATGGGATATATTATGAGTTTCAGAGGATGGGATTCATTTAAAAAGAAAGGGTATTTTGCCCTTTCTTTTTTTAAAAATTGATATAATTTTGCTATTTATAATAAAGAATAAAACAGGCATATGATTACATAAGATAAAAAAAACGGAGATTTTATGCAAGAAGATTATTTTTATGTAGCTGCATATCTGCGCTTATCAAGAGAAGATCGAATCGGATATGTAACAGAAAGTAATAGTATTTGTTCACAAAGAGATTTGATTGTTTCTTTTGTAAAAGAGCAAAGTAATATGGAAATTTATGATATTTATATTGATGGGTCTGCTATAATAGGACTAAAATTTAAAATAAAGTAGAAATATATTATCCGATTATAAAAGAAAATTGAGAGAAAAAATATTGATTTTTTCTTGCAAAAAAAGAAAAATATGTTACAATAAGATTAGAGTGAAAAAGAAACAAAGGAGTAAAAGATGAAAGATACCATGATTCAATGGCATCCTGGTTTTGTAGCAGCAATGAACTTAGAATTGACAGAAAATCAGGAAGACCTGATATTCGAAAAAGAGTATAATTTGAATACAAAACCACTTTTAGTAGACTTATTGATAATAAAAAAGGAAGCACCAAATCGAATTGAAAATGAAATAGGGGCAATTTTTAGGCAATATAATATTATAGAGTATAAATCCCCAAAGGATCGATTTGACATTGATGTGGTATATAAGACAATTGCTTATGCGTGTCTTTATAAATCTTATGGAGAAACTGTAAATAAAAGAGATGCCAAAGAAATAACAGTATCTATTGTTCGAGAAGCAAAACCGATTGGATTGTTTCGCTATTGTAAACAAGCTGGAATTTCAGTAGAGAAAAGATATAATGGAATTTATTATGTATTAAACCAATGGTTATTTCCAGTTCAGCTTATTATAACGAAAGAATTAGATAGAGAAGCACATATTTGGTTAAAGGCCTTGACAGAAAAAATGGAAGAACAAGAGATGCGAAGGCTATTAGAGCAAATTCAGCAATTAGGTAAGAAACAAGAAAAAGAATTTGCAGATTCTATATTAGAAGTGAGTGTAAAGGCAAATAAAAAGATTTTAAATGAAATAAGAGGAGATGATCAGATGTGTCAGGCATTACTTGAACTTATGGAACCAGAAATAAATGAAATTAAGAGAAAGGCAGAAGAACAAGGAATAGAAAGAGGGATAGAAAAAGGGTTAGAAAAAGGAATAGAACAGGGAATTCGACAATTGATTATCATTCTTCAGGAACTTGGATATGAGAATGAAATGATAAAAACACTTATTATGAAAAAGTATTCTTTAAGTAAAGAAAAAATTGCCACTTATTTTATAAACTTATAAAAAAGCAGAAAATGAAAAGATAGCTTATCAAAAATAAGCTATCTTTTTTTGTTTTAATATAAATATAGTTTACAGAATCTGTTATCCGTTATTGAGTATTAATTGACAGTCTATTAATTATTAAGAAAGGGAAATTGGTAAAGAGGGATTGAACTATTATAAAAAATTGATTTTTAAATTAAGAGTATAGATGGAGTTATTAGAGAAGATAGTATGAAGTAAGATCTATTTTAGAGATTAGAAAAGTAAAAATAGAAAAAATTGATAAATAGAGGAAAGACATTTGGTATAGAGAAGAAAATAATATCTGTTATAAGAATGGAAGATCTTGCAAAGAAGATAGGGTTGTCCTATAATAAGTATAAGATATGTTTATCAGTGGGGAGTAGTAAAATACTTTTTTATTTATGTTATAGAAAAGGATGAAGTTTAATAAAAAGGAAGTAAAGTCAAATTATTATATGACAAAAAATTAATTTGGAGCATATGTGGTTGGAGGTGAATTTTAATAAAAAAGAAAGGAAGAAGGAGATATGTTCGATCAGAAAAGAAAGAAAAGGTCTTGGAGTATAGGGGAAATTATACGATATCTTAGGGAAAAACAACAGATTAGTTTAGAATGTCTTTCTCAGGGAGTTTGTTCCATAGCAACATTATCAAGGATTGAAAATAATGAAAGAACACTAAGTATTTTACTTGCACAATGTTTATTAGGACGTTTAGGATGGCAGATTAGTGAGTTTGAAAGCTATTGTAGTGATAAGGAATTTAAGTGGTATGAAAAAAGAATGGAGATTTTAGAACTGAAAAGACAAAAGAATCTGATACAGATGAAAGAACAGTTAAGAAATTATGAAATAGAAATTGGAGAAAATAAAAAAGATCCTCTACAAAAGCAATTTATAACAGCAGAAAAAGCGTTTCTTATGGTGGAAGAAGGAAAGCAAAAAGAAGGAATTTTACTAATGAAAGAGGCAATTTCTTTTACTGTAGATGGATGGGAAGAAAGTGAAATTACTTTACTTGGATTTGAGGAATTAGAACTTTTTTGTATGCTTGCAGATGCTTATGAGAGACAAAAAGAAAGAGAAGATGCATATCGAATATGGGAGCAGATATTAAATTATTTGGAACAAAGACAAATTAGTAAAAAACAAATGGCAGAACCTTATACTTATATTATATCTAGAATTGTTCCTTATATGCTGGACTATAAAATGGCAAAAAGGGGTGTAGAATTATGTGAAAAAGGATTGAAGACTGTTTCAGATACACTCAATGGAAATTTTTGTTGTGAATTATTGTATTGGAAGGCAAAATGTCAAAGGGTATTATATCAACATGGAAAATTAGAGAAATCAGAAATAATAGAAAGTTATCAATTTGCTTATTATTTATGTCTTTGTTTTGAGAAGTTGGAATTAGCACAAGAGATAAAAGGTTATTTAAAGGAGGAACAGAATGGGGATCTATCCAATCAGTGAGGTAATTCGTAAAACCAGGGAAGGAAAACATATAACAAGGAAGCAGTTATGCGAAGGAATCTGTGATGATAGAACATTAAGACGAATTGAAGTGGGAGAGCAAACACCAAGCAGAGCAAATGCAGCAGCTTTAATGAAACGTTTGGGAAAAGATAAAGAACCATATTCTTTATTTGTTCATTGCAGTGATGTGGAAGTATATCTGGAATGGGAAACATTAGAGAATTTAATTACCAATAATGCATATAAAGAAGCAGAAGAATATTTGGCTGAATTTGAAGGAAAATTAGATCTAGATGATAAGGTAAATCAACAATTTATAAAGAGGCTACATGCATTAATTGATTATCGGTTAGGAAGGATTGATTCGGAAACAAGAAGAATTCAGTTAATAGAAGCTTTACGTTGCACAATTCCAAAATATCAGGATGGAAGTATACCAAAGGGAATTTTTAGTCGATATGAAGTTCGTTTATTTTGCAATATTGCAATGACTTATGCAGAAGAAGGAAAGTATGAAACGGCTCTTTCTTTATTACAGCAGTTAGAGCGATATTTTAAAGAGATACGAGTGGATCAGGAAGAGAGAGCAATTAGTGAAGCTTTAGTGTTATCTAATTTAGGACAAACGTTAGGAAGAATGGGAAAAATACAAGAAGCAATAAAGGCAGAAGAACAAGCGAGAATATTATGTGAAAAAATGGGGAAAATGGGAATGTTACCAAATATTATTTATAATATAGCATATGGGAAAGAAGTGCTTGAAGAAAGTAAAGAAGCCTGCCAAGAATTATTCCAGCAGGCATATTATATTGCTAAATTATGTGGAAATTATAAAATAATGGAACATATAAAAGAACATATTAATTAAATATGAAGATTATTCATTAAAAATGTAATCGAAAAGTGGCATAATACCATTATCTTCTGTTTCTTCTATTGGATTAGATACTGGTTCCGAAGCATTTGCTTTACTTGGAACAGACAATATAGTAAACATAAAACAAAGAGTAAGAATAGTTGTTAAAAATGGTTTTTTTAGAATATTTTTCATATGAAGAGTCTCCTTTCGCTTTATGCGATTATTGTTAAAAGCAAATTTAATGGGTAAGGTTTTAATTAAAGTTGCTTATTGATAGAATCATTTCTATCATATACTATTTAAATAAAAAAACAAGGTCGTTTTTGGAAAACTTTTATTCGACATAATTTTTCCAAATACGACCTTGTTTTTTTGTAAATTTGTCGATATGCTAAGAACTATCTGGGGATGATATGTTGTATATAAATTGTTATTGTGGTCTTGTTATTGCAGTCCGAACACTTGCATCAGAGGGTAGGTCTAATTCGGAGTTATTTGCAAAAGGCTCACAAACAAATGTATCGCTTTTAGTAAAAAGCAATATTTTTGCATAGACCTACTCTCTAAATGCAGGTTGGTAAAATAGAAAGTTTTTGTATAGAAAAAATGGCGTATTAGGATAAGAAAAGGGGAAGAGAGATGTACGATAAAGTTTATAGATTAAGTTTTTCTATCGTTTGGAAGTTTTTATTTATCCTAATAGGAATTGTTATTTTTTTAGGTATGTTAGGACAAAGTGTATTAGCAGAGCAAGGAAATATAGTAAATGAAGAAGAAATCAAATCATATGAAGTGGAGTTTGTAATTGATGTTAGTGGGTCTATGTTACAGAGTGAAGCAGGTGTTACTGCGTTAGAGTTATTGACTGAAACAATAGAGTTATTAGAAGATACAAATACAAAAGTTGGAATTGTTGGTTATAATCATACGATTGCATATCGATATTCTTTGACTTCTCTTATAAAAAAGAAGAGAAGTGAATCTGATTCATTATATAAATTCTATAAAATTTCAAGAAGATACAGACATAGGTTTCGGGTTAGAATCAGCAGTAAAGGAATTTCCTGATAGAAAAGGGAAAACGGAAAAAATATTAATTTTATTGTCAGATGAAGAAATAGATCTTTCTTTTCATGCGGATCCTTTACTTTATGTAGCAAGATGTACAGTAAATTCAGAAACAGGAGAGATGTATCCAATTGAAGATCATATTTTGGCATTGGAAGCGATCAGCCAGATTTTTGCAGGAAGCGGAATTCGTCATACTACTACAGGAACACCAAAAGCCCCTTCTGCTTCCTATGATGATTCTGTGTTGGTAGCACAGGAAAAAGCAGAAGCAGAAAATTGATTCCAGAACCTGCTTATACTTTATTGGAAAATGTATTTTGTATTGCTGGAAGTTGTGAAAGTTACTGGTCAAAAGTGAAGAGTGACTTAATTCAGCAGACCACTTCTTCCATTATTGGAGGAATTGGGAATGGACAGCTTACCATCGAAGGCTTAGTAGAGGATTTTGTAACTCAAGTGATTAGTGCGCCGATTTCCAACCTGACCGAACATAAGGTCTGGTCAGCGATTATTGATACTGGACTCGACAGCACAATTGATCTGGGCTCTCAGGTGTATCACAATGGATGGGATAAAGTAGATTGGAAACAGGTGTTACAGACAGGTGTCAATACATTAGTAACAAAATTGATTTATAGCTGTGATCCAGTTTGTGTTTCGAAAGGATTTCTTTTCCAATATATGGAAGATCTTTGGTTTGAAGATTTATATGGAAAATTTATCATGGCAAGGCGTTATCAATCTACGTTTGCCTATGATGGTGCATTTGGGAAAGGATGGTATCATGCCTATGAGAGCTTTTTAATTGGAGAAAAGGGAACCCTTACTGCAATGCTGCAGGATGGACATTTAGAATCCTTTGTCTATCAGAAGGATCACTGGGAAAATACAAGAAAAGGGGATCGAAAGTATGTTCTTATAGAGGATCGAGAAAAGAAAGAATTTTGTCTGATTGCGCAAGAGGCAGGAAACTATTATGAAAATACCTATAATGAATCTGGGCAGTTGATTCGGGTAAAAGAACAAAGAGGAGCAATTCGAAGTACCATACTTACCTATCAAAAACAGGAAACTTGTTCAAAGATTACAAGTGATGCAGAAAATCGCCGCCTGTATTCGGAACTGGATACCATTACCACACCAGGAGGAAGAGTGCTGCACTTTGCTTATCAAAATGGAAGATTAGTTCGATTATGGGATGATTTTGGACGAGAAGTGTGTTATGAGTATCAGGAGAATCGGTTATCTCATGTAAGTTATCCAGATGGTGGGATGCAGACGTATTCCTATGATGAGAATGGGTATCTGATTGCGATGGATGGGGAGAATGGCGTGCCTTATATTGAAAATAAATATGATATCAAAGGAAGAGTGGTTTGTCAAACGTATCCAGATGGAATGAAGTCTTATCTTCAATATGATCTGGAACAGCGAAAAACGACGATTGTATTTGATACAGAAAGAACGGAAGTATATCAATATGATACAAAAGATTTTGTAGTACAGGCAAATTTTGGAGAAGAGCGAGAGGAATCTTATACTTATGATAAATGGGGGAATTTAGTCGAAAAAACGGATCGAAATGGACATAAAAAAAGGTGGAAGTATGATGCCTATGGTTGTATACTAGAGGAAGAAAGTCCTGGAGGATTGCGAACATGTTATACTTATAATGAAGCACATCTTTTGATTCAAAGGGAAGATAACTGTAGAGGAAAAGAAGAATATGAATATGATGCACAAGGAAATTTGATTCGGGAAAGAGAACAATTAGAAGAAGGAGAGTGGAAAGAAACCAGTTATACTTATGATTCTTATAAAAGAGTGTTGACAAAAACGGATGCAAGAGGAAATCGTTCTTGTTATGAATATCAAGGAATCGGTCATGCAGGTCCAGTGGTTTGGCGAACAGAGGAAGAAGAAGTTTTTTCTTATACTTATGATGAAATTGGAAGGATAACTTCGATCACCTCAGCGTATGGAACGGTTCGATTTGATTATACACCAACCGGTTATGTGAATCGCATTACCGATGCATTGGGAAATGTAACAAGAAAAATTGTAGATACTCGGGGAAATCTCTTAAAGTTAGTGTTACCGAATCAGTATCAAGAAGAACTAGATAATGGAGAAGGGTATTGTTATCGGTATGACTATATGGATCGAAGAATTCAGATAACCAATGCTTATGGAGCGATTTTGCGCCAAAAATGGGATATGGATGGAAATCTGATTCAAGTGATTCATCCTAATGCTTATGATAGAGAAACTGATGATGGAGCAGGAATTCAGTATGTGTATGATGAAAGTCAATATCGAATCAAAGAAATTCATCCAGATGGAGGAGTTCGGCGTTTTTTTTATGATCCAGCTGGAAATTTAATAAAAGTCATTGAACCAGAAGAATATGAAAAAGAAGGGGAAGCTGGAAAAGGAATCTCTTATTCTTATGATGAAGAAAATCGTGTAAAAGAAGTAAGAGATGGAGAAGGAAATGTTCAGATTCGTTTGGTATATGATAAAAAAGGACGAGTCATTAAGGAAATCGATGGAGAAGGATTTTTATCTGCGAAAGCTGATGAGAAAAGATATGGCACCTTATATTGCTATAATGATATCGGATGGTTAATTGAAAAGAGAGAGCCCATAAAGAAGGAAAAGGGAGAAAAGATTCTGTATGCTTTGACTCGTTATGGTTATGATAAAGAAGGGAATCAAACAGAAGAATGTCGTTATCAAGAGTATGTAACCGAACAACAAGAACCAAAAGAACAACCATTGAAGATTTTTTTTCTTTATGATAAAAGAAGTCGATTGATTCAAGTGAAGGATAATTTGGGTGCAGTGATTACCTATGATTATAATTGTTTGAATCAGTGTATTTTGGAACGAACGAAAACAGATGAATTTCTAAGTCGAACCATTCAGTATACTTATGATGCTGTGGGACAATTGATAGAAACAGAAGAATATGAAGAACAATATGATTCGATTTTATCCGATTGGAAAAGGGATAAGAAAAAATTAAAAGCCGTGACGACCTATCAATATGATAAAAATGGAAATTTAAGTACGATTCTTTTTCCAGAGGGTGGAAGAGAAATCCGAGAATATGATACGATTGATCAGTTATGGAAGATACGGTTAGAAGATCCCCGCTCAGGAATTCAAAAGGAAACGGTTTTTACTTATGATAAGGTGGGAAATTGTTTAACGGAACGTGATAGAAAAGGAATTCTTTCTTATGAATATGATTTGTTTAATCAGATGATTCGGAAAGAAGATCGAGAAGGGGGAGTGCAACGCTTTTTTTATGATCGAAAAGGAAATTTGATTCGCTGGATTGATGCAGATGGATATGAACAGGAAGGAGAACAAGCAACTGGTGTTCGTTTTGTCTATGATGATCAAGGGCGTTTCACAAAAAGGTATGATCCTTCTGGTTATCTTCAAGAATGGAATCAATATGGAAGAAATGGAGAATTGCTTCGGCAAGAAAATGGAGAAGGATTTCTGGCGGAGTATCAGTATGATATTGGGGGCAGAGTAACAGCTATCACAACAGCAAAAGCAAAGAAAGCAGGAAGAGTCAGTCAACGTTATACCTATCATGCACAAGGAGCGATTCGTAGTGTGCAAGATGGAGAAGGAGCGATCACACAATATCAGTTGGATCCATGGGGAAGAATCACCACCGTTCAAAATCCAGATGGAAGTCAGGAACAGTATACCTATAACGATACCGGGATGATTACTACCACAACGGATGGAAAAGGTGGAACCATCACGTATCACTATGATAGTCAGAATCAATGGTCTTGTGTCAGCGATCAAATAGGAGAAACCGAGTATTATACCTACGATCGAGAGGGAAGAATCGCATCCTATCAGGATCGAAATGGGAATCAGATTTTCTATCGTTGGGGAATGTTAGGAAATCTTTTAGAAAAGAAAGCAACCAAACCGAATGGAAAAACAAAAGAAGAGGAACGTTATCTTTATCGTTATAATCAAGAGGGAGAGTTGATCAAAGCGATGGGAGGAGGAGTGACCTATTGTTATTCTTACACTCCAAATGGCTGGTTAAAAGAGAAATGGGTGAATGGAAAACGTGCCCTTTGTTATACTTATACAAAAGGGGGACAAATAAAGACCCAGACCGATTTAAGTGGAGTGATAACCGAATATGAATATGATAAGAATCAACGTCTAATTGGTATCAAAGAGAGAGGACAGCAGATTGTAACATATCAGTATGATTTGGCTGGCTTTTTAAAAGAAATTTGTTTTGCAAATGGGGTACAGTTGATTTATCAGTATGATGAAGAAAAGCAGTTGACTCAGTTGCAAATGAGAGGAAAAGAGGGAGAAGTATTTTTTTCTTATCTTTATGCGTATGACTGGAATGGAAACCAAATCTTAAAACAAGGAAAAGAAGGAAGTCTTTCATCAGGGAAAACGGAATATACCTATGATGCGATGCAGCGTTTGAAACAAGTGTGCTATCCTGATGGAACAGAAGAAGTATTTGGTTATGATTTGGCGGGAAATCGAATTTATAAAAGAGAAGGAAATCAAGAAGAACAGTATACTTATGATAAGCGGAATCGATTAGAACAGTATCTGAAAATCGATCGAAAGAATCCGAATACTCCAAAGCAAAAGACGACGTATACTTATGATGCACAAGGAAATACATTAACGGAATTTGTAACACGAAATAGAGGAAAAGAAGAGGAGGTATGGGAAGACTTTCAAAGAAAACGATATGATTATACCTTATTTCAAATGACCAAGTGTGTGGAACAGGAAAACTTTAAAACACAGACTAAAGAAGTACAAAGAAATCAATACGATGCAGAAAACTTTCGTTATGGAGTAGAAGAAAATGGAGAACAGACCTATTTTATTACGGATGGATGGAATGTTTTCGCAGAAACGGATGCGGATTGGAACTGGAAGAAGCGTTTGATTCGAGGATATGGAATCACGGCATCCGAGGAGAGAAGGGAGAAAAATACTTATCATTATTATCATACAAATAAGCATGAAGATATTGAGATACTAACAAATAAGAAGGGAGAAATTTGTAATCAATATCAATATGATGCATTTGGAGGAAGAAGAAAAGCAGAGGAAAAGATACCGAATCGATATACTTATAGTGGGGAACTATATGATAATTTGACAGGAGAATATTATTTAAGAGCAAGAAATTATAATCCAAAGATCGCCCGATTTACACAAGAGGATCGTTATCGAGGAGATGGATTAAATTTGTATGTATATTGCAAAAATAATGCTGTTATGTATTTCGATCCAAGTGGGTATAATGAAAAATCACCAAAGCCTCCTAGAGCAGTATATGCAGTAGATGATACAGAAGAGGCAATAAAAGATGCTTTAGAAAAAGCGAAAAGAAAGATGTATGTAGCAAATGCTAATGATGGATTTGCCATGTTAGTAGGAGATGAAAATAAGGATGTAAGGTCACTTTTAGAGAAACATGGTTTGAAAGGGATATGGTATAAAAATAAGAGACCAGATTTTACGCCAGTTGTACTTTTTAATGTAAAAATTGATAATATGACAAATAGTAGAAAAGGAGATGGAGGAACTTATGCTCAAACAAAAGAGAAGATAGCAGAACAGTTGATAAAAGCAAATGGGGATTTTGATCGTTTAATGAAAGAGAATGTTATTAAAAAAGAAGCAACATTAGAAACACAAAGGATCTTGAAAGAATTTTTAAAAGAAAAGATTAAACCTATTTTAGATTCTAATTCAAAAGAGAATACTAAAATAAGAAAAATAAGAGGAGCGATTAGAAAATTACAAACTGGTAAAAAATACACAATACATGAAGTAGATGCAAAAAGTTCTATTTGTCAGTTAGTACCAACAGAAATCAATAAAAGGTTCGATCACGCAGGAGGAGTATCCGATAGTGGAGGAACAAGGAGAGAAACAGAGAAAGAGGAAAATAATAAAAAAGAAGAAAAGGGTAAAAATTGTTCGGTTACTTAAAAATTGTTTGATGGATAAGGAGGAAATAAGAAGAAAGATGAAAATAATAAAAAAAGAAAAGGATTCCATTTTAGGAGAACTGGTATCTTTTACAGAAGAAGGATGGAAGCAAAATGGTTGGGGAAAATACATAACTGATACGATATGGAATCGAAAAGAGAAGATATTAATTCTCTTTGATTTATATGGGTATCCGATCGAACTTTTACAACAAATGGATGAAAAAACAGAAAATCGAAAAAAAGAATTAGCGAAGGTCTATCAAGAATTTTTAAAAGAGGGAAGGAAAATAGAGGAAGTATTGTTTGAAGAATTAATGGAAGGAAGCTTTTTGGAAGAGTTAATCGAACATGAAACATTAGAAACTTATCGAAAACGATATGCTACAAGAGAAAGTTTTTTTCAAGAAACAAAGATTGTGGAAGTCAGAATTCATCAAAGTGGCTATAGTGTAATCGTTTTATTGCCATGGGAAAAGAATGAAATAGCGATTGTAAATTGGGAGATTTTTGATGGAAAAGAAAGAAATTGTTTTTTCATTTGGAAAGAACCAAGATGGTTAAATGAAGTGGAAGATGAAATGTTTGGAAAGTTAATTTGTTTTGCAGATGAATGTATCATGCCAGAGTATTGGGGAACTTATTTGAATTATGAATTATTTGGAAGAGAAGAAGTAATTCCCATTAGTTTTAATCTAGGCTTTTATAATATGAATTTGGTTTCTTATTTAGATGAAGAGGAAACAAGAGAAGAAAAACAAGAATTGTGGAATGTTTATCAAGAATTTAAAAAAAGTGCAGAACTAATAGAAAATACATTATTTAAAGAATTATTTGAGGGAAATTATTTAGTAGAATTAGAATTGGAAGAGGAAGAGTTAGAAGATTATAGAAAAAAATATCAGAAAAAAGAAGATTTGTTTTCGGATATTGTAATTGTAGAGGTTCGAATCCATGCCTATGATTGTGAGGTTATTATTTCTGCACCATGGGAAGAAGGAGATGTAGCAATTGTAATTGCTGAGATTTGTGATAAAGAAAAGAGAAGTGGAGTACTTATTGCAGAAATAGAAGCAGAACCAGTTGAAATGGAGTATGAATTTGAATTATAGAAAATGCAATGGATTTCAATAGTTGGGTATAAAGGATATAAGATGTAAAAAGCTATGGTTCGGTTGATACAGATAAAGAACGTTATGGAATTTGTTATGCTTATAATAAGATAGGGTTAGTTACTGGAAAAGAGAGAATCCGTTTTTCAAGTAGAAACCGGAGAAGTTTTTTATTGTTTCACAAGTTATATGTATGATCCGATGGGAAATTGCATCGAAGAACATCGGTATTCGAACTATTTTACAAAGGAACAACCATCAGAGGGAACACTACTTACATAGAGAAACGGGAGAAGTGAAAGAATTTCGAATCCTTTATCAGAAAGAATTTTCCGAATAATAAGAAAGATGAAAGCGATAAAAAAAGAAAACGATTCTACTTTAGGATAATTGGTATCTCTTACAGAAGAAGGATGGGAACAAAATGGTTGGGGGAAATATATAACCGATACAATATGGAATCGAAAAGAGAAGATATTAATTTTCTTTGATTTGTATGGATATCCGATCGAACTTTTACAACAAATGGATGAAAAAACAAAAAATCGAAAAAAAGAATTAGCGAAGGTTTATCAAGAATTTTTAAAAGAGGGAAGGAATATAGAAGAGGTATTGTTTGAAGAATTAGCGAAAGGATGTTTTTTGGAAGAGTTCATAGAACGTGAAACATTAGAAACTTATCGAAAACGATATGCTACAAAAGAAAGTTTATTTCAAGAAACAAAGATTGTGGAAGTCAGAGTTCATCAAAGTGGTTATAGTGTAATCGTTTTGCTCCCTTGGGAAAACAATGAAATTGCCATTGTAAGTTGGAATATGTTTGATCGAAAGAAAAGAGATTATTTTTTAGTTTGGAAAGAAGCAAGATGATTAAATGAAGTGGAAGATGAAATGTTTGGAAAGTTAATTTGTTTTGCAGAGGAATGTATCATACCATGGTATTGGGAAACTTATTTAGATTATTCTTTGTTTGGTCAAAGAAGAGTGATCCCAATTCAATTTAATTTATATTTTTACAAGAAATTGTGCGAAAAGCCCACTCCTTTCGGTGTGGGATGGATAGCACAAAAAATATGAAATAGTGTATATGTATATATTGAAAATATACACAAATTATGATATAGTATATGTATGGAAAATAAATATAGACATACAAATACAACCGTATCTTTGATAAACTATCATTTCGTATTTTGTCCAAGATACAGACGTAAAATTTTTCTGATACCAAATGTAGAGGAACGATTTAAAGAACTGGTCAAAATTAAATGTAAGGAGTTAGAAATTGAAATTATTGCAATTGAATGTGACAAAAACCACTCTCATATGTTCTTAAATTGTCTACCTATATTAAGTCCATCAGATATTATGCAACAAATAAAAAGATATACAAGTAAAATTCTTAGAGAAGAATTTTACGAATTATCAAAAATGCCTAGCTTATGGACAAGAAGTTATTTTGTTTCAACAGCAGAAAATGTATGTAGCGAAACAATCAAAAAGTATGTAGAAAATCAAAAGAAAAGATATTAAAAAGAGAATATTATATTAGAAAGTGAGGTGAATATTATGGCAAACTTTATTGTCGAATTTCCGTTAAAGACAGAAAAGTATCAAGAAGATATTTTAAATAAACGTTTTGAAATTGGAAGACATATTTATAATTCTTTGGTTAATGTAACACAAAAACATTATAAAGAAATGATTAAAACAAAGAAGTATCGTACGCTTCTATCTTCATTAACTGGAAATAAGAAATCTAATAAAGAAATTTGGAAACAAATAAATGATATTCGTAAACAATATGGTATGTCAGAATATTCCTTTCATGAAGATGTAAAACAAATGCAAAAGTATTTCAAAAGCAATATTGATTCTTTTACTGCACAGAAGATTGCAATAGAATTATGGAAATCTTATGATAAATTATTCTACGGAAATGGAAAGAAAGTTTATTATAAAAAATATGGTGAATTTAATTCACTTGAAGGGAAATCTAATACAACAGGTATTCGTTTTAAAGACGACATGATTACTTGGAACGGATTAAAAATACCTGTTGTTATAGATTATGATAACTATTATGAATATCAAGCAATGCAGTCTAAAATCTGCTACAACAGAATTGTACGGAAATACGTGAGAAATAAATATAAATATTATGTACAGATTGTATGGAAAGGTAATCCACCTGTAAAAATAGATACTGATACAGGTGAAATGAAACATTATATTGGAAAAGGTGATATTGGAATTGATATAGGAACTCGCACCATTGCTATTTCAAGTAAGTCTGATGTAAAAATATTAGAACTTGCTGATAGAGTTGAGAATATTGAGAATCAGAAAGAAAAACTTCTTAGAAAGATGGATAGGTCAAGGCGAGTAACAAATCCAAACAATTATAATGAAGATGGAACTATTAAGAAACAAGGAAATAAAAAAGTTGCATGGATTCAATCAAATCACTATATGAAATATCAAAAGGAATGAAAAGAATTATATAGAAAGCAAGCGGATATTAGAAAATATCAACATGAATGTTTAGCAAATGCTATTATATCTCTTGGCAATAAAGTATAGGTTGAAAAAATGAATTTTGCAGGACTTCAAAAACGTGCTAAGAATACGGAAAAGAATGACAAAGGAAAGTTTAAGAAAAAGAAACGTTTTGGCAAATCATTAGCGAATAAAGCACCATCCATGCTATTAACTATCATAGATAGAAAATTAGGGTATTATGGTGAGAAATTGATTGAGATTAACACATTGGAAGCAAAGGCGAGTCAGTTTAATCATTTTGACAGAACATATACGAAGAAAACATTATCGCAAAGATGGGATGATTTTAATGGAATTCGAATACAAAGAGATTTATACTCCGCGTTTCTTATAATGAACATAAGTGATGATTTAAAGAATTTTAATATGGATAAGTGTAATGAAAGGTTTGAAAACTTTTATAGACTTCATAATATTGAAGTTGGTCGATTAACAGGTAAGAAAAATTTAAGTAGTATAGCAATATAAAATAGAAATAGGTTTTGACACGAGCCTTATGCTGTCGCAAATGGATACAAGGGTATCTTTGGTAGTGAAAGTCTTATAGAAAATCATTCGTCTTATATGCTTTCGAGTATATTTGGAAGTGAATGTATATAAGAACCCAACGTGCTTTAGCCGTTGGAGTGTCAGATTATAGATTATAATGAAACAGAAGGCTATTTAAATATGTTATTGAATGGTTATAATGAAGAGGTGATTTGTATTTTTTCAAAAAAATTGTTAGAATATGATTTAGAGTTTAGAAAAAAAATCTATCAATTATTAAGAGGATTGGAAACATGCTTAAAAAGATCTGGATACAAGGCAAAATGGATATTGAAAGATAGTGATAAATAACTTGATTTAATGGATTAGAAGCAGAAATATAATAAGAAAATAATTGTATTCTTATAGTTTTAAACTGAAACATAATGGGATATATAACAATTGAGGGTGCACTATATTGATGTTAGGATAAATAGTAAAGTATTATAATTTTTATTATAATACTTTATATTCTATAGAAATTATGCGGAGGAAAAATCTATGGGGAAACAAATAAAAAATGATTTAAGACATGTTACAATAGAAGGAAATTACACTGGTGGAAATAATATTGTAAACTATTATACTTCTCAGAAGGAAGAGGAGAAAGTAGATAAGAAGAATAAAACAATTTTTCTTTCTTATAATTGGCATGATGAAGAGATAGTGGATAGAATTGATCAATATTTGTCAAAACTTTCTGGTATAGTTGTAAAAAGGGATATACGTGATATTGGCTCATGGAAGAGTATTCGAGAGTTTATGAAAAGTATTCGACAGCAAGATTATGCCGTTCTTATTGTTAGTGATTCATATTTGCGATCAAAAAATTGCATGTTTGAGGTAACAGAGATTATAAAAGAACCAGAATATAAAGATAGGGTATTTCCCGCTATTATAGAACATGGTATATATAATTCATTTATTCGTGTAGAATATATTAAGTATTGGCAGCAGGAATGTGATAAGCTAGAGGCTGCTATAAAAAGGTTAGATCTAGAAAATGCTACAGAATTGACAGCTGATTTGAAATGGTATAAAAGTATTGCTTTTTCTATGGGAGAATTTTTAAGTATGATTGCTGATAAGAATAATCCAGATATTCAAAATATAGAGATTCAAATAGAAAATGCTATATTGAAGAATAGGTAGAAAGAAGGAATTTATTATGAAACATATAGAAAATCGGCTTGAAAATTGTAACATAAATGATTATATAGGAGGTAATCAGACTAGCAATTTTTATATTTCTATGCTTCAAGATAAAGAACGAGAATTTGTTATTACGTATAATACAAATATTAGACCAGTATCCTATTTTACTGGACGTGAGATGGAATTGCAGGAATTACGCCAAAAAATAGATAGAAAGTGTAAGGCTGTTTTAGTAAGTGGGATGGGGGGAATTGGAAAAACTCATATTTGTAGAAAATTGTTTGAGGAATATTATAGAAAGGGGAAGGATAAAAATGGTTCTTTTTCTTATATTGGATATGTGGAATATAATGGAGATATGGGGAGTAGTTTACAAAAGTGTTTAAGATATAAAGAACAAAAGCATCCAGAAGCAAATCTGGAAGCAGCATGGAAAGAGTTAGAATATTTAGCATCCAGAGGAAAATTATTATTATTTGTGGATAATGTAAATGTATCGATTGAAAAAGATCCTGGCTTAGAAAGATTAAAAAAAATACCAGGAGCGATAATATTGACTTCTAGGAGAAGAACATTTAGCAAGGAATTTGAACCATATCGAATTGGATTTTTGAGTACAGAACAATGTAAAGAATTATATAAAAAGATTCAGATTGAAAATGATGGAAAAAAAGTGAAAAAAGAAGAACTATCTGATTTAGAATATGTGATAAACGAATTAACAGCAAGACATACAATTACGATTGAGTTTTTGGCACACTTAGCTAGTACAAAGAGTTGGTCTGTAAAAAAATTAAGAGAAAAATTGGAGATGAATGGATTTCAGTTAGAATATATGGATGAGGAGGATAAGCTAGTCAATATTCAAAATTCTTTTGAAACTTTATATGATTTATCAGAATTAACAAAAGCAGAAAAGAATATTTTAGAAGCATTTTCCATATTTCCATATATCCCTTTATCCAATGAAGTGTGTAATTGGTGGCTACTTTCGGATGCGGGAGTGAAAGAAAGTGAAAATATTTTAGTAAAGTTATATCGAAAAGGGTGGTTGCAGTTTGATATAGAGCGAGAAAGCTATACTTTGCATCCTGTTTTTGCACAGTTTATTTATACGAAATGTAGACCAAGAATAGAAGAACATTTTGGTTTAATAAAGGAGTGTAAATTAACTTTAAAGATATTAAATAATGCATCTGTAGCAATATGTCAATTTTATATTTTATTTGCTAAAAATATAATTCAAAAAATAAAGATGAAAGAAGACAGGGAACAAGTAGATTTTATAATAGCTCTTGCTTATTTACTAAATTATATAACACAATATAAGGAAGCAAAGGAATGGTATGAAAGAAGCATTTATATTGGGGAAAGGATATTAGGAAAGGAAGATTTATATGTAGCAATTGCTTATAATAATTTAGCAGGGGTATATGAAAATCAAGGAGAATATGAAAAAGCAGAAGAATTATATGAAACAAGCATCAATATTTTTGAAAGTGTAGAGGGAGAGTTTCATCTAGATACAGCAAATAGTTATAATAACTTAGCAAGTATTTATATGAAACGAGGGGAATATAAGAAAGCAGAAAATTTATATGAAAAAAGTCTTCAGATTCGTAAAAAAGTACTAGGAGAAGAAAATTTAACTACAGCGAATAGTTATAATAATCTGGCAGGAATCTATATGAGACAAGGAGACTACCAAAAAGCAGAAGAATTATATGAAAGAAGTATTTACATTTGTAAAAAAATATTAGGAGAAAAGAACTTAGAAACAGCAATTCGATACAATAATTTGGGGAATGGATATGAGAGACAGAAAGAATATAAAAAGGCAGAGGAATTATATAAAAAAAGTCTTCAAATTCGTGAGGAAATATTAGGAGAAAAACATTCTGCTACAGCAACTGGCTATAATAATTTAGGAAGTGTATATGAGCAGCAGGGTAAATATAGAGAGGCAGAAGAATTATATGAAAAAAGTCTTCAAATTCGTGAAGAAGTGTTGGGAGAGTTTCATCCAGATACAATAATTAGCTATTATAACTTAGCAGGAGTATATCAGAGTCAAGGTAAGTACAAAATGGCATTTACTTATTATTTAAAATTATATAAAATTTTTTCATGTAAACTTGGAGTAGAACATCCATATGCACAAATCATTTATAAAAATATAGAAATAATATATTCTAAATTGAAAAACTTATAGATAGGAAACATAGTAAAAAACCATCCTATGATGAAAGTTATATCAAAGGAGGGGGATTTTATAAATTTGTAGGTATATACGGAACGTGTTTGTAACTGTTAAAATAACATATATTATTTTAACATATGTTATTTTAACATATTATGATAGGATTAATATTCTTCTTTTAAAAGGGCTATCAAAGGTTTGGTATATTTTTTTGATGAAATGTTGTAGGATGTCGAGATAACCCGTTCAAATTCTCTATCTTCTTTTATTTTATTTTTTTTGTTTTTTAGTTTGTGTTTCATAATAGTAGCAAAAGTTTTCATCATTATTTTTTCGAACAAAGGCATTTTTTCATAACATAGACCTCCTGGCATATAAAAATGTGGAATTTGATGCAGTTCATTCACAGTCAAATTATTTGCCCATGCTTGTTGTATCGTTTTTTCTGCTGTACTAGGTGTGGCACCTGTTGCAAAGAGAATGAAGGTTTTTTTATTACTTTTGGCAATCAGCTTTTTTATTTTTTTTAGTCCATCAACAGTTCCAGCATGAAATCGGCTGCCAAATACAATAATATCATACTGTGATAATGTTTCAAAAGTGACATCTTTAAAATTCAAAAGTGTACCATCTACTTTATTAGCAATTTCTTCTGCATATCTTTTTGTAAAACCTGTTACACTTTTGTAACAAACTAAAATTTTATGATTCATGGTTTCCCTCCAAAATATTTTTTATAAGGATTTGATAAATTCTTTCCTGTTGTGCAAGGATTTCATCTGACGAAATACCTGGTGTAGTTACAGAAAAAATTGTACCAATTCCAATTGTATAAATTAGCATATCTAAGTGTAATTGTTTGGCTTGTGTGATACTAATATTAAAATGTTGAGAAAGAAAAATAGGGATTTGCTCATCTGCTTCAGTTTGGTAGAGATCTTCAAGTGAAGAAATACCATTTCGTTTGTGTAGAATAAAGATTTTAAACAAGTGTGGTTCTTCTTTGGTTAATTGAATATAAGCTTGTCCTGTGCTGCGAAAGGGATCTTTTTTATCAAGATGAGATGCAAGGTATTCTTTGATAAAGCATTTTACTTGTATTGCTACATCTTGGCGCAATTCTTCCATATTTTTACAATAACTATAAATTGGTTGTACAGAACAACCAATTTTTTCTGCTATTGTTTTTACCATGACTTGTTCCATTCCTCCATATCGGGCAAGTTCAAAAGCAGCATTGACCACCATTTCTTTTGTAATTCGTTGTTTTGGCATAAGAATTCCTCCATATAATTAAATTATATAAATTCATTATATAACTTAATTATACTTATAATAAAAAGATTGTCAATCTATTATAGAAGAAATTTTATAAAATGATTAGTTGGATAAATCTTAGAAGAAATCATTAAAAGAGAATGGATAGATTACGATAAACAATAGAAAGATAGAAAATAATAGAGGAAAAATTTTTAGAATAACAAAATAAAAAGGTAGAAATAGAATGAAGTTTAATAGAAACAAATTATATAGAAAATTAGAGGCTTATTTTACAGGAAAAATATCAAAAATAGAACTTGGAAGGTGGGCAAATCAAGCTTATTATGACATATTAAAAGGTGGGTATATTGAAAATGAAAAGATTGTTGTTTATCCCTTTTTAAGAAAGATAGCGACATTTCATCTAGAAGAAAAGGATAAAGAGGATATCTATCCATGTTCAGAAGAAAGCGTAAAGGAAATATGGGATATCTTATCTGGAAAGATTGACACTGATTTTCATATAGAAGTATCCCTTCTGGTACAAATTTATACAATGTTTAAAGAAAAAATTTATTATGATAAAGAGAAATATAATCTCTTTTTAAAATTGAGAGAAAATATCGTTTTGTATTTGAAAGGAAAAGGTCAAGTTGATAATAATATAAAAATGCAGTTAGAAGAAATAAGATATTGGAATAGTCAAAAAGAAACAATACAAGATTTATTAGAAATGCATATAATTCAATTTTTAAATTCTTTCTTTTCGGATCATTTTAAATTATTTGTTAAAGAATCAAAACAGAATAATATCCTGGCAGAAAGATTCCTAAATTATTTAGATAGTTATCTTGGAAACCGAAATTTTTATTTATTAGTTTCTTATAGTAATGGAAAACCAAATATTTTTTTAGTTGTATAACAATTTTTTGCTTTATATTCATTTAAAATTTGATAATAAAAATATAAATATAAAAAATAATTTTAATAAAAGTGAATTTTTAGATTTAGAAGTATTGATAAGAATTAGGATATTGATTTTAAATAGAAAAATAGGTATAATGGAATAGGTAACGATGTAAGCAAATTAGGAAGGTGGAAATTATATGAAGGAGAAAATGGTTTCTAAGACACAAGGGATAAGAGGAATTCGTAGTTTAACAGTTATGTTAATTTTGGTTATTTGCATTATGGTTTCCATTCCTACAATTGGATTGGCATGTCTGGGTGTGCATTATTTAAAACAATCCATGAACGAGTCAGTTGAATTATATGAAGAGTCTATGATAGATGGATATTCAATGGAGATTAAATCTCAAGTGCAAGGAGCAATTGCTGTGGTACAGAGCTATTATGAACAGAGCCAGAGTGGAGAATTAACAGAAGCAGAGGCTCAGAAAATGGCTACTGAAGCAGTTCGGGCTATGCGTTACCGAGATGATGCATCAGGCTATATCTGGATAGATGGAGCTGATCATATGTTAGTGATGCATCCAATCTTAACAGAGCAAGAGGGCACAAATCGATATGATTTAACCGATCAGAATGGTGTAAAGGTTACACAGAATATTGTAACTGCAGCGAAAAATGGAGGAGGATACAATGAATTTTATTTTACAAAATCAGATGGTGTAACAGTTGCACCTAAAATTGCTTATTCTGAAATGTTTCAACCTTGGGGATGGGCAGTAGCTACTGGAAATTATGTAGATGACATGAATGAGAAAATTGAAGGAAGAAAAGTATATATTGAAGAAGAATTTTTACATATGCTTTTTACTTATGGAGTCTCAGCAGTGTTAATGTTATTTGCAGCATTTATAATATCAGTTATATGTGGATTAAGAATTACAAAAGGAATTAAATTTGTAGAAGGAAATCTTCGGCAGGCGGCTTTGGGTAATATGAGTTTTACTGTAAAACCTGCTTTATTGAAACGAGCAGATGAAATTGGAGAAATGGCACGTTCTTTGGAAAATGTACGGCAATCATGGACCAATATGCTTGGCAGTGTTATTCATACAGGTGAGACATTAAATCAAAGCAGTGAGAAATTTAGTGAGAAATTTGCATCTATTTCAGATAGTATTCAAAATACCAATCAAGCAATTGAAGATTTGGCGCAGGGAGCAACCAATCAAGCAAATGAGACAGAAACAGTAAATAGAAAAATTATAGAGTTAGGCAATGTAATTGAAGTAGAAAAGAGTGGTGTAAATAAATTAGAAGAAGCAGTATCTGCTATGTCACAATATTCAGTAGGAGCTTCTGAAAGTATAAAAGAATTAGATCAAATTACGCAAATGACAATTGAAACGATCAATGTTGTATCAGAACAGACAAATAAGAATAATGATTCGGCTGCTGATATTAATAAAACTATTGAAATTATTAAAGGGTTAGCAGCACAAACGAATTTGCTTTCGTTAAATGCTAGTATAGAAGCAGCAAGAGCAGGAGAGGCTGGCAGAGGCTTTGCGGTAGTAGCGGAAGAAATCCGAAGTCTTTCAGAGGAATCTTCGAATAATGCACAGGAGATTGAGGGAATTGTAAGAGGATTAGTTAATAATGTAAAGGTTTCTGTTAATAAGATGCAGGAAGTGACATGTAATGTACAAAAACAGCAAAAATGTTTGAAAGATACAAGAGAAGCTTTTCAACATTTAAATCAAGAGGTTACTTTAGTAGAAGAAGTAACAAAAGAAATTGGAAATCAGACAGAGATCTTAAATTCTCTAAAACAGATTGTGACAGATTCTGTCAATAGTCTGGCAAGTGTAGTGGAAGAAAATGCTGCATCGACAGAAGAAACAAGTGCTAGTATGATGCTTTTGTCTAAGACAATTCGTGAGTGTTCAGAAGATACACAAGATTTGGTAGAATTAAGTCATCGTCAAAATGAACAAGCTAGTAAATTTCAATTATAAAAATAAAATAGAAAGTAAAACTATAATTTTATGGCTGTTATTTTTTTTATAGAACAGCCATTTTCTTTATTAGAAAAAGAAAAATAAAGGAGAAAAAATTGAGAAGGAAAAGAATAATAATTTTTTTATTGGTATTATTTTTTATAGTGATTAGTTGTTTTTTGTATGTTAATGATTATTATCCTAGTGATTTAAGTGTACAAGAGTATTTACAAAAAAAGGAGCTTGTTAGCGTAATAGAAATAGAAGAAGGATACTATTTTGATGGGATAGGAGAAACAGATGCTATGATTTTTTATCCAGGAGCAAAAGTAGAATATACTGCCTATTTGCCTTTTTTATATCAGTTGGCTGAACAGGGAATGGATTGTTTTTTAGTAAAGATGCCTTATAATCTGGCAATTTTTGGGAAAGATAAGGCAGAGGGGATTATGGATCGATATCATTATCAACATTGGTATCTTTCTGGTCATTCATTGGGAGGTGCGATGGCTGCTTCTTATGTATCTGAACATATAGAAGAATTGGATGGATTAATACTTTTAGCAGCCTATCCTACGAAAAGTTTAAAATCGGATTCGCTTTCTGTGGTATCCATTTATGGCAGTGAAGATGGTATTTTGAATAGGGAGAAATTGGAAGAAGGACGAGAGAATATGCCAACGGATTATAGCGAGTTTTGTATAGAGGGTGGGAATCATGCTGGATTTGGAGAGTATGGAAAACAAAAAGGAGATGGAGAAGCAAAGATTACTTCAAAAGAACAGCAACAGAATACAATAGAAATAATTTTACAAATGATAGATCAGAAAAAGTTGGTATCTCAGGCGGAGGATATCTATAAAAATAGTATTCAAAATTTGTGCCAAGGAAATTCTATTACCTATGCAGATGGTTATTATTATTTTCGTAGTCAATTGGATTATTCCCTTTGCCGTTCCAAAGGAACAGGGGAAAAGGTGGAAAAATTGGCAGATCAAATGCCAGCGGAGATTTATGTAACAGAGGATCATATATATTTTATTAATGCCAGTGATAGTCAAACATTATATTGTATTGGAACAGATGGAAGTAATTTAACAAAATTAGGGGATTTTTCTATGCAACATATGATTGTAGTAGAAAAACGCATTTATTTTCTTTCTGTATATGAAAGAGAAGAAGATCCATTTTATCAGTTATTAGAGGAAGAAGCAGAGGGAGATCGATATCTTTATTCTGTAAATCTGGATGGTTCTGATTGCAGACTTTTGGTTTCAAAAGTATGTAAAGAATTTACTACAGATGGAAGAAAACTTTATTATACATATGATAAGACAGAAGGACAACAAGTGTTGTGCTGCAATCAGATGGAAGGTGGAAAGGAAGAAGTGATATGGCAAGGTAAGGAACCGATCTTTGATTTAGTGTCTTATCAGGGGAAGCTATATGCAAATGTTGAGAAAGAAAAACAATGGTATTTTGCACAATTAGAGGAGGAAGAAAGAGATTGGAAGTGTTTAGAAGAAGGAGATAAATTTTTGATAGCAGATGGAATAGTTTACTTATATAATCAAACAGAGATTTTATATTTTGATTTAAAAACAAGAGAAAAACAAAAAAATATTACAATTTGCATAGGAGAAAACAAACGAGAAAATGGATTTCGCCAAGAGCGAAATGAAGGGATTTTTTTTGTAGATAATTCTTTGTTTTGTAGAAGCTGGGAATCAGAAGAAAAAGGGATTTTATGGCATATTTGGGATAAAGATATAGAGCAGTTTACAATATTTGAGGATATTAAACCATTTTCTTCTACAGAATTGGTACGAGATACTTCTTGGAATACAGAGAATTTGTTCTATACCCCTGGGCAAGCAGAAGATACGCAATATTTAGATGGAGAGTTGAATTGGAAAGAACATTATGGGATAAAAGAAGATGGTTCAGAGTATGGTATATTTTCTTTGAGGTTGCCTTTATTTGGGGAAGAGATTCAAGGGAAAGATACAATCAATCACCAAATAAGAGAAGTGGAACAGTTGGCTTTTAAAGATAGAGATACTTTTTTTCAACTGATGCAAGAGGAACAAAAAGAGAATGGTATTAGTTGGTATCGTCGACATGATTATTCGAATCTATATGTAGGAGAACAGTATCTATCTTTTTTTTATTATATAGAAGGATATAATGGAGGAGTACGAATATGGCGGCAGGCAGTACCATTGACGTTTGATCGAGAAACAGGAAAGTGTCTTACAATGGATGAGTTTTTTACTGTTGATAGAACAGTTTATATGAACCGATTAAGTAGTGCGATTTATAAATATAGTGAATTAGTAGGAGAAAATTATATTTGGAATGAAGGATTTGATAAAAATGTTTTGGTGAAACATTTTAAGCCAAATTGTTTTTACCTTACACCAGATGTGATTGTACTTTGCTATGAACGATATGCGGTTGTAGCAGGAGCTGGTGGAAATCCTACTTTTGAAATTCCCTATAGTTGGTTTGAAGATATATGGATTAAAAAGTAGCGAGAATAGAATAAAAAGTAGCGAAAACAGTTTATTTTTTAAGGAGAAAATAAACTGTTTTTTTATTTATAACAAAAACAGAGAATACATAAAATTTTTATCAATAAATTGGGGGGAAAAGGAATAAGATGAAAAATCGGGAAATAGGAAGAATGATTTTTGAATTAAGGTAAAATTTTAATAGAATTTTTGTCGAAAAAAAGTAGAAAAATGCTATAGTATTTTATAAAAAAGTTAATTATAATACATAAAAAGGGAAATAAGGAATATATAAGATATGTTATTTTTATAATTAAAAATTGAAATATAGTATAATTTATTTGATTTTATTAGTATAGAGCAGGTCTTTATGATGATTGAAAAGAAAGGAGAATTTTATGAAAAGAAAAAATTTAATGATTACAACAATGATAACACTTATTTTTACAAGTTGTGTGAATACAACAAGTTCTGAAATAGGAAACGAAATAGATATACTAGTTTCTACATCGATAGAGGAAACTATCTCTTCTACAGAAGAATTGGCTTGTTTAGATCAAAGAGTATTTGAAAATGAGGAACCTATTCAAAGTATTTCTATAATTCAAAAGGGTTCAGAGCAACCAAGATTACTCATAAAGGTTACAGATAAGGAAGAATTTTATTTTGATCCTCCTGAACAGGAATATCCAAAGTATTTTTTGGATTTATATTTTGCTGATTTGAATCAAGATGGTATAGAGGAAGTTGTAGTTGAGTGTTTTATGGGATATTGTCCAGGAATCTATATTATTGATATAGCAAATCATTCCTATCTTATACCACCTTATGCTACAGAAAATGGTGATCCTGGATCTTTAGGGATACGTTATAGAGTGTATGCTGTTGATGAGGAGCATATACAGATTAAGGGAGGAGATTTTGATAGTATTATTGAGTTATCTTATGATGAGATTTGGAATTGGAATCATGAAGAAAGAATAACAAGAGAAGAATATTTTGCACGATATAAAGAAGAAGCTCCAGAGATTGGACATGCTGTAGATGTTCGTTATGCTTCTATTGAAATTGTAAACTATAATAATCGTAGTTGTTTAAAGTTAATACAACATCTATGTGGACCATGGAGTATATCAGATCGTTTGGGTTTTATGGAAACAATAATTAGTTGGAATAGTGATGGGGAATATTATATAGAAAATACAAAGTATTTTAAACAAGATCCAAGATTAATGTCAGAATCAAAAGATTCTGATAACAAATAAATGTTTGATTTTATGTTTTTGTTTTTGAAAAAATAAATTTTTTATTGGTTTCCACTTCATAAATAAATACTTTCTATTAGTCATAACTGGTTAAATAAAAAATAGAAGGAGACAATATTATGGCTAATGCAGATTATACTTATGATCAAGTAAAAAATGGGACAGGATTATTTCGACAGGAAAGCGGAATGAGCTACAGTGTGAGAAGACTGCAGACGAAACTTAAACGAAATGGATATTTAAATGGAAGTGCAGATGGATATTATGGTGCTCAAACTGCTGAAGCGGTAAAACTGTTACAAAGTGAAGCTGGTTTGTCACCAGACGGTGTTACTGGACAAAGAACACTGATGGCTCTTGATAACATGGATAATGAACCAGTTGTTGAATTATATGGTAGAGAATTAACTCATTCTGAATTATTGAATGGTTATTCATCCTCTATGAGTGAGGTAGAAGCGATTGCCAGATGTATCTATGGGGAGGATACAGCATATTCTGATGGACAGTCTGCTGTGGCAGAAGAAATCTATAATCGGAAAGTTGGGACACAATATAGTTTTGGTTCATATACACCAATGAATAGAACACGTTCTTGGAAAGCAGTTGTTTATGATCCAGGACAATACTCTGTTATGTCTCATGACGATTCTGGAAGTACATCATATTCTAGAAGACCAAATCAATATTCTGCTGAATGGGCTAATTGTGTAGCTTTGGCACAGCAGCTTGTGGATGGGGGACACCCAAATATATTAGGAAAACGTTATTTTCATATGGCTGCTGAGTATCCTATAAAAGGTACTTATTATAACTATGTACAAATCCCAGAAGGCAAAGGAAATCAATTCTACAATAATTCTACAACTAAGTTCTAATTCTTGGTACAGCAACTCCAAATGGGGTTGCTGTTTTTTTACTATTGTTTTTAGTGACTATCAAGAATAAAAGTTAATACATTATTTTTAATACTATAATAATTAAAAAATAACATAGTTTCTATTCCCTTAGTTTTTCTCTTTCTACTTTTTGTGGAGGGAAAAATTATGGGAGATTTTATCAATATAATACAAAAAATTCAAAGTGATAAAAATTATTTTATTGAATTAGTGGAAAAAATGAATCCTCTTATAAATAAATATATGAGGCTTTTATATAAAGATGAAAAGGATGATGTGTGTTCAGAATTATTCCTTGCTTTATGAGAAGCTATATTGAAGATGGAATATTTTGATAACGAGGGACAATGTATTAATTATTTAACAAATGCTTTAAAAAATAAATTTTATGAACTGTATCGAAAAAGTGCAAAAGTACATGATAATGAATATCTAGCAGAAAATACAGTTTTTTAGATGTTCCTAATATAGAGGATCCTTATTTAGAATATATATTACACAGTGATTTGGAAAATATTGTGAATCAGTATTCTGGAAAGAAAAAAAAGATTTGTTTAAATATTATTGAGACGGATCAAAGTGATTTGGAAATTGCAGAAATTTATAATGTATCAAAACAATATGTAAATCGATTAAGACGGTTTATATATAATAAACTTAAAGATCAATACATATAAAGTTAAGATATTTTTTATTATTTTTAGTTTATAAATTTAATTTTTACTAATTAATAAAGCGATTGAGAGGGAAAAGTATGAGGAAAAAAAGAGTGGTTGAAGAAATTATTATTATGATAACAGGAGTATGGATTAGTGATAAACTTCGTTTATTGCTGCCGATTTTGAGCTTATTAACTTTATTAATGCTTATTGACTATTTATCTGGGATGCTTGCAGCTAAAAAAGAAGCGTTCGATCATCCATATAGTAAAAAATATGGTTGGAACAGTAAACGAGGAGTATTAGGAATATATAAAAAGGTAGGATATATACTAACGATTTTTGTTGGATTAAGTATTGATTTTATTATATATAAATTTACAGAAGAAATAGACTTACCATATCATTCTAAAACGATTTTTGGTTTACTAGTTACTTTATGGTTTACACTAAATGAAATAATATCAATATTAGAAAATGTAGGCCGAATGGGTGTAACACTGCCTCAATTTTTACAAAAAGTACTTTCTGAATTAAAAAAAGATATTGAAAATAATATAAAATAAATCATTTAAAATTTAGAAAAGAATTTTATAGTTTGAGATTAGAAAAGGATTAGTTATGAATATAATACTTGTTGTTTTTTGTTGCAAATAGGGAGAATTATGTTATAATAAAGTTAGAATGAAAGAAAGCGAAGGAATAAGAGATGAAGGATACAATAATCCAATGGCATCCTGGTTTTGTAGCAGCAATGCATCTGGAGTTGGCAGAAAATTTAGAGGAGCTAATATTTGAAAAAGAATATAATTTAAATACAAAACCATTATTAGTTGATCTGTTAGTTATCAAAAAAGAATCTTCTGTACCAATTAAAAATGAGATAGGTGCTATCTTTCGTGAGTATAATATAATGGAATATAAATCTCCAAAAGATAAGTTGGATATTGATGTAATATATAAAACAATTGCATATGCTTGTTTATATAAGTCTTATGGAGAAGCAGTAAATAAAAGAGAGGCGAAGGAAATTACACTGTCACTTGTTCGGGAGGGGAAGCCAGAAGGATTATTTCGTTATTGCAAACAAGAGGGAATTTTAGTAGAAAAGAAGTATAATGGGATTTATTATATTTTTAATCATTGGCTGTTTCCTGTACAGATTATAGTAACAAAAGAGTTAGAGGAAGAAAACCATATTTGGCTAAAGGCATTAACAGAAAAGATAAAAGAACAAGAAATGCAAAGATTATTGAAGCAAATTC
This sequence comes from uncultured Lachnospiraceae bacterium, assembly GCA_910579865.1. GTDB lineage: Bacteria > Bacillota > Clostridia > Lachnospirales > Lachnospiraceae > MGBC114844. The sequence goes on from CAJTXA010000002.1 coordinate 138,771, forward strand.
AAAAGTTAGAAAAAAAGCAAGAACAGGAATTTGCAGATTCTGTATTAGAAGTAAGTGCAAAGGCAAATAAGAAGATTTTTAGAGAGATCAGGGGAGATGAGAATATGTATGAAGTTTTATTTGAATTTATGGAACCAGAAATAAAAGAAATAAAAAGAAAAGCAGAAAAAGAGGGAATACAACAAGGAATACAACAAGGAATACAACAAGGAATACAACAGGGAATACAACAAGGAATACAACAAGGAATACAACAGGGAATACAACAGGGAATTTATCAATTAATTGAAACTCTCCAGGAGCTTGGGTATGAGAGGGAAGAGATAAAAAGGCTTATTATGAAAAAATATTCTTTAAATAAAGAGGAGATAGCACAATATATAGAAGAAAACTAATAAATTTAGGAAGACAATTTATTTTGAAAAGTAAATTGTCTTTTTTGTTTAGAAGTGTTTTATCCATTGTCTTATAATTAATAAAGAGAATAATTTTCCTATATTTTTTAATAAAGATATTAGGAAGAATAATTAAAATAGAAATAAGATAGAAAGAGGAAGAAATAAATTTCGAAAAGAAATAGAATTTCAAAAAAATAGTATCAATAATTTAGTCCATATAACACAGAAGCTGACGATGGGTATTCAGGAGTAGATTTTCAAAGACCAGGGTTTGAGAAAATGCTAGAAGATATTTTAGCTAGAAAAGTAAACTGTGTAATTGTAAAGGATTTGTCAAGGTTTGGACGTGATTATATAGAAGTTGGAAAATGGATTCAAAAAAGATTTTTAGATCTTGGAATACGATTTATTGCAATCTTGGATCGTTATGATAGTAAAACTGCGACGGAAAGTGAAAATGCTTTGCTCTTGCCTATGAAAAATTTTATCAATGATTTTTATTGCAGAGATATTTCTCAGAAAGTAAGAAGTCACCAAAAAATAAAACGAGAAAAAGGAGCATTTATTGGAGCATTTGCTATTTATGGATATTGTAAATCAAAAGAAAATAGAAATCAATTAAAAAAGGATCCCTATGCAGCTGAAATTGTAAAAAAGATTTATCAATGGAGAATAAGCGGAATTAGTATGTTTGGTATTGCAAAACGCTTGAATCAGGCAGGAATTTTATCGCCTATGGAGTATAAACAGTTAAATGGAGAAAATTATTATACAGGGTTTGGTTCAAGAGGTTGTGCAAAATGGACTGCTACTGCAATAAAGCGGATTTTAGAGGATGAAACTTATACTGGAATGTTGGTACAAGGAAAGGGAGAACGAATTAGTTATAAAGTGAGAAAGTCTATTCCAAAAAAACAAGAGGATTGGATACGAGTTTTAAATTGTCATGAAGCGATTATAAGTAGAGAAGAATATGGTATAGTACAAAGGCTATTAAAGGTTCCGATAAGAGCTAGAAAAGATACAAAAAGTACGTTTCTTTCTGGACTATTATTTTGTGCAGATTGTAAAAAGCCTCTTATTCGCCGAAAGAACTGTTACAAGGGACAAGAAAGTATATTTTATATTTGCTCTACGAAAAATAAGGGGCTTGGCTGTAGCAGACATAGTATAAAGGAGGAGGTTCTATTTGAATACATTGGTAAAGCAGAACAAATCTATTTTCAGAGTTTTGGAAATAAGAACAATCAGGAAGTAAAAAAGATATGTTATAAGCCACAAGCAGGATTGTCTGATCAAATGTTAGAGGAAGAATTCGAAAAGCTAAAAAGATATAAAGAAAGTTATCAAACACTTTGTGCTAGTTTAGAAAGAGAGACAGAAAAAGGAATCCTTACAAAAGAGGAAGCTGTGTCTCTTTTTACTTTTTATAAGGAACAAGAGAAAGAGATAGAAGAAATAATTGCAAAACAACAGAAAAAGTTTCAATGGGATATCTGTTTGGAAGAAGAAATTAGAAGGAGAAGAATGTCTTTTCTTTTTAAATGTATTGAAGTAGAAGAAGATGGTTATATAAATTTTATCTTAAATAGTGGAGAAATATATCGTTTATCAGAAGGAGAAATTGTATGAAAGAGAAAGAAGAAACGATTTATTTTGTTGGAATTTATGCAAGACTTTCTGTCGATCATGGTGTAAAAAATGAATCAATTGCCTCACAAATAGCAATAGCAAAAGCATATTTAGCACAGCTAGAAAAAGTTGTGATTTATCGCTTTTATATTGACTTAGGAGAAAGCGGAACACATTTTAAAAGAAGTGGATTTTTACAATTAATGGAGGATATTCGAGCGAAAAAAGTAAATTGTGTGATTGTAAAAGATTTTTCTCGGTTTGGAAGAAATTATCTAGAAGTAGGAAATTATATAGATAATATTTTTCCATTTTTAGGTGTGCGCTTTATTTCTGTTATAGATGGTTTTGATAGTTGTAAAAAGGAAGAAAATAAAATAGATAGAAATTTAAAAAATTTACTGTATGATTTCTATGCATATGATACAGCACGAAAGGTAAAAGAGATAAAAAAGCTGCGTCAAAAAGAAGGAAATTATATTGGAAGTAAAGCTCCATATGGCTATCAAATTGAGAGAAAAAAGGGAAAACGAAGTTTAGTTGAAGATAAAGAGGCGTTTTTTATTGTGGAAAAATTGATTCAACTTTATCAGGAGGGAAAAAGTCAAAAAGAAATGGTCATTTGGCTTTATCAAAATCGGGTGCATCGTCCATCGGATTACAGAAAGACAGGGCATGTTTATTGCCTAGAGGAAGAAACTCTTTTGGAGTGGCAAAGAGGAAGTATTCAACAGATTTTGAAACGTTCAGAGATAGAAAAGAAGAATCCAAAAAGGGTAAGAAAACAAGAAAAAAAACAAAGAAAGCAGGAGATACAAAAAAGGATAGGGAAATTAGAATATAATAAGAAGCCGGTTATAAAAGAAGTATGGTCTATTTGCATACTTTTATTACAAAGTCAAATGTTTCAGGAAAAATGGCAGATAATAGAAAACGATGTGCAAATTAAGAAAGAAGAATTGATAAAGAGAAAAGAAAAAGAGCTTAGACAAGTTGAAATGAAATTGATATCGATAAAAAGGATACAAAATAAAAGATATAGAGAATATCAAACTGGAAAGATTGTAAAGGAAACATTTTTGGCAGAAAAATGTATTAGGAAAGAAAAAGTAATGTATTTAGAAGAACAGAAGAAAAAAGAAGTACAAAAGATACAGAAGATAAAACAGCAATGGAAAAAAGCAGAAGACTGGTCTATAGATCTATTTCTTCCTTATATAGTAAAGAAAATAGAATTTTTGGAGAAAAAACATATTGTAATACAGTTTGGTATTAGGAAGGAAAGATAGTGTAATATGGAAAATGATAAAAATAAAATATTGGATAAATTTTGTATTGCTGTTTATCTTCGAGTTTCAAAAAAAGAAAAAAGCGAAGAGGAAAGCAGCAGTATTAAAAATCAGAGAAATCTATTGCTTCAGTTTATTGAAAACCAGAAAGAGTTTATAGATTCCTCTATTTTAGAATTTTTAGATGATGGTTATAGTGGAACCAATTTTCAACGACCAGGAGTATTGCAGCTTTTAAAACAAGTAAAGGAGGGAAAGATAAACTGCATTGTAGTAAAAGATATTTCACGCTTTTCTAGAGACTATATTGAATTGGGGGTTTATTTAGAGCAAATTTTTCCCTTTCTTGGTGTGCGGTTTATCGCTTTAAATGATAATTATGATAGTATAAAGTGTCAGGAAATAGGAATGGATTTTGCATCTGCATTTCAAAATATTTTCTATGATTGGTATAGCAAAGATTTATCAATAAAAGTAAGGACTTCTTTGAAAACTAGAAAAGAGAAAGGAGAATATATTAGTCCAAATCCTCCCTATGGCTATCAAAAGGATAGGAAGGAGAAAGGATGTGTTATAATTTGTAAAGAAGAAGCAAGTGTAGTACAAATGATTTTTTCTTTTGCTTTAGAGGGAAAAACGGATTATAAAATTGCAAAATTTTTGAATCAGCAAAAAATTCCTACACGAACTAGTCATGCACTTTGGAGGGCAAGTACAGTTAGTCAAATCTTACAGAATCAATTTTATATAGGAGATATGCTTTATAATAAATATAAAAAAGATAGGGTTGGAGGAAAAAGTTATCTTAGAACAAGAGAAGAATGGGATTGTATTTTGCATCATCATAAGGCGTTAATAGAAAAAGAAGTATTTAAAGAGGTACAAAATATAAGAAAAGAAAAAAGAGAAAAGCAAGAAAAGGAGCAAGATTCTTATTTCTTTTCAGGAAAAGTGTGGTGTGGAATCTGCCATAAAAAACTTCAAATAAGGAATAAAGGAAATCCCTATTTGAGTTGTGAAACGATAAAAAAAGTAGTACAACAAAGTATAGGGCAGGTTATTTTAATAAAAAGAGCTTATTTTGAACAAGAAAAAGAGAAATTACAAAAGAAAATCCAACAGACTTTAACAGAACAAGAGAGAGTAAATAAAAAAAAAGGAATTGAGTATAGAAAATATTTATATTCTTCAAAAAAAAAGGAATTGTATATAAAATGGAAGAAGCAGATACAAGATAGGGAAAAAAAATTAATGCAGTTACAACTACGATATCATACAAAAATAGAACTTCTTAAACAGATAGAAGAAAATAGAAACATCTGTGAAGAGTTAGCAGAAATGTTTGTAAAGAAGATTATTGTATTTGATAGGCAGAAAGTGATTATTTTCTGGAATTTTCAACGCCCAGAAAAAAAGAAGAATTTCTAGCAATTCTTTATCAGCAGAGGGGATTACTATGCATCCTGATTTTGATAATCGGATTTTGGCATTTCGAGATTTTGTAAATTATAGAAACTGGATGTATGACGATTATGGGCATGGCACACATATTGCAGGAATTGCAGCAGGAAATGGAAGCATGTCAAATGGGGTTTATTGTGGCATTGCACCAGAGGCAGATATTATAGCTTTAAAGGTATTAGATTTTAGAGGAAATGGAAATATTTCTACATTGATGCGGGCATTAGATTGGATACTTATAAATCGAGAAAGATATCATATTCAGATTGTAAATATTTCAGTAGGAACAATGGAGAAAGAAGAGGTAGGGGAAGATTCTGAACTGGTAAGGGCAGTAAACCGAGTATGGGATAGTGGGTTGATTGTATGTGTAGCTGCTGGAAATAATGGGCCAGGAGAAGGATCTGTTACAACTCCGGGAATTAGTCGTAAAGTAATTACAGTTGGTTCTTCAGAAGCAAATGCTGATACAGATTATTCAGGAAGAGGGCCTAATTTTTCTTGTATTATAAAACCAGATTTAGTTGCACCAGGATCAAATATTTGTTCCTGCAAGCGAGTAGGCAGAACGGTTCCATCTAGAATGGAAGAAAATTTTTATTATACAAGAAAAAGCGGGACTTCTATGGCTACCCCTATTGTCTCTGGTGATTGAGTGATTTTAATGACACCATTAGAATTGTTTAATTTATATTTTTAGTTAATAATATTTTTAATATTATAGATTTGTTTAATCATTTAAAATAATTTTATATTTAAGATTAAATATAATTTTTAACTATTATTTTAATGTTAAATAAATAAAAATATAAGGTGAAAATATGACAAAATAAGAGAGAAAATTTAGAAGAAAAAAGTAAGAATTTGGAAGAAAAAAGGTGAAATAATCCTGATAAATACCATGTTTTTCCAGTTGTTATAAAAGAAAATTAATAGTATCATTTTTCTATCTAAAATAGTACGAATTTACTATATGAAAATAAAATTTGGTTACAAATTAGTGATTTTTTCATTGACTTTTCATAGTAAATATGATACGATACTCATGTAATCAAATTGAACTTTTCATCCGGTGTGTATGCAAGTTTTTTTCGGTTTGCATATATACCGCTTTTTTATAAAGGATCGTATGGAAAGATTCAACAATTATTGCAAATATGAAAATGGAGGTACTGGTATATGAACAGTGGTACAGTAAAATGGTTTAATTCAGAGAAGGGTTATGGATTTATTACAGATGATAATGGTGGAGATGTATTTGTACATTTTTCTGCTATCCAAAAAGAAGGTTTTAAGACTTTAGAAGAAGGTCAAAAGGTTACATTTGACACAGAAGCAGATCCTAAGGACAGCAAAAAAGTTCGTGCAGTAAATGTCTGTGTTGCATAAGTATTTGTCCTACACAAGAAAATAAACAGATTAGAATAATACAAGTTCAGAGGATTTTAATAACAGATAAAACCATTTTGATATTTGTATGAATGATAACCAAATGTTTACAGGCTGGATTGTAATAATCCAGTCTGTTTTTGTCTGATAGAAATTTTATTTGTAAAAATGGTAGGGCTTGTAGAAGTGATAGGAAAATGATATGATAGAGAAAAATAAAAATAAAAAAGGAGGAGAATGTAGTAAAAAATAAAAGAACATATGATGGGTTGGAAATGAAAATAAAAATTTTTAGGTAGAACAGTTTAAAAGTAGAGGAGATAGAAAAGAAAAGGATGGAAGGAAATAAAAAAGAAGAAGATAAGTGGCATAAGTTAGATAATACTGCAAAAATTTATCCAGTAATTGCAAGTAGCCATTTAAGTAGTGTCTATCGTATGTCTGTTACATTAAAAGAAAAAATTAATCCAGAGAAGTTACAAAAAGCAGTGGAAATTGTAACCCCTTGGTTTGAGATTTTTCATGTAAGATTACGGCGAGGAGTTTTTTGGTATTATTATGAAACAAATAAAAAATTGCCTAAAATAGAAGAGGAATTTACGTACCCATGTCGATATATCGATCCATATTCAAATAACCAATATTTATTTCGTGTAAGTTATTATGAGGCTCGGATTAATCTAGAAGTATTTCATGGACTTACCGATGGAAACGGAGCAATTTTATTTTTAAAAGAGTTGTTATATCAGTATCTTCGACTGGTACATCAAAAAGCTTTTTCTTCTTTTCCAAACATACCTAGTACAGATGCTTCTTTTAATATAGAGGATAGTTATCAGAAGTATTATAAAAAAATGAAAACAGAGGGATATGGAAAGGAGTATGCATACCAATTAAAAGGAGAATACCTAGGAGGATTAAAAGTGGGTATTTTACATGGATACATTGATTTAAAGTCATTAAAACGTGTTTGCAAAGAATATCAAGTTAGTGTAACACAGTATTTTTTAGCAGTTTTAATTGAAAGTATTTATGTGGAAAATATGAATCAACAACCTTCTCCCCTTCCAATTCGAATTAATATGCCAGTAAATTTAAGAGCATTTTTTGAATCGACAACGATTCGAAATTTTTTTGCTGCTGTAATAGTTGGATTTCCAGTAAAAAAAGAAAGTTATACATTTGAAGAGATTCTTTCTTATGTAAAAACAAAACTAAATGAGGAATTGACAAAAGAACATTTGGAAAAACTGATCTCTTATAATGTGGGAAATGAAAAGCATTGGTATCTTAGAATGTTGCCATTATTTATTAAAAATATTGGGATTAAAGCAATTTATGCACACTCAGCAAAAGGATTTACTACTACTATTTCCAATTTAGGAATTATTAAAATTTTACCAGAATATCAGCCTTATGTAGAACGATTTCATTTTATTATGGGAGTTTCCAAAAAACAACCATTAAAATGTATTGTTTGTTCTTATCAAGAGGAGATGGTATTTACTTTTAGTTCTGTACTAGAAGATACTTCTATACAACGACATTTTTTTAAAAAACTTTCACAACATGGGATAGCAGTGAAGGTAGAAAGTAATGGGGTATATTATGAAGCGGTGTAATCAATGCCATCTTGAAATTGCAGAAAGTGAGCAGATTTGTCCTCTTTGTAGAACGGTATTAGAGTCAGATGGAAAGGGAGAACACGCTCTGCCACTTTATCCTCCAATTATCTTTGATGTGCATAAATATCATATTTTTATACGATTGTTTATTTTTATTTCGGTGGTTACTGGGATGCTATTACTAATTGTAAATTTAATGAATTATCATGGATTTTTTTGGTCTGGTATTGTACTTGCTGCGATTTTGTATGCAATTATAACATTACAATATTCCATTCAAAGAAATACAAATCCAGCAGCCAAAATTATGGTACAAACATTAGCAGCAGAGTTTTTAGTAGTTTGGATTGATTATCTGACTGGATATGAAGCATGGTCTGTAAATTATGCAGTTCCCGGAATTCTTTTGGTAGCAGAGTGTTCAATGTTAGTTTTACAGATTGTAAATTTTATGAATTGGCAAAGTTATATTTTATTTCAAATTGAGTATGTAATTTTAAGTGCCATACCAGTAGGGCTTTATTTTTTTCATATTGTAACAGAACCATTTATGACATTTTTGGCGCTTTTGGGCTCGGTAGTAATATTTGCTGGAACGATGATTTTTGGTGATCGAAAAGCAAAAGATGAATTGATTCGGCGGTTTCATATTTAGATGGGGATAGAAAGAAAAAGCAAGGAAAGTGAGATACGAATTATGTGGGAAAGAAAAAAGAATAAAAAGAGAAATAGGAAAAGAAACAAAGATAGAAAAAAAGAGATTCGAAAAGAACAAAGAAAGCAAATAAGAAAAAAAGTATTGCACCATCCAGAAAGTGTAAGAGGAAAATGGATGCGAGAGTTGATTCAGGATATTACATCGACTTCTTCTGGTCATAAATTTCAAAATGGAGAATATCGAAAGGAGCCAAAGGAGCCAGAATGGATTTGTCCTTTACGTTATCAAGTGCAAAATCTGAAGATGGAACAGTTTTCTATGGAGTATCTTCAGCCTAAAAAATTGACTAATAAACGAGTGATTTTACAACTCCATGGGGGTGGGTATATTGGACCAATAAAAAATCGTTATCGTGATTTTGCTGTACTTTATAGTAAAGCATTAAAAGGTGGTTCTGTGCTTACAATAGATTATCGGGTAGCGCCGGAGTATGTTTTTCCAGCAGCTTTAGAAGATGCATTTGAAGCTTATGAATGGCTGCTTTTACAAGGATATTCTGATCGGCAAATTTTTCTTGCCGGAGATTCCGCAGGAGGAGGTTTGGCTTTGGCGTTATGTCATTATCGAAAGGATAAGAAGAAGTCACTTCCTGGTGGGTTGATTTTAATGTCGCCTTGGACGGATTTGACTGGAAGTGGAGAATCGTATCAGACCAATTATCATAAAGATCCTCTATTTGGAAATACAGAAGATAGTATTATAAAAAATCTGGATTATGTAGGTGATGCCGATCCCAAAAATCCTTACATCTCTCCTCTTTTTGGGGAATTTTCTGGATTTCCTCCAACATTAATTCAGGTTGGAAGTTATGAGATGTTATTGAGTGATTCAGAACAGGTGGTGCAAAAGATAAAAGCACAGCATGGTAAGGTTCGGCTTAGTGTCTATGAAGGAATGTTTCATGTATTTCAAATGGCAGGGGTGCTTTTACCAGAGTCGAAAGAGGCTTGGAAAGAGATTGTGCGTTATTTGGATATTATGCAGAAGAGAGAGGAAAAGGAAACGTATGGAACAAAAGAAGTATGAAGCTTATCTTAAAATTTTAAAAGATGAATTGGTACCAGCACTTGGATGTACAGAGCCAATTGCAATTGCTTATGCTGCTGCAAAGGCAAGAGCTGTACTTGGAATGTTTCCTGATACAGTAGAGATGTGCTGCAGTGGAAATATTATTAAAAATGTAAAAGGGGTTACTGTTCCAAATTCTGGCGGATTAAAAGGAATTGATGTAGCAGCTGTACTTGGGGTAGTAGGTGGTGATGCTAAGAAGGAATTAGAGGTATTGGAAGGAATTACAAAAGAAGATATTGAGAAAACAAAAGAACTGGTAGCAAAAGGATTTTGTCAATGTCGGTTGCAAGAAGATGTAGAGAATCTCTATGTAGTAGCTAAGGTAAAAAAAGGAGAGCATGAGGCAGAGGTTACAATTGTAAATCGACATACCTTAATTGCTAAGATTGTAAAAGATAAGGAAATTATTTTTGAAAATACAATTAGTGAGGATGCTCCAGATTATGTGGATCGCAGTATTTTAAATGTACGGGATATTTTAGTTTTTGCAGATGAAGTTGTAATTTCTGATGTAGCTGAGATTTTAGATCGGCAAATGGAATATAATCGAGCGATTGCAGAAGAAGGATTGCGTCATGCTTATGGTGCAGAAGTAGGCAGAACATTGCTTCGGGTATATGGAGAGGATGTAAAAGTGTTGGCTCGTGCTTATGCAGCAGCAGGATCAGACGCACGAATGGGAGGCTGTTCTATGCCTGTTGTGATAAATTCAGGAAGTGGAAATCAGGGGATGACCGTATCACTTCCTGTTATGATCTTTGCAGAACATTGGAAAGTAAGCAAAGAAATGTTGTATCGTGCATTGGTAGTAAGCAATTTAATTGCGATTCATCAGAAAAAATATGTAGGAAGTTTGTCAGCTTATTGTGGGGCAGTCAGTGCTGCCTGTGGAGCAGGAGCTGCTATTACTTATCTGCATGGAGGCGGGTATTCTGCTGTTTCACTTACAATTACCAATACAATTGGAAATGTAGGAGGAATTGTCTGTGATGGAGCAAAGTCTTCTTGTGCAGCAAAGATTGCTTCAGCAGTAGATGCAGCGATTTTGGCTTATTATATGGGAAGCGGACTTCATTCTTTTCAGCCTGGAGAAGGAATTGTACAAGAAGATGTAGAAGGAACCATTAAGAGTATGGGATATATTGGAAGGGTTGGAATGAAAAGTACAGATACTGAGATTTTAAATTTAATGATTCATCGAACAAAGTTAGATTAATGAACCTATGGTGTCATTTGTGTAACACAAGCTGGTGCTGTTGCATTATTGCTGTCGCAGTATCCTTCTTGTTCTAATATGATGGTAAAACGGCGGCTTTGTGAAACCGCTTATGATCTTGGACTGGAAAGTCGGCGTCAGGGATTTGGACGGGTGGATATTGGAAGATTCGTATAAAAGTTTAAAAAAGTGGGAATGATTCTAACAAAAGAAAAAATGTATCACTTTAGGAGGAATACAGACTATGCGGGAATATATGGAGATTGTGGACGTATTAGGACGAGAAATTTTAGATTCAAGAGGAAATCCCACTTTAGAGGTAGAAGTAACTTTAGCAGATGGAATGAGAGGGAGAGCAGCGGTACCATCTGGTGCTTCAACTGGTAAATTTGAAGCAGTGGAACTTCGAGATCAAGAAAAAAGATATCAAGGGAAAGGGGTCTTAAAAGCAGTATCACATGTCAACACAGAATTAAAACAGGCAATTCTTCATGAAAATGCAGCGGATCAGCATCGAATTGATCAACTTTTAATAGATGCAGATGGAAGCGAAAATAAAGGGAACTATGGAGCCAATGCAATTTTAGGAATTTCTATGGCAGTGGCACAAGCTGCTGCCAATAGTCTGGAATTGCCTTTATATCGCTATTTGGGAGGAACCGGGGCAAGACAACTTCCTGTGCCAATGAGCAATGTTTGCAATGGAGGTGCCCATACTACTTCGGATTTGGATTGGCAGGAGTTTATGATTATGCCAGTTGGAGCATGTTGTTATCGAGAAGGTTTGCGAATGATTACAGAAATTTATCATCATTTGCGAACACTTTTAAAAGAAGATGGACATGTAACAGCAGTAGGAGATGAAGGTGGATTTGCACCAAATGTAAAGGATGCATTTACAGTATTTGATTATTTGACAAAAGCGACACAAAAGGCTGGTTATCAGACAGGAACAGATATTGTATTTGCAATGGATGCAGCAGCTAGTGAACTTTATGATGAAAAGAATAAAGTCTATATGTTCCCAGGAGAAAGCCGGATGAGTGGGAAAACTATAGTGCGATCAGCAAAAGAAATGATTGATTATTATCGGCAGCTAACAGAAAAGTTTCCTTTAGTTTCAATAGAAGATGGTCTTCATGAAGAAGACTGGGATGGATGGGTAGAGATGACAAAGGAGCTTGGAAGCCGGGTACAGCTAGTTGGAGATGATCTATTTGTAACCAATACAAAGCGGTTAAAAAAAGGAATTGAATTAGGAGCTGCCAATGCAATTTTGGTAAAAGTAAATCAAATTGGAACTGTTTCAGAAGCAATGGAAGCAATTACTTTGGCGCAACGTTCTGGTTATCAGACAGTAATTTCCCATCGTAGTGGAGAAACAGAAGATACCTTTTTAGCAGATTTGGCTGTAGCGGTTAATGCAGGACAGATTAAAACAGGTGCACCTTGCCGAAGTGATCGAGTTGCAAAGTATAACCAATTACTTCGAATCGAGGAAGAGATAGGAAAAGGCGCAATTTATCAAAATCCTTTTAAAAACTGAAATTTTGGTTGAAACTAAGAATGATTTATGATATAATCCTACCGTGCATTTGACTTTAACAGGAGGTGGTATCGTGGAAGTAGTTAGGATTATTGTAACTGTTATTTTTGCAGTTATTTGTTTGGCTTTAACAGCCATAGTATTGATGCAAGAAGGCAAATCAGGAGGATTATCTGGATCAATCTCTGGATCAACAGAAACGTATTGGGGAAGAAATAAAGGACGATCGATGGAAGGAAAACTAGAAAAGATTACGAAATATCTTGCAATTGGATTTATTATATTGTCTCTTGTTTTAAATATACTTTAATAAAAGCTGACAGTATAATAAAAACAGGAAGAAAATTTATCTGGTTTTGGCAGAAATAATGTTACAAAAAAGCATCCTTTTTAGGATGTTTTTTTCTACCTATTGGGAGATGAAATTTAATCGTTTCGATGGCTTGGAATAGAGAAAAATGTAGATTTGGGTTGCGGGATTGTTTCTTTTCGAGTACAATAAAAAAAAGGTTTGAAATAGTATAAAGAAATGTACTTATTTGCACCTTAATTTTTAGAAAGGAAGGGCAAAGTGATGACAGAAGAGAGTTTAAAAAAGAGAAAACAGGTTTTATTGGATCTTGTCAATGAGAAAAGCTATGTGCCAATGAAAGCGAAAGAATTGGCAGTTCTTTTGCAGGTTTCCAAAGAAGAACGTTCGGATTTAGATTATGTGTTAAAAGAACTTGTAGCATCTGGAGAATTAAGTGTGAATAAGCGTGGAAAATATAGTAAGCCGGAGATAACAGGATTGGTTGGTACTTTTTCTGCTACGGCAAAAGGATTTGGGTTTGTTTCCGTTGAAGGAGAAGAAGAGGATATTTATATTAAAGAAAGTAATACAAATGGAGCTTTCGATAAGGATACCGTACAAGTTTTTTTATTTTCAGAGCAGACAGGAAAGCGCCGGGAAGGAGAGATTGTAAAGGTTCTTTCCCGTCATATTACTGAGGTTGTTGGTCTTTATCAAAAGTGCAAGAATTATGGCTTTGTGATTCCAGATAGTACAAAGTTTTCAAAGGATATTTATGTACAGGAAAATCGTTCAAAAGGGGCAGTAGATGGACATAAGGTAGTGGTAAAGATTACGGATTATGGAAGCAAAAATAAAAATCCAGAGGGAACTGTAAAGGAAATTATAGGGCATATCAATGATCCGGGGACAGATATTATGTCGATTGTAAAGGAACATGGTCTTTGTGTAGAATTTCCAACTGATGTATTAAAGCAGGTACAAAAGATTCCAACTGAGGTAGAAGAAGTAGATAAGAAGGGTCGGCTAGATTTACGTTCTTGGCAGACAGTAACAATTGATGGAGAAGATGCAAAGGATTTAGATGATGCAGTAACACTTACCAAAGAGGAAGAACATTATATTCTTGGGGTTCATATTGCAGATGTAACAAATTATGTAACAGAGGGAAGTCCTTTGGATCGGGAAGCACTGAAGCGGGGGACTAGTGTATATCTAGTGGATCGGGTAATTCCTATGCTGCCACATAAATTATCAAATGGAATTTGTTCTTTAAATGCAGGAGTGGATCGTTTGGCTTTAAGTTGTATTATGACAATTGATGCAAAAGGAACTGTGGTGGATCATAAGATTGCAGAAACGGTGATTTGCGTAGATAGGCGTATGAGTTATACCAGTGTTAATAAAATTATTGAGGAGCAGGATCAAGCAGAAGAGGAAGAGTATAAGCCACTTGTCCCTATGTTTTTTTTAATGAAAGAATTAGCAGATATTTTACGGCAAAAGAGAAAGCAAAGAGGATCGATTGATTTTGATTTTCCAGAAACAAAGATCATTTTAGATGCAAAAGGGAAACCTTTAGAAGTGAAACCTTATGAGCGAAATAGTGCAACAAAGATTATTGAAGATTTTATGTTAATTACAAATGAAACAATAGCAGAGGATTATTTTTGGCAGGAGATGCCATTTGTCTATCGAACACATGATACGCCAGATGCAGAAAAGATTCAGAAGTTAGAGGTATTTATCAACAATTTTGGCTATGGAATTAAGAATTCAAGAGAAGGAATTCATCCAAAGGAACTGCAAAAATTATTGGGACGGATTGAAGATTCTCCAGAGGAATCTTTAATTAGCCGTTTGACACTTCGTTCGATGAAACAGGCAAAGTATACAGTAACGAATACAGGACATTTTGGATTATCAGCAAAATATTATTGTCATTTTACTTCTCCAATTCGGCGGTATCCAGATTTGCAGATCCATCGGATTATAAAAGAAAATCTACATGGTGGACTAAAAGAAAAACGGATTACACACTATGAAAAGATTTTAAGTCAGGTGGCAGATCAGTCTAGCACAATGGAGAGAAAGGCAGATGAGACAGAACGAGATACTGTAAAGTTAAAAAAGTGCGAATATATGTCAAAGCGGATTGGAGAGGTCTACACAGGAGTAATTTCTGGAATGAGTACGTATGGATTTTATGTAGAGCTTCCAAATACAATAGAAGGAATGGTTCATGTTAGTTCTTTGGAAGGGGACTATTATTACTATGATGAAGAGGCTTATGAAATGGTGGGAAAAGAGTTTAATAATCGATATAAATTAGGGCAGACTGTAGATATTGTAGTGGTTGGGACGGATCGATTGCAGCGAACGATTGATTTTGAAATTTTTAAAGAAGATGAGGAATTAGAAGATGGGAAAGGATAGTGTAAAACTGATTGCAAATAATAAAAAGGCATATTTTGACTATTTTATTGAGCAAACCTATGAGGCAGGGATTTCTCTTCATGGTACAGAAGTAAAGTCTTTGCGAATGGGAAAATGCAGTGTAAAAGAGGCATTTATACGAATTGAAAATGGAGAAGTATTTCTCTATGGGATGCATATTAGTCCTTATGAGAAAGGAAATATTTTTAATAAAGATCCTTTGCGGGTAAGAAAGCTTTTGCTGCATGATTATGAGATTCATAAGATGGCTGGTCAGGCTCAGGCAGTTGGATATACGATTGTGCCGCTTCGGGTATATTTAAAAGGAAGCTTAGTAAAGATAGAGATAGGGCTTGCACGTGGAAAGAAGTTGTATGATAAACGGCAGGATATTGCGAAGAAAGATCAGCGGCGAGAGGCGGAGAAGGATTTTAAAGTAAAAAATCTTTATTAGAGATTTTAAGAAATCCGAAGAAAGATAGATAAATTTCTTTTTTCTTCGGATTTTAATTTACAGTCAGATTACAATTTTACCATCTTCAATACAAATAGTTTGGTCGGTCAACTGTGCAATTTAATCATCTGTTGGAATTTTTGGCTTGTCATAGCCTGTAAAATAATATTCGCACCTATGGTCGAATCCTCCTATCCTATTATTCTGTAACACGCAGCTTTTCAACAATACTGCCTTTATTGAATATTTTTAACGCAATCACTGGCAAGATAGCAGCAACAATCAGAAGCAAAATACACACAATCATAGCAGGAACAAGCGTAAAGCGGAAAGTGAAATACCAAATTCCGCCGATAAGTATCTTTACTACAGTGAATGCAAGTGCCACAGACAAAATCAGGCCAACGATACACGCACTGATAACATAATAAACACTTTCCCAAATCATCATCCAAGTCAACTGCTTCGCTGTCATACCAATACTTTGCATAGTTGCAAATTCGTGATGTCTTGCCAGAATAGATGTAATGATAGTATTTACTAAATTCAGTACTCCGGCTGCACCAAAGATAATTCCAATCAATCCGCCGACAAATTGGAGCATAGTGCGAGTTGAAACAGCATCTTGTCTAGCTTCTTCAGCAGAAGCATAACCCAAATTAGGGTCTACATTCGCTATGTAGTCCTCCAAAAATTTACTCATAGCATCTTGCTGTTCTTCCTCTACATCAAAAGAATATTTGTAAATAACTGGTTCATCATAAATCTTAGTATAAATGCTGGCTGGAAGATACAGGAACAGACCATCCCTACCAACTTTAAAGGGACCATTGGTAGTATATCTGATTTCTTTATCATCACCATTGAGAGCAGCTTTGGCTAATACAGGCAGTTTCATTATCGGTTCGCCATTTTTAAAAACTGTAACCGTATCACCCACATCTAACAGATCAAACGCCGGATTCAAAATGGATGTTCCCATATCGGACGAAACGCCCAACAGTACACCTTCACCATTTACCATCTTCTTATAAAGCTTGTATGCATCTGTCTCTCCTTCCTGAATGTCCATACGGGCAAGAGCTGTTTCTTCCATGCCATACACATTGCAGAGTGTATGCCCATCATCACCTAGATTAAAAACAATTGCATCTTCGGTAACTGCATAGCGGATGCCAGTTTCTTCATCGGTGTCAGTGTAAGCAAATTCTATCGGAAAGTCATAGGTCACATTACTGTCATTTAATGTATTTTTATAAATAGCTGAAGCCCCATATACTCCCGACTGTACATTGATAGCGTCGATTACTTCCTGCCTCAGTCCATGTTCGTGCAGAGTGAACCCTTCCATAATGTTTTTGCTCACTGCGTTCACTACAACAAAATCGGTTCGAATACTATAGGATATTTGCTTTTCTATATCCACGCTGTCAGCAGCAATGCCTACACAGTTAAGTAAAACAACACAGAGTGTTAAAGAAGCTACAATAAAGGCGGAACGACGCTTATTACGGCCTAAATTAGACCACGCCAGCCAAAATAGACTAGTACCAGAGGTACTTTTTTTCATAGTTTTTTTGCCTGTCGCTGCCTCTACATAGCGGAATGCTTCAATTGGTGAAATATTTGCTGCTACATGGATGGGTTTTCTTGTAGAAAGAAATACAGTAAAAGCAGTCAGTACAAAAGCTCCAAAAAAAATAATTGGAGATGGATTTACATTGATTGCTACATTTTCATAACTATCAGAAAAAGTACTCATAATATGTGGTAATGCTGCTTTTCCAACAAAGTAGCCTGTCAGTAAGCCTAAAGGAATACCAATACAAGAAAGCCATAATGCCTGCTGGTTTATCATTTTTTTTACCTGGCGTCTGCTCATGCCTATAGTACGATATAAACCATAGCGGCGGATCTCCTGCATCACCGCAATGTCAAACACATTGTAAATTAATAAATACCCACAAAAAATAAACAAGATGATTATGACCGCCCCTAGAAGAAGCGTTTTAAGGGTCAGTGTTGGATTCGTTATTGTATTGATTGTTGCAGATAAACCAGTGGAGTCCCCCATTTGCTGTATCCAATGATCTAAATTACTCTGAAGTTTGGCTGTGCTTGTGGCTATAAAGTCAGAATAATAGGTACCAGCCATATCTGAGTCTTGATCATAAGTATATTCAAAAATATCAGGATGTGCATCTCGAAAGGTTGTTCCCGCCCACATCATACTGATTTGATCGTCGGTAGCTTCAAACCAGCCGGACACAATCATATCTAGTTGATATTCCTGCCCATGAGCAGTAAAAGCAATAGTGACAGCAGCCCCTACCTCTGGTTTTACTCCCAAATCCTTGAGTGCTGTGTCCGAAGTAACAATCTCGTTTTCTGCTTTTGGTATGTTGCCGTGAGTAGGCATACAGAAAGTCAAATCGGCCTGAACGGAGTCCATCACATCAAATTCAATGTTATGGTGTGAGTGATTCGTAAGAAAACCTATTGGCATCCGCAGACCGTATTCCTTAATAAAGTCAGCATCTTTCAAAGCTTCATACTGTTCAAGGGTCATGTTGTGAAAATCACCATCTGATCGGCTGCCTTTTAATATCTGCATAGTCAAAATCATAGACTTTGCCGTCCCAATACCAATTGTAGTAACGGCAGTAAACAGAATTGCGGTCAGCATGATTGCCAATACCGCAATTAGGTTTCGCTTCCTGCTGGCGTGAAAGTTGCGTCCAGCAAGAATACTTAGCATATTCTTCATGGTATGTTCCTCCTTGCCTGTTAAGAATAGCACAGTTATGTCACAATTTGGGCACACGAATGTCACAAATTTGTGATAAAAAATCGAGTGCTTTTGCACTCGATTCAGAAAATATTCCATATTTTTTTATACAATTTTTCCATCTTGTAATCGTATTACCTGATCTGCAAGTTGAGCAAGATCGAGATTGTGGGTGATTACAACCAATGTCTGCCGGAAGGTAAAAGCAGTCATTTTAAGTAATCCTGCGATATTTTGTGTTGTTTTCATATCAAAACTACCAGTTGGCTCATCAGCTAAGACGATTGAGGGTTTTGTAATTAGGGCTCGTGCAATCGCTGTACACTGTTGTGCTCCTCCTGATAGCATATGCGGACGGGCATCCAAATAATTGTCCAGCTTTAGCAGATGAACAAGATCAGAAAAATACACTGCATCCGGTCGAGAGTCATCAAGAACCAAAGGAAATAATATATTTTCTTTGATCGTCAATTCAGGTATCAGGTTGTACCCTTGAAAAATAAAACCAATCTTTCTGCGCCTGAATATCGTTAGCTGTTCTTCGTTTATTTTTGATAAATCCAGTCCATCAACAATTATGGTTCCTTCAGTAGGTTCGTATAGTCCAGCAATCGTATTTAACAATGTAGTTTTTCCAGAACCAGACGCACCTACAATGGCTGTAAATTTTCCTTTTTCAATGGACAGGTTGACTCCATCTAATGCTTTGACTACCTGTGATCCATCTCTGAAATATTTCTTTAAGTCTCGTATCTCCACTATATCCATAATCCAACTATCTCCGTTAGCTTAACAGGAACACGGAAAACGTACTTCCTTCGCCCTTTTTAGATTTTACTGTGATGTATCCATTTTGCCGAGTAATAATGGCTCTTGCTAGATACAACCCCAAGCCAACACCTTCCTCGGCGGCTACTTCCTCCGCCCGATAAAAGCGTTGAAATATGGTGTTGTAATTTTCTTCATCAATGCCAATTCCCGTATCGCTTATGTCAATCCGAGTATAAAATTGCCACGGGCGAACCAAAATCCTAATGGTACCATGTTCTGGTGTGTATTTCACTGCATTATTTAAAATATTGCCAATAGCCTCTGCCGTCCATTTTGGATCATGTTTCACGGTCAATTTACTATCACAATCAGCCGAAAGCTGGATGGTTTTCTTTTCTGCTTCTGCCAGTATCATACTCATAGCTCTTGCAATTGTGTCACTCAATCTTGTTTCTTCCAAGTGCAAAACGAAAATCCCAGTTTCCAAGCGGGACATTTCAATCAGCGACTGCATTAAAAAATCAAGTTTGTCAATTTGAGCAGCCATTAAATTCAGAAATTCGCATTGCTTGTCACGGGGCAAGTCATGCCGGTTTAAAATGCTGATTATCATCTGGATATTTGCTATTGGTGTTTTGACTTGATGGGATATATCACTAACCAGTTCTTGTATTGTATGTTTATCCTGTCTGTTCTGCTGCTGTTCGTCTTTCATTTTCTCGTAGTATTGCAGTAATTTACCTTGTACTTTTGAAAAAACTGTTTCTTCGTATGGAAAAAAGTTTTTGAGCTCTTGGTCTTCTATCAGAATGTCAACTGTTTCACATATATCATTGGAAAAATCAGAAAGCTGTTGACCTTGCCAAAAAGACCAAAGTGTTGTTGTAATAAAAGCAGTGCCACAAAAAACAAATAGAAATCCTCGTATAAGCTGTTGGGGAATATAAGGGAAAAAAAATCCTGCCAATCCAGCGCAAAAGGCAAGGCTCAAAAGTACTTTTCGACAAAATTCTGTAAGACGCATTTCATTCATATTGCTTCCCCCATCCAGACATATCCTATCCCCCGTACGGTCTTAATATATGTATGAGTATCATCCTCAATTTTGGCTCTTAACCGATTGATTGTGACAGTCAGCGCATGATCCTCAACGAAATTATCCTCAATATCCCAAAGCCGTTCCAACAGTGTCTGTCTGGTCAAGATGATTCCAGTATTTTCTATTAAGATTTTTAACAGCTTATACTCATTAGAAGTAATGATGATCTTTTCGTTTCCACGAATTGCGGTAAATTTATTGAAATCAAGCGAAAAAAAACCATCACTCCAGCAGTTTACTGTTTGCTGTTTTAATGTATGATTTCTTCGAACTGCAACTTCTACACGCCGCAGAAGTATCTTCATATTAAACGGCTTTGTAATATAATCCTCTGCGCCGAGGTCAAAACCATTTAAAATATCCTGTTCTAGATCATTTGCTGTCAAAAATATAACCGGCATTTGCGGGTATATCTTTTTTATTGTGCGACATAGATCAAAACCATTTCCATCTGGCAGATTTACATCAAGCATTACTAAATCAAAATGGTCATTTTGAATAAGCTGGTGGGCTTTTTTGTAATTATAGGCAGCAACAGTCAAGTAACCATTACAATCTAGTTCAAAACATATTCCCATACTCAGGGTTAAATCGTCCTCAACAACTAAAAGTTTCATTTATTGTGTCCTTTCATTTCTTATATTGAAAGTCTATCGGCTTTTCTGCTCCTTTGAGTTCAGCCAGACCCCCGCCATTTCCAATATTATATTTCTTTTCTTTGAAGAATGCAAGTGCGAGGCACTTTTTTGTATAAGTATGATAAATATTTTTGGTAATAGTTACTATGAAACAGGATCATTATATTCCTCAAATGCTGGAACAGGATATTTTGAACGATTATAATAAAAGGTTTCGTCAGGTTCATTTGGAATGACAGTAATTGGTAAATTAATCGTTACAATTTTAGGTTCTTGAGTTTCGTAAGTAAGATATTTTAGCCAATATTGAATGATATAGTTTCCTTCTTTTTTTAACCATCTATTAATTGGAACACCTCTTGGAGTGATATTATTTGGCAGGATAAAATAAGGTTCTTTATATTCATTGGGAATTACATCAACACGAGTATAAATATCAAGTTCTTCTTTTGTATCACAATTTATTAAGGATATATGAACAAGTGCTTGTGATGCTTCTGGTCCTTTTGCTTGTTCATACCATGGATACCATTTTCCTTCTACCGGTTCGATTTTTGCCCATGTACGAATCGTTTCTCCTGTTCGATAAATATTTTTATCAGAAATAGCATAAAATCGAAGTCGATCTTCTAAAATGATTTCCTTTTCTATTTTACTGCTTCCATCGCTTATGATATTAATTTTTTTTGTGGCAGTTAATTTTTTAGGAGTATTTTGACAATCTTTGTCGTCATAATAAAGAAATTCGGCGAAGAAAGTATACTCTCCTTCTGGTAAAGATAACCAAGTATTCCAATTAGGACCTCCTAAGATTGTTACAGAATCTATAGTATCTTTGCGTCGGAATGAGTCAGCAAAAGTTTTTATGCCCATTACATGAGCGAAATCAATATATCTATTATAACAGGTCATATCTCGTTTTACTTTCGAATCTGGTTTTAATTCATAGATACTATTTAGAATCGTGTCAGTATCTGTTATGGCATGAAATCCATTGTTTCCTATAATTTCTATATTACAGGAAGAAACTTTATAATATACACTTTGCTTGCTGTTATTTGCAATCGTAACGAAATAGGAAATCCATTCTCCATCTTCGTAAGTATCTTTTTCTGTTAGGATTTCTAATTGTAGTTCCTCTTTTTTTCTAGTTGTTATATTTTTGTAACAGATAATACTAAAAAATAGAAGTGTGACAAATAGGGATAAGTACCATAATTTTTTCATTTTTACTCCTTTAATAATGGAATCATTTAATAGCTCATTTAGAACTTTATAAATTTTTTGTTTATTTTTATGAAAATAGGGTAAGGATTAAAAAATAGTAGCAAGTTATGGGATAGATTCTTCGTATTCCTCAAATGGCAGAACAGGATAGTGGGGATTACTGTAGAAGGTTTGTTTGGATTTATTAGGGATAACAGTTATATTCTTGTGTTT
Source organism: uncultured Lachnospiraceae bacterium (assembly GCA_910579865.1). Lineage (GTDB taxonomy): Bacteria > Bacillota > Clostridia > Lachnospirales > Lachnospiraceae > MGBC114844. Next base: position 161,034 of record CAJTXA010000002.1, read on the forward strand.
TATAAGTGGGAAATTTTAATCAATATTGAATGATATAATTTCCTTCTGGTAAAGATAAAGCAGCAGTCCAATTCAGAAATAGTTCTGCTACAGAATCGATAGTATTTTCTAATCGAATAGAAGAAGAAAAAGTTTTGATTCCCATTACATGGGGAAAATCTAGATATTCATTATATTCTGTCATATTTCGTTTGACTTTAGAATTGGGTTTTAATTCATAGATACTATTTAAAATATTATCAATATCAGTTATGACATGAAATCCATTACCTCCTATAATTTTCATACTGTAGGAAGAAACTTTATAATAGATACTTTGCTTGCTGTTATTTGCGATAGCAATGGAATAGGAGATCCATTCTCCATTTTTGGAAGTATCTTTTTCTGTTAGGATTTTTAGTTGGATACCCTCTTTTATTTTTAGAAAATAAATATGATAGATAAAATTCCTTCGTTTTCTAGAAAAAAGAGTTATTTTTGGTATATTTTGGAGATAGTTACTATGAGACAGGTTCATTGTATTCCTCAAATGCTGGACCTGAAAAACCTGGATTACTATAACGAAAGGTTTGATTAGGTTCATTTGGAATGACAGTAATTGGTAAATCAATTGTTACAAGTTTAAGTTCTTGGGTTTCGTAAGTAAGATATTTTAGCTGGTATTGAATAATATAGTTTCCTTCTTTTTTTAACCAGCTATTAGCTGAAACACCTTTTGAAGTCGTGTTATTTTGCAAGATAAAATAGGGTTCTTTATATTCATTGGGAATTAAATCAACACGATTATAAATATCAAGTTCTTCTTTTGTATCACAGTTGATTAAGGCTATAGAAACGAGTGCTTGTGATGCTTCTGGTCCTTTTGCTTGTTCATACCATGGATACCATTTTCCTTCTACTGGTTCGATTTTTGCCCATGTACGAAGCGTTTCTCCTGTTCGATAAATATTTTTATCAGAAATAGCATAAAATCGAAGCCGATCTTCTAAAATGATTTCCTTTTCTATTTTACTGCTTCCATCACTTATGATATTAATTTTTTTTGTGGCAGTTAATTTTTTAGGAGTATTTAGACAGTCTTTGTCTTCATAATAAAAAAATTCGATAAGGAAGGTATACTCTCCTTCTGGTAAAGATAACCAAGTACTCCAATTAGGACCTTCTAGGATTGCTACAGAGTCTATGGTATCTTTACGTCGGAATGAATCAGGAAAAGTTTTTATGCCCATTACATGAGCAAAATCAAGATATCCGTTATAGCAGGTCATATCTCGTTTTACTTTCGAATCTGGTTTTAATTCATAGATACCATTTAAAATATTATCAATATCGGTTATGGCATGAAATCCATTGTCTCCTATAATTTCCATACTACAGGAAGAAACTTTATAATAGATACTTTGCTTGCTGTTATTTGCAATCGTAATGAAATAGGAAATCCATTCTCCATTTTCGTAAGTATCTTTTTCTGTTAGGATTTCTAATTGTAATTCTTCTTTTTTTGTATTTGTTATATTTTTATAACAGATGATACTGAAAAATAGAAATGTGATCAATAGGGAGATGTACCATAGTTTTTTCATTTTTCCTCCTTTAATAATGAAATCGTTTAATAGTTCATTTAGAACTTTGTGAATTTTTTACTTATTTTTATGAAAATAGGGCAGAGATGAAAAAAATAGCAGCAGGTTATGGGATAGGTTCTTCGTACTTTTCAATAAGAAATTCTCCATTTCTATGTTGTAAAAATAGAAATGGAGTAATTTATTTATAGGACTTAATTATATGATAAATATTAATCGAAGTCAAATCCAACGTTTTCAGCATGAACAATAGGAGACATGTAAATGATTCTAGAATCTCTATTATTTCCAACTATAGTACCAGCAATTTTATTATTACCTAAAGAACTTGTATAGTATACACTACCACCGCTGTCTCCGCCAGCTGCGATATGATTAGAAGAAATCACTACTAAACCATAAACATGATAAGGCTTCCATGAAATAGGTTCATTTAGATCTTTCTTTTGATTAAGTTGTGTTACAGTTCCTGTTCCATATTTGGTTGTATTACCATAAAATTTAACTTCTAAACCTTCTATTACATATGCAGTGCCATTAATTTTAATAGAGGTTCCATTTTCTCCTAATACATTCATTGATGTTGAAATTGGACTTTGGCTTATGTCAACAATGGCAAAATCTCCATGGGAACTAGGAGTACTTGTATTAGTTCTAGGATCATAATCGAGATATGTCCTGATTTCTTGATGTACAATATTTCCTATTTTTGTTCCGTTATAGTATACATTACTGCCTACTGGATTTTCATGTCCGCAGGTAAGCAATGCTTTTTTCCCTTTATAAGTTCCAAAAAAACCGATACTCATACCCGCTTTATCATTAGAAATTCCTTCTCCACCTTGCATAGCATTTGCAGTTGCTTCTTCAGTTAAGATTACCTGAATTGGTAAATCGATGCTTGATTTTGTTTGAATATATGTTTCATATTCATCTTCTAGTAATCCATATACTACACAATTCTTTTTTATATCCACATAGGATTCATTAATTTTATAATCACCGATTAAATCGGTTGATGTTTTTTCTAAATTTTTTAAATAGGTATAAGAATATTCTTTTTCTTCAAATCTTACATATGGAGAGTTGTTACAGGCATCTAGATAAATATCAGCATCTTTCAGATCCGTAAGTAAGATTACTAGCATATTACCATCTAGATAACATCCTGCAAAGGAATCTGGATAATTATCCATAAATATATCTGTGCGAATTTCTAATACTTCTTCAATTTGCTCATAGGCATCGATTGCATCATCTTGAGTTCCAGTAGTTTCTACTGCCATTCCTTTGATAGGCATAAGAAATATACAAAGTATTGTTAAAAGGAATGTCCATAATTTTTTTCTCTCATCTTTTTCCTCCATTCTATAAAAAGATTATTAGTAGTATAATGAAAAAATTAGCTATTTTATAAACGAATTTGTATTTTTATCCTCCTTTCTTTTCGTATTTGTTTATAAAATTCATATGAATATAAAAAATTTTAAGATATTTTTAAAGTATAATCAAATAGTTTACTAAAAATTTATTTTTTAATTATAATATAAAAAATATAATTTATCAATATATATTTTAAAAATAAAGCTATATTTTGTAACTAAAAAAATATATTTATAGATATTATAGAAAATTTTTTGCTTGACAGAAGAAATTAGTTTTGTTATAGTAAAAAACAGATAAAAAATTGAGTCTTCCGAAAGGTATAATAGCAGCGGAAGACAGAAAAAGAAAGGTTTGGTGAGAGGATGTTCAATTTATAATTCGTATAGGACAGAGTATATATAAAAATCTGTGAAGCAGGTTTATTTCTGTTGTCGAATTATAGATTGCAAAGTATCCATTTTCTTTTTAAAGGAATGGAATACGATCCTTTTTTGTGTTGTTTTTTAGATAGAACAAGATTAGGGAGCTTGCATTGGGATAACAGAAATCCTGATGTGAGTTTTTTTATATTGGGAAATGCTTCGCTTGGATCAAATGGAGGAATGATTTATGATTCAGGTTAAAAATCTTACGATTACACATCGAAAGGATTTGCGAATACTTCTTCAGGACTTTTCTATGGTATTAAATCAGGGAGACAAAGCGGCTTTAATTGGAGAAGAAGGAGATGGAAAGTCTACTTTAATGAAATTACTTTATCAAGAGGAGTTAGTTGAACACTATATCGAATATCAAGGTGAAATAATTCGAAATCATACTAAAATCGGATATTTAGCACAGGAATTGACACAGAATCAAAAAGAAAAAAGTATCTATGATTTTTGTATAGAAGGAGATGATTTTTTTAACTGTTCACCAGGAGAAATTGCTCAAATAGAAAATCAACTATTTCTTTCGGAAGGAATGTTATATTCCGATCAGAAGATGGGACAACTTTCTGGTGGAGAAAAAGTAAAGGTTCAGATAGCACGTATTTTGATAGGGAAACCAGATGTTCTTTTTTTGGATGAGCCTTCTAATGATATTGATTTAGAAACGTTAAAATGGTTAGAGGAGTTTATTTGCAAAAGTAATTTGCCAATTCTTTTTATTTCTCATGATGAAATGTTACTTGAAAATACCGCCAATAAGATTATTCATTTAGAGCAGATTCAAAAAAAAACAAAATCTCGTTGGACAGTTGCAGCAAATGGATATCGGGAGTATATGGAAAATCGAGAGAAAGGAATGATGCATCAAGAGCAGGTTGCTAAGAACGAGCGAATCGCATATAAAAAGCAGAGAGAGAAATTTTTGCGGATTCAACAAAAAGTAGAATACCAACAGGCAACAATTACTCGACAAAATCCACATGGAGGACAGCTATTGAAAAAAAGGATGCATGTTGTAAAGGCACAAGAGAGACGAATGGAGAAAGAGTATCGGGAATTAACAGAGATACCAGAGACAGAAGATGCGATTTTGATTCGTTTTGGTGAAAAAGCAGTTATGCCACATGGAAAAAGAGTGTTAGAATTTTACCGAAAAACATTATATAGCGGGGAACGTATTTTAGCGAAGGATTTACAACTAACAGTAATAGGGCCAGAACATATTGGAATTGTTGGAAAAAATGGTGTTGGGAAAACAACTTTTATACGAGAAATCTGGAAGGAATTAGAAAATCGGCGGGATATTCATGTATTTTATATGCCTCAAAATTACGAGGAACTTTTAGATGAAAAACGAACACCAATAGAGTTTCTTGCAGAAAGTGGAAAAAAGGAAGAGATCAGCAAAGTTCGAACGTATTTGGGAAGTATGAAGTATACAGCAGAAGAAATGAGTCATCCCCTATGGGAATTATCAGGAGGACAAAAAGCAAAGTTGTTACTTTTAAAAATGAGTATGGCAGGGAGTGATGTTTTGCTATTGGATGAACCTACTAGAAATTTTTCACCATTGTCTAATCCAGTAATTCGGCAACTTTTACAAGAATTTAAAGGAACGATTATTAGTGTTTCTCATGATCGAAAGTATATTCAGGAGGTTTGTACGGTTGTCTATGAGCTAACAGAAAGTGGGTTATTAGAAGTAAATCGGAAATAAGAAAGGGAAGTATAAATTTAGTGAAAATGGATAAAATCTACATGGAACGGAATAGGAAAAGAATTTAGAAAGGGATAAAGGGACATGGCAGATTTTAGAAACAGTCAAACAAAGGACAATTTAATGCGAGCATTTGCAGGAGAAAGTCAGGCAAGAAATCGTTATATTATGGCAGCAGAACAAGCAAAAAAGCAAAATTTAGCAGTAATTGAGGCAGTATTTCGCTACACGGCACATCAAGAAAAGGAACATGCAGAGATTTTTTATCAGCATTTAAAAGAGATGGCTGGTGAAACAATTCATATTGATGGTGGGTATCCGATAGACATTTCAGAGGATATAGCAAAACTTTTGCGAATGGCACAGCATAATGAATATGAAGAACATGATTCAGTTTATGCTTCTTTTGCAGAAACCGCACAAAAAGAAGGCTTTTTAGCAGTAGAGGCTTCTTTTCGAATGATTGCGAATATTGAAAAGATGCATGGAGATCGATTTGGAAGGTTTGCTGAACTGTTAGAACAGAATAAACTTTTTGTTTCTAATATTAAAACAGGATGGATTTGTTTGAACTGTGGACATGTATTTGAAGGGGAAGCAGTTCCTGAAAAATGTCCAGTTTGTCATCATAATAGAGGATACTTTATTCGATTGGAATTATCCCCTTTTGAAAAATAAAAAGAAAAGCTGGCGCAAGATGATGCGACAGCTTTTTTGATTATATAGAATTTTGATGTTGTTTTACATAGTCTAGAAATTCGGGAGTTTTTGACCAATATTTAATACCCCAATTTTCAAAGTTCCATTCTTCCATATAGTGATTACATTCAAAATCGATATAGTAAAGTTGATCGTTTTGAACAACAAAATTAGTTGGAAAATAATCGATGTTGGTGTTAGCTGAATATAAAAGGGCACACATTGTTTTGACTTGTTCAAAATAGGTAGGTTTCATTTGCTCAGAAAGAACAAGGTGAAAGATGGTTTCGCCTTCTATGTATTCCTTTAAGATACGTTCTTGTATGTTATCTATATCTAGAAGTTTTGGAATTGGAATACCTATCATTTTTAGGCGGTTATAGTCATTTCGTTCCGATTCTAGTTTGTCTCCAAATTGATAATAGTCACAAGGTTCGTGGTGGATTTGTTTTAAGACATATTGATTTTTATGATCAGTAACTAGGTAGGAGTAACCACTTTTTCCTTTTCCTAAAAGTTTTATAACAAAGTATGGTTTGCCATTAATATCTAAGATTTGTTCTGACATTGTAAAATCTCCTTGTATAGTTAAATTTATAAATAATTTTTACAAAAATTTAATATAAACTAAAAAATATTTTTGTATATTTTAACAAAATATTTTCCCAAATAACAGAATTTATTTAGAAATTAGAATATACAGCCAGCCCCCTACAGAAAGGCTGGCGTCCGAGTAAACATATTCTATATCTCTAATTATATAAAAAAACATTTCGATCTGCAATTAGATTCTTCTTAAAAAATAGCAATATTCTTTTGTATAAATTTACATCTTTTGTATAATTTTGCTTGACAAGATTTGTATCATTGTATACAATAATTCCAATATGCAAAAGACAAGTCAACTGATTTATTTAGATAGAGGAGGAAATGAAAATGGATCAGACATCTGTTATATTGGATAAACATACAAATTTACTAACTTTGGAGGAACATATTTATCATTTAAATGATGTAGAAAAACCAAATGTTTTCCGTAGTTTATTTCCCTATGATGAAGTACCTAAGATTGCTTTTAATAATCGAGTAGTACCACATAATACACCAGAGGAATTATATATTACAGATACCACTTTTCGGGATGGACAACAATCACGTGCACCATATTCGACCGATCAAATTGTAACAATTTATGACTATATGCATCGTTTGGGAGGGCCAAAAGGAAAGATTCGCCAGAGTGAGTTTTTTTTATATAGCAAAAAGGATCGAGATGCGGTATATAAATGTCTAGAACGTGGGTATGCGTTTCCAGAAGTGACAAGCTGGATTCGAGCAAATAAAAAGGACTTTGAACTGGTAAAAGAAATTGGGTTAAAGGAAACTGGGATTTTAGTAAGTTGTTCAGATTTTCATATTTTTTATAAGATGCATATGACAAGAAGAGAAGCACTCAATCATTATCTTAGTATAGTTCGAGAGTGTTTAGAAACAGGAGTAAGTCCAAGATGTCATTTTGAAGATATTACTCGTTCTGATATCTATGGATTTGTAATTCCTTTTGTGTTAGAATTAATGAAGCTGATGAAAGAATATCAGATTCCAGTGCGAATTCGAGCTTGTGATACAATGGGATATGGTGTAAACTATTCTGGTGCAGTGATTCCAAGAAGTGTGCAAGGAATTATCTACGGGCTGACAACACATGCGGGAGTACCTTCAGAATTATTGGAATGGCATGGGCATAATGATTTTTATAAAGCAGTAGTAAATTCTACTACAGCTTGGTTATATGGAGCTGGAGGTGTAAATTGTTCCTTGTTTGGAATAGGCGAAAGAACAGGAAATACACCTTTAGAGGCAATGGTATTTGAGTATGCACAGATTAAAGGAACACTAGATGGAATGGATACAACTGTAATTACAGAACTTGCAGAGTATTTTGAACAAGAGATTGGATATTCGATTCCAAGTCGTACACCATTTGTTGGACGGAATTTTAATGTAACTAGAGCTGGAATTCATGCAGATGGTTTACTAAAAAATGAAGAAATTTATAATATTTTTGACACTGAAAAGTTTTTGAATCGACCGGCTTTAGTAGCGGTTTCAAATACCTCTGGACTTGCAGGAATTGCACATTGGATGAATTCCTATTTTAAATGGAAGAAAGAGAAACAGATTGAGAAATCACATCCATTAGTAGCAATGGTAAAGGCTTGGATTGATGAGGAATACGAAAGTGGACGAGTGACAGTGCTGACAGATGAAGAGTTATTAAAAGTAATTGATGAAAGTAGTGCAAAACTTGGTATCCATTTATTTGAATAGGCTGGAGGCAGACAATGGGCGATTGTGAGATACATAGAGATAGTATGGATAGATATTCGCTCCGTGGAATGGTATTTCATACAATTCGTGAAGATATTTTATCTGGCCGATATGGACAGCATGAGGAGTTAAGAGAGAATACAATAGCACAGAAACTTGGCGTAAGTCGGACACCAGTAAGAGAAGCACTTCGGCAGTTAGAATTAGAAGGATTAGTTAGTATTGTTCCAAATAAGGGAGCTTATGTGACAGGGATTACTGAAAAGGATATGAAAGATATCTATACAGCACGTTCTCTTTTGGAAGGACGTTGTGCTCGCTGGGCAACAGAGCATATTACAGGAGAACAGATTGAAAAATTAGAAGAAAATGTAGAACTTTCCATATTTTATACAAAGCGAAAGAACTATAGTCAAGTTTGTGAGCTAGATACACAGTTTCATGAGATATTATATGCCGCTTCGGATAGTCGGATGTTTTATCAATTACTTTCGGATTTTCATCATTATGTAGAACGAGTTCGGCGGATTTCACTGGCAACCGGAGGAAGGGCAGAAGAATCGAATCGGGAGCATTGGAAAATTTTGGATGCTGTGAAAGCAAAAGAGGAAAGATTAGCAGAGAAACTTGCTACAGAACATGTATTAAATACTTTAGAAAATATGGATTCTTATGGAATGGAAAATTTGTTAAAGAATTCTATTTGTTTGGATCAAAAATAAAATGGAAAAGAAAGGAAATGGTACAAAATGGAAAAAATTAAAATGACAACACCATTAGTAGAGATGGATGGAGATGAAATGACACGGATTCTTTGGAAAATGATTAAAGAAGAACTGCTGCTACCTTTTGTGGATTTAAAGACGGAGTATTATGATCTTGGATTAGAGTATCGGAATGAGACAAACGATCAAGTAACAATTGATTCTGCAAATGCGACAAAAAAGTATGGTGTGGCAGTAAAATGTGCAACAATTACACCGAATGCAGCAAGAGTAGACGAGTATCATTTAAAAGAGATGTGGAAAAGTCCAAATGGAACGATTCGGGCAATTTTAGATGGAACAGTTTTTCGAGCACCAATTATTGTAAAGGGAATTGAACCATATGTTCGGAATTGGAAGAAACCAATTACAATTGCCAGACATGCTTATGGGGATGTCTATAAAGCAACTGAATTAAAGATTCCAGAAGCTGGAAAGTGTGAATTGGTATATACCAAAGAGAATGGGGAAGAGGTTCGGGAGTTAATTCATGCATTTGATGGAGCTGGTATTGTACAGGGGATGCATAATACAGAAAAGTCGATTCGAAGTTTTGCACGTAGTTGTTTTTCCTTTGCATTGGATCAGAAACAAGATTTATGGTTTGGTTCAAAGGATACAATTTCTAAAAAATATGATCATACGTTTAAGGATATTTTTCAAGAAGTATTTGATACAGAATATAAAGAGCAGTTTGAAACAGCCGGAATTTCCTATATGTATACATTAATTGATGATATTGTTGCTCGTGTGATACGTTCAGAGGGTGGTTATATCTGGGCTTGTAAGAACTATGATGGAGATGTAATGAGTGATATGTTGGCAACAGCATTTGGTTCTCTTTCAATGATGACTTCTGTATTGGTTTCTCCAGATGGAGTTTATGAATATGAAGCAGCACATGGAACCGTGCAGCGGCATTATTATAATTATCAAAAGGGAATCGAAACTTCTACAAATCCGATTGCTACAATCTTTGCGTGGACAGGTGCACTTAGAAAGCGTGGGGAATTGGATAAAATAGATGCACTTTGTAAGTTTGCCAATCAATTAGAAAAGGCTTGTTTGATGACAATAGAAAGTGGAAAGATGACAAAGGATTTGGCAATTATTAGTACATTAGAAGAGGTGGCAGCTTTAAATAGTAGAGAATTTATTGCAGAGATTCGCAGAAATCTAGAGCAGATACTGGAAGGATAAAAAAATAGATGATTAGAAAAAACTGTCAGATTTGTTGGTCTGACAGTTTTTTCTAGTTAAAAATGCTTTACGGATAGGGTGGGAGAAGTTATAATGGAAACAATTCTTATTAGAGAGAAGGTATTTTAGGAAAGAGAGGTAGAAGATGAAAAAAGGGTTAAAAAAAGCGGTCACTGCTTTGATGATAACAACGATGTTTACATTGACAGGATCGATTTCTTCTCAGGCAACAAAAATGCCTGTACCATCTGGACAGACGATACAGACAGCGTGGATACAGCTAAAAGAGTGGTATAATCAAGGAGGAAAACAAGAAAATCCAAATAGTTGGTTAGAAGAAAACGGAAATTGGTATTACTTTAATTTGGGTGAAACAATACATACAAATTGGCTGAAGGAAAATGAAAATTGGTATTATATATTAGAAGATGGAACAAAACTAATTGGTTGGCTATATGAAGATGAGAACTGGTATTATCTAAAAGAAGATGGAACCATGTGCAGTGGTTGGCTGGAATTAGAAGAGAACTGGTATTATTTTGATTCAGATGGAAAGATGGTAAACGGCTGGTTGAATCTAGATGGAGCACAATATTATTTCGACAAAGATGGAACTATGCTGACCGATTGGCTTGATTTAGATGAAGCTTGGTATTATCTAAATGCAGATGGGAAGATGACAACGGGTTGGCTGGATTTGGCTGGAAATAGGTATTATTTTAATGCAGATGGAAAGATGGCAACCGATTGGCTTAATCTAAATGAAGCGTGGTATTATTTTGATACAAATGGAAAGATGATGACTGGTTGGCTTGATTTAGATGGAACCTGGTATTATCTAAATGCAGATGGAAAGATGGCAACCGATTGGCTCAATCTGAATGGCGTTTGGTATTATCTAAATACCGATGGGAAAATGGCAGTTGACACATGGATTGCATTAAATTATGTGGATGCAAATGGAGTTTGGATAGAAGACCGTATTCCAGAGCAGAGTGTAGATACTTCCATTTCAACAGAGGTACCAAGTATAGATAATGTAGAAGAGGAAGAAACAACTGAGTCTTTGGATTCTACCGAAACAATACCAGATCACACTGGTTCTGAGATTACTACAGAATATATCAAAGAACGGTTAGAAAATTTAAGAGTAAAATATCCAGATGGAATGTATTGGAATCATATGGGATATACAGCAAAACAGAAGGATACAAATTATTATAGTGAAACAGTAACCTCCATTCCTTGCAATCATGGACAGTATGGGACGGATTATTGTAATTCTTACATAAATTATTCCCTTGCTTATGTAATTGGGATGCAATGTGATGGATTTGCACGGAAACTAAGTGATGAAATCTTTGGTACAGATACAAAAAAGACAGATTATGTTTATAGCTTTGATGCAGTTAAAGTAGGGGATTATCTTCGCTATAATAATGCTCATACTGTATTGGTAGTTGGAAAGGATGCAAATGGAATTCAAGTAGCGGAATGTAATATAGGTGGAACTTGTGTGATTCGATGGGGCAGACGGATTACACGAGAAGAGTTAGATCGCAGTCGGAGTATTACTTGTTTTACAAGATATTAGAAATTTTAATTTTTTCTTGACAACTGGTATTTTTATGTCTATAATAAACCTAATTTAGCAAAGAGAGAAAAGCTATGACAGGGAGGAGTACAGGTTGTCCAAAAATGCAGAGAAAAGATGGTTGGTGGAAATCTTTATGAGGAGAACTTTGGAAGGTAGCCTTTGAGCTTTGAATCGAACCAGTTTTGATAACTTTAGTAGGCTTCAACGGATTCCACCGTTACAGGGACACAATATCGGAATATTACTTTCCCGTATTGGCAGAGTGCAGATTTTTCTGAATCTTAGGTGGTACCACGGATGATTGATTCGCCCTAAGCTGTTTGATAGGCAGCTTGGGGTTTTTTTACGCTTGAAAAAATTTTATATATAATAATTAAGAAGGAGAAAATAGTATGGAATGTAAAGTAGCAGTAATTTCTGGTGATGGAATTGGGCCAGAGATTGTACGAGAGGCAAAAAAAGTAATGGATGCAGTAGCAGAAAAATATGGACATAGTATCATTTATACGGATGTTTTAATGGGAGGAGCTTCCATTGATGTACATGGGATTCCTTTAACGGACCAGGCAGTTGCAGATTGTCAGGCAGCAGATGCTGTTTTAATGGGTTCAATTGGGGGAAATACTTCTACTTCTCCTTGGTATCAACTGCCAGCAGATAGACGACCAGAGGCAGGATTATTAAAGCTTCGTAAGTCTTTATGTTTGTTTGCAAATTTAAGACCAGCCTCTTTATATCAGGAGTTAAAAAAAGCCTGTCCGCTTAAAGATGAAGTAATTAAAGATGGATTTGATTTGATGATTATGCGGGAACTGACGGGAGGACTTTATTTTGGAGAACGAAAGACGGTAGAAGAAAATGGCGTATGGAAGGCATATGATACATTGACTTATGATGAAAATGAGATTCGAAGAATTGCAAAACGAGGGTTTGAGATTGCAAAAAAACGTAGAAAAAAAGTAACTAGTGTGGATAAAGCAAATGTGTTAGATTCTTCTAGACTTTGGAGAAAAGTAGTAGAAGAGGTGGCAAAGGAGTATCCAGATGTTGTTTTAGAACATATGTTAGTCGATAATTGTGCTATGCAGTTAGTAAAAGATCCAGGGCAATTTGATGTGATTTTAACAGAAAATATGTTTGGAGATATTTTATCGGATGAGGCAAGTATGATTACAGGATCGATAGGAATGTTGCCTTCGGCTAGTTTAAATGATACAAAGTTTGGGTTATATGAACCAAGCGGTGGTTCAGCACCAGATATTGCAGGACAAAATATTGCAAATCCAATTGCTACAATTCTTTCAGCAGCAATGATGTTTCGGTTTAGTTTTGATCTTGATCAAGAAGCAGATGCGATTGAGAGGGCAGTACAACAGGTATTGACAGAGGGATATCGGACAGGAGATATTTTATCAGAAGGATGTAAGCAGGTAAGTACCTCTCAGATGGGAGATTTGATTGCAGAAAGAATCTAAAAAGAAAAGAATTTGATTTTAGAAAGGATGGAGAAAAGATGAGAAGTGATTCAGTTACAAAAGGGATGCAGCAGGCACCGCATCGTTCTTTATTTCATGCATTAGGATTAACAGAGGAGGAGTTAGATCGTCCATTAGTTGGAATTGTAAGTTCTTATAATGAAATTGTACCAGGACATATGAATTTGGATAAAATAGTAGCAGCCGTAAAGACAGGAGTTTCGATGGCTGGCGGAACACCAATTGTATTTCCTGCAATTGCAGTTTGTGATGGAATTGCAATGGGGCATATTGGAATGAAATATTCGTTAGTAACACGAGATTTAATTGCAGATTCTACTGAGTGTATGGCGATGGCACATGCATTTGATGCACTTGTTATGGTTCCAAACTGTGATAAAAATGTACCAGGACTGTTGATGGCAGCAGCTCGTCTTAATATTCCTACTGTTTTTGTAAGCGGAGGACCAATGTTAGCAGGACATGTACATGGACAAAAGAGAAGTCTTTCTTCTATGTTTGAAGCAGTTGGTGCTCATGCGGCTGGAAAGATGACGGAGGAGGAAGTAAAGGAGTTTGAGGAAAAAACCTGCCCTACCTGTGGTTCTTGTTCTGGTATGTATACTGCTAATAGTATGAACTGTCTAACTGAGGTACTTGGTATGGGGCTGAAAGGAAATGGCACAATTCCAGCAGTTTATTCTGAACGGATAAAATTAGCAAAACATGCTGGTATGCAAGTGATGGAGATGGTAAAAAGAAATATTCGGCCAAGAGATATTATGACAAAAGAAGCATTTCTTAATGCATTGACAATGGATATGGCACTTGGATGTTCGACAAATAGTATGCTGCATCTCCCAGCAATTGCACATGAGGCAGGGGTGGAGATTGATATGGAGATTGCAAATCAGATTAGTGCAAAGACACCAAATCTTTGCCATTTAGCTCCGGCTGGTCCTACTTATATGGAGGATTTAAATGAAGCAGGTGGAATTTATGCAGTAATGAATGAAATCAGCAAAAAGGGATTATTAAACTTAGACTGTATAACTGTAACGGGAAAGACCGTTGGAGAGAATATTAAAAATTGTAGTAATAAAAATCCAGAAGTCATTCGGCCAATTGAAAATCCATATAGCCAGACAGGTGGAATTGCTATTTTAAAGGGAAATTTAGCTCCAGATACAGGAGTTGTAAAACGTTCTGCTGTAGTAGAAGAAATGATGGTTCATGAAGGACCAGCAAGGGTATTTGACTGTGAAGAGGATGCGATTTTAGCGATCAAAGGTGGAAAGATTGTAGCAGGAGATGTCGTAGTAATTCGCTATGAGGGACCAAAGGGAGGCCCTGGGATGCGGGAAATGCTAAATCCAACCTCTGCAATTGCCGGAATGGGATTAGGGGCTTCTGTAGCACTGATTACAGATGGACGATTTTCAGGAGCTTCTAGAGGTGCTTCTATTGGGCATGTTTCTCCAGAGGCAGCAGTAGGCGGACCGATAGCTTTAGTAGAAGAAGGCGATATTATTCAGATTGATATTCCAAATAATCGTCTCGATTTAAAGGTTTCAGATGAGGAATTAGAAAGACGCCGTGCAGCATGGAAGCCAAGAGAACCAAAGGTGAAAAGTGGATATTTAGCACGCTATGCTTCTATGGTGACAAGCGGAAATCGTGGGGCAGTTTTAGAAATAAAATAAAGGAGACAGAGGAAACAAAGGAAAGGAATGAAGAAAAAAGATGCAGCTAACAGGTTCGGAAATTATAATAGAGTGTTTGAAAGAACAGGGAGTAGATACCGTATTTGGTTATCCAGGTGGTGCAATTTTAAATGTATATGATGCATTATATCAACATGCAGATGAAATTCAGCATATTTTGACCTCTCATGAACAGGGAGCTTCTCATGCAGCAGATGGCTATGCAAGAGCAACGGGAAAAGTAGGGGTTTGTTTTGCTACTTCTGGCCCTGGAGCGACAAATCTGGTAACTGGGATTGCGACTGCCTATATGGATTCCATTCCAGTTGTGGCGATTACTGCAAATGTGGGTGTGTCTTTGCTTGGAAAGGATAGTTTTCAAGAGGTAGATATTGCTGGTGTGACTATGCCAATTACAAAGCATAATTTTATAGTAAAAAAGGTAGAGGAATTGGCAGATACGATTCGCAGAGCATTTTATATTGCAAAAAGTGGCAGACCAGGACCTGTATTGGTGGATATTCCAAAAGATGTTACAGCAAATGTAACAGAATATCAAAGACAAAAACCAAAGGAAATACAATATGATACAAGTACAATTACAAAGGAGGCATTGGATACCGCAGTTCGAATGATTGAGGAATCAAAGAAGCCTTATATTTTAGTTGGAGGCGGTGCAATCGCTTCTGATGCTTCAGCGGAGTTAAAGAGATTTGTAGAGCGTATTGATGCACCTGTTGCGGATACTTTAATGGGAAAGGGAGCATTTGATGGAACAAGTCCACTTTATACTGGAATGATTGGGATGCATGGAACAAAAGCTTCTAATTTTGGAGTAACAGCATGTGATCTATTGATTGTACTAGGTGCTAGGTTTAGTGATCGAGTAACTGGAAATGCAAAAAAATTTGCTGCCAATGCAAAGATTCTACAGATTGATATTGATCCAGCCGAGATTAATAAAAATATTCCAACTCAGGCATGTATTGTTGGAGATTGTAAAGCTGTATTAGAACAATTAAATCAGAGAGTAGAAAAGCAAAATCATACAGAATGGATTGCTTATATAAAAGAACTAAAGGAAAAGTATCCTTTAACTTATCATACAGAAGCATTGACAGGGCCTTTTATTATGGAAAAAATCTATGAGATTACCAATGGAGAGGCTTTGATTACAACTGAGGTAGGACAGCATCAAATGTGGGCAGCACAGTTTTACTCCTATCAGCGACCACGACAGCTTTTCACTTCCGGCGGACTTGGAACAATGGGATATGGATTAGGAGCTAGTCTTGGTGCTAAGATGGGACGGAAAGAAGAGATCGTAATTAATATTGCTGGAGATGGATGTTTTCGAATGAATATGAATGAGATTGCTACAGCTACTCGATATAATATTCCTGTAATTCAGATTGTATTTAATAATCATGTGCTTGGAATGGTTCGGCAATGGCAGACGCTTTTTTATGGAAAGCGGTATTCGAATACGATTTTGGAGGATTCGGTGGATTTTGTAAAGCTGGCTGAGGCTATGGGAGCAAAGGGATATTGCGTGCAAAAGAAGGAGGAATTTGAACCAATTTTGCGGGAAGCCATTTCGTTACATATTCCAGTCGTGATTGATTGCAGAATTGATGCAGATGATAAGGTTTGGCCTATGGTGGCTCCGGGAGCAGCGATTGATGAAGTGTTTAATGAGGAAGATTTAGAAAAGAAAAAGATGTAATAAATCGTGTCATTTGTCCGTGTATGGCGTACAAATGACATTATTTGACGAATTTTGCTTGACTATATAGTGATAAAGCGTTAAAATGTGTCATAGCACTTGTAAAATATTCATAAGCTAATAAATAGCAATATACAGATAAATAAAGAAAAAAATAGATGTGTACATATGGGATTTTACAATTTTAATAAGAAATAATTTTTAGATAAAATTTTATCATTGAGGAGGAAAAAATGGGAAGAGTGTATAATTTTTCAGCAGGTCCAGCTGTATTACCAGAGGATGTATTAAAGGAAGCAGCAGAAGAAATGCTAGATTATAAGGGCACAGGAATGTCTGTTATGGAGATGAGCCATCGTTCGAAGGCTTTTCAGGAGATTATTGATAAGGCAGAAAAAGATCTGCGAGAATTGATGAACATTCCAGATAATTATAAAGTATTGTTTTTGCAAGGCGGTGCGTCTTTACAGTTTGCTATGATTCCAATGAATTTAATGAAGAATAAGAAAGCCGCTTATATTATTACAGGACAGTGGGCAAAGAAGGCTTATCAGGAAGCAAAGAATTATGGAGAGGCAGTTGCAGTTGCTTCTTCTGCTGATCAGACATTTTCTTATATTCCAGATTGCTCTGATTTGGATATTCCTGAAGATGCAGATTATGTCTATATCTGTGAAAATAATACAATTTATGGAACCAAATTTAAGGAGCTGCCAAATACAAAGGGACATACTTTGGTAGCAGATGTTTCTTCTTGTTTTTTATCAGAACCAATTGATGTAACAAAGTATGGGGTTATCTATGGTGGTGTTCAAAAAAATATTGGGCCAGCAGGGGTTGTGATTGTAATTATTCGGGAGGATTTGATTACAGATGAGGTTCTTCCTGGAACACCTACTATGATGCGTTATCAGACACATGCAGAGAATGGATCGATGTATAATACACCTCCTTGTTATGGAATTTATATCTGTGGTAAGGTATTTCAATGGTTAAAGAAAAAGGGTGGATTGTCTGCAATGAAGGAATTTAATGAGAAAAAGGCAAAGCTGCTTTATGATTTTCTAGATCAAAGTGAACTTTTTAAAGGAACTGTAGTAGAAAAAGATCGTTCTCTTATGAATGTACCTTTTGTAACTGGAAGTGAAGAGTTAGATGCGAAATTTGTAAAAGAAGCAAAGGCAGCAGGATTTGAGAATTTAAAGGGACACCGGACAGTAGGCGGTATGAGAGCTAGTATTTACAATGCTATGCCAATAGAGGGTGTAGAAGCATTAGTAGCATTTATGAAGAAATTTGAAGCAGAGAATAAATAGGGAAAAGGATTGGGCAAATCATGTATAAAATTCATTGTTTAAATAAGATTTCCAAAGTAGGAACAGATTTACTGACAGCGGATTATCAGCTTGCAGAAGAGTTAGATGGAGCAGATGGTGTATTGGTACGAAGTGCAGCAATGCATGAGATGGAGTTACCAGAAAGTTTGTTAGCAGTCGCTCGTGCAGGAGCAGGGGTGAATAATATTCCTTTGGAAAAGTGTGCAGATAAAGGAGTTGTGGTTTTTAATACACCTGGAGCAAATGCAAATGCAGTGAAAGAATTGGTAATTTGTGGGATGCTTTTGGCTTCTCGTGATATTATTGGTGGAAACCACTGGGTGGATCAGGTAAAAGAGGAAGCAACGATCGCTAAGATGGTGGAAAAGGAAAAATCAAAGTTTGCAGGAACAGAGTTACTTGGGAAGAAGTTAGGAGTGATTGGACTTGGAGCAATTGGAGCTAAGATTGCGAATGCAGCAGTTGCTCTTGGTATGGATGTCTATGGATATGATCCTTATATTTCGGTGGAAGCTGCTTGGAGCCTTTCTCGTGAAGTGAAACCGATTCGTAATGTAGAAACAATTTATACCGAATGTGATTATATTACAATTCATGTTCCAGCTATGGATTCCACAAAGGGTATGATCCAAAAAAGTACAATTGATAGTATGAAGGACGGCGTTATTGTTTTAAACTTTTCTCGTGATGCTTTGGTAAATGAAGCAGATATGTTAGAGGCTTTAAAGGCAGGCAAGGTAAGAAAGTATGTTTGCGATTTCCCAACACCTGTTACAGCAGGACAAAAAGGAGTGATTCTTTTGCCGCACTTAGGAGCTTCTACAGAAGAAGCAGAGGATAATTGTGCTGTTATGGCAGTAAACCAAATGATGGATTTTATTGAAAATGGAAATATTAAAAATTCTGTAAATTTCCCTTCTTGTAGTTTAGGAGCATGTAGTAAAGCAGGACGGCTTGCAGTACATCATAGAAATGTACCAAATATGATCAGTTTATTTGCTGGTGCTTGTGCAGCGGAAAATATCAATATTTCGGATATGATTAATAAGAGTAAAGGAGATTATTCTTATACATTAATGGATTTGGATACCCCTGCCACACAACAGGTAGTAGAAGCAATCAAGAGAATACCAGAAGTATTAAAAGTTCGGATTGTAAAATAGAAAATTGTTTGAAAAGAGGCATTGAAATGATAAAAAAACAGTTCAATGCCTTTTTTAATAAATTTTTGATTGAAATTTTTTCTATTATTTAATTTAGAAGTTGTGATTTTACTGAAAATATGGTAAATTAAAGATAAAAGATGAAATGAAAGCATATTTTTACGTAAAATGTTTAGATTAAGGCAAGGAGAGTAATAAAAAAGATAAGAAAGGATATATGTACAGTTTATATGGTGCATAGGGTGTAGAGATGGCAGAGATAAAACCATTTTTTTGTATAAGGCCAAGTCAGGAATTGGCAAGTCGTGTAGCAGCATTACCATATGATGTCTATAATCGAAAGGAAGCATGTGAGGAAGTGAAAAAAGAACCTCTTTCTTTTCTGGCAATTGATCGTGCAGAGACACAGTTTGATGAGAGTGTGGGTACATATGAGGAAAAAGTATATCAAAAGGCAAAGGAGCTTTTAGAGGAACGGATTCAAAGTGGAGTTTTTGTAGAGGAAGAAAAAGAATGTTATTTTCTTTATCAACTTACTATGAATGGAAGGAGTCAAACTGGACTAGTAGCTTGTGCTTCTATTGATGATTACCAAAATCAAGTAATTAAAAAACATGAGAATACAAGAGCAGATAAAGAAGCGGATCGGATTCATCATGTGGATACCTGTAATGCGCAGACAGGACCGATTTTTTTAGCGTATCGCTCCAATTTGGTAATCAACCAGATAACCGAAGAGGTAAAAAAGGAGAAACCTTTGTATCAATTTGTTTCTTCGGATGGAATTGGGCATACTGTGTGGCGAATTGAGGAGGAAGAACGAATCGCAGTAATTCGAAAAACCTTTGCTGCAATTGAACAGATTTATATTGCAGATGGACATCATAGAGCTGCTTCAGCAGTAAAAGTTGGATTAAAAAGAAGAGAGGAGCATCCTGCTTATACAGGACAGGAGGAGTTTAACTATTTTCTTTCGGTATTATTTCCAGATGATCAGCTTATGATTATGGATTATAACCGTGTTGTAAAAGACTTAAATGGATATGCAATAGAGGAGTTTTTAGAAAGGGTAGGAGAATCTTTTGTGGTAGAGAAAGTAGGAGAAACTCCTTATGCTCCAGCTCAAATACATGAAATAGGAATGTATCTAGATGGAATCTGGTATCGTTTAAAGGCAAAACCAGAAGTTTGTGTAACACATCCAGTAGAGGGGTTAGATGTATCTATTTTACAGAATACGTTATTAGCTCCTATATTGGGGATTGGAGATCCAAAGACAGATAAGAGAATTGACTTTGTAGGTGGGATTCGTGGATTGGAAGAACTTGAAAGACGAGCAAAGACGGATATGAAAGTTGCTTTTGCTATGTATCCAACTTCGATAGGACAGCTATTTGATGTAGCAGATGCAAATCTTTTAATGCCTCCTAAATCTACTTGGTTTGAGCCGAAGTTACGGAGTGGGTTATTTATTCATCGGTTAGATAAGTAAGGATTAAAAAGTGATAGGATAAAAGCAAATATAAGGGCTTAGAACAGAGAGGAGGGGGCCTATGGAGAAATTTGATATCTTATTTCAAACTTGTTTGATATTGGGGTTTGCTTTGCCATGTTTGAATCTGATTGCTGGATTTTTTGATGGATTAGATGGGGTATCAGATTTGAATTTTGATGGGGATGGAGGGCTTGCAAATACTTTTTTTTCTTTTAATTTTATGTGTTTTATGCTGGCGGTTGGGATATTTGGTATACTTGGAAAAGTACTTTTAGGACAGATTTCATTAGTGCTGGTGTTTTTGATTGCAACTGGCAGTGGAATTTTTGGGTATTTTGCAATGTATCGCTGGGTATTTTTACCATTAAGCCGTAATCGGAAGGAGGTGGAAAGTCACGATTTTCAGGATTTAATTGGAAAGTATGGTACTTTAATTTTACAAATTACAGAGGAACATTGTGGTACAATTCAAACTACAGACAGTACGGGGGCTGCAATTACCTATATGGCATCGGCAACAGAAGAAGAATTACAAAAACATAATTATTGTATGCCACTTGGAATGGAGGTAAAAATTGTAGGTGTATTGGAAGAAAAACGATGCTGTTATGTGGAGGAAATAGGAGGAAAAGAAGAATGGTTGGTATGATTGGTACATTAGGAACAGCAGGAATGGTGGCACTTGTAGTAATATCTCTTGTTATTTTAATTATGATTTGTATTTTATCTACTTGGAAGAAGGTTCCTAGTGATAAGGCAGCTGTTATTGTTGGAGTTGGTAAAGCAAAAGTGGTAACTGGGGGAGGTACCGTTTTAATTCCAATTTTGGAACGAATGGATACAATTACTTTGGAAAATATTATGATTCCAGTGGAAATTAAGCAGACAAAGACTTCACTTGGAGTTCCAATTAATGCAGAAGGTGTAGTAGTATTAAAAGTAAAAAATGATTCGAGCAGTATTTTAACAGCAGTGCAGCAGTTTCACTGTGGAAAAGAGCAAACTACAGTAGAAAATATTCGAACACAGGCGTCAGAAATTTGTAAAGGAAAACTTCGTGAAATTGTATCTGGAATGTCAGTAGAAGAGATTTATAATGGACGTGAAAAATTTGCAAATACAGTACAAGAAGTGGCTGGTACACAGTTGGCAGAGATGGGATTGGAATTGACTTCTTTTACAATTAATGATATTTCAGATAACGAAGGATATATTGAGGCACTTGGAAAAGAGCAGATTGCAAAGGTAAAGGCACAGGCAGCTATTGCAGAGGCACAAGCAGCAAAAGAACGGGATATTCAGACAGCAGAGGCAGCAAAGGAACGAGAGATTAAGACAGCAGAGGCAAGAAAAATTGGGGAGACAGCAAAGTTAGAAGCAGATACACAGATTGCTGAAGCAAGTAAAAATAAACAGTTGAAATTGTTTGAGTATCAAAAAGAGCAAGAGACAAAAAAGGCAGATGCAGATGCGGCTTATAAGATTCAGGAAAATATTGTAGCAAAAAAAGTAACAGATACACAGATGGATGCGGAAGTGTTAAAACAACAAAGAGCAAAGGAAGTAACAGAAGCACAGGTGCAAATTCAGATTGTAGCAGAGCAGAAGAATATTGAACTTGCTAAGAAAAAGGCAGAACGAAAAGAAGCAGAACTGCAGGAGCTTGTAATTAAGCCAGCAGAAGCAGATTTGGCAAAGCAAAAGTTAGATGCAGAGGCACGAAAGTTTGAGGAGATTAAACGAGCAGAGGCTGATGCAGAGAGGAAAAAACTAGATGCGAGTGCAGAGGCAGAAAAATTAAAGTTAGAGGGAGAAGCAAAGGCAGCAATTATTGAAGCACAAGGAAAAGCAGAAGCAGATGCAATTCGGGCAAAAGGTATGGCAGAAGCAGAGGCTTTAGAGAAAAAGGCAGAAGCATTAGCTAAGATGAATGAAGCTGGTAAGTTACAGATGGTAATTGAAAAGCTTCCTGAAGTGGCAAGGGCTGTTTCAGAGCCACTAGCAAGGATTGGCGATATTACAATTATAGGCGGCGGAAATGGTGAGAATGGTGCTAGTGCAGTTGATGTAGCACGAATGACAACTGGTTCAATGAAAGCGGTAATGGACTGTATGAAGGATGTGGTAGGATTCGATCTTTCTGAGGTTATGCGGGCTCAAACTTTTGAAGGAAAAACGACTCGAAATATTCATGTCGATGTAACTGGAATAGAGGATGCTTCTGATCCAATAAAGGATGCAATAGCAACTACAATTATTGCAGAAGAGAAAAACAAAGCAGAAAGGATCGAAAAAGATGGAATATAGAGAAATAAAGAATCTTGGAATTTCTCCTTCTATGTTGGGATTTGGCTGTATGCGGTTTCCTCAACGTTTGGATGGAACGATTGATGAGACAGAAGCAGAAAAGATGATTCATAAGGCGATAGCAGAAGGTGTGACTTATTTTGATACAGCATATCCATATCACAATGGAGAGAGTGAGAAATTTGTTGGTAAAGTATTAAAAAAATATCCCCGTTCTTCTTTCTATCTTGCTACAAAGATGCCAGTTTGGAAGATCAATTCAAAAGAGGATGCAGAAGAAGTTTTAAAAGAACAGATGGAACGGCTGCAAGTAGAGTATCTAGATTTTTATTTGCTCCATGCATTAAATAAAGAAAGATGGGATAAGATCGTAGAAATGGATATTTTATCTTTGTGTGAGGAATGGAAAGCACAAGGGAAGATTCGGTATCTGGGATTTTCTTTTCATGATGAATATGCTGTTTTTGAAGAAATTTTGTCTAGCCGAAAGTGGGATTTTTGTCAGATTCAGTATAATTATATGGATCGAGAGGAACAGGCAGGAGATAGGGGATATGCTTTAGCAGAAAGATTAGAGATTCCTATGATAGTGATGGAACCAATAAAAGGTGGACTATTAGGAGTTTTGCCAGAGGATTTAACAGCGATTCTACAAAAGGCAAATCCCAATGCTTCAACTGCTTCCTGGGCACTTCGATGGGTTGGAACACATAAAAATGTAAAAATTATTTTAAGTGGTATGTCTAATTATCAGCAGGTAATGGATAATTTAGAGACCTTTGCTAAATTTCAACCAATATCAAAAGAGGAAGAACAATTAATAGAACAAGTAGCAGATACTATAAAAAAACGAGTGAAAAATGGTTGTACAGGATGTGAGTATTGTATGCCTTGTCCATTTAGGGTGGATATTCCAAGAAATTTTTCGATCTGGAACGAACTTGCAATGTATGGAAATAAGGAAAGAGCACAACAACGTTATCAGATGACTGCTCAAGAGAAAAGAGCAGACCAATGCAAACAATGTGGAAAATGTGAAACGGTTTGCCCGCAAGGGTTACAGATTCGTAAGGATTTAAAACAGGCAGCAGCGGAGATGAAAGAGTTTTGTAAAGAATAGATTTAAAAGAATATGCCAGATTGAAAAAGCAGTATAAGGATTATTTTTTCAATCTGGCGTTTTCTAGTAAAAGTTCGATTTTTTATAATTTATTTGCAACTTGTAAGACATATTGGAGATTGGAGATAAGCTCCCTAGAGTATAGTTCCGCTTCTTGATAGATTTGTTCTGCTTTACTATAATCTCCATTATTTAATGCATGGATTGCCTCAGAACCATATTTGTGAAACCGCTTATGTTTTATGCCTAATTCATTCCAAATCGATAGGATCTCTGGAATAGTTGGGGTCATAGCATAATAAAAGTGACCAAATCCACATTTGCTGGAATCTAACTGTAATGGGAGAATGTTTCGTTCTGCTACCATTCTTTTTAAATTATTTAACCAAGATTGATGGGCGGTGATTGCATTACTGACGTATTGTGCAAATTCTGAATTTTCTAGATGGAAAAATGCATCGATTGTCATACTTCCCATTTGCTTTATGGTTTCATCTAGTGTTTTTTCAATATCCACCACAGGTTTTGTTGCATTTTTTAATTCCTCACCAACTTGATGCATAATATTTGTACTGTTTCGAAGCTGATTTTCCATTTCATTCATAGAGCTGCTGATTTCTTGGCTAACGGCTGCAATGGAGCGAATAGATTCATTGACTTTAGAAACATGTTCTTGATTTTCGTCGTTAATTGTCCAGACATTTCCGATTTTTTCTGTCATGGTTTCTAATGCTTGAACCGTATTTTGTGCACTATCCATACTTTTTTGAGAAGCATTTTTAATATCATCTACAAAATCACTCATACGCTTTGTCAACTCTTGTGTTTTCTCTGCCAGTCCACGAATTTCTCCTGCTACAACAGCGAAACCTCTGCCCGCTTCTCCTGCTCTTGAAGCTTCAATAGAAGCATTAAGAGAAAGTAAATTGGTCTGCAGGGAAATGGAATTAATAATCGAGATTACTTCTGTCATATGATTAATCACTTTTAAAAGTTCGTTCATATCCTGTTTCATTTCAGTAGAAACATCAATCGTTTGATCGGAAAGCTCTTTGATTGTAGTAAGTTCTTGTTGTTCTGCTTCTATTTTTCGATAGACTTCTTCTGTTTCAGAGGAAACTTGAACAATTGTACTAGTGAGTTCTTCATGTTGATTATTTGCTCTTCCAGACATCGTATATTCTGAGGATATGCCAAAGATAGTTTCTGTCGCTTTTGCTACATTACGGGAGATATTCATAATTTCTTCTGTTTGATGCTGCATTTTTAAGTCCAGAGAACTAATTTCCATAACAGCTTTGATATTTTTTTCAAAGATAGTGGCAAATTGTTTTCTTCCATTTGTCAGTCTTCGATAGATGGCATTTAATTCTGGCTCTCCTGAGTAATCTGCTTTTTTTAATTCGGAAACAGCTTTTATAAGTGCAGTTTTTTTATTTTCAATCCTCATGGTGATAACCTCATTTTCTTTCTTTACTATTATGAAGTAATATTTATAGTACCATGATAAGAGATTTTTTATTTTTTTGCAACCTTTTTCAAGGAAATTTTTTAAAGCATAGTTAAAATTTGCTTATTTTAACTATGCTCTATTATAAGAACAGAAAACCTGTAATAGTTAGTCGAAGCTGGTCGACACGCAATATAAAAATTGGCATCGGCAGCTCCATTTGTTATTATTTAAGATAGCGTATAATTGTGTCTAAAATGTTTCAGAAATCGAAAAAAAGGATGAATAAATTATAAATTATCTGTTTTTTTAATTGATAGAACGAGTAACCATATTCAAAAGCAGCAGATTGTGCTATACTTTTTTATGTAGATAAAAAATAGGAAAAAGGAAGTCAGAATAGAGGAGATTTGAATGGAATTAGAACAGATAAAAGAAAAGTTAAAGTCGAAGGAATATGATTTTTTGCGAAAAGAAAAACATCTGGGAACGCATATAATACTTCTTACACTTGGTGGCAGCTATGCTTATGGAATGGAAAAGGAAAACTCTGATTTAGATATTCGGGGAATTGCATTAAATCAGAAAAATGAAATTTTATTAGGAACAGATTTTGAACAAGTGGTAGATAGAGATACCGATACAACCATTTATTCTTTTCAGAAAATGATACAACTATTGACAGTGAATAATCCAAATACAATTGAAATTTTAGGCTGTAAATTAGAGCATTATTTCTATTTGTCACAGCTCGGAAAAGAGTTGTATCAAAATCGAAAGATGTTTCTTTCTAAAATTTGTATTCAAACATTTGCAGGATATGCAGGAAGTCAGTTAAGAAGAATGGAAAATAAAGCAGCAAGGCTGATTACACAAGAACAAAAAGAAGCTTATATTTTAAGAAGTATTCAAAATGCAATGTATGATTGGAAAACGAGATATTTTCCTTATTCAGAAGATCAAATTCGGCTTTTTATAGAGAAAGGAATTCAAAAGGGGTATGAAAGTGAAATTTTTATGGATATAAAACTGGCTCATTATCCATTAAGGGATTGGACTGGACTTTGGAATGAGATGAAATCGATTGTAAACAGTTATCGCCAGATTGGAAAAAGAAATGAAAATGCAATCAGTCATGATAAGCTGGGAAAACATATGGCACATTTAATTCGGCTTTATATGATGTGTATTGATATTCTTGAGAAGGAGGAAATTATTACTTATCGAACAAAAGAACATGCTTTGTTGATGGAAATTCGAAATGGAGCATATTTGGATCAGAATCGGCAGCCAACAGAGGATTTTTATGATATATTAAATGAATATGAAAAACGATTTGAGTATGCGAAAAAGCACACATCCTTGCCTGATGTACCAGATTATAAAAGAATTGATACATTTCGAATGGAAGTAAATGAACGTATTGTAAAGGGAGAATTTTAATAAAAATAAGGTCAAAATTGCATTGATTGAAAAGTTGTGCTATAATTCGGGAAAATAAGAGAAGAGATTGAAGTTTGTAAGAAAGTGAGGAAACGATGAAGCTGTTATTTATATCGCTTGGATGTGATAAAAATTTAGTAGATAGTGAAGTTATGCTTGGACTTTTAAATCAAGCAGGCTATACCATTACGGATAAGGAGGAAGAAGCAGAGGTTATTGTTGTAAATACTTGTAGCTTTATTCAGGATGCAAAGGAAGAAAGTATTCATACATTGTTGGAGATGGGGCAATTAAAGAAACATGGAAAGTGTAAGGCGTTAATTGCAGCAGGATGTTTGGCGCAGCGTTATCATATGGAGATGAAAGAGGAGATACCAGAGGTGGATGGAATTGTCGGAACGGCTTCCTATGATGCAATTGTTTCAGTAGTAGAAGCAGCACTTCAAAAAGAGAGAAAGGAAGTATTAGAGCCAATTGACCGACTTCCAAAAAGAATACCTGAACGACTTTTAACGACAGGCGGGTGGTATGCTTATTTAAAGATAGCAGAAGGCTGTAATAAACATTGTACGTATTGTATTATTCCTAAAATTCGAGGAAATTATCGCAGTGTTTTAATGGAGGATATTTTGTTGCAGGCAAAGGAATTGGCACAGCAAGGAGTGAAAGAATTGATTTTGGTTGCACAAGAAACAACCGTTTATGGACAGGATTGTTATGGGAAAAAGATGCTTCCTGTTTTATTAAAAGAATTGGCTAAAATTGCTGGAATTGTTTGGATACGATTGTTATATTGCTATCCAGAGGAGATTACAGAGGAACTGATTACTGTGATAAAAACAGAAAAAAAGATTTGCCATTATCTAGATATTCCAATTCAACATGCTAGTGATGCTGTATTAAAGCGGATGGGAAGACAGACAAATCAAAAACAGTTAATTGAGATAATTGAAAAACTTCGACAGGAGATTCCAGATATTGTGCTTCGTACAACATTGATTACTGGATTTCCAGGAGAGACACAAAAACAGCATGAGGAAGTGATGGAATTTGTAGATAGGATGGAATTTGAACGATTAGGAGTTTTTCCTTATTCTGCTGAAGAAGATACAGCAGCAGCCCTTTTGCCAGATCAGATTGAAGAAGAAGTAAAAGAGGCTTGGAGGGATGAAATTATGGAATTGCAGCAAGAAATTGCATTTGAACAGGCACAGGATAAAATCGGAAAGCAGTTGACTGTTTTGGTTGAAGGAAAGCTGGTAGAAGAAAATGCTTATATTGGGCGTTCTTATATGGATGCACCTAATGTAGATGGTTATGTGTTTATCAATACAGACAGAGAATTGATTTCTGGAGATTTTGTACAAGTGCATATTACTGGTGCAGTAGAATATGATTTGATAGGAGAGATAGAAGATGAATTTGCCAAATAAACTTACCATACTTCGTGTAATAATGATTCCATTTTTTGTATTATTTTTGTTATCAGGAATTGGAGGGGAAGCAGGAAAATGGATTGCATTAGCCCTATTTGTAATTGCTAGTTTAACCGATCTTTTAGATGGAAAAATAGCTAGAAAATATCAACTTGTAACAAATTTTGGAAAGTTTATGGATCCTTTAGCAGATAAACTTTTGGTTTGTTCGGCTTTGATTTGTTTTGTTGAATTAGGAAAACTTTCAGCATGGATGGTAATTTTAATTATTAGCCGAGAGTTTATTATCAGTGGATTTCGTTTAATTGCAGCAGATAATGGGATTGTGATTGCAGCAAGTTATTGGGGAAAGTTTAAGACAACTTTTCAGATGGTAATGATTGTATTGTTAATTGCAGATTTACCAGGAAAAGGGATGTTTTATCTTACGCAGGGGGTTATCTGGATTGCGTTTGGATTAACCATAATTTCTTTACTTGATTATCTTATGAAAAATCGAACTGTAATGGCAGATGGGATGAAATAAAATGTATAGAAAGGGTGATAGAACGATGATAGCAGAATTGGTTTTTGTAGGGACAGAAATCTTATTAGGAAATATCGTAAATACAAATGGTGCTTTTTTAGCAGAGAAATGTGCAGAACTAGGACTGTCCTGTTATTATCAAACAGTAGTAGGGGATAATGAAGAGCGAATGAAAGAAACTTTAAAGCAAGCAATTTCTCGTTCGGATATAGTGATTGTTTGTGGAGGACTTGGGCCTACACCGGATGATTTGACAAAAGAAGTAGCAGCACAAGTGATGGGAATGGAGCTACAGGAGGATTTACATACAAAAGAGAGAATAGAAGAATATTTTCGGAATAGCCAATGGAAGGAAATTCCAGACAGTAATTGGAAACAGGCACTTGTTCCTAAAGGTGCTTTGGTGTTAGATAATTCAAATGGAACAGCACCTGGGTTGGTATTAGAGGAGAAGAAAAAAAGTATGATTTTACTTCCTGGTCCGCCAAATGAGATGATTCCTCTTTTTATGGAACAAGTGATACCTTATCTTGGGAAAAAACAGCCAGAAGTAATTTATTCAAAGATGGTGAAGTTAGCGGGAATTGGAGAAAGTCAGGTAGCAGAACGAATTCAGGATTTGATAGAAAAACAGACGAATCCAACATTGGCGACTTATGCGAAAACAGGAGAGGTGCATCTTCGGATTACAGCAAAGGCAAAAAATAAAAAAGCCGCTAAAAAATTATTAAAGCCAATAGTAAAAGAATTAAAAGCACGGTTTGGAAATGCGATTTATACAACAAAAGAGAATATAACATTAGAAGATGCCGTAGTGAAATTACTTCGAAAAAGGAAATGGAAGGTAACAACGGCAGAGTCTTGTACCGGAGGACTTTTAGCAGGACGATTGATCAATGCAGCAGGAGCTTCGAAAGTAATTCAACAAGGCTATATTACGTATTCCAATAAGGCAAAACGAAATTTACTTGGAGTAGAGAAAATAACATTAGAACAATATACTGCAGTAAGTGATCAAGTGGTCTATGAGATGGCAGAAGGAGGAGCAAAGGCAGCAAATGCAGATGTTTGTATTGCGATAACCGGATTGGCTGGACCAGATGGAGGAAGTGAGGCTATTCCTGTAGGTACCGTTTATATTGGATGCTGTTTGCATGGAGCTGTTAAGGTAGAACAGTATCAGTTTAAAGGAAATAGGCAGAAGATACGAGATTATGCAGTGGTTCGGGCTTTAAATTTGCTTCGTTTATGCATTTTAGAAGAAAGTGAATAGAGTTTAAGAAATATGAATAAAAAAGGCATGTAATTTCAATACATGCCTTTTTATATTGGGTATTGAGTTTAGTTATTGATTGTTTCAGATGGTTCTTTCGGCAGTTCGATTGTAAGATCTGCTGTTAATCCATAATGTTCCCGTACTTTTTGTTCTACTTCCATACAAATAGCAGGATTATCTCTTAGATAGCCTTTTGCATTTTCACGTCCTTGTCCAATTTTACTGTCGTTATAGGCATACCAAGCTCCACTTTTTACAATAATACCTAAATCGGCTGCTAAATCAAGAATATCCCCTTCATTTGAAATACCTTTTCCAAACATAATATCAAACTCTGCCTCTTTAAATGGAGGAGCAATTTTATTTTTTACAACTTTAATTCTGGTTCGGTTTCCAACAATTTCTCCTCCCTGCTTTAAGGATTCAATTCTTCTTACATCCATACGAATGGAAGAATAGAATTTTAAGGCACGTCCACCTGTTGTTGTCTCTGGATTTCCAAACATAATTCCAACTTTTTCACGTAACTGATTGATAAAGATAACAATACAATTCGATTTACTAATAATTGCAGTTAGTTTTCGAAGTGCCTGTGACATCAAGCGTGCTTGTAAACCTACATGGGAGTCTCCCATATCTCCATCAATTTCTGCCTTTGGAACTAATGCTGCTACAGAGTCCACAATAATAATATCTACAGCACCAGAACGTACCATCATCTCTGTAATTTCCAAAGCTTGTTCACCACAGTCAGGTTGAGAAATATAGAGGTTGTCAATATCTACTCCAATGTTTTTTGCATAGACCGGATCTAATGCATGTTCTGCATCAATAAATCCAGCAATACCACCTCTCTTTTGTACCTCTGCAATCATATGTAATGCTACAGTGGTTTTTCCGCTTGATTCTGGCCCATAAATCTCTATCACACGTCCTTTTGGTACGCCTCCAAGTCCCAGAGCAATATCTAGGCTTAATGAACCAGTAGGAATTGTTTCAATATTCATATTTGCTTTGGAGTCTCCAAGCTTCATAACCGATCCTTTTCCAAACTGTCTTTCGATCTGTGTTAACGCTGCGTCCAATGCTTTTAACTTATCATCATTTCCTGTATTTGCTGCCATTTTTCTTTTGCTACAAAGAATTCTTTGTAGCATACTCCTTTCTGCTTTTATAATTTTACGATTTTATTCTTTTCCTATAGCATAATTCGAATCTATATTTTCGAATATATGTTCGACTTCTGTTCTTATCATAATATAAATTGGGGAAAATGTCAATCAGATTTTCACTCTTTTTGATCGATAGCTTCTTCTTTTGATAATTGGATGTTATAAGTATAAACGTTTTTTTCTTTGCCGTCAACAGAGACTTTATACCCTTAAATGGGTTGCTGGTAAAGAAAGGATTCTTTATAATAAAAGAAAAAACAACCTGATAAGGAAGGGGCTAGAATTATTATGAGTATTAGGGAACATGCAGTTATTGTAGCTGGGCATACTCCTACCATTTTAAAAGGAGCATTTTCTTATAATGCTGGAAATGTATTTCGTTATTATAATAAAGCAAAAGATTGTGTTTTTTATGATATAGACTGCGGATGTGTATTTCAAAATCGAATTTCAGAAGCAAAACTTGCTTGTTTATGCTTAGAAGATGAAAAAATAGTTTATGTTACAACAGGAGAATATCAGTGATAAAAAATGGAATATAAATAAAAAAGCGATGCGAATTGTTTTAATTTTTTCGCATCGCTTTTTTTATTCAAGTGTGATTGATTTGCTTTCATAAAGTTCCTGCGCCATTGCTGCTGCTTCAGAAGGAGTTGTTGTACCAGCTAGTAGGCTGCGGATGGCAGTACCAATAGAAAATTCATAGTGCTGTATCGAGAAGCCAAAAGTTGTGTTAGAATCACTTCCTCTTGTTCCAATACTGAAACTGTCTTTTGAAGTAGATAGCCAAGGAAAGATATGAAAGTTTTTAAAATCACTATAAGCATCTGTTAAAGGGGAGGTACCACCTAAACGTACAAGTCGAGAAGCGGTATCTGGTGAGTAATACCAATGAAAAAATTGACGGCAGTATTCTAGGTTTTTAGAATAGCGGCAAATTCCAATTAAACCTCCTCCTAATAAAGGGTGTCGGCCAGGAACGAAAGAAGCCCCGATTTTTCCTACTACATTGGAATGTTTAGAGTTAATAACATAGGCAGCATAGTTGGAATAAATTGTAGTAGTAGCAGCAGTACCATCCGCAAATTGGCGAACACTATCTAGCCACCATTGTTGTTGGCTGGCATAGGAAGCAATTTTTAGATAGTCTTTCATTGCTTCTATCATATCAGGGGTATTTAACCTGATTTTTCCATCTGTATCGCATATTTTATGAGTGCGAGACAGATAATAAGGAAGAAAATCACTTGCCACAGTGGAAGCAGAACCTACTGTGAGCGTAGTACCATAACGGGTGGGAGAAAAAGGGTTCTGACTAACTGAGAAAAATTCAGCCACACGAAGGAATTGCTCTATTGTAGTAGGAATGGAGAGGGTTTCCCGATATTTTTCATAGTAGGCACGACTCAATAAGGCATCACAGAAGAGATCGCTTCGATATAGAAAAATTTGTACACTAGGATCGAAAGGAAGGGCATAGGCTTTACCATTTGTATAGGAATAATTGTCATAGGAATGGTCAATTAATTTTGCAGGTAATGTATCAGGAGTAATGCCAGCTTCTGCTAAAGGAAGATAGGTTTTACTGCCAAGTGTATCAAATCGGGCAACATCCATACGAATTAAATCATAGTGAAAACGATTGTTGAGTAAATTAATTTGTGCATGTAAATCTTCATAGGGCATACTGGTTAATTTTAATTGAATTCCGCTAGTAGCTTCAAAAAGTGGAACTAATTTGTCCAAAGCATTTGTAGAAGGAGTATCTAAAGTAAGCATAGTTAAAATATGATTTTTTTTTCGATGAAAATGGTATGGTAGTTTGGAAAACCCTCGTGTAGATAGAGAAATATGGTTTGGTAAAGGCATTTGGTGTTGCAGATAATTAAGAATAAGTTCCGAAATACGAAGACCCATATAACTATAATCCAATTCATAGGTATAAAAGGAAGAGCAAGGAAAGTGTTTTCGACTGCCAATACTTAAAATAGTGGGACGTTTTTCTAAAAAAGAAAAATTCATAGCATCAATGACTGCTTCAGCTCGAAGTGTACTAGTGGTGACAATCACATCAAATGAATTTGACTCTCGGATCATATCAAATGCTTTGTTAATTGCAAGGTTAAAGTCAGAAGAAAAGGAATGAACCAAAGCAGAATGTTCTTTTAAGGTTTCTTGAAAGCTTTGAAAGAGCTGTTTGGTATGTGTCAAAGTAATAGGAGCAGAAAAGAAGGCTATTTTTTTCCAGTTGTGTTCTAAAATATAATTTGCTATTTCTTTTCCAATATCAGAAAAGGGAAAAGAAATAAAGGTGGTATGAGAAGAAATGGATTCAACCTCTCGATCGACCTGAATAACAGGACAAGGGAGAGTGGAGTATAGCGAATTGTTTTGTTTTCCCAGACAAGAAGCAGTAACAACAGCAGCTAAACGAGAAGTAGGAAGCTGGTTGAAAATAGATTCTTCTTTTCCAGCGATATCGTCTGTTGTATAAATAAGAACTTCATAGCCAGCTTGATGAAAAGAAATTTGAAGAGAGGAATAGAGATCCAAATAAATGTTCTCACTAAGAGATGGCAAAATAACAGCAATCGCATCTGGGGTTCCTTGACGTAAAGCTTGTGCTTGTGCATTGGGCACATAACCCAAGCGTTTAGCAGCTTCTTCTACTAGACGAATTTTTTCAATGCTTACTTTTCCAGTTTTATTTAATACATTAGATACCGTTCCATGGGATACTCCTGCTTCACGGGCAATGTCTTTAATTGTAGGCATATAGTTGTCCTCCTGTTTATTGGAACTTTCAAATAATTCTAATCTTAACAATAACAAAAAAGTAGTTTTTACGCAAGAGAAAGAAAAAATTAGAACGAACCAATTATAAAAAATAGTAAAAATGTGGAAAATAATATAAAAAGTATCCAATAAAATCAGCAAAATGATAAGAAAATAAAAAATAATTGGAAAAAATTTAATAAAAAATGCACATTTTTTATTGACACGTACCAATAAAAAGGATATAATCAAATTGCTAAGGGGGAATTCGTTCCCACAAAAAGATACTCATACATTATTTTCAAACAAAGGAGGTTTCTATGAAGAAAAAAATTGCAATTCTACTGGTATTAATTATGTTATTTAGTTTAACAGCGTGTGGTAATAATTCCAGTACAACACCAACAACCACACCAAAACAAAATAATGAAACAAAAGAGTCGCAGACACAAGGCAATGAAACAAATCAAGAGAAGGACACTTTGGGAACAGGAGCTATGATTACAATTTATACAAATTCTGGTTCAGATGGCCGAGGCGAGTGGCTGACTGAGCGAGCAGCACAGGATGGGTTCAAGGTTCAATTTATTGATGCTGGTGCGGCTGAGGTACAGAATCGTTTATTAGCAGAAAAAAATGCTCCAATTGCAGATGTGGTTTATGGTTTGAATTCCATTATTTGGGAATCTTTAAAAACAGAAGATATCTTAATTCCGTATACTCCAGTATGGGCATCTGAAGTATCAGAGGGCTTAAATGATCCAGAAGGATATTACCATGCAATTGTAAAACAAGCTATTTTATTAGTACATGATAAAAAACAAGTAAGTGATGCAGAGGCGCCATCGGATTGGGTAGATTTGTGGACAAATGAAGCATTTGATGGAAGATATCAGTATTTAACCAGTTTAGCTGGCGGTACAGTAAGAAATGTATTAGCAGGAATATTGACTCGTTATGCAGATCCAGCAGGTGATTTAGGAATTTCGGATGAAGGCTGGGAACAGATTGCACAATATTATCAACATGGCGTTCCAGTAGAAAGTGGTAAAGATCTCTATGCGAATATTGCAGATACAAATGATCCTGTATCATTTGGTCAGATGTGGTCTAGCGGAATTGAAACAAGAGATGAACAATATGGAACAGAAACAGGATATGCAGTTCCAGAAATAGGAGTTCCTTATGCAGTGGAAGCAGTAGCTATTGTAAATGGAACAAAAAATGAAGAAGAAGCAAAACGTTTTGTAGATTGGTTTGGCAGTGCACAAATTCAGGGTGAATGGGCAAAACAGTTTTCTACATTGCCTGCAAATCAAAATGCAGTTGACCAAGCGAATGAATTTAATCAAGAAATTGCAAAATTACCATCACAAAATATTGATTGGGCATTGGTAGCAAAGAATATTGATGCTTGGTGTGAAAAGATTGAATTAAATTATATACCATAACAATAGTATAACATTTTCTTAACAAAGATAAGATTCTTTGGGTCTGTTATATTAAGAAAACAAAATATAAGATCTAATTGTTTAAAGTTTTCAGGACAATGTTTTGTATTAGTTTTACTTCGTGTGACAGACCCTATCACAGAAGAATAGGATAAAAGAAAGAGAGGCAAAGATGATAAAGCTGGATCAGATTGAAGTTACGTTTGGGGATTTTGTAGCACTGAAAAACATCAATATTCATGTGAAAGAAGGAGAATTTTTTACTTTTTTAGGACCTTCTGGTTGTGGAAAAACCACAACATTACGTACTATTACAGGGTTTATCAAACCAAGTAGCGGAAAGGTAAGTGTAAGAGGGGTTGATATTACAGATACACCAATTGAAAAGCGAAATATTGGTATGGTGTTTCAAAGTTATGCGTTGTTTCCAACTATGAGTGTATATGAAAATATTGCATTTGGTTTAAAAGTGCAAAAGATGAGAAAAGAAGATATTCGTCAAAAGGTCTATGCGATGGCAGAGAAAGTAGACTTAAATGAAGCACAACTTCAGAAAAAAGTGTCACAGTTATCTGGTGGACAACAACAAAGAGTTGCTATTGCTCGAGCATTAGTAACATCTCCGGAAATTATTTGTTTAGATGAGCCATTGTCGAATTTGGATGCAAAATTGCGAGTACAATTACGAAATGAGCTAAAGGATTTGCAAAAACGTTTTGGCATTACAACCGTATATGTGACACATGATCAGGAAGAGGCGTTAACATTGTCAGATCGGATTGCAGTATTTAATAAAGGAGTAATTGAACAAATTGGTCATCCAGATGAGATTTATAATCATTCTGCTACAGAATTTGTCTGTAATTTTATTGGCGATATTAACCGTTTCGAGCCAGAGTTTTTGGAGAAAATTGGAGCAGATCGTTTCGCTGGTATTAAGATTAATCAGCATTGTTATATTCGGTTAGAACGACTGCATGTAAATGATTTGGTGGAAGGAGACAGTCTAAAGACAGATGCAGTTGTACAAAGCTATGAGTATTATGGTTTATATATTAAATATAGTTTAAAGGTACAAAATCATATTTTAAAAGTAATTGAAAAAAATAGCGGAAAACCACTCTATCAGATTGGAGATAAGGTGACACTTAGTTTTAATCCAAATGATATTATGCAGTATGGGGGGGACAAAGTATGAAGGAGAAAAAAATAACCTGGTATTCTTTCTTTATTTTTGCTTTTTTTGCATGGTTTATTTTATCTTGCCTTGTAATACCAAATTTAAATACGATTTGGAGTGTATTTGTACAAGATGGGCAGTTTACATTAGAACCATTACAGAAATTGCTTTCTTCAGAACGAGCAATGCGAAGTTTGCGAAATAGTTTTATTTTGGCTCCAACATTAGCTTTAACAGTGGGGTTTGTAGGAATTAGTTTGGTATTAATCACAGAATATTTTGATATTAAAGGGGCTTCTATTTTACGATTGGGATATATGACAACTTTAATTTATGGTGGGATTATCTTAGTATCTGGATATAAGTTTATTTATGGAAGCAATGGGTTTTTAACCAATTTATTTGTTAAGATTATCCCAAATTTTCCTACTGATTGGTTTCAAGGGTATTGGGCAGTTTTATTTGTTATGACATTTGCTTGTACCTCAAATCATATGATTTTTTTACGAAATGCGATGCGGGCAGTTGACTTTCAAACAGTGGAGGCTGCGCAGAATATGGGGGCTTCACCAGCAAAGATCTTGATTCAAGTTGTACTACCAGTATTAACTCCATCGCTGCTGGCTGTAACAATTCTTACGTTTATTACAGGTTTATCTGCTACCTCTGCTCCTTTGATTGTAGGGGGAAAGGATTTTCAAACAATTACACCAATGATTTTGTCTTTTTCAAAAAATATGGGTTCAAGAGATTTGGCAGCACTGTTAGCATTGTTTTTAGGAATTGCAACGATTCTTTTATTGACAATTATGATGAAGATCGAAAAGCGTGGTCATTATATGTCAATTTCTAAAGTAAAAACAACTATTGTAAAACAAAAAATCCGTAATCCAATTCTCAATGTTCTGGCTCATATCTATGCCTATTTATTGTTTTTGATTTATGTAGTACCAGTGGTTTTAATTATCTTATTTTCTTTTACTGACGCAGCAACAATTGCCAGCCGAAAGCTAAATATTTCTAGTTTTACCCTAAAAAATTATATGACAATTTTTAAAAGTACTTCCGCATATAAACCATTTTTAGTAAGTATAACCTATTCCTGTTTGGCTGCTTTTGCAGTAGCAATTTTAGTATTGATTGCTTGCCGATTGATACAAAAGCAAAAAGGGAAATTGGTATCTGCAGTGGAATATGGAATGTTAATTCCGTGGTTATTACCAACTACTTTAATTGCTATGGGATTGATTACAACTTATAATACACCACATATTTGGATGTTTAACAAAGTATTAACTGGAACTTCTTTTATTATGTTTCTTGGCTATGTGATTATAAAGATTCCATTTACACTTCGAATGACAAAAGCGGCATTTTTTGCATTAGATGATTCTTTAGAGGATGCAGCAAAAAATTTAGGAGCCAAGCCATTTTATACATTTTTCCGAGTGGTGCTTCCAGTTGTACTGCCTACGGTATTAGCTATTTTTGCTTTGAATTTTAATGGATTATTAGGAGATTATGATATGTCTGTTTTTATGTATCATCCATTAAATCAGCCATTAGGAGTGTATATTAAGTCTTTAACAGATTCACAAAGTAATGCAGACAATTCTGCTTTGACATTTGTATATGCAGTACTGATGATGATTATTTCTGGTATTGTTTTATATTTGGTATATGGACGAGGAGAAAAGAAAGGAAAAGTAAATAAATAAAAAGAACAAAGGAGTTAATTAAAATGATTGGGAAAGCATGTTATAGAGAAATTAATAGACTTTTAGAGGAACAACTTGATAAGAAGAATGTTTTAATTGCAGTACATCGAGGGACATGGGGAGGCAATATTATTGAAAATACGATACCTGCTTATAAGATGGCTCTTTCGATGGGAGCAGATTTATTTGAATGTGATGTTGCTATGTCAACAGATGGTATAATCTATACCTTTCATGACGGAGGAGAATCACGTCTATTAGGAGAAATGAAAAATATTCGAACAATTTCTTCAGAAGAGATAGACAAACAGATTTATAAAAATAGTATTGGAGAACCAAGTGGGGTGTCAGTAGGCAGACTAGAGGAAGTTTTTACCTCTTTTACACATCATGAATTATTTAATATTGATCGAGGATGGGATTTTTTGCCACAAATTGATGCACTGATGTGCCAATATCCAAAAACCATTCGACAAGCGATTATAAAGACACCAGTCAAGGATTGTTATTTAGAATTTTTTCAAAATTGTCCAACAAAATATATGTATATGCCAATTGCATATGCTATGGAAGATGTAAAAAAGGCATTAGCATGGCCAGATATTAATATAGTAGGAGTGGAATTAATTGCTCGTACAAAGGAGGAAGAGCTTTTCCAAAAAGAAAATATTGATTGGATTAAAGAACAAGATCTTTATGTCTGGGTAAATGCGATTACATTAAGTAATGAAAAAAAGCATGTACTTTTTGGCGGATTAAATGATGATACAGCTCTTTTGGATAATCCAAATCATTCATGGGGAAAATTGTTTGAGATGGGTGTTAATGTAATTCAGACAGATTGGCCTGTACAACTGCAAGCGTATAGAAAGAGGTATTTTAATCTATGAGAAAAAAGGGGATTTTGTTTTTGCTGTTTCTTTTTTGCTTTATTACAGCTTGTACTTCAAACCAGAAAGTTGAAAAAGAACCAGAAATGACGTTTCTTCTTTCTGAACCTTATCCTATGCCAATACCACCAGCAAATGGAAGAGGAGAGGCAATGGAGCATTTGGTGCCAGAATATGCTTTTGATTATGAAGAGGATGTTTATTTAAAAGAGATTGTAACTGCTTTTCGGCGCTGGGAGTGGAGTACAGTATATGGAGAACTTTCCAAATTAGAGCAGGAACATCCAGATTATTTAGATATTTATCGTCTTCAGACAGAAGTATATTTAATCAATAAAAATTATGAAGCAGCCTTATCCCAACTGGATCAGATCCTTCGTCAAAATCCAAAAGATGTTCATGCAATAGCAGTCAGTGTTATAGTAAAGCGAATTTTAGGAGACAGCGAAGGGGAGAAACAACGGTTGCTTTATTTGGAAGAAATATCTTTGGATGCTGCAAAAGCGATACAAGAACTTTTAGAGAATGTAGAGAAGGGTTTTTTGATAGATGGCAGTGCGCCATTGCCAGATGGGATAACATTTGATGCCATTGTGGTGTTTGGACAGTCTCCGAAAAGCAATGGAAAGCCATCTTCTGGAATGATTGAGAGATTGGAAAAAACAAAAGAGATGGCATTACAATATAAAGATGCTTGGGTGATTGTCAGTGGCGGTCCAGTTCGAACAGAATTTGCGGAAGCAGATGTAATGCAGGAATGGCTGATAGAGAATGGAATTGAAAAGGAACGAATTTTATTAGATGCACAGGCACGAGATACAGTAGGAAATGCAATTGGAATTGTTTCTTTATTAGAAGAAAAAGATGCACATAGTGTCTTAGCAGTGGCAACAAATTTACATTTACCTAGAGCAATGACAACATTATCTTTCTATAGCAATCAGATTGGATACAAGATGAAGTTAATTGGTGTAGGAAATGGAGAGATTCCAGTAGAAAATAAAGGAGAACAGTTGTATACCTATGTATGTAGTGCTAGAGCAGCTAGACTATTTAGTAAAAGTGATTTTGAAAAGTATGAGTTGAAACCAGAATAGTTGTGTAGTAGGAGGATCGTGTGATGTTAGTAATGCGTGAATTGACGCTGACTTCTATTTTTATACGTATGTTAATGGCAATTTTATTAGGAGGAGCCATTGGAACAGAACGGCGTTTGAAAAATCGTCCAGCTGGTTTACGTACTTATGTTTTAGTCTGTATTGGTGCTTGTACTGTAATGATTACCAATCAGTATGTTTGTCAGGTGTTTGGAAGTGGTGATCCTGTACGTATGGGAGCACAAGTAGTAAGTGGAGTGGGATTTTTAGGAGCAGGAACCATTATGGTAACTTCACACAATCAGATTAGAGGATTGACAACAGCTGCTGGATTATGGGCAACAGCCTGCATGGGATTAGCGGTAGGAATTGGTTTGTATGAAGTAGCATTAATAGGGGGAGTTTCAATTCTTGCTGTTTTTGCTTTGATGAATGAATGGAACGATTATATGCGGAAAAATGTGCATACCAGTGATGTTTATATTGAATTGGATAAAAAGGTATCACTTGGAGATTTTCTGCGGAATGTAAGAGAGTTAGATATTGAATTAAGCAATGTGCAGATGGAACGGGAGGGAGCTTTTACTGGAGATGTTGTATCTTTTATTGTAACAGTTCATGGAAAAAAACATTGTAAACATGACGTATTGATACGAATGATTCGAAAGATAGAAGGCGTAGCATATTTGGAGGAGCTTTAGGCTCCTCCAAATATGCTATACTGTCGATAGAAAAAAAGATAGAAATATCTAACTAGCACAAAACAAAACCTTCAAAGGCTGATGTTTACAGTGATAAGGAAGTATGGAAACTAACTTATCATTAACGCTGACAAACAGGGTGCAAAAAAGGCAGAGAGTAGGATATTGTCTTGCTCTTTGCCTTTTTCATTTACTTTCTACGCTTAAAAATATTGTGGCATAAACCAATAAGTGCAACTATGAATATACCAAATTGAAACATATCAGCATATGTGACCATACAAATTTTCCTCCCTGTTTAACTCTTTTATTTTCTTGAATTTATGATACAATATATTTTAGATAATAAAAATCCCTATTTTTTACTCTATTTTATAAAATAACTGAAAGGATTTAGAATGAATACTAACCTAAATCGTAAGGAAATTTTTTCACGAAGATTTTCTGAATTAATGAAAGAACATTTTCCGCCAATAAATAGCCACAAAAAAGAAAAACAGATTAAGCAAACTGCAAGAGAAGATTTTGCTCTTTTGCAAAAATTAGATATCAATAAGGCAAATGACTGCAAAAATTCTATTGATAGAAACAATGCTACTGCTACTATTAGAAAATGGAGAAATCCCTTAAATAAAGAAATGCCAACCTTACAAACTGCACTTAAATTATGTGAAATTTTGGAGTGTGATATTGAATATATTTTTGGGATATCAGATATAAAAAATAAAAATAACTTTCGTGCTTCTTCATATCTTGGTTTAAATCAAAAAACAATACAGGGAATAAAAGACTATTCAGATATTATTAAAGAATTGATTGATGTAATGGTGTGTAATGATAACGATACCTTAAAGTATATTTTAATTAATATTTTACAGTATGTTCGGTACTTCAACATTCCACGAATGACAGTGCAGACTATATCAGACGAAAAGCCCAGAGAACTATCTTATGACGAGAAACAAAATTATATCAAAAGTGTTACAATGGACGAATTAGGATTGGCTCTTCACGAAATAAACAATCGCTATGAAATTATCCGAGAAAGTGATTTTGCAAAAAGGAAAGAACTTCTAGAATTAGAAATACAAGTGGAAAAATTGAACATAAAAAGGTTAAAAGAAAAGTGATAATATAAAAATGTTACGCAATAGAACGCCATTTTTGAGAATAGACATAGAAAACCCTTACCCCGCCATTTCAACGCCCGCAAAGCCGCATAAATCAAGAGAAAAATAACCTCTACTGCGTAACAATCCCCATAATAAATTGAGGGCGAAAGCAGTTTACTGATTTCGTCCTCTTGACTACCCACAAGCAAAGGCGGGAAAAGCTGTCAAGGGCGCATAGCGCGAAGTTTACCCTTGACAGCTTTTCCCGTCTTTGCTACTTCCTATCGGTCGAAGCGGAATTTCAATATGGCTTCAACCAGTTTTGCTTTTAACCTGTCCTGTGTATCATCATTGATATGCCCCTTATACATAGACAGATATTTGATATATGCGGTGTAGTGCTGCAATACTGCGTCTACCGCTTCCGGCTCTCCGGCAACGGCTTTTTCGATTACTTCAAAAGGTATCAGCTTTTTGTTCCTCATGTTCCAATCTCTCCCATTCTTTCCGCAACTGTTTCAGCGCAACATTTCTTCTGTGGTTTATCGTACTTCTGCAACGCCCGTACAGCCTGCCGATTGCTTCATCACGATAGCCGACGAAGTAATAAAGCAACAAAACTTCTTGCCTTAACTCCGGCAATTTTGATAATGCCGTCGCTAACCGTTCATCATCAACGATAACTTCCTTTCCCAACACAAGAAATACGGTCGGCTTGTCCTGCTTTTCAAAGTAGCTGTCCATAGCAGACGGTTCAAAATATCGTTCTGACATCAGATAGTCAAGGGATATTTCTCGTTCCATTTTTCGCTTCAAATCCCGCCATGCGTTGATTGCTTCATGGCGCAGGACAATCCTGCAAAACGCATTAATTCATTCTTTTAGCTCTTTCATTAGGGTTGTTTCATGAAGAAAAAGAAATAAACGGAA
Organism: uncultured Lachnospiraceae bacterium; assembly: GCA_910579865.1. Taxonomy (GTDB): domain Bacteria; phylum Bacillota; class Clostridia; order Lachnospirales; family Lachnospiraceae; genus MGBC114844. The sequence continues at coordinate 204,225 of CAJTXA010000002.1, forward strand.
GAACATAGGATTTATCAAGAGTAAAAGCTGTTATACAGAGTAGCTTCTTCCCCTCGACTTTTTGCTATTATAGGGGTATAATATCTATAAGTATAGGTGTATTATGCCTATATTTCAAAAGCAAGGAAAACATAGTGT
>CAJTXA010000003.1 GCA_910579865.1 uncultured Lachnospiraceae bacterium
ACACGAAAGAGCGTCTGTCGTGAATTTTTTATTTTATAAATCTTCTACAATATTCACTTTTTGTATAGTTTTTCATTAAGTTCGCGCTTATGGGCTGTTGCCCTCTCTGCTCCACTTAGTTTTGTATATGCTGCGCCTGATGCAAGCGAAGAACACGAATATGTAGATATACACGGTAGCTGTGATATTTGCGGGGAAAGTAAAGAAGATGGCAACCATTTTGATGATGTAATTATAGATGATGGCGTTATAGAAGTTGATCCAGATACCAGTGAAGATGATGTTATTATAGATGATACAACAGAAATTCCAGACACAAGCGAAACAACTGATATAATAATTGATGATGCAACAAGTGAAAGCACAGAAACAGAAAGCACAGAAACAACAGAAGAACCAGACGAAAAAGTCTATAAAGATTTTAGTTTTTTCATCAAAGGTTATAATACTGCTTCTGATAAAGATATAACAAATATCTATAATAAATTAAAAACAGAAGGTAAATATAAATTATCTTATACTGACAATAAAACAGAAAAAGATTTAAAGGTAAAAGTAAATATTTATAATAAGAATGATAAAGAACTTATTGATAATTTTATACTTAGTAATAGTGATAATATTATAAAAAATTTACCTGATGAAGATGAACAAGGTCATGAACAATTTTCTTGTAAATATGAACTTGTAGCTGACAATTTACACTATACAAAAAATGGTAAATATCTTATGTATAGTAGCATAATAACAGAAGATGGTGAAATTCCTGTTTTGAAATTATTTCAATTAACGCCTTGTATTAGTCACGGTATTTTTGAAAGCCCTATACATATTGAAAAAGAACTTGGTATTGTATGTGATTATAATTCTTCTGATTTTGATTTAGATTTATTTTTAGAAAATGAAGAAATAAAAGATTTTTTATTTAAAGATGTGGCTCTTAATAAGGATTGCTGTTGTGAGAGTGGTATTCCTGATTTACCAGAACTTCCAGATTTACCAGACACAAGCGAAAGCACAGAAACAACAGAAACCACGGAAGAACCTTCTACTGAAACAACAGAGATCCCTTCCACTGAAACAACGGAAGAACCTTCTACTGAAACAACGGAAGAACCTTCTACTGAAACAACAGAAGAACCTTCTACTGAAACAACAGAAGAACCTTCTACCGAAACAACAGAAGAACCTTCTACTGAAACAACAGAAGAACCTTCTACTGAAACAACGGAAGAACCTTCTACTGAAACAACGGAAGAACCTTCTACCGAAACCAGTGAAGAACCCTCAACTGAAACCAGTGAAGAACCTTCCACCGAAACCAGTGAAAAACCTTCCACTGAAACAACAACCACAACAGAAACAACAACTCCTGAACCTGTTAAACCTGTGAATCCTACTCCTGAACCTGTTAAGCCTGATGATAATACAACAACCACAACTACAACAACATTAACAGAAGATAGGGGCAAGGTTGATCCTTCTGAAAATGAAATGGTTCAGACTGGCGATATGACAACTAATACATATTATGGCGGCTATTTCTTAGTAACTGCTTTTGGTGTTTTAACTGCATTTTTCAAAAAGTTTAAAAAATAAAAATTTATAGAAAGGGGGTATAAAAAATGATGGATGAAATAATGCTTTTTTTTAGAGAAACATACCCTTTATATGTGCTTTTTACTCCTTTGGCTGTTGTTTCAATAAGTGTCTTACTTGTTATGATGATGATAACGCCTTATGATAATGAAGCGGCAAAATATAAAGAATATATAAAATATATATGCTGGGCATGGGTGATCCTTCAATTTGTCCCAACATTTATGATACTTTGTTTTAATTATGCTGTTGACAATAACGCCTTTACTTGGGCTGTTGACAATGCAATTCATTAATTTTTAAAAACTAAATAGCGTATATCTTAGGTATGCGCTATTTTTTGATCTATTGCTTTTTATAAATAAAAAGTTATATAATTATTGTATAAGTTATTTATTTTATAAAAGTATAGTGTTTAAAAGTTATAGGTGGCGGCTTAATCTGCGTGATTATGTAAAGCGTCCATTATAAAAAAGTTATGTGATATAACAGATTATATTACTTTTAGATAGAGAAAAATTATAAAATGAATAACATTTTTTTATATGACAACTAAATACAAAATTTAATATAGAGTAAACCAAAAAAACCAAAAAAATATAATGTGAAAGGAAATAAAATATTATGAAGAAAGAGATTTATAATGAATTAAAGAAGGAACTATTAAACAATGACAGAATAGAAAAGGTAAGTAAAAAAGGTGATTACATTACATTAGAACTTAATGCAACTGATTATCTTTATACGTCTAATGAAATAAAATTTATTTTACATATTGCTCTTATGAATCTGAATAAAGATTTTAATTATTGTGAATATGAAAATGAAGAACTTCCAACAAAATATGGCAAGTTTAAATATGTTAAGCACGAACAAGGTAACAGTATAAGTCTTAATACTTTTATTGTTTATAGCGTAACCTATAAAATCATTTAAAATTTAATAAAAAACTTAATATTGAAATTAAGGGATCATCTTTTTTCGAGTAGAAGTGAAAAAGGTTGATCCTTTTTTTATTCTAAAACACAAAAAAACTTATAAAAAGGAAGGTAAAAACAAATGAAATTAGAAGAAGTTTATAAAACAATACAATTATTAAAAAAAGATAAAAGATATGATGTATTTATAGATTTTGAATATAGCGATATGGAAAATGATAAAAAGTTATTTATTATTTTAGAACATAACCCTAATCAACCAATTAGCGAATTACGCTTACAAGGTTTATATTTTATGGGATTTGTTGTTGATGGTTATTATCATATTCGTAAAAAAGTATATCCTATTGAAGCACTTGTATAAATAAACAAACTAATTATAAAAAACTTTTGAAAGGAAAGGGTAAGAGATTATGACAAAAACTTATTTTGTAAATGTTGCAACATTAGAAGAATTAAGAAAACAATACAAGAAACTTATAAAACAATATCACCCTGATAATGTGGGCGGCTCTGATGAAGATATGAAAGCAATTAACTTAGAGTATGAAGGGCTTTTTAAAATCTTAAAAGACAAACACACTAAGGAAACAGAAGAAACAGAAGCGGCGGGCGGTTATCAATCTACATATTCAAAAAATATGTATAACTATGAAGATGATTCCGTGTTGCGTGAAATGCTTACAAGAATTATAAATTTTTCTTGTGATATTGAAATAATAGGCTCTTGGCTCTGGGTTTTTAATTCTTATAATTACAGAAAAGAGTTAAAAGAATTAGGCTTTAAATACGCTAGCAATAAAAAGGCGTGGTATTTTCATACTGAAGCGTTTAGAAAATCAAGCAAGAAAAAACTTAGTCTTGATGATATACGCTCCTATTATGGAACTACTAAGATTAAAGAAGATAAAAGGTTATTAGAAGCCTAAAAATTATAGGGATTATTTTTATAAAAGATAATCCCTTTTTATAAAAAAAGCACAATAAAACACAAATAAATAATTATAGAAAGGAAGAAAAAACTATGAAAAAACTTATAATAACAATAACAAATATTTTAATGAGCCTTGCTTTAACTTGCGGCTCTACAACTGAATATATAAAATTTAATAATGTAAATGATTTAATGAGAGTAGATACCTTTTTATATTCTGCTCCTGAAATTAGAGAAGATGAACCAATAACAAAAACGGTTTATTCTGTTATAAAAGAAAAGAAGGCTGAAAAACCTGAACCAGTCAAGGAAGAAACAACTCCTACTCCTGAACCAATTAAAAAAGATGATTCTAACACAAAAACTGAACCAGTCAATAAAGAAACAACTCCTACTCCTGAACCTGTGAACCCTGAACCAGTAAAGGAAGAACCACAACCAGAACCAAAAACACAAGATACAGTGGCAAGCGGTAATATTATAAATTTTAACAATAATATTAATAAGCGTGGTGGCGTGGAAACTTTACCAGAACATTTACAAGGTTATGCGGATCAAATTATGGGGGTATGTCTTAATGAAGATGAAATGACACATTGTTTTCATTGGGCTGAGTTATCTTCTGCTGATATGGAAACTATAAAACAAGCAATAAATAGAACTTATTTCGCTTATTTTGACGCTAGAATTATTATAAATTATTGGGATGAGGGGGAATATTATTTAACAACAAATAATAGTAGAGAAAGATATAATAAAAGTCTTGAAGTTGAGAATAATATAAAAAGTATTGTAAATAATATTGTAACTTCTGATATGACTGAAAAAGACGCTGTAATTGCTATAAATAATTATGTATGTGATCTTATAACATATGAATTAAGTCAAGGTGACTTTTATCTTGCTCTCCAAACTGGAAAAGGAAACTGCAGAACATATGCTTGTATTTTTAAAATGATGTGTAATCAGATTGGAATTGAATGTGATTATATAGAAGGCTTCGCAAATGGCGGCGGTCACGCTTGGAATAGAGTATATATTGGCGGCGTTCCTTATTGGGTTGACGCTTGTTGGAATGATGGCGGCAATCAATATTTGCTTAGTGCTGATTTATGGGAAAATCATTCAGTAAGCACAGTCAATCAATTTTTTTATAATGATGAATTTTAAAAATAATAGTCTTTACTGCATAGAAGGTAAAGGCTATTTTTGATCTGTTGACATTTAAGAGTAAAAAATTATATAATTGTAAATGACAGAGAAAGAACCCTGTTAAAAGTTTTTTATGAAGTTTTTACACTTCTATAAGTTTATTGTGTTTTAGACTTTTTACATTATAAAAATTTTACTCTAAAATATTTATGAATAAAAAAATGTTATTCTAATTATAAGCCGTATAAAAACGGCTTATTTTTTTGCTTTTTTGTAACTGCTTATTATTTTATACATATGTTATATGTAGTCTATACATAACTTATGGTGTATAGAATATGTATAAAAAGACTTAAATGCGGTAGGATTGTTTTTAAATTTCTTTAATGAGTGTTTACCCTCTAAAAGTATTTTAAAATCATTCTGGCGTATTTTTTATAATAAGCATAAGAAAAAGCCCTTATTTTAAAAGGGCTTTTGTCTTGGCTTTTAAATTTTCCAGTCAATTTCTATATTTCCAGATTCATCAAGTAATATCTTATTTACCAGAATTTTTAACAATGCCTGTTTTTCTTCTGTTGCTAAATCTTTATAAATTGTATCTTTTGCTGTTATAGTTTCTGCGCCTGTTCTTTGTAAAACTTTTAAAACTCTATACTCAATTTTATCAGATGGGGCTATATCTGCCTGAATCTTATAATTTATTTCTGCGAGTTGTTGCTCTCTTTCCTCTATTGCTTTTGTTATAGTTTCGGCTATTGCGGGGTTTACAGCAAGGGTGGATATAAGGTTATTTATTTCAGTCTGTAATGAATCGGCTTGCTTTTGGTATTCTTCAAGTTTTGCTTTCCATTCAAGTTGGTTTTTTGTAAAATCATCTAAATACTTTTGAATTTCAATGGCAACTTTTTCTTGTATTCCTTCCAGTCTTACGCCTTTAAAACTTGTATCACATATGCCTCTTAGTTCGCTTCTACCTACACAAGACATTGAACCATATTTCCCTTTTATTTTGATAGCCCGTCCACACTTAGCACATTTTACAAGTCCAGACAATTCAGCAAATTTGCCCTTTGGCGTATTATCTCGTGAGTATGATGTATTTTGGCTTAACCGTTCCTGAACCATTAAAAAGGTGCGGCTGTCAATATATCCCTTCCAGTTGGTTATATAAATTTTCCAGTCGGTGGGCGGGTTTTGTAAGGTTTTCTCTCCTGATTGATCGGTTTTGTTTAAAATACAACACGCCCGCTCTCCATTCCATTCGCTAGAATCATTTAAAAAATTTGCTCCTAAACTTTTATAATAATTATATAGTTTTTGGTCTGCTATTGCGTATATAGGGTTTGATAAAATATTATTTATGGCTGTTGCTGTCTTAGATATTCCTTTTTTATCATATAAAAATTTTGTTAATTTGTGTAATGATGTATTGCTGTCAAAAGCATATTTTTTATATAAAAGTTCTATAATTTCTTTGTCTGCTGTTGGCTTTAATGTGCTTAATCCATTTTTATCTTTTGCTAATTTAAAAGCATATGGGGTTTTCCCGCCTAACCAACGCCCGTCTGTTTCTGCTCTGGCATAATAAGAATCTTTTACTCTTAGCTGTATATTTTCTCGTTCCATTTGGGCAAAATTGATTAAAATACCTATCAATAACCGCCCTATGCTTGATGATGTATCAAATTCATCTTTTACAGAAACAAAATCACAATGATGTTTATTCATAAAATCATATAAATTATAGAAATCAACAACATTGCGGCTTATACGGTCTAGCTTATAAACTATAACTTTGTCAATCCTGTTGTTTTTAATTTCTTCCATAAGATTTTTAAGTTGGGGGCGTGCTGTGTTTTTTCCAGAATATCCTCTATCCTCATAAACTTTTATATCTGCGCCTTTTTCCCTTCTCTCAACTTCTGCTCTACAAGTTTCGATCTGTGTATCAATACTTAAACTGTCCTCTTTAAAAACGCTCTGCCGTGCATATATTGCTATTGTCATATGAAAAGCCCTCCTTTTGTGGTATAGTCGTGTTATCTACTATAACTATTATATCAGAAAAGTTGACTTTTGACAATATCGGCTACCCTAAAAATACAGCAATAAATATAAAATTTACATACATAATCACACCATAAGCAGCAACTCCATTTTCTCCTGCTATTTTCATCAGTTGTAAATTATATAACATATTTACTAATGACATCGATAAATTACTCATCATTTCAGAAGAGCCATTTGCACAACTTTTTAAAAGTTCCCTTCCATAAAATCTTGTCTTTATTAACTGTAAGCGGCTGCTATTCTTGCGTGCAAAATAAAAAATAGGAATTATACCACCTACAAAACAACTAAGTACTGTAGCAGATGCTGCTCCTATAATTCCAAAAGGAAATACCACAATCAGCAAATAATCCATAACCATATTGGTAACTCCTGCTGCTATTGTTATGATTAATCCTGTCTGTGGTTTCTCTGCTACTGCAAAAAAAGTTTGAAAACTATTTTGAAGCATAAATGCAGCATTTCCAAATAATAAAATCTTTCCATACAAAACAGCATCTTCTAATAAAGCATCACTTGCTCCTAAAAGTTTTGCTATTGAACGAATCATCAAAAATCCAATGAGAGAAAGAACAATTCCAACTACTAGATTTACATAAATTAGCATTGAAAAATATTCATTTGCTTTTTTTGCTTTTCCCTCCCCCATCGTCTTTGCAACAATTGCACTTCCTCCGGTTCCTAACATAAATCCAATTGCTCCCATTGCCATAATAAATGGCATAATAAAATTAACTGCTGCAAAAGAGGTACTTCCCACATAATTTGATACAAAAATACCATCTACAACACCATAAATTGAAGTAAAAATCATCATAATAATAGATGGAATTACAAAACGTAATAATTTTTGATAGGTAAAATGTTCTGATAATTGAATTTTCATAAAAGAACAGAATCTCCTTTCTCTATTTTCTTTTGTACATCTATCTGCATATTTTTTAAATTTTTTCTTAAAATAGATAAATATTTTTCAGATAAAGAGAGTAACGCATCTCCTTCCTCTTTTGTCATCTCAGAAAAAACTTGATTCTCTGCAATCAATACAGGAAATATCTTCTGTTCAACCATAGTTTCTCCCGCTTTTGTTAAAAAAATATGTTTATCTCTACCCCGTCCTGCTTCCAACTTTAGATAACCTGCCTGTTCTAAATTTCGAATCGAAGAATGAATTGTTTGCTTACTAAGAAATGTCATTGCACAAATATCTTTTTGAAGACAGCCATTTCCTAATTCGCAAATTGAATACAAAATATAAAATGCACTGTCAGAAAGATTACATTTTAGTGCAATCATATGATACACTTCATCAAATTCCCGAAAAATTCGATTAAATGCGATTTGTTCTTTTCCATGAATTTTTTTCATTTTCTTTCCTCCTTATGTCTGATTTCGGACTTACAGAGTATAATAGTACGATTTCAGACTTAAGTCAAGTATTTATTTTTAAAATTTTATTATGGCAGTCGAATAATCCGGCGATAACAATAATAATTTTTCGATAATCTGTCACTATATTCATAAATAGGCTGACGGTAAAAAGCGGTATAACAAGGCAAAACAAAAATAGCTCCCTCGCCGCCGCAAATAGAGCATCCGCCATCACCACCCTTTGTATATTGTGTATGATCAATAATTTCCATTTTATAAGAATTATATGAAAGAAATAAACCCAACATATTTGGTTGTTCCAATATGGTCGATGCTTTTTCATCTTGTTTCCTAACAGAACCTACATTATAAATTTCTGTTAATACATCATCTAATGTATCACCCCAACGAAATAATGTACGTGTACCTCCATTACAAAGATATTCCCACTCATCTTCCGTAGCTAATGTAAATGGACCTTCTTTTAGCGAACAAATGGCTTGTGTTAAAGATGGAGCATCCTCTTTCAGATAACGACTATCTACTTCTACAATCATATCTCCAATGTCGACTGTACGTAATGGAGATAAGCACTGAGACAGATTTTCATTCCATTTAACCATGAAACTTTCCCAACTTCCATAACCATTTTCAAGCATATCCTCTTCCCAACTTTTCAACTCTTCTGCCAACTCAGAACGTAATTGTTCTGCTTTTATTAAATCATTCTTTGTATTTGCTTTTTGAATTTCTTTTTGATAGTAATTTCGTAACTCTTCTTTTTCATCTTGATAATATTCATGACCTGCAGCAAATTCTTCTTTTAACCCTTCTAATACCCCTTGTCCTAAAGAACACTGAGCAATATCCCATCCTAAAGTAACGTTCTTTTGACCAGACACAAAAACAAACTGTGAACCTTCATATTCTAGAAGCCACGTTTCCCGTTCTATTCCATTCATACTTGTCTTAATTGTTTTTATAAATTGAAAATTTATTCCTAATGCTTCAATACGTGAACGAATATCCTTCAATAATTCTAACATAATAATCTCCTTCTTTTTATAAAATTATTTTTATTGATAATTTTATTAAAGCCTGTTTTCACCTATAGTATATTCTTTAATAAATACCTTTTCACACTCAAGTGTTCGAAATATTTCTCGTAAAGCCTTTATTCCAAAACTTTCAGGCGCATCTATTTCTAAATTTTCCAAAAGTTCTTTTGTAACTGGATTATCATCAAAATTAAAAATATACAAATTCCAAATAATCCCTTCTTCAGAAAACTTTACTAGACCATTTTTATCAGTATTTGGGTATAACTCGAAAAACAGCTGACAGGCACTGTGATTAAAATAATATCTATAATCATATTCAGGCTGAATCACTGCATCAGGATTACAGATGCCATGACATGTATTCTTTTTCATTTTTTTTCGTCCTTTTGAAATACAAGGATTTTGGGATTCTCTGGCACATTTGTTAAGTGCTTTTTCAAAAATTTTAATAATTTCTTTTTCTGTTAAATTACCTGTTTTAAGTCCATATTCTAATTGCGACATAGTTCGATCCTTTCTATTAAATTATCGGCTCATTATTAACAATACGAAACTATTATAGGTACAGCTATGCTCTAAAAAGTCGTACTTATTATGTTAATATTATAAAGATTATAATAGTTTTATGTTCAAGTCAATACAAACTTTCAAAACCAATTCCTTCAAAAAAAATCGAAATAAATTATTTAAAGTTGTCTGATTTAATTAAAATTGTTATTCTTTTTTTATTGACAATCTATAGCAAGAATGTTATTATATAAAATAAGTTAGCATAAGAAAAAGCGATGACGGAAACAAGTAGCATACTAATTGCAAACAGAGAGAGCATCATTTGGTGGAAGATGTTTATGTGGATTGTATGTAAAAACCATTCCTTGAGCTGTAATACTGAAAGTAGAGGTAAGTATTACCGTATACCTGCGTTAAAGGTTAGGATTTGATAGAATCTGAAGTAAAAAATTAAGGTGGAACCGTGCAATAAGCACCCTTAAAGATGCAATATAAGTATCTTTAAGAGTGCTTTTCTTATGTTAATCAAAATATTTTATTTAAGAAAGGAAATGATAACATGAAGATTAAAATGAAAGATGGTTCCATCAGAGAAGCCGATTTTAAGGAAGAGTTAGGAAAAAATGCATTTTGGCACACAACAGCACATATTTTAGCGCAAGCAATAAAAAGACTTTACCCAGATACGAAATGTGCCATAGGTCCATCTATTAAAAATGGTTTTTACTATGATTTTGACTTTCATTTTCACTTTTCGGAAGAAAATTTCGCTGAAGTAGAAGCAGAAATGAAAAAAATTGTAAATGAAAATTTACAGCTTAAACATTTTATAGTAGATCATAAAAAAGCAATTCAGATTATGGAAGAAAAAAATGAAAGCTACAAAATTGAACTGCTAAATGAGCTGCCAAAAGAGGAAAAAATTAGTTTTTATCAACAGGGTGAATATTTAGAAATGTGTGCTGGACCTCATATAGCATATACCAATGCAATTAAGGCATTTAAACTATTATCTATTGCAGGTGCATATTGGCGTGGCAATGAAAAAAATAAAATGCTTACTAGAATTTATGGCATATCATTTCCAAGTAAAGATCTGTTAGAGGAGTATTTAAACCAATTGGAAGAAGCAAAAAAGAGGGATCATCGAAAATTAGGAAAAGAATTAGGTCTATTTGCATTGTTTGAAGAAGGACCTGGGTTTCCCTTTTTTCTTCCAAAAGGACTGTTATTAAAAAATTTATTAATTGACTATTGGAGAAAACTGCATATAAGAGAAGGATATATGGAAATCTCTACTCCAATTATGTTAAACCGTCAGCTTTGGGAAACATCTGGACACTGGAACTATTACAAAGATAAGATGTATACAACTTTGATTGATGAGACAGATTTTGCTGTAAAACCTATGAGCTGTCCAGGCAGTATGCTTGTATATAAGATGGAACCTCATTCCTATCGAGAATTTCCTATGCGTATCAGTGAGTTAGGACTAATACACCGAAATGAAAAGTCAGGAACGTTACATGGTCTTATGCGTGTTCGCTGTTGTACACAAGACGACGCCCATATCTTTATGACACCAGAACAGATACAAGATGAAATCAAAGGAGTAGCTCATTTGATCGATGAAGTGTATTCAAATTTTGGATTTCACTATCATGTAGAGTTATCCACAAGACCAGAAAATTCCATTGGAAGTGATAAAGACTGGGAAATGGCAACAAATAGTTTAAAAAATGCATTAGATGATTTAAAACTGCCATATATTATAAATGAAGGGGATGGGGCCTTTTATGGACCAAAAGTTGACTTCCATTTAGAAGATTCTATTGGAAGAACATGGCAGTGCGGAACAATTCAATTAGATTTTCAGCTACCGCAACGTTTTAAAGCAGAATATATTGGAGAAGATGGAAATAAACATCAACCCATTATGATACACAGGGTTGTATTCGGATCAATTGAGAGGTTTATAGGCATTTTAATTGAACATTTTGCTGGAAAATTTCCATTATGGCTTTCACCAGTGCAAGTAAAAATATTATCTATCTCAGATAAGTATATGAATTATATAAAAGAAATTGAAATGACTTTAAAAAAAGAAGGCATCCGTTGTGAAGTGGATGAACGAGCTGAAAAAATAGGCTACAAAATAAGATCTGCACAATTAGAAAAAATACCTTATATGCTTATTATTGGAGAAAAAGAAGCAAAAACTAGCTGTGTTTCTGTTCGTAAAAGGGATGATGGCGATTTAGGAAGTATGCCAATTAAGCAGTTATTAGAAATTCTTCAAAAAGAAGGAATCTGAGAATAAAATCAAGGGACTTCTCTGATCCTTAAAAGGCTATAACAGTAACGGTTATAGCCTTTTTTACATACTAGCTGTCACACAGAAAGATGATATTTGTGATGGAAATTAATTTTCCCCTTGCAAATGCAGTTCCAATGTGGTAGAATATCTCGCAGACAGGCAATCTGCCTGCATGGTATGGCAAGACAAAATTGCATAAGACAGTTCGTGACCATCCTGTCTTTAAACAAAACTAGGGATTTGAAAACGGAAGGATTCTGCACAGGTTCTTTGTGCTGGAAAAAACCGTTTTTCTGTATGGGCACGTTCTGCGTGCTTTTTTTATTGCATCCAGAACTGATAAGACAATGAGATTCATTGTGCACATTTTTAGCTGCACAGAAAGGAAGCGTCATGGAAGATTTTAACCCAAACCGCTATGCGGTCATCAATGAAAAAAATCCCCGTGAAATCGTAATGCTGCGGGGCCTTGGCTGTTCTTGGAGGCGGTGCCGCTTCTGCGACTACCATCTTGATTTTTCCCCAGACAGCAGCGCAAATTTTGCCCTGAACCGGGAACAGCTTGAAAAAGTCACTGGCATCCACCATAAGCTTGAGGTGATTAATTCCGGCAGCTTTGTGGACTTGGATGAGGAAACCCTTGCACTGATTGAAACAGTCTGCAAAGACTGCCATATCACCCAAGTACATTTTGAGTGCCACTGGAGGCACCGGGAGGCAATTCCCCCATTCCGCAAGCGTTTTGCAGCCCATGGGATTGAACTGAAGGTGAAAACTGGCGTAGAAACCTTCGATTCCCTATTCCGGGAAAGCTATCTGGATAAAGGCATTGACGCCCGTTCCCCAGAGGAACTAGCGGAATATTTTGACGAGGTCTGCCTGCTGCAAGGCATCCCCGGCCAGACTGCGGAAAGCATGGACAGGGACATCCAAACCGGCCTTGCCTATTTTGAGCGGGTCTGCATCAACATTATGCAGGAAAACAAAAAGCCCATCAAGCCAGACCCCCGTGTCATTGCAAGTTTCACCAAGGAACTTTATCCAAAATACATAGAAAATAGCCGGGTAGATATTTTAATGGAAAATACTGCTTTCGGCGTAGGAGGCGTTGTAGAACATGCAGAATGAAATTCTTTTATTAGTATCCTTATTCCTTACTTTTTCCACAGTCCTGTTCCTATTCTGGCTGTTTCAGGATCAGGGGCTGTATTTGTGGACTGTGCTGGCTACCATTGCGGCAAATATTGAAGTTTTGATTATGGTAACTGCCTTCGGCATGGAAATGACGCTGGGCAATATCCTGTTTGCCTCAACCTTTCTGGTAACGGACATTTTGAGCGAGCTTTATGGGAAAAAAGCCGCCCAGACTGCGGTTTACCTTGGGATTGCCACTTCAGTCATCTTCATTTTCTTGAGCCAGTCCTGGATGCTGTATGTGCCAAATGAAAATGATTTTGCATCCCCGGCCATCCGCACAGTCTTCTCCAATACCCCCCGCTTAATGGCGGTAGGCATTATTGTATACGTCATTGTCCAGCTTTTCGACGTGTGGGCATACCATAAATGGTGGGCATTCACCAGAAGCAGGTTCGGAGACTCCAAGAAATTTCTGTGGCTTCGGAACAATGGTTCCACGCTGGTATCCCAGCTTCTAAACACAGTCCTGTTCACATGGGGCGCATTTTGGGGCACCTATGATACAAAGACACTGGTTTCCATTGCTATCGCCAGCTATATTATTTTTGTAGCCACAAGTATTGCGGATACACCCTTCGTGTATCTGGCACGGTACCTGCACCAGAAAAAACAGGTGGTTCCCACTTACGCAAAAAGCCACTGATCTGTATTTGCAGAATATCGGCGAATCCATTTTAAGAGTTGCATGAGATGATATAATAAAGTTGTAACACCAAACCGAAAATCAACGACGGTTTTGAAATAACAATCAAAACCGCCGCCTTCTTTTTAAAAAGTGAAACAACCTTCCAGCGCACCAGCAGAAATAAAAATTTTTATGAAAACTTTCGACTATTACACTGTTTTACAACGTTGCATCTCTTGCCATACCTCTTGATCCAATTCCCGATCCCGAAAATAAAACTTTCGATCCTGATCCGTAATTTCACGAATCACTTTGCAAGGATTTCCTGCTGCAACTACCCAATCTGGAATATCCTTTGTTACTACACTTCCTGCCCCTATCACAGTATTACTTCCAATCTGTACTCCTGGGCAAATTACAGTATTCCCTCCTATCCAAACATTATCTCCAATTGTCACTGCAATTCCATATTCGTAAGCAGTATTGCGAACATCAGGATGAATAGGATGTCCTGCTGTATAGATTGCTACATTTGGAGCTAACATACAATTATCTCCAATCGTAACCTTTGCCACATCTAAAATGGTACAATTGTAATTGGCAAAAAAATTTTTTCCCACCTCGATATGTGTTCCATAATCACAATAAAAAGGGGGATTAATAAAAGCACCATCCGATTTACCAAGTAATTCCTTTACAATCTTACAGATTGTCTCAAAATCAGAACGATCCACCATATTCATCTTCTGTGTTAATCTTCTTGCTCTCTTTTGTTCCTCAAATACTTCTTGATCCGAAATATATAATAATTCTTGATCTCTTCTTTCTTTATTTGTCATAATAAATCCCTTCTTTCTCTTTTATTAAAGTCTGCAATCTCTCCCAAAGAAAATCGATACGATCCACTTTGTAAAAAAAATACTACCTTTCTCTCTGTACTTTTTTCCAAAATATTACTTATTCCTTCTATTCCATCTATGATTTGACTTCCACTTGGAAGCACCACTTCTCCCGTTGTATTTGCTGGAATTTTGCACTGATACAATATTTTTTGACTTCCATCTTGATTCTCTTTTACTTCCCAGCCAGACTCAATTCTTCCATAGATAGAATCATGATATCCCTTTGCATAGTGCAATCTGCCGCCAACTGTTGGTTTTAGAATGATTCTTTTATAACCTACTTCTTTTACTTTTTTTGAAGTTTGTATTCCTAAAATTTCTCGATAGATCCACTCCCCTATTGCCCCATAAGCATAGTGATTAAAAGAATTCATAGAAACATCACCAAATGTATCTGTCTGTGCATGATAGGAATCCCATCTTTCCCATATAGTTGTAGCTCCATTCTTTACACTATATAACCAACTAGGATTTTCTTCTTGTTCCAAAAGGGCAAATGCCTCTTTCAAAAGCCCTACTTTAGAAAGTGCGGGATTGATATGAGAAATTCCTAAAAAACCAACTGAAATATGCTGTTTTCGATCTAAAATTGCCTGTAAAAATCCTTTGGCAGCCCCTTCTAACTTATCCTCTGGAATTAAATGAAAATCAATTGCTAATGCATAGGCTGTTTGGCTTGGATGATTTGGGTTTCCTACCTCATTGGAATAATACGTTTCACAGATTTTCTTTCCATTTTGATCCAAATTTGATCGGCTCATCTCTCCCCAATATCCCAGAGTACCATCCTCTTTTACCCATGCTTCACAAAAAGCACGTTGAATACAAAGAAATCGTTCTTGATACTCATTTGCATCCTTTTCTTTCCCAAGCAGTCTTGCAACCTTTTCCATAATCTTTGCTGTATAAGCTGCATAGGCAGTAGCAGAAAGAATAAATGGCGTTGATTCATCAAAGGTAAGATGATCGCCTCTTCTTTGCTGCACTTGAAGAAAAGGAATAGAAGCAAAATCAGACTGTTTTGGTCTTTCTATTCCATCTACAATCCGAATCCCATAATTTTGTCGTTCTTCCATACTTTGATAAGCAACCCATTGCTGCATCATTGCATAATTTTCTTCTAAAATTCGAATATCTCCATATTCGAGATACAATTCCCATGGAACAATTACTGCAGCATCGCCCCATCCACCGCAGCCATCTATTCGATTATCTCCGCCAAGGGGAGCTGTATCTGGTACGGCTCCCTGTTTATGATAAAGTAATTGCGCATCTTGCAAATCCTGAAGCCACTTCCTTAAAAACATACAAACATCCATCAAAAAAACAGCAGTTCCTACAAATACTTGTGTATCTCCAGTCCACCCCATCCTTTCATTTCGCTGTGGGCAATCGGTCGGTACCAATAGATAATTTCCTCTCTGACCCCACTCAATATTCTTCCAAAGCTGATTTATTTTTGGATTAGAACAGATAAATCCTCCAGTCAGTCTTGTTGTTTGGCATAAAACCAATCCTTCTAATGAAAGAATTACCTGTTGATCTTCCAGTAAAAACCCATTTCCTGTAATTTCCACATAGCGAAACCCATGTACTGTAAAAGAAGGAAGAAATGTTTCCCCTTCTTTTGCTCCTTTACAAGTATAAATATCTGTATTGGCAGCCGTTCGAAGGTTTCGAAGATACAATTCTCCACTTCTCTCACACATCTCTCCATAACGTAACCGAAAAGAAGTTCCCCTCTCTGCCTTTACAGTCAATCGTACTGTTCCCACCATATTTTGTCCAAAATCATAAATGATATGTCCTTTTGGCTTTTCCCACACTGCAACTGGTTTCAGCACACGTTCTATTTTGGCTCCTTCTCCAATCTGTGCTGAAAGTGCAAATTCTAGTTTCTGCTCCAAACAGCCATTTGTTGCTTGGATTGGAAAAGCCCACTCCTTTTCCCCACAGACTTTCCAAATTTCATCAAAAGCATTAGAAAAAAAACCTTCTTCCAAACGAGCATCATAGGTTTCTCCATCTAGATAATCCGAATCAATTAATGGTCCTTTTTCTGTATATAGCCAAGTTTTATCTGTTTTTATCACTTCTTCTGTTCCATCTTGATAAGTTAGAATAAGCTGTGCAAGAAATGTACTTTCTCTTCCATAAATCATTGCCCCAGAATAACCGCAATATCCAGAATAATACCCCTTTCCTACCATAACTAATAACGTGTTTTCTTTTGACTTTAAATCCGTTTCTACTGGATATACCTGATAAGGAATCCGAATCCGATAGTCTGTAAATCCTGGTGTCAAATATTCGTCTCCTACTCGTTTCCCATTTAGATAAACTTGATAACTCCCCCGAGCAGAAACATAAAGTCTTGCAAATCGAATGTTTTTCTTCTTTAAATCAAATGTCTTTTTTAAATGTAATCCTGGACATGGACAGACATATTCAAATGCATTTTCTACTTCTAATCCACCATTTCTTACTGTTCCAAGTGTAGAAAAAACTCCGCTTGTATCTGAAAAATCTTCTTTTATGTAGATCTCCTTTGTAACACTATCTCCAATTTGAATATTTCGATAAACTGCTTTACTAGAAATCTGCTGAAATCCAACCGACATAAGAAATGCTTTTCTAGGCTGATTGGGCGGATTTTCTGGTAAAAACTCCTCCTCTGCTTCTATAATTTCCACACCATTTATCTTTACTGTAACAGTTCTTTTTTTTACAACAAATAGAATCTGTTGGATTTGTTCTTCAGTCCCAATCGCTACTGCTTTTTCTGAAATCCAATAGTTTCCTCCTTTTTGTTTATTCTTTCCTAATATTTTTTTATAGCAGTCTTCTTCTCTTTTATATTTTTCCTCCCAAGCACAATCCGAATACTGATATGCTTTTAAACAGCGCTTTTCTAAATTGACTTTAAATAATATATAATTCTCTCGATCTCTAGCTGCTACCACAAATCCCGCTGTATTTCCCTTTTTCACTTGAAAATCTACTTGATAATACCAGTTTTCCAAAGCTGCTGTATTCATTCCCGTCTTTGAACTTCCAATAAACTTGGCACCATTCCAGCAACTTTTCGTTGTACCCATAAGGCCTGTTTCAAACCAAGCTGTTTCACTTTTCTTCGCAACCCCATTCTCATCCCAAACGATTACACACCAATCATATCGTTTTCTTGGAAAAAGTGCTTCTCCCTGATAAAGAACAGCAACCGATTGATCCGATATTACCTTTTTACTATCCCATAACAAATGAATTTTTTCTTTTTCTAATACTTCCCATACGAAAACTTGGTAGGCACTTTGAAATGTGCCATACCGTTCCGACTCCATTTGCCAGCTAAAAGCGGGCTTGCTTATATCAATTCCAATTGGATTCTTTTGATATTCTGTCTTTAGATTTAAAATTTGAATAAATTCTTCCATTTTATTCTATTTTCCTTTTATTTTTTTATAAGTCCTTTTGCCTATTTCTTTTTTATGCTTATCCTGTTTATTTAATCAAAAGATAACTAAAATAAACCAGATATCCCACTAACATAAGACATCCGCCCCAACGAGTCAACAGTTTTTTCTTCCATACACATACCCAAAGCAATATTCCTGCTAAGATAGTAATAATTCCATCTATCAAAAACTCTGACGAAAATGGTACTGGTACAATTAAAGCAGTGGTTCCAACTACAAATAAAATATTAAAAATATTGCTTCCAACAATGTTTCCAACTGCAATATCTGCTTTTCCTTTTCGAGCTGCTATCACGGAGGTAACCAATTCTGGAAGTGAGGTTCCAAAAGCCACAATAGTAAGTCCAATAAAACGCTCGCTCATTCCAAATATTGTAGCAAGTGCTGTTGCAGCATCTACCGTTACATCACTTCCTACAATAATCAGTATCATTCCAATTACTCCAGTCAGAATCAACTTTCCTATCCGTTCCTGCTTTTCTTCTTCTGGCTGCTCTGTTATCCCTTGTTTTGCTGCCTGAAATAAATATCCAAGATAAACCAAAAAAAATCCCCAAAGTAAAATCCCTTCTACACGAGTAATTGTATTTCCTGTCATACCACAAGCTAAAAGTATAATAGAAATTCCAATCATAAAAGGCAATTCAATTCGAATTGTCGAATTTTGCACCGCAATTGCTGTAATTACAGAAGTAATTCCAAGAATTACAAATACATTCATAATATTACTTCCTAAGATATTTCCAATTGTAATTCCAGCATTTCCTTTTATTGCTGCCGTAATACTAACCGCTGCTTCTGGTGCACTTGTTCCCATAGCTACAATTGTAAGACCAATCACAAGCTGAGGAATTCCAAATTTCTCGGCAATTCCAGATACACCATCTACAAACCAATCAGCTCCTTTAATCAACATTACAAATCCTACTACTAATAACGTTAGTTGCAATAATACTTCCATCTTTCTTCCTCCTTTTTTCCTTTGAATTTTTCTAAAACAATTACCCCTATTCTTTGTTAAGAAAGCAGCTATTATTCTACAATCACAAAAAAGGACAAAACTTTTGTATCAATTACGCCAAAAGTCTTGTCCCTTTCTTTATTCCAGAAAGTTGTGCAACCACGATAACAAATCGGGGGATGTTGATTGCACAAGAATAACTACTCCCTTTTCACTATCTTAAGTATACCCAATTTTGAAGATATGTCAATCTTAAAATATCAAAAATTAAAAATCTTTTAATACTTTCCAAGCAAATCCCAAAGAAAGCACCATTGCAATAGACCATCCAATTGGCCAAGATAGCCAAACTGCTGTCACTCCTCCCCAATAGGCAAATAAATAGGACAGTATTACTCGAAGAATTAAGTCTGTAAAGGTGGAAAACATAAACATCTTCATTCTTCCTGTTCCTCGCAGTACGCCATCTGCTGCTAACTTAATCGAAATAGCCAGATAAAAAGGTGCCACAATCCTTAGAAACTCTACTCCTGTTTTTACAGCTTCTACACTTCCATCTTCTAAAAAAAGTCCCATCATCTTACTGCCAAATCCAAAAAAGAAAACGATAAATGGCAATGCTAACAAAATTCCAATTCGAATTCCAGCCTGTAATCCTTCCTGAATCCGTTTCCACTTTCCTGCTCCAAGACTTTGTGCCGTAAAACTAGAAATCCCATTTCCAAGTGTTGTAAAGCTAGTAATTGCAAATGTATTTAATTTAATAGCAGCAGAATATCCAGCAATTACAGAAGAACCAAATCCGTTAATTAAACTTTGAATAAAAATATTTCCAATTGAAACAAAACTTTGTTGTAAAATACTTGGAACTGCAATCGCACAAATCCTTTTTAACATTCCAAAAGAAAATATCTTTCCTTTCTCTGAAGAAATACCTTTTATTTTCCAAAAAAGAGTAAATAATGCCAATATACAAGCAATTCCCTGTGCCAAAAAAGTTGCCCAAGCCACACCAGGTACACCCCACTCAAAAATAGCAACAAATATATAATCTAGTACAATATTTCCAAGTGAAGAGCCAATTAAAAAATAAAGTGGAGTTTTGGAATCTCCCATTGAAGTAAACACACCTGTACCTACATTATAAAGATATAAAAACAAAAATCCAATAATATAAATTCTAAGATACACAGCACCTTCCTCAAAAATATTACTTGGTGTATGAATCATTTCCATTAGTCCACGTGTCCCAACTAGTCCTACTACAGTAAGAAATACAGATAAAATGGTAGAAGCCAACAAAGTAGTAAAAATTGCTGTCTTCATCATTCCATACTGTTTTGCTCCATATAATTGAGATATTACTACAGCACATCCAATATTGCTTCCAATTGCAATTGCCATAAAAATCATTGTAATTGGATAGGAAGCACCTACCGCTGCCAATGCATTTTCTCCAGCAAACTTTCCAGCAATTACACTGTCGGCAATATTATAAAGCTGTTGAAAAATCACACTAATAAACATAGGAATAGAAAAATTCCATAATACATAAAATGGTTTTCCTTCTGTTAAATCTTTCATTCTCTTTCGCCTCGCTTATCTTTTTCCATCACTTTTACTCTACAATCGCATCGAATTCCCCTTCCTTTGCTTCTCGAATAAAAATCTCTACTCGATTTGGCAAACAGACAATTCTCTCCTTTGTTCTTGAAATAGCATATTCCTTTACACAAAGTAAGTCAGGACAGGAAGCCTCACTGATAAAAGCATTTCCATCTTGTATTGTCAATACATTATAACTTCCATTTTCCCATTCTAACCAATATACGCCATTCTGAAAAAGAGAATATTCTTTATAAAAAGAAGCATCTTTAAAAACCACAACACTTCCACCCTCTCTTTTTGTAATCTGCACCCCCAAAAGTACGATCAGTCCAGTTAAAACAAACCCAACTGCCAAAATTTTGTCCCAAATACAAATCAATTCCTTATATCCTTTTAAGCTCCACAAAACTTTAGAAGCTACCACTCCAATCAGACCTCCTGTCAGCACACCAACTGGAAGCAAAATTCCCAAATAAGTAAAAATACTACTACTTTGCAGTACAAAAACTGCTACCACAATCTGTCCAAGGTTATGCAATGCCCCGCCAGCTATACTAACCCCATATAGACTAATTCCCTTTTTATTCTTAAAAAAAACCATCCCTAAAAAACTCACTGTTCCACCAGCAAAACTATAAATCATAGGAAAAAAACCACCAAAAGTAAGTCCACTTAGTAAAATTCGAAGAACGGAAACAAAGAAACCAGCTTTCTCTCCCATTGTATAAAGAGCAATCAAAGTAACTAAATTTGCCAATCCAAGTTTTATTCCTGGTATGGGGATAAGAACAGGAAAAAGCGATTCTAGATAACTAAAAATAAAAGCCAAAGCAACTAACATTCCTCCCATTGCCAATTTCTCGCTATATCGTTTCCTTTGCATAATCTTCTCCTTTTTTTCTACAATCAAATTAACCACAAAAAAAGTACCTAATTAGCCTAGACGACACGCTAAGTACTTCTATTTAAACCTATATTCCATATTATTATAAACAAAGGGAATTATGATAGAAGATCATGCAAACAGACCTTCTGTCACCATCCCCCTTTTATTTTGATGACCAGTTTTAATCAACTAAGAAATAATCTTAACTGGACACTTTTCTGCACACTTCCCACAATTTGTACACTTCTGATAATCGATATGAGCAATATTTTGTACCACTGTAATTGCACCATCTTCACATTGTTTTGTACAAAGCATACATCCAATGCATCCCACCGAACAAGCTTCTTTTACAGCCTTTCCTTTTTCTTTTGAACTACACTGCACCAAATGTTTTGCTTTATAAGGTACCAATTCAATCAATTGCTTTGGACAAGCTGCCACACATTTTCCGCAAGCTACACACTTTTCCTTATCCACCACAGCTACACCATTTACTACATGAATTGCATCAAATTGGCAGGCTGTTACACAAGAACCATACCCAAGACATCCAAATGCACAAGCCTTTTCGCCACGTCCAGGAGCCATTACTGCTTCCTTACAATCTGGAATTCCATAGTAATGATATTTTCTTTCTGTCTTATCACAAGTACCAATGCATTTTACAAAAGCAACCTGCTTTTCACTATCTCCAGCGCTGATCCCCATTACACCACTAATTTGTTCTGCTACAGAAGCTCCGCCAACTGGACACCCATTTACTGGCGCTTCTCCTTTTACAATTGCAGCCGCTAATCCATCACACCCAGCATATCCACAACCGCCACAATTATTTCCAGGAAGAAATCCACGCACTGCAATTTCTCTTTCATCTACTTCTACTTCAAACTTTTTATTTGCAATTCCTAAAACCAGTCCGATAATCAATCCAGTAATACCAACCACTGCAGTAGCAATTATAATATTCATGCCTACTATCCTCCTTTCTTACAATACACCCGAAAATCCAACAAAAGCCATCGCCATCAGTCCGGCTGTAATTAAAAGAATCGGAGAACCCTGAAATGCTTTTGGCACATCATTATGTTCATTTCTTTCACGAATACCAGCAAGAATCACAATCGCTATAGTAAAACCTGCTGCTGTTCCAAAACCATTGATAATACTTGTAAAAACATTATACTCTTTTTGTACATTAATAATTGCAATACCAAGTACGGCACAATTTGTTGTAATCAAAGGCAAATAAACGCCAAGTGCCTGATACAGTCCAGGCATAATCTTTTTTAATACAATTTCTACAAATTGCACCAGTGCTGCAATTACCAAAATAAACACAATCGTTTGTAAATATTCTAATTGAAATCGCTGCAATACCTGTGTATAAATAATACTTGTTACAGCCGAAGCAATTGTCATAACAAAGATAACTGCTGCTCCCATTCCAACTGAAGTATCTACTTTTTTTGAAACACCCAAAAAAGGGCAAAGTCCCAAAAACTGACTAAGGACAACATTATTGACTAAAGCTGCACTAACTAAAATAATCAGTAATTCTTTCATCCTGCGTTCCGCCTTTCTTTTTATTTCTTATTTTGACTTTGGATTTTTTCATGATTGGTTCGGCAGGTGTTTCCAGAACATGCTGCACAATTTCCTCCACAAGAAATCTCCGTTCCTTTTTGATTTGTAGCAGACTTTAATTTTAGTTTATTTTGAAGTGCAGTCAGTGCTGCAAGGACAAAAAATGCACCTGGTGCCATAATAAAAATGCTGACTGGTTCATAAGAAGCTGGAGTAAGTGCTGCTCCAAATATTGTTCCAGAACCAATCCACTCACGAAATGCACCAATAAAAGTAAGTCCAACTGTAAATCCAAGTCCCATTCCTATTCCATCGCAAGCAGAAAGAATTACAGAATTCTTATAAGCATAAGCCTCTGCACGCCCTAATATAATACAATTTACTACAATTAAAGAAATATAAATTCCAAGTGCCTGATATAAAGTATAAATATAAGCCTCCATAATAAGTTCCAACATCGTAACAAAAGAAGCTACAATTACAATAAATGCTGGAATTCTTACTTTATCTGGAATAACCTTTCGAAGCATAGAAATAATCATATTTGATAAGATCAATACTACTGTAGTAGAAAGTCCCATTCCAAGTCCATTCATCGCTGAAGTTGTTACTGCCAATGTTGGACACATACCAAGCATTAGAACAAAAGTAGGATTTTCTTTTATAATCCCATTATAAATACGTTCCATATATTGATTCATCTTGTTCCTCTTTTCTCTCTTTTTTCTTTCTTTTTATTCCGCATAATCAGAAGCAAATGCCAATGCTGCATTAATTGCATTTGTCACTGCTTTCGAAGTAATGGTAGAACTTGTCATCGCATCAATTTCATTCTCCGCCGTTTTCCCAGTTGTTGTTACCAAAAAGCGATCCACTGTCTTACCCATATATTGTGATAGATAAGCTGGCTCTTTTGCTCTTGCACCAAGTCCAACTGTCTCATTCATATCCAAAATAGAAACTCCTTCAATATATCCATCTAGCCGAATTCCCATTGCTACTTGTATATCACCGCCATAGCCTTCTCTTGAAGTAGCTGAAACAATATACCCGATTACTGTACCATTTTCATCCTTTGCATAGAGTGCCTCATTTACAATAACCTTACCAAATTCACTTCCATTTGTATTCCAGTCATTCGAACAAGCCAACACTTTTTCTGCCAGTTCTTCTGATTCTTCAAATTCTGTTGCTGTCTGATACACCGAACGATATGTATTTTGTTTTTCCAAAATTTTGCGCTGTGCGATTGGTTCTTTTGTCATATCATAAATTACACCAAGTAAAAGTCCTGCAATTAATGTAATGGTGCAAAGAATCAAAGCATCTTTTACCATGGTATCTTTTTTCTTATTTTCCATTCTCTGTTTTCTCCTTTCCAAATGCAATCGGTAAGGTGACACGCTCAATTAATGGCACCAGCATATTACAGAAAATAATCGCATAAGAAACACCTTCTGCTGAAGCACCAAAGATACGGAAAATTCCAGTTAAAATTCCAAGCATCACACCAAATACAATCTGTCCATTTGGTGTAATTGGACTAGTAACATAATCGGTTGCCATAAAAAATGCTCCTAACATTAAACCACCACCAAACAACTGTGCTCCTAAATAGGAAAAATCAAATCCATGTCCACCAAATAATAATACAAACAAAGCAAATGTTCCAATATAAACCAAAGGAATTCGTAAACTAATCACTTTTCTCCATACCAAATAAGCAGCTCCAATTAAAACAGCAAGTGCAGAAACCTCACCAATTGTACCACCGATAAACCCTAAAAACAGATCCATTACATTTACTTGCTCTCCATTTTTTAATAATGCCAATGGGGTTGCACCAGAAACACCATCACAGGAAAACCGTGTCATCCTTCCAGCAAAAGAAATCAACAAAAAGCATCGTGCTGCTAGTGCTGGATTCATAAAGTTTTGCCCAAGTCCGCCAAAGAGCTGTTTTACCACCAAAATTGCAAACACTCCACCAAGCAGCGGAATCCACCATGGAACTTCCACAGAAAGATTCAATCCCAATAACATACCTGTTACTAATGCACTGCCATCTTCTATTGTAATCTTTTGTTTCATTCCTCGTTGATACAAATATTCTGTTCCAACACATGCTACAATCGATACCAACATAATAATCAAAGCTCGATATCCAAAATGAAATATACCAAATGCGGTAGTTGGAAGCAATGCAATTGCTACATCGAACATAATACTGTGTGTTGTATCCTTGCTTCTTACATGAGGTGCACAGGATACATTTAACATATGACTCATAAAGGTCTCCTCCATCTATTTCTTCTTACGATTTGCCATTACAGTTGCTCGCATTTGTGCAAACGCCTGTGTCAAATTTCTTTTTGCAGGGCATACAAAGGTACAGCTTCCACATTCACAACATTCCATTCCATTTAATTTTTCAAATTGTTCTGCTTCCCCATGTACTGCCACATCATAAAGCATTTGAGGCACAATATGACCTGGACAGACTGAAACACAGCGTCCACAACGAATACAGGCACTTGGTTCCATAGCAGAAACCTCATCCTTTGTTAATGCCAATAGTGCTGTAGAATTTTTGGTTACAGGCACGTCTAATCGAAACATGGCCTTTCCCATCATTGGCCCACCATTTACAATCTTTTCTGGTTCACAGGTTAGTCCGCCTGCGGCATCTAAAAGTTCCTGATAGCAAATTCCAGTTGGTACAATAAAATTTTGAGGTTCTTTTATTGCATTTCCTGTTACTGTAATAATTCTTCGTATTAAAGGGGTTGATTCGCACACTGCCATCTGAATAGCTGCTGCCGTATCTACATTACTAACCACACATCCTGCATCTGCTGGAAGCATAGAAGAATTAATCTTACGTCCTGTTACTGCATAAATTAAAAAACGTTCTCCACCCTGTGGATACTTCGTCTGTAATGGGCATACTTTTATTCTAGATTCTTGTGCTACCAACTGCTCTAATTTTGCAATCGCATCTGGTTTATTATTCTCAATCGCAATAATTCCCTGTGCTCGTTCAAAAAGCTGTAACTCAATCTTCAATCCCTCTACTACTCGTTCTGGCTGTTCTAAAAGCATTCGATAGTCTGAAGTCAAATAAGGTTCACACTCTGCACCATTGATAATAACATAATCAATTTTACTATCATCCTTTGGTGTAAGTTTTACATTTGTAGGAAATCCAGCTCCGCCAAGTCCAACAATTCCAGCCTCTTTTACGATTTCTCGAATCTGCTCTTTTGAAAGTTTTCGATAATCCCGCTTTTCTCCTACTCCCTTTGCTTTTGTATATTGTTCATCATTTTCTACTACAATACAAAGTGCAGTATTTCCATTTGCCAAAACTCGGTTTTCAATCTTTTTTACCTTACCAGATACAGAAGCTATAACTGGAGCAGATATAAATCCACCTGCTTCTGCAATCTTCTGCCCAACCTGTACCATATCTCCTACTGCTACATTTGGAACAGCAGGTGCACCGATATGTTGCGATACTGGATAAACAAGTTCTTTTCCTGGTTTCAATTCCCGCATTGGTTTCTCTTTTGATAACTCTTTCCCTTCTGCTGGATGAATCCCACCTTTAAATGTTGCTAATTCCATGAACTTCCTCTCTTTCCACTGATAGACTTTTTGTCAATCTATTTCGAAAACATACCCTCTAAATTGGATTTGTTATTCGGATAGTGACATACTTTACCTTAACTATAATCCAAAATTATAATTTATGCAAGCTACAAATTGCCCTCTTTTGATAAAAATTGATAAAATAACCCTTTTTTTTAAGAAAAATATAGAAAAAAACACCAATAAAACCTAAAAAACAAAATGAATTAGGCTTTATTAGTGTTGAAATTTACCAAATTTTTCTTATCTTAGATATAAAAAGCAAAGAAATGCACAAGATCTATTACCGCACATCTTTTATACTAAAACTAATCCGTCCCATCTTATCTTTTCCAAGACAAACCACTTTTACCACATCTCCAAGAGTAAGAACATCTTCTACCCGATCGATTCGTTCCTTAGAAATCTTAGAAATATGCACCATTCCTTCTTTTCCAGGAGCAAATTCCAAAAAAGCACCAAATTCTTTTATACTAACCACTTTTCCAGTATAATATTTTCCTTCTTCAAAATCAGAAGCAATCATCTGGATATACTCTACAGCCTTCTCCATCATAGCCTGATTTGTACCACAAACAGAAACAGCTCCTTCGTCTGTAATATCAATTTTTACTTCTGTTTCTGTAATAATCGCATTAATCGTTTTTCCTTTTGGCCCAACTACATCGCCAATCTTAGCTGGATCAATCATAACCTGTATAATCTTAGGCGCATAAGGTCCAACCTCTTTTCTTGGTTCTGCAATGGCAGGTTTCATACAATGTTCCATAATATACATCCGTGCCTCTCGGCATCGTGCAATTGCACCTTCTACAATCTCTCTTGTCAATCCATGAATTTTAATATCCATTTGGATTGCAGTAATTCCAGAATCTGTACCAGTTACTTTAAAATCCATATCTCCAAAAAAGTCCTCTAATCCCTGAATATCTGTTAATAACACATATTCTTCATCTGTTTCTCCTGTTACTAATCCGCAGGAAATACCAGCTACCATTTTTTTAATTGGAACACCAGCAGCCATAAGAGACATACAAGAAGCACAAGTAGAAGCCATCGAAGTGGATCCATTTGATTCAAAGGTTTCTGAAACAGTACGTATCGCATATGGAAACTCTTCTTCAGAAGGAAGCACTGGAACCAACGCACGTTCTGCAAGAGCACCATGCCCGATCTCTCGACGTCCCGGGCCTCTTGAAACTTTTGTTTCTCCCACAGAATAAGATGGGAAATTATAGTGATGCATATAACGTTTGGAGGTTTCATTGACATCTAGGCCATCTAATTTCTGCGCTTCAGAAAGTGGTGCCAATGTACATACATTACAAATTTGTGTCTGTCCTCTAGTAAACATAGCAGAACCATGCACTCTTGGAATAATATCTACTTCCGCTGCCAATGGACGAATTTGTGTAATTTCCCTGCCATCTGGACGTTTTTGATCGTTTAAAATCATCTTACGAACGGTCTTTTTCTCATACTGATAGACAGCTTCTTCGATTAAAGGAAGCCAATCTTCTTTTTCTGCAAAAGTTTCAAAAAGTTTTTCTTTTAACAGCCGAATTCTTTCTTCTCGTATCTGTTTTTGCTCTGCAAACATTACTTTTTCCATCTCTTCTGGTGGTACGATTTCTTTAATTGCAGCAAATAATTCCTCTGGTATTGCACAACTGGTATATTCATGTTTTGCTTTTCCACACTCTGCTACAATTTGATCAATAAACGCAATTACTTGCTGATTGACAGCATGAGCTGTATAAATCGCTTCTATCATCTGTTCTTCTGGTATCTCATTTGCACCTGCTTCTATCATAATTACTTTTTCTCTTGTGGAAGCAACGGTTAATTTTAAATCGGAACTGCTATTTTGCTCTGCATTTGGATTTAATATAAATTTTCCATCAATTAATCCTACCTGTGTGGTAGCACATGGACCATCAAATGGAATATCTGAAATTGCCACTGCAATTGCAGAACCTAACATAGCAGTCAGTTCTGGACTACACTCTGGATCAACAGACATTACCATATTGTTGATGGTAACATCATTTCTATAATCTTTTGGAAATAATGGCCGCATTGGACGGTCAATCACACGGGAAGTTAAAATCGCATTTTCAGATGCCTTTCCTTCTCTTCGGTTAAAACCACCTGGAATTTTTCCAACTGCATATAATTTTTCTTCATATTCTACACTAAGTGGGAAAAAATCAATTCCCTCTCTTGGTTTTTCTGATGCAGTTGCTGTAGACAATACCGTAGTATCTCCATAATGCATAAATGCAGCTCCATTTGCCTGTGCTGCTACACGCCCGATTTCTACTCGCAAGGTCCTTCCGGCTAATTCCATCTCAAAACTTTTATACATTGTTTCCTCCATTCTCCGCTATCTGCGGAATCTTATTTTTACAATTTCTTTTTTTAGCGGAGAAATCCGCTTTATCCCGCTGGAAAATCCCGAAACTACTGAAAAATACAGAAAATTCTTGTTTTTTCTGTTCTTTTCAGTGGTCTCGGCTCACTTTTTTCCATAAGGATATTCTAACTCATTTTTTCATAAATCTCACAAATATAGGGCGGATTTCTCCGCCCCATGAAACGACAGACACCCAGAGTTCTGCATGTCGCCGTTACTTACTTTCTAATTCCTAATTTTTCAATTAAACTACGATAACCATCCAGATTTGTTTTCTTTAGATAATCAAGTAAACCACGTCTTTGACCAACCATTTGAAGCAATCCACGTCTAGAATGATGATCCTTTGGATTATTCTTTAAATGTTCGGTTAACTCGTTAATTCGAAATGTTAAAATAGCAATCTGTACTTCTGGAGAACCAGTATCATTTGGTGTTCTTCCATAAGCTGCAACTAATTCTGCTTTCTTTTCCTTTGAAATCATAAATTTTATTTCCTCCTAAAATTTTCTTATCCCCTCTACTAAGCACAGGTTGGAGTTTCCATATCCTGAGTAAAGGTTAAAACATCACAACATTGGACAGTATAACATAGGAAAAGCACTTTGTCAATTCTATTCTTCTATTCTTCCATATCGTTTTGTTCTATTATAAATCTCTTCCTGCAATTCTTTTGATAGTTCTACTTTAGTCAACCGCCATCTCCAATTTTTTCCTACAGTAGAAGGCGTATTGATCCGACATTGATTATCATATCCAAGATAATCCTGCATTGGAATAATACAAGTTTTTGCATTACTTCGCATTACTAAAGCAAGAAATGCTTGATATAACTGTTTTTTCGGAGTATAAAAATCGCAAAGATATTCTCGTGCCATTTGTTGTTCTGCTTTTGAAATGGATTCAAACCACCCACAGATTGTTTCATTGTCATGTGTTCCTGTATAAGCTACACTGTTTTCTATATAGTTATGAGGCAAATAGTCATTTGCTGATCCAGAATCTCTAGAATCAAAAGCAAATTCTAATACTTTCATTCCAGGAAATCCACTTTCATAAACCAATTTTCGTACCGAATCAGTTACATATCCTAAATCTTCTGCAATTACTTCATGCCATCCTAACCGCTGCTCTACACAGCGGAATAATTCAATTCCAGGCCCCTTTTCCCAATGTCCTGTTTTTGCTGATTTTGCACCATAAGGAATTGAATAATACTCATCAAAACCACGAAAATGATCGATTCGTACCACATCATATAGCTGGAAACAATAAGCCAAACGAGAAATCCACCAATCATATCCTGTACTTTTATGATAATTCCAACGATACAGTGGATTTCCCCAAAGTTGTCCATCCGCAGAAAAACCATCTGGCGGACATCCTGCAACTGCATAAGGAACATTTTGCTCGTCTAATTGAAATAATTCTGGATGTGCCCAAGTATCTGCACTGTCCATTGCTACATAAATAGGAATATCACCAATTATGCGAATCCCATTTTGATTGGCATAATCTTTTAATTTTTTCCACTGTTCAAAAAACTTAAACTGCATGTACTGCTGAAATTCAATTTCAAAATATAATTCTCTGCGATAATAGTCCATTGCAAATCCCCATCGCAGCCGAATATCCTCTGCCCATTGTGTCCATTCTACACCATCAAACCGACTTTTTACAGCCATAAATAAAGCATAATCCGAAAGCCACCATTGATTTTTCTCTACAAATTCTAAATAAGCTTTATTTTCATTCACTTTACTACGTTCATAAGCCTTTCTTAACAATGGATAACGATTATAATAGAGTTTTTTATAGTCAATATCATTTGGTTGACTTCCAAAATCTGCTTCCTTACATTCTTCTTCTGTTAAGACTCCTTCTTCTATCAATGCTTCTAAACTGATAAAATATGGATTTCCAGCAAAGGTAGAAAAGGATTGATATGGAGAATCTCCATAACTTGTAGGGCCAATTGGTAATATCTGCCAATAAGTCTGACCTGCTTTTTTTAACCAGTCAATAAAATCATAAGCACTTTTTGAAAAACAGCCAATTCCATAATTGGAAGGCAAACTAGTAATTGGAAGTAAAATCCCTGCTGCTCGTTTCATTGTTCTTATTTTCCTTTCTTTTTGTTCTTTTTTCTATTTCTGTTGTTTTTATCAAAACACCAAAATGATTGGAGACCTTGACTAATTTTTATTTAATGCAACAAGAAACAAATTTAAGCATAAAATTGATTAAAAATTGCATTTTATTTGCATGAAATTTATGCAACATAACTGTACATCATTTACAAACAAATTACAACTAGAATTCATACACTTCTAATATTTTCTATATATTGCATAATTATCTTCCTGAAATTTTATAAAAAATCACTAAAATTTCTTCCTCTTTTTGAGCGATTGACTTTTTCCAATTTTCTCCTTATAATCTATAAATAAAATCATTTTATCCATAGAAACTTATTTTAAGATAATTATTGATGAAAAAAATGTTTTAATATAATAAAAAAGGAGTATATTTTATGGCTGTTACAATTCGAGACGTCGCTGCATTGGCAGGCGTATCTCCCTCTACGGTATCTAGAACCTGTAAAGATCTTTCTTCAATTAGCAGAGAAACAAAAGAAAAAGTCCGCTTTGCAATGGCACAATTAGGATATGAACCCAATACCCAAACTAATACGCAGACTGGACAATCGCCTCAAACAATCAGTATTATTCTTCCCCCTTCCTCTCGAGAAGTTTATGAAAATTCCTTCTATTTAGAAGCGATCCGTGGAATTAGCCAATTCTGTAATGGAAGAGAGTACATTAGCACGATTGTTACTGGACAAGATGAAGAAGAAATTCTACGTGCAATCCAAACATTAGGAAAAGACGAACAAATGGGAGGCTATATTGTTCTTTATTCCAAACAAGAAGATTCCATTATTGACTATCTTTACAATGAAGGTTTACTCTATGTTTTAATTGGTAAAGCAAAACAATTTGTCAATCAAACCATCTATATTGACAATGATAATCGACTGGCTGGAAAAGAAGCTACTGAATATTTATATAGCCTAGGCCATCGAAAAATCGCCTATGTAGGCAGTGAATGTAATATGCTTTTTTCTGCAGAGCGCAAATCTGGCTACCAATTAGCACTACTCGAACATAAGATTCCAATTAATCCAAACTATTGTATTGAAGTCGAACAGCTTTCCTCTGATAACCACCAGCTTTTTTGTTCTTTACTAAAACAAGAAGATCGTCCTACAGCCATTATTGCCAGTGATGATATATTAGCTGTTGCATTAGAACGAGCTTGTGTACAATGTGGTCTTTCTGTACCAGAGAATTTATCGATTGTTTCTTTTAATAATTCCCTATTTGCACGGATTACTTCTCCCCAATTAACTTCTGTTGATATTAATTCTCATCAATTAGGAATTGAAGCTGCTTCTCAATTGATTAATCACATTGAAAATCCTAACTTATTAGCAACAAAAATTATTGTTCCTCACTCTCTTATTATACGAGGCAGCTGTCAGCAAATTGAAACCGTATAAAAAACCCCCTACAAAGAACGTGATTCATAATCTTTGTAGGGAGCTTTTTATTAAAATACGATAAAATACTTTAAGGAATCTGTAAAACTTGTCCAACCTGAAGCTCATTTGGATCTGTTATGCTATCTCGATTTGCTTCATAAATTTCAGTCCAACGACTACCAGTACCATAAATCTGATAGGTAATATTCCATAAACAATCCCCAGAAGTTACTACATAGGTTGTTTTCAAAATTGGATTTTCTGAAGCTGCATCTTGTGTGTCTGGAGCAGCAACTTCTACTGCACGAATCGAGGTATCTAACTCCCAATTCAAACCATAAGCTTCCCGTCGAGCCTGAAGAGCTGCAATGAAGCTTAAATTATCAATAGGGGCATAATCGTCCTCTTGTAATGGTGTTAAATTTTCAAACACGGAACCAGCTAAAGTTGCATTATATTGGTTGACACAAACATTGTACATTTTTTCTGTATCGTTTATATCAATTTCTACTCCCTTATCTGTTACAATACGACTTACTCGAATCCCATCTGCTACCTTATAATAAGAAACTACAATTCCAGAAAATTGATCACCATAATTTGAATTTTCATACGATCCTTGAAGTGCATTTTCCAAATGCTGTGCTAACTGTTTTCCTGTTATAGAAAATGTATAAATTTTATTACCAAATGGTGCAATTGTATAGATATCTGCTACTGTAATATCCCGTGTTTTTGCACCCTCTGCCATTGTCAAAGAAGTACGAATTCCACCACTATTTGTAAAAGCTGCAATTGTATCTAAATCTGCAGTTGCATCCAACATCAAACCTGTCAACCAGTTTCCAGCTACAGAAGTTGTTGTTCCCTCCTGAATTGGTGTCTTAAGAATATCCTGATCAACTGTGCATAATACTTCATACATTTCATCTTTTACAGCATCCCAAGCAGCTTTACTAATTGCCACAATTTCTGGATCTAAATCGGTATTTGTTCCATTTTTATCATATAATTTTTCAACGGTATCCCGATTATAAACTTCTGTATAATTTGGATTTACTACTGCTACATCTTTTGTTTCTGGATGAATTTTAATCTCTGCTTCTGCATATCCTCTTGCTTGATAATTTCCTTGTATGTATACCACTCCATTTTCTGCTGTTCCATAAGAAATCGTATGAGTATGCCCACCAGCTACTAAATCCACTACTTCAGAATCCATAGCTTCTGCAATTTCTTTTGGATCGGAATGAGCCAAAATTACCAATATATCCGCATTTGTTGCAGTTTTCACTTCAACCGCCTTAGCCGCTAATTTTTCTAAACTGCCATCAATCTCATAAGGTGCTATCTTTTCTGCCATAATATCTGCCCGATAATCATCTGCATAGCCTAAAATCGCTACCTTATAGCCAGCTTTCTCCACTACTGTATATTCCTGTACAAAAGGAACTTTTTCCCTGCTTCCAACATGATATAAATTATACATCAATACAG
Source organism: uncultured Lachnospiraceae bacterium (assembly GCA_910579865.1). Lineage (GTDB taxonomy): Bacteria > Bacillota > Clostridia > Lachnospirales > Lachnospiraceae > MGBC114844. The sequence continues at coordinate 34,306 of CAJTXA010000003.1, forward strand.
GAATCTTACTATCTCCTTGAAAACCTCCAATTTGATAAGGAGCCATCGTACCATTTTGATCTGCAGCATAAGTCTGCACATCCCAGTCAAATTCATGGTTTCCTAAACTAACTGCATCATACCCCATCTTATCAAATGCTGCTCGAAGCGCTGCTCCATAAGTTAGATTTGAATGAGGGGTTCCTTGATAAATATCCCCACTATCTAACAATAATACATCTTGATATTCTTGACTAGCACGTGCGTCCTTTACAATTTTGGCAATATAAGCCAATCGATACTGAAAGGTTTTTTCTACATAACTAGACACATCTGTGATATAACCATGCATATCTGTTGTTTCAAAGACCTTAATGGTATCCCAACCTTCGTAATTCTGCTCATTTTCTACCGCAAATGCAGGAGAAAATAAAGAAAGAACTAAAATCAAAGAAAGGAACAAAGAAAGTGTTTTTTTGCCGTTCTTATTCATAGACATTCCTCCGTCTTTTTTACTCTGTGACAAAAATCACAGGCAAATTTATTATAACAAGATCGCCTATAAATTTCAAGGAATATAACCTGCCTAATAAATAGATTCAAACAATTTCTGCTATTTGATAAGTAATTGCTTGTTTTAATTCCTCCAATCTGATTTCTACCTGACATCCAATCTTTCCAGCACTAAAAAAAATAGTTTCAAATTCTACTGCTGTTTTATGAAAAAAAGTGGGAAAAAACTTCTTCATCCCAATCGGTGAACACCCTCCATGTACATATCCAGTAAGCGGCAAAAGTTCCTTTGCTTTTACCATTTCAATCGCTTTCTCTCCTACTGCGATTGCTGCCTTTTTTAAATCTAATTCTTCTGCTACAGGAATGACAAATACATAATTCTTTTTTGACTTTCCTACTGTAACTAATGTCTTAAATACTTGAGCAGGATTCTGCTTTAATAAAGCTGCTACTTCTATTCCACTTAATGTGGGATCATTCTGATAAAAATAACTTTTATAATTCACTTTCTTTTGTTCTAATACTCGCATTACATTTGTTTTTTCACTCATTTTTCCGCTATTCCCTTTCTATTAAAGTGATTTTCTTTGTATTGCATCTAATTCTTTTACATTCTTTATATTGGTTTTTAATCATTTTATTAATTATCTTCTAGCTTTAATTTTATCCTATTTTTAAATCAATGTCTACTTTTTCTCTTTTAAATCGACTTTTAAAACTTTACTATAAATCCTGATTTATTTACCTATCAAGTTTTCTCTAATTGAGTATTTTTTCAGACAGTCATTCAAGTACTATATTAACAAGAAATTTCGTTTTATGGAATGACAAGATATACGGATTTGCAGTAATCTATTCAAATGAGAAATTAATTGCATGAATTCGAAGTAATGGATTTTATACAGATATTTATGTAGGAGCTTTTATAACTCCAATCGTACTACCATATCCGCTGACAAAATACTGCTTGGCCGATGAGCTATCATAAGTATTGCACGTTCCCCTTTTAAGTTCTTTATGGTATCTTGTATCAGTGATTCGGACTCATTATCAAGTGCAGAAGTTGCTTCATCAAATATTAAAATCGATGTATTTCGAATAATTGCTCTGGCAATCGCTATCCGCTGTCTTTCACCTCCTGATAAAGTATTTCCTCTCTCACCCAATATCGTATCATATCCATTTGGCAATTTTGTAATAAAATCATGAGCATTTGCCGCTTTTGCAGCCGCTATAATTTCTTCCCGATTTGCATGATACCTTCCATAAGATATATTTTCAGCAATCGTAGTTTCGTAAAGATAAGGTTCCTGTGGAACATAGGAAATTTGTTCTCTGATTTCCTTTAACGTTAGTTTGGAATATTCTTTTCCATTGATTAATATACTGCCACTTCTTAATGGATAAAAACCAAGCAAAAGTTTTGCAAGTGTACTCTTTCCGCAGCCAGACTCACCAACAATAGCTACAAAACTGCCCTTTTTAATTTCCATTGAAAAATTTTCTAAAATCTTTCTCTCATTACTATAAGAAAAGCTCACATTTTTCATAGATAATATGTTCTCGCTATTTTCATCCTCTATTTTATTATCACTCTCCTTATAGTTCCATTGTTTTGGTTCTTCTTCTAAATCAAGAAATTCAAAAATTTTTTCAGCATTCGCAATGCACTCCATAAGCTGAGGAAAATATAGCCCTATTTCTGAAAAAACATTGCGAAACGCACCATATAATACATAAAGTGCAGTTAATTCTCCAAGATTGATTCTGCCTAGTGACACAAACCATATTCCAAGCCCTAAAAATGCCAAAGCTCCGATTAAATCAAACATACAATTTAGACATTCCAGTCCTGCTGACAATCGATTGCCATTTTTTTGAATATGAAAATATTCCTTGCCAGCATCTTCATATTCTTTTAATATTCTTGAACGAACTGGAAAAACTTTTATCAATTCTATACCAGACAAAATATTGGTCAATTTTTCAAGCATTTTAGCATTTTGAGCAGAAAGACATCGGCCAAACTTTTTCATAGGATTTGCAAAAAGGCTATTAATCCAAAAAGCCAGCAAACTTATTACGATTAAGCAAAAAGTAAGATCCCAGCTAAAATAAAGCATAGGAATAAGATAAATTACAGTAGAAAGAATAGCTGAAAGCAAACGACGTAATCTTGAAGTATAAATATCCAAAGCCTTTCGTGCATCAAAAATAAGTTTTGACAGAAAATCACTGCTGTGATTTTTTTCATAATAAGACATCGGCAAACGCATCGCTTTTGAAAAAATAAGTTTTTCTATCTTTCCAGCTCCAATCCATGCTTCAATATTATAACGGATAATCCCAAACCGCCATAAAAACAATCCAAGCACAAATACTGCAAAATTTATAAATACAACAAAAAGAATCTGATCAAATTGATTGGTTTGCGCTGCTGTAACAATATTTTTAATTAAATAAGAATTTGCTATTCTGCGTCCTGTATCACCTATAGTAGAAAGTAAAATAGCACCTAAATATATGGGCAAGCGATCCCCCATAAGCTTCATAAAGCGAAAAAAAGTTTTTAACATTTTAACGACTCCTTATCCTTTTGCATACATTTCAGCATAAATTCCTTGTTTTTCTAAAAGTTCCTTGTGAGTTCCTATCTCTACAATTCTTCCTCCATTTACTACATAGATTCTTTTTGCATTTCTTACTGTAGAAAGTCTATGTGCAATAACAAGAACGGTTTTTCCTATTGTTATTTTTTCAATTGCTTCTTGTATTTTTTCCTCTGTTTCAATATCTAAAGAAGCAGTTGGCTCATCTAAAAGAAGGATTGGTGCATTCTTTAAAAAAGCCCTTGCAATTGAAATTCTCTGTCTTTGCCCTCCTGAAAGAAGAACACCTCGCTCACCAACAAGCGTTTCATAGCCTTTTGGCAATGACATAATAAAATCATGAATATTTGCATTTTTACAAGCTTCCACAATCTCTTCTTCGGTAGCATGTTCCTTTCCACAAGCTACATTTTGTTTGATTGTTTCTGGAAACAAAAATACATTTTGGGAAACGATAGAAAAAAAGCCTCTTGCCGCTTCCAAATTCCAGCTTTCAAAGGGGTGTCCAAAAAGTGTATATTGTCCACTATTTTTTTCGTAAAAACCACAAAGCAGTTTAAATATGGTTGTCTTTCCCTCTCCAGACCCTCCTACAAAGGCAATTTGTTCTCCTGGCTCAATAGAAAAACTGATTCCATTTAAAATAGGATGCTCCTTACTGTTATCATAACAAAAATCAATTTCTTTCCATTCAATCGCTGGTATTATTTTTGTATTTTCAGATCGATTATGTATTGTACCATCTTTTCTTTCTTCCTTTTGATTATATATTTCTTGTATTCTTTTTAGGGAAACACCTACCTCACGGATATCATTTGCACAGAATACAATATCCCCAATTGGATATAAAATTCTATTTAAAATTACTGTAAAAGCTAACATTTCTCCAACTGTAATTTTACCTTGTGTAATTTCATACAATGCAAAAAGATAACAAAATATAACTGGAATTGTAGTAATTATATTTTTTAATACCCAGCCAAGTGATGATATTCTTGTGCTCTTACATGCTTGTGTTACCATATTGTTAATATCAACTTCAATTTTTTTCCTTTGTATATCATAAAGATTATAACTTCTGCCAATTACAATGCCTTGAATCGCATCATAAGCTTTTTCGGTACGTTTATCCATATGAGTACGTAATTTTTTGGCTAGTTCAGCTAGTTTTTTTGATAATCTGTCTGCTACAACCAGCATAATCGGATAACTTATAAACAATACAATAATCAACATCACATCTATATTAATTAAATATATTGTTGCTGTCATTACTATAATCAGATTTACAAGAAGATTTGGAAGAATTTCAGAAAAAAATCTTCCCATTTCTTCTATATCAAATATTAGCCTTGTCATAATACTTCCTGTTCCTTTTTCATCAAAATAGGAAAATGGTAACTTTAGTAGATGGTTTCCAAGTGATAGACGTACATCTTTTTGTACAGTTGAACTATACTGTTTTCCAAAGATACTTTTCAAATAGGCAGCAATTGTTCCTAATATAATCATACAAATTAATGGTATTATAAACTCAGAAAAATATATTTGTTGACCAGAAAGCATCTGATCGGTAGCTTCAGCAATAAAATCATTTCCTATAATAATTGTTTCATTTAAAATAAAGGAAAAGATTATAAATAGTAACAATATATATCCATTTCGTAAACCTGTTTTTACCATTTTATGGTTCCCTCCATCCATACTTTTGCATCGGGATATTCCTTATCTTCTTCTATTTTTCCTATCCTATAACATTTGTGGTATTTTTCTATTATTTTTATAATTCTGTCACATTGTTCTTTTGGCACAACCAACAACATACTAATACCAAGTGAAAAGTCGTCTAAAAAACACTCCTTATCCATCATATTCAACTCATATAGATATTGAAATAATGTAGGAATTGGTATTTCTGAAACAGAAATACTTGCGCCAAGACCTTTTGGCATAGTACGATAGCATCTTCGATTAAATAATGACCGATCGATACTAAAAATACCATGTATCAGATTTTGCTCGTTTAGTTCCTTAATTACATTTACATAGCAAGCATTTGGCTTCATAAGTTCATCCATAAACATATTGACTCCATCAATTTTTGTATATACAATATTCGGCTTTCTATCTAGTATTACTTTTATAAAAGGATAACTAATTGATGATATACCCTCTGTATGCAGCCCAATAATAACATCACCCTCTCTTATCTTGTCTCCTGTTAAGATCTTTTTTCTATCTATCGCTCCTATCACCAAAGCTCCTATTTTATACTCTCCTATATGATAATTGATCGCTTGAGCTGCCACTTCCAAACCTGAAAATATAATTCCATTCTCTTTACAAGCTTCTTTAAAAGCTTCACCCATCATAAGAATTTGACCACTATCGTTGTTTCCACAAACCATATTTGCTTGCAAAACAACTGGCTTTACTCCAAAACGGATCAGATTATTTGCTGCATTTGACACCAAATCAATGCATATTTCTCTATCATATCCATTTTCCATTGCAAAACGTTCCTTCGAACCAGAAACATGATTTGCAAACACATAAACAGGCTCTTCCATCTCTGAAATATCCAGTTTAAAAAATACAGGATCAATACATTTTGCATGAAGCAATCTATCATCTTTACTAATAAGACTGCCTAGTCTTTCTTTTATCATATGAAGTTTTTTAATATCTAAGCCAGTGTCCATATAACTTATGATCTTTCTTTCTTCTGAAAATCCATTTAGTAGAAAATCCACAGTCGTATCAAGTATCTGTGCAATTTCATAAATTATATCAATAGATGGCAAGCTGATTCCCTGTTCCCATCTTGAAACTGCCTGATAGGAAACATGTAATAAGTCTGCCAGTTGTTTCTGTGTCATTCCTTTTATTTTTCTTTGTTCTGAAATTGTTCTTCCAACTTTTTCTCTATCAAGCATTCGCTTTCCTCCTCTTTTTTATCACAATAAAAGTATGCGTTTGATTACTTTTATCAATAATATCTTATCATATAAAAAATATATCAACAATCAATAAACTATTGAGAGAACAAACAAAACTCAATTATTATGAATTATTTCCTTTCTATTAAAAACCAAAATTCATTATTCAAGAAAGGAGTTATTCTAATACTATATAAACAGCTTTTCTAAAACCATCTGCACCACTTGTTTCCTATCACAGACTACTGCTTAAATTTTTGTTAAACCAATATCTAATGCCCCATATGGTCTGTATGTAAAGCGGTTTACCCGGATTGCGAACTGTCAGTGTCTTCACTGAAATGTACTTTGACGGTGTAAATAGTATTCCTCAACTTCCGTTTAAAACTGGGGGATTGTCGCTTGTTTTTAGTTTCTGCCATACTTTCTGCTTCTTTACATAAAAATATAGCACATTGAAGTTTTATTCTTAAATGCGCCATATCTTGATTCTCATAATGCTCTGCCAGAGGTTGTTATTTGATTTGTATTTCATATTTTCATTCTTAATTTTTCCTGGAAATTCTAGTGTGCAATTTAAAGCACAAATCAGCGTATTTTCTTTATAATCCCTACATCAATTCCGTATACTTCGTCACACAGAATATCAATATCATCCCGAACATGACTTGCAATAATAATAAGTTTACTCTGTTCTTTCATCTTCAACAAAATGCTTCTCATTTCCTCTACGCCGTTGTTATCAAGTGCGTTCATCGGCTCGTCCAGTATAAGAATGTCTGGGTTTTCCATTAATGCCTATGCAATTCCAAGTCGCTGTCTCATGCCAAGCGAATAATTTCCAACGTGTTTTTTGTCATTTAACACATATCGTTTTTAAAACCTCTTGATTGCCAAACGCTTTTGTCACATTTTCTACGCAAATTTCACATTTATTTCCCATGAATATTCCTCTCTTTCATTCTACTGATTACTGTTTCCTTATAATTTGCGATCACACATAATACACTAAGACTTACGATTGCAATCATGAAAAATTTCTCTGCGTATACTAAATTGATTCCCCATTTTGATGCAAAACCATGAAATAATTCTAGTTGTGTTAAGCTTACTGGTGAAAATCCATATGCCCAGTCCAGCCAGTCATTTGAAACACATATATCCAAAACAGCGATTAGTGTCCCTGCGAATGTTCCTATTGATTTAGCAGTTATCTTATTTCCAAAATAGATAAGCAATCCAATACACAGAATACAGGAAAATTCCAACAAGATACTTATAACCAGTGCATCGACAGGTTTATATTGTCGTATAATATTCTGAGAAACTGATAATTTTACGCCAAAATCTGCTCCAGTATTTGTCTTCCCTAGTGTTCCCCAAATCTTACCCCATTCATTTGACCATGTAATATGCCCAAGAAAAGGAAGAATCGCTGCAATTACCAGACTAGCGATATAAAGAATCGACGTTTTTAAAATATAAAGAATCTGCCCCAATCCCCATGACAGTTTTCCTGCTCTGGAAATCATATATTGATAGGATTCATCCTCAAATGGGGCATTACAGAACAAAATAACCGCACAAGTTGCTATAACAAACTGAATCCTATAATTATTGACTAAAAAAACAAAGGCAAATGGTGTAACATCTATATGCATAACCTGGCTGAAAGTTAAAACTGCAGAAAGGCTTTCCATCACATACAACACGACAATGATAAAGACGAACGGTATTCTTACATTTTCCCATAACATCCTCATATTGTATCTTGATACCTTATTTGCTTTCATAAAACATCCCATCTTTAAGTCCTCTCACCATCTTTGTTGTAAAAGCATATCCTATCAAAAAAACCAAAACGCCTGAAACAATGGCAGCAATCATAACTGTGTATCCGCTGTCCTTAACCACAGTTCTGCCTATCAATATCTGATCAAGCCTCCATTTATCATCAATGGATAACATCTGACTTATTCTGACAATCACACAGCTCCCAAAAAATGAAAATATCGTAATGACTAATCTATCCGTTAAATATAATGATGCAAACATGGAAGCTCCAGCCCATATCATTCCACGCATAAATCCAAGTGCTGCCTCTGTCATGCAGTAACGAACTGGGGAATGAACTGCCAACCATTTATGAAATAAATCTGCGGTATCAGTAACTGATGTCGCATAATAATCATTTGTCATCGGAAATCTCATACGCAAAAATAGAATCAGCAAAACCGTGCCAAATGCAACAACCAGTCCACTCATCAGGATATTTACGATATATTTCACAGTGCCATATCTTCGCATTCCCTCTCTGAAAACAATATACGCAACCGCCCTGCTATTTCTTTCCTCGCAAAAGCTGGTCGCAAAAGGTAATACCGCAAAAACAGGTAATATATATTTTCTGCACATTCCTCCGAAGGCGGAATTGCTCGTAAAATAATATACACACCAGACAGTACTGCCACTTTGTATTGCGCTTATCAAATCATTCCATGAATCAAAACAAATGCAAAACATAACGCCAATAATTGCTATAACAGTGCTTATATTGATTGCTCTCTTCCATTCATTTATAAATACTCTTCTCACGAAATTTCCTCTCCTGTGATTGCGTTAAACCGAATTGAATATCTGCTGTCTTCAATCGATTGTCCATCTACTTCAAAATCAACGCACCATACTGGAATCAGTTCCATCTCTGTAAAAGAATCTTCCCTCAAAAGTGGGAAATACTCCATCCAGATACTCCTTGCCCTAAACTCGTTTGTTAAAATCACATCGCCAAATTTTTTCATGACTGCTTCTTTGATGCCGTCCTTACCTATGATAATTGCTTCCTTCTGATGTTCCTCATAAGGCTCAAACATTCCCATCATGGTTATCATTTCAATCCCATTATTTGATAGCAATGCTGTTACAATAGCCGGATAAGCCAGAAATCTCTCACTCGTTTGCCTCAAATTTGGCTCATTTCGGTATACAGGAATCCCATTTACATTCATTCGAAACAGGATCTTATATACTTCCATATCTTCTTTAAATGTGTCGCTTCCATATCCCTTTGCTGACAAAAACTGATAGTCACTATCTTCCATAATTGCTTTTTTCACATTCTCAAAATCCGATTGATTCATAGCGACCACATCGAGAGCTTCCGGTTCTCCACCCACGCCAAGCATCCCTATAACGATCTGCAGCCTTGCAACAGCATCTTCTTGGGACATAAAAGACAAATCCTTATCATCTGTCAATCCCATCTCCCCTGCATAGGAACAATAGGTGTCCAAATGGTTTGCCATATCATTTCTTTGATAAGTAAGGGAACCACCCGTGAATTTATCGCTTCCATCATCAACAACAAGATCTCCTTCTGTATTTTGCCCTATTGCTTCCTGTACTATATCATAGTCAAAGCTTTTTAACTGCGTAATATACTCATAAAGGTTATTTTCTGGCAGTTTCAATTCTGCACTGATGAACAAATTTTCATCCAGTTTTTCATCTACGAAAGTTGTTGTGTCCTGTTTATCTTTGACATTAATATTTGTTTCATCCTGTGTTTCAATCATTTGAGTGTCTGCTTCTGTAACGTCTCCCTGAGATGTGTTAGCACAACCGCCTAATAATGTCAGAAGAACAAGCATACTCATTGAAGCTATTACCATCTTTTTCATCTTTTTCATCTATCCTCCATATTTAGTATCCAGCTACTACCAGGGGTCCCACCATAACCAGCAGTGAGCACACCATTAATAACATTAACGCTGCGATTGTGTCAATAAATCTTTTCTTCATCATTCGGTCTCTCCTTCCTTTCAATGTAATAAATTAAATTTTTCTTTTTGCTGTTCTATGAAATCAATGACAATTCCTATTATCTATGTTTCAGTCATGAGTTCAACCCTTCTTGCACTAAACGACACTTTTTACCTTTATTTGGTCATTTGGGCAATATTTTTTACTAACTTCTTCTTGACTCAGCACCTCGTTCTCATTATCAATCGGACTAAAACAAACCAGACTTACAGCAGTAATCAACGCAATTGTTAATCATAACTATGTATAACAATAATTCTATAGTCAGCGCAAATGGATACAAAGACAAAATAATACTATATACAGCATAACTGTATCATTCTTTATCTGTTTCCTCCGCAACCTTACAGCTTATCAGTCAGCCTGCTATTATGTTTCCGTGATTTCGTATTTCCCTTTACTTTTATATTTCAGCCCAAAATCCACCAAAAAACGTCTTTTCATGTAAATCCTTTGTATTCTCTTGACTTTTATTGTATAATATAAGAAGTAAATGTAGCAAATTACATGAAAAGAGGTATAAAAATGCGAATACTCATCTGTGACGACGATGCTCTGATAGTTGAACAGCTTCAGAATTATATAAAAAGCTTTTTTGAAGACATTGATGTAAAATGTCCTGAATTAATCTGCTTTTCTAATGGGGAATCTCTACTAGCAGATAATGGTGAAAAAGATATTCTGTTTCTTGATGTAGAAATGCCTGGAATGAATGGTATCTATGTTGGAAATGAGTTAAAAAAGAAGAATGATAAAATTATTATTTTTATTGTGACCTCTTATTCTGAATATCTTGATGATGCAATGCGGTTTTGTGTATTCCGATATCTTTCAAAACCTTTAGCTAAACAACGCTTTTTTCGTAATATGAAAGATGCAGTTGACTTATATAACACCATGACAATAAAAATTCCAATTGAAACAAAACAAGGAGTACATACACTACCTGCATCTTCTGTCATAATGGTAGAAGCACACGGCAGAAAAGTAACAATACATACCACTCTGTGTGATTTTGAATCCATTCACAATATGCAATATTGGCTGGAACTTCTCCCTAAAAACCGTTTCTTCCAGACACATCGCAGTTTCATTATCAATTTTGAACATGTCACGGATTTTGACCGTAATCTTGTTCATATGATTGATAATCAATCCGCTTATCTGACAAAAAGAAAATACAGCTCTTTTAAAAAAGCCTATCTACTTTATTTAGAAAGTACGAGGTAAAGCAAATGATAAGTACAATCTGTTATTTTTTCAGTTTCCTTGTAGAAGCAATTATACTTTGGCAATATTCCTCCTATTTATTTCCCACAAAACACTTCCCTCAGAAAAAGTTAGTCGTACTATGCAGTTTATATTTTATTCTATTTTGTGTGTCACTGTCTGAATTTATATGGCTTAATGTTATTTTATATTTTTTGTTAAATTTTATTTTCTTTACGACACAATATTATCTAAATTGGTATACAGCAATATTTCATTCTTCCATTCTGACGGCTGTTATGGCAATGAGTGAATTAATTGTTTATGGAATTACCAAGCAATTTGCCCCTCATTTTCTTGATAATGACAGAGAATTTTATCATCTTTTATTTTTTTCAGTCTTTAGTAAGCTCATATTCTTTGTTGTTACTTATATACTAATACACCTAATGCAAAATCCAAAGAAGAACACAGAAAAATATGATAAATCTGTTTTTCTTCTTGTTTTTATTCCCTTAACTTCAATCTTTATTATGTTTACTTTTCTAAGTATTGGTGAATCTGTTTCACTCCCATCATCACTTGATTGGATGGTTGTCGTGGGTGCTGTTTTTTTGCTGACAGCAAATCTGCTTATGTTTGAAATCAATCAGTATCATCAGAAAAAAAACATGGAATTTACAGAAATGCAATTATTGCTTCAAAAAGAGTCAGATTCAGCCCAATATTATAAAATGCTGAATGCACAGAATGAAAACCAACGTATTTTAATCCATGACATAAAAAAACACCTGCAGTCCATTGATATGCTGAATGAACAAAAGGAATATGCTAAAATAAGCGCCTACATCCGACAACTGGTGCTTTCCTCAGACCTAAAAGAATCTTCCCGGCTATGTGATCATGAAATGCTAAACTCTATTCTATGTCGTTATATGCAGCAGTGTACTGACAACCACATAACTTTTCACATCGATATACGAAGTGGAACGACAGATTTTATTGCTGACAATGACCTTACCTCATTGTTCTGCAATCTGCTCGACAATGCTATAAAAGCGGCTAAATACATTCCAGAATCCTTTATTGAAATTAGTACAAGCAAAAAAGTAAAAACTCCATTTATAGTTTTGACGGTCATAAATTCCTGCCGAACAGATCCTTTCATAACGAAAAACGGTAATCCAACTATAAGTATACCCCGCAGCCATACGCATGGTTTCGGACTGAAAAGCATCCGTAAAATTGTCGCCAAGTACAATGGAAATATGCAGATATACTACAATTCTGATACATTGACGTTCCATACAATCATTACTTTAAAGCAACAGGGATTATGAAAAACCATAATCCCTGTCTTTAAAACAGCAGATTATCTTCGTTTCCTATTTCGCTGCTGTTTGAGAAATTTTATGTCCATTCTCTGTTACCTCACCCCTTTATCCTTCTAAATTGAAAATACTATTTATCAATCAAGAAAGAGATATGTGATATGTCGAAGATACTTTTTTATTAAAAAAACAAATTGATACATCCAATAAATAACCCAATCAATGCCCCAAGACTAACAATAGAATGAAGTTCTTTCCCCATAACAGAAAGTGTTAATTTCTCAATTTCTTTTATATCCATCATCTGAATTTTCTCTTCTACAATCTGACTAATTGGAATATACTCCATAATTGTTCCAAAGTAATCTGTTACTATTCGTTGATAAAGAGTTCCTGCAAATTGTTCTATCTCTTCCTCTGTAACAGGGAATCCTTCTATTACTTCTGCGATTGTTTTATCTGCAAAATGATAAATTTCTTCTTTTGTCTTACTATAAATCAATGCTTCTCCATGTTCGATTACATATTGATTTAACTCTTTTTTTATCATTTGTTCTATTCCAGTTATCATTTTATCATTTAACATCATTGCAAGTAGTGTTCCTTGTGTTTTTTGACGCACAATTTCTGCTACTTTTTCTCCAACTATGCTTCCTAAATCCATCTCGCAAATTTTTCGATAAAGAAGTTCTCCAACTGTATCTGTCGTTTTTGAAAGAAATTGTTCGACCTTTTCTGGATTTGCTAACTGTATTGCAGTATCTTTTATTGTATTCTGATTTTCTACTCCCTTTTGATAAAAAATAGAAACCTGATGTTTCACTGTTGCCTGCATTTGTTCTGATAAAAAAAGTTGTTCAAAATCTTTTTTTGTCAGTAATACCTCTCCTACTGCTTCTCCTACCGCTTTTGCCAATCGCCCCCTTCCTTTTGGAATAATTCCAGGGGTAAAAGGCAGCTGCCATTTTCCAATATAAACGGGATACAATGGTCGAAACAACATCTTTACTGCAATATAATTAGTAAAATATCCAATCGCAGCCCCTATCACTGGTCCTGCAAGTACTGTAAAATCAAAAGCCATCGCTTTATTCTCCTCTTATTGTAATTAAACTTTTTCATTCACTTCTTTTTATCATTTCCCCATAAGTGTTTTTAAAGAAACAATATTCTTTGTTCCCTTATCTATTTCCATACAAGCTACATTTTCTTGACTTTCAATATAATAAACCATTCCAATTTTCTCTCGCTTTGCATAGGCAATATAATCCGAAATAGAATATCGGGTTCGGCGTCTTGTCTGTTCCACTAATTTTCCTTGCTTTCGAAAATATTCCGAAAGTACAATTCCTGCCTGTCGTTCCTGATGTTCAAAAACTACCAAACAGTCTGTATCTACTGTATGAAGAACAATCTTTTGTCTAGTTAATGCTAACATTAGTTGATCAACATTAATTGCAAATCCAATTGCTGCTGATTCCTTTCCAAATTGTTGTAATAACGAATTATAACGTCCTCCTGTTACTACTGCTTCTCCTGTTCCATAGGTATAGCCTCGAAAAAGAATTCCAGTATAATATTTATAATGCCCTAACATTCCTAGTTCAAAAGAAACATATTGTTCCAATCCATAACATTCTAAAATCTGATAAATCTTTTCTAAACGAAGAATTGCTTCGGTTGAAATCGAATTGGTTGTCAATTTTCTTGCTTCTTTTAGGCAATCCACTGTTCCAAAAAGATTAGAAAGTTCCAAAAAAGTCTTTCTTATTTCTTCTTTTACTCCTTTTTGTAGTAACATTTCCTCCATTCCAAAATAATTCTTATTTTCGATATACTCTCGAAGTGCAATTTCTGTCTCTTCATCAAAGTTTGCCTCTTCCAAAAGTCCATGAAGAAATCCAACCTCTCCCAATTCTACCTGAAATTCTGTTAGTCCTGCTGCAAGCATACATTTAATAATAATCGCAATCATTTCTCCTGCTGCATCTGTTGTTTCATCTCCAATTAATTCACATCCCATCTGTGTGGTTTCTTTTAGCCTTCCCTGATAACTATGATTATTGATATACGTATTTCCTGTATAACAAAACCGAAGAGGCATATCTTCTGTCATAAAATATTTACTTGCACAGCGTGCAATAGATGGTGTCAAATCTGGTCGAAGAACTAATGTATTTCCTTCTCGATCAATAAATTTAAACATCTCATTTGATACGACACTGCCTCGTTCTTTATTAAAAATATCAAAAAATTCAAAGGTAGGTGTTTGAATATCCTGATAACCATGAGAGCGAATTACTTGATGTAACCGTTTCTCTAATTCTAGTTTCACTGCACATTCATGATTATAAATATCTCTAACTCCCTCTGGGGTATGTAATAGCTGATTTTTCATAATTCCTCCATTTTACTGTCTGTTTCAGTATCTCTATGTTCCAAATCTTTCTGAATCATTGTTAAATAATGAATCGGTACATTTTTTCTATGGCCAATCTGATAAGTTTTATCAATTTCCTCATAAGTAACACTTTTTCTTCCGCCATGTTTCATTCGAAGCCAAAAACGTTCCATATGAGAAAATGGCATATAATAATATTCTTCTTTTGCTGTATAATAAATGATTAAAAATGCAATTCCTCCCTGCCGTTCAAACTCTCTCATAAAAGAAACTTGATGTTCATGAATATTTGCAAGTGGAAACGTTTCCTTTGCACATTCCTTTGCATCAAAACAAATTGGAATTCCTTGTACCACACCAATATAATCCACTGTACTCTTTTGGTCAAAATAGGCCAACGTAATATGACGTGTCTGTTTATCAATGGTAATAGGCTTAATTGGTGTTGGAATCTTTTGAATTAAAGCAAGTCCTTCCTCTTGATACATCTCATTGCTATAATTAATTAATTCCTCCAAAGAGGAACCTCTTAATCCTCTAGAATTCCAGGTTCCCATAAAAGTGATTCTCCTTTTATAACATCTTCAAATATCTTTGGATAAGGAGCTATAAACTCTTTGTTTGAAAGATAAGCGAACTCCCCAGAAATCTCAGGCATCTTTAATTGATAGGCATGAAGAAGCTGACTTTGCACCAAATATCGCTTTTGATAAAAACGATTTACGTTCCAATTCCCATATTTGGTATCTCCAACAATTGGATGTCCTATTGAAGCCAAATGTGCACGAATTTGATGGGAACGTCCTGTTACCAACTTTACTTGTAAAAGACTTACTTGTTGATTAGAAGCAAGCGGCTTATATTTTGTTTCAATCCAAACTAAATTTTCTGTAATTGGTATAGAACCAGAATGATTCGAAAAATCCTTTGGAAGAATAGAAACAACATTACTTTCTTTGTTCTTTGTCAAATACCCCTGAATATGACTTGCTTCTTTTACCTCTCCTGCTACAATACAAAGATAATATTTCCCAAGTTCTCTTGATTTTAATAAATCTGCCATAGTCTGCAATCCTAATAAAGATTTTCCAGCAATTAAAATTCCACTTGTATTTCGATCCAAGCGATTGCAAATAGATGGAGAAAATCCTTGAAAATCCTCCTCTGTAAAGGAACCACTTTTCAATAGATACGAATGTAACAACTCCACAACAGAAATATCTTCCTTTTTCGCCTTCTGTGACAATAGATTAGAAGGTTTATTAATCAAAAGAATATGCGCATCTTCATAAAGAATGGATAATGTTTTATCTACTATAGGTATTTGTTTTTTCTCTGTAAAATTTGCAATTGTTTCATCAGAAAGAAAAAGCTGTATCCTATCTCCTACAAGAAGTTTTTCAGAACCTTCCACCTTTTTTCCATTTACTGTAATATTTTTTTTTCGAAGCATTTTATAAAAAAAACTTTTTGGAGCTAGATTTAAATATTTTGCCAGCAGCTTATCCAATCGTTGCCCTGCATCATTTTTCTTTACTATAATTTCCTGCATCTTACACCCTCCATTATAGTTACATAACTAAAGTAAGAAGAATTTCTCCAATTCTTTGGTCTTTCCTTTGTTGTTTTTCATCTGTTTTTATCTGCTGCATTGTATCTAAACGATTAAAAAATACTTTTTCATCTTTTACAATTTTTACGGTTGCTTTCTGTCCATTTGTCATTAAATTTTTTGTTAAAAAAGATTCCGCATATGCAATATCATACTTTTCCGAAGTTGTATATCCACAAACACTACTATTATGGACTGCTATAAACAAAGTAGGAAGTGTTTTTTCTCCTGTTGTAATTACCAAATCTGTGAAAAACAAACTGTCTTTCGCATGATGAAGCACTTCTTTATACTGTTCCAAAGGCACACTTTTATAAGGCAAAAGAACAAGAAAAGAGGAGGCAAACTTTGCTGTAGGCAATGCACTTAAAATTGCCATAACTGTTAAAATGTTATTTCTAGTTTTGGTACTAAAATAACCGACTAGAAAAAATGCAGCTACCATACAAAGACAAACTAAAGTTGCAGCACCAAGCCGTTTCTTTCGAAATGCCAAATAGCCATATTCCCCTTTTTCTATTTTCTTTCCTTTTTTCCTTTTTCTTTTCATTTTTTTCTCTCTTTTTCTAAGTGATCAAACTATCCAAGAAACCGCAAAATCCAAGAATGAGGTAAGATCTTACATGCCCAAGAAATTACATGCATCACTCCTCCATAGATGGATACACTTTTTCGCTGCAAAGAATCTCGAAAAGCCTTTTGTACTACTTTTACTGGATCAGCCATTACAAACTTTTTATAAAAAGCAACTTCTCCTGTTTCCTCTGCAATATCAAAAAACTCTGTTCGCACAGGTCCAGGACAAACCGCAGTTACTGTAATTCCACGTCCCTTTAGCTCCTCATTTAAAGCTCTGGAAAAACTAAGCACATAGGATTTTGTTGCTGCATAGACCGCAAACCGAGGCTGTGGTAAAAACGCTGCCGAAGAAGCAAGCTGAATAATACGAGCATTTTCTGCCATATAAGGAAGTACCAGATAAGTCATAGCAGTCAATGCTCGACAATTTACATCAATCATCCCAGTTGCCTGCTTAAAAGATACTTCTTCCCAACTTCCAATCTTTCCAAATCCAGCACAATTTATTAACATCTTTACCATTGGTTGCTTTTCTTTTAACGTCTTCTCTATCGAATCCATCCAGTCGCTCTGTTCCAAATCAAATAAAAATGGTACAAGTGGAATTGTTCCTTCTTTTTCCAATTCTTTTAACCGTTCCCCTCTTCTGGCAATCACCCAAATTTCATCGATCGTTTTCAATTTTTGTTCCAATAATCGTACAAACTCTCTTCCCAATCCAGAAGAAGCTCCTGTAACAATGGCAATCTTCATAAGATTCCTCCTTAATCATTTTCAATCCTATTTTTTTATCCCTTTCTTTTTTTATGCACATTTCGAATAGTACTATGTTTCTTTTTTTTCTTTAATTTCTTTTGTTCCTCTTCTTTTTGTTTTTCTCGTGCCTTTTGTATTTGTATCGCTGCTTTTTGCGGACGAATCAGACACTTTTTCTCAAATCCAACTAAATCCATACGATGTGCCTTTTTTAACGCCTCTAAAACCAACTGATAATTTGCTGGATTTCGATACTGAATCAACGCCCGCTGCATTGCCTTTTCATGTGGATTCACTGGAACATAAACCTCTTCCATTGTACGAGGGTCAAAACCAGTATAATACATGGTAGTAGAGATCGTAGAAGGGGTAGGATAAAAATCCTGCACTTGTTCTGGCATATAACCCAAATCCCTTAAATATTCTGCCAAAGTCACCGCTTCCTTTAAGGTAGAACCAGGATGAGAAGACATCAAATAAGGGACTAAATACTGCTTCACTCCAAGCTGTTCATTGATCTTTTTATACTTTTCTACAAATTTCTGATAAATCTGGTTCCCTGGCTTTCCCATCTTTTGAAGCACTGGATCCGCTACATGTTCAGGTGCTACTTTTAACTGTCCACTGATATGATATTGGCAAAGTTCCTTTAAAAACAGATCCGTTTTATCTGCCATAACATAATCAAACCGAATCCCAGAACGAATAAAAACTTTCTTTACTCCTGGCAGTGCTCGAAGTTTTCTTAATAATATGATATAATCCTGATGATCGACTGTTAAATTTTTACATGGCTCTGGAAACAAACACTGCTTTTTCGAACAAACGCCTTTTGTCAACTGCTTTTCACAAGAAGGATGCCGAAAATTTGCAGTCGGCCCTCCTACATCATGAAGATATCCTTTAAACTCCTTATCTTGTATTAAAAGTTTGGCTTCCTCTACAATAGAAGCATGACTTCTTACCTGAATCATTCTTCCCTGATGAAAAGTTAGTGCACAAAAACTGCAACCACCAAAACAACCCCGATTACTAACCAAACTAAACTTTACTTCTGATATTGCTGGAACGCCTCCATCCTTTTGATACATTGGATGATAATTTCTCTGATATGGAAGTGCATAAAGATCATCCATTTCCTGCATGGTAAGTGGCTTTGCTGGTGGATTTTGAACAATATATAAATTTTCTTGATAAGGTTCTACCAAACGTTTTCCCGAAAATGGATCGGTATTACAATATTGTAAATAAAAGCTTTTAGCATAAGCTGCTTTATTTGTTGTAATCTCCGAAAAAGAGGGCAATCTTTCTGCCTCATAAACACTTTCTAAGCTTTTCGTCTTATAAACGGTTCCATTGATAAAAGTAATCTCCGAAATGGGTATTCCACTTTGCAACGCTTCTGCCAGTTCAACCACAGCATGTTCTCCCATTCCATACATCAAGATATCCGCCTGAGAGTCCAATAAAATAGATCGTTTTACACGATTTGACCAATAATCATAATGTCCAAGCCGTCGAAGAGAGGCTTCAATCCCTCCAATTAAAATGGGTATCTCTTTATAAACCTTTCGAATCAGATTGCAGTATACAACCGTAGCATAATCTGGCCGTTTTCCAATTACTCCGCCAGGCGTATAAGCGTCTGTCTGTCTTCGTTTTTTTGAAACACTATAGTGATTTACCATAGAATCCATATTTCCACCAGTCACTAAAAATCCAAGTTTTGGTCTTCCAAAGATGGTAATACTTTCTGGATTCTTCCAGTCTGGCTGTGCAATTATTCCAATTCGAAATCCATGCGCCTCTAAAATCCGACTAATAATGGCATGTCCAAAGGAGGGATGATCCACATAAGCATCTCCAATTACATAGACAAAATCAACCTGATCCCATCCGCATCTTATCATATCTTCCCGACATACTGGGAGGTAATCCTTTTCCATATAAACTCCTATCCAAAACAGATTTCCTATACGACAATCTCTGTATAATCCTTTATATAATAATCTGCCAATCTTTGTTTTTCCTCTTTTAAATCAGCAGAATAAGCATCTTCTATTGCATATACTGTCATACCAGCCCGCTTTCCAGCAATGATTCCCTGTGGTACATCCTCAAATACCAAACATTCCTCTGGTTTTACCTTTAAAAATTGAGCAGCAGTTAAATAAACATCAGGAGAAGGCTTCCCTGCCTTTACCTCACATCCTGTTACAATTACATCAAACCAGTCTAAAATCTGATGGGAACGCAAAACTGTTTCTGCCAGCTTTCTAGAATTACTAGTTGCAATCGCAAGATGTATTCCTCGTTCCTTAAGCTGTTTTAAAAAATCATAAGCTCCTTTCTTTAAAGGCACTTCAAAAGCATACTTTTCATATGCCATTTCATTCCAAGCCGCTTTCATCTCTTCCACATCCTCTGGTATCTGAAAACGTTCTTTCATATAAAGAGCTGTCTCTGTAAAACTCATCCCTTCAATACACTGACCAAGATCCTCTGGCAGTTCAATCTGATAACGTCCTAAATATTCTATATCAATTGCTTTCCACATCCACATAGAATCCACTAAAGTTCCATCCAAGTCAAACAAAGCTGCCTTTATCCTATTGTCAATCATTCTTTTTATCCTCTTACTTTCTCAATTTCTCTTTATTTCTTCAATCTCTTCCTCTGTTAAAGCTCGATATTCTCCTCTTTTCAACCTAGGATCTAATACTAATGTTCCCATAGACAATCGTTTCAAATAAATCACTTTTATTCCAACTGCCTCAAACATCCGCTTTACTTGATGAAACTTTCCTTCATAAATCGTAATCTCCACTTCTGATTTTTCATCTCTACTTTCTAAAACCTTAAGAGAAGCAGGCAAAGTTACCACCCCTGCCTCTAACTCAATTCCACTTTCCACACATGTTATCTGTTCCTTTGTAATCTTTCCATTTAGTATTACAAAATAAACCTTTCCTACATGTTTTTTAGGAGAAAGTAACCGATGTGCCAATTCCCCATCATTGGTAATCAATAAAAGCCCTTCTGTATCCCTGTCCAACCTTCCAACTGGAAATAAATCCTTTCTTCTTCTACTTTCAATTAAATCAACCACGGTTCTTTCATTCCTATCCCGTGTTGCTGAAAGGACACCCGCTGGTTTATACAGCATATAATATTCCTGTTCTACATAAACAATGGGGCTTTTCTCTACCTCTACCAAATCTCCATCCTTTATTTGTTCCTCTGCTTTTTTACAAATTGTACCCTCAATTGTCACAAAGCCTTTTCGAATCAAACGCTTTACTTCACTGCGAGTTCCCACCCCCATATCAGCCAAATATTTATCTAAACGCATAAAATACCTCTTCCTATTCCACTATATCCGTTTTATCATAAGTCTGATTGTAACACAAAACTTTCTAAGGAACAAGTCCTGTTATAGAAATCCCTTTTTTATTATGTTATAATCAAACAGCATACAAACCACAAAAACAAAGAAAGGAAAAAAGAAATGAAACTCAATGAAAAATTTACTGGTGGACTCTATGGTCTTCTCATTGGAGATGCATTAGGCGTCCCATATGAATTTCACCCTGCTAACTCGATTCCCTCTTATCAAGAAATTGAAATGATTCCACCTGACAACTTTTCAAGATCTCACCCAACCGTTGCCCCAGGAACCTATTCCGATGATGGAGCACAGGCACTTTGTCTATTGGATAGTCTAATTACCTGCCAAAAATTCAATCTACAAGACTTCTCAGAAAAACTTTCAAACTGGTACCAAAACGGATACTGGGCCGTCGATCATATTGTATTTGATGTAGGACTACAAACAAGCGAAGCACTTCATGCTTACAAAAACGGCCTCTCTCCAGAACAATGCGGTCTTTTACGCCCAAATGGAAAAGGAAATGGTGCCCTTATGAGAGTCCTTCCTCTTGCTCTTTGGCACAATGGTTCCGATAAAGATCTCATTCTTGATGCCCATAGCCAATGTCAAATTACGCATGGACACCTATGTAATCAAGTTTGTTGTGCATTATACTGCCTTACTGCACGTTTTTTATTAAAAGGAGAACCCTTCCATTTTTCTCTTTCCTACGCTCTTCATTCTCTGCAAAAGATTTATAAACAGATGCCTGCCCATCAGCAAGAACTAGAATGGAGCATCCGTCCAGACCAACCATGGATAGGCACTGGCACGGGATATGTAGTAGACAGCCTGCGAAGTGCTTTTATGATACTAAAGCAAACGTCTTGTTATGAAGAAGCCGTAAAATATGCCATTCTATTAGGCAACGATACAGATACTACTGCCTGTATTACAGGCGGACTAGCTGGCATTTTATATGGTTATTCCAATATTCCTAAAAGATGGATTGCTACACTAAAAGGAAAATCTGAGATTGAACACTTGCTTTATCAATAATTCCATCCAAGCCGTTTCTTCTCAAAATACCGCAAAATCCAATAAGGATTTACACTTTGTTCCTCATAATGTTCCGTTTGAATATAAATTCCAAGATGAAGATGCACCGCAAAGTTTCCAACTGTCCCCTCCACCTTACTATATCCGCTATCTCCCATAAACCCAATTAGATCTCCAGCTTTCACTCTATCTCCCTCTTTCCATTCCTGTGCATACCGATAAAGATGAGCATAATAAAAATACCCTCCATTTGGACTGCGAATTCCAATCCGATATCCTCCTTTTTCCAGCCATCCAATCCGTTCTACTACCCCATCTGTCATACTAACAATTGGAAAATATCCCCTTTCATTATTTCCAGCCATAATATCACATCCCTCATGAACATGAGCCGTATCTTTATAGATCCGTTCACTCCCCCAACCATCACTATAATAAATTTCTGCTGCCTTATGACTGCTACTTTTTGGAATAGGAAAATACACAATATCTGAAATCACTGCTCGATATGCTTTCACTAGCTTTTGATATTCTTCCTCCTGCCGTTCAAGGTACCACTTTTGACAATCTCGAAAATACTCTAACTCTCGCACCGAATCTGGCATAACAGCAAATTGTTCTAAATGAAACTCACTTATCCCCATCCATACGGCTAAAATCTCTTCAATTGGAATTGCATGATTCTCTTGAAACTCTTCTAAATATTCTATCGCTTTCTCACTCATTTTTACCTCCCGAAAAGCTTCTGTCTCATCTGAACAAACAGGAAGCCGAGAAGCACCACCAGAAACTAGCAAGTGATCCAATAAAATTACATTAAAAATTGCAAAAAAAAACACAATTCCAAATAACCAATAAACGCCACGTTTATACCTTTGCACTCAAATTCCTCCTTACAAAAATGCTTATAAAAAATGCTTTTTCTACTAAGTCTAAAGCATTGTATTCATTTTCGCAAAAGAGTATACCATAGAATCAACCATGATCTTTCAAAGAGAAACAACAAACAGTGTATGGTTTCTCTCCATACACTGCCACTTTTTCTTTCTATATATAATATTATATCTTATTCTTTTTTCTTACTTTCTGTATCTGTATCTTTTTCCTTTTGATCTTCTTCTCCAAAAATAAAATTGTGAAGTTCTTCTATATTCTTTTCAAAATCAACATCTAACACCAACATTGCATTATACCAACTATCGGTATACCCTCCATCAACTGGTATACGGAACTGCTCAATATCACTAGAAAGTAAGCCTGCATCAAATACCTTTGTTGCAAGTGAAGTCATTTCCACTAAATCTAAATCTGTTGTTACATAAGGAAAGACTGTATTCATCAAAGAAAGTAATTCTGGTAAATTCTGATCTTTAAATTTTTCATAAATTGCATTTAATACGATTCTTTGTTTTTGTGTTCTACCAAAATCACTTGTTGCCAAACTCACTCGATTTCTGCAATATCCAACCACTTGACAACCATTTAACGTCTGTGTTGCCCCTGGAATTAAATTTCGATAAGCTGGATTAGAGATAAAATTAGAAGTATTTTGGAAATTTGCTTCATCTGCATCAATATAAAGCGAAATTCCTCCTAATTTATCAATTACTTTTTCCAACATATTATAATTTACAGCCACATAACCATCTAAATCCAAATCAAAATTATGGGAGAATACATCATAAACTAGTTGAATCCCACCCTTTTGATATGGTGTATTCAACTTATTATTGGAATATCCTGGAACTTGTACCAGCATATCTCTCATAAAAGAAGTCAATTTAATCTTTTTATGATTGGTATCCAAAGTTACTACAATCAATGCATCAGAAAGATTTCCAGATTCTTGATCTAATCCTAACAATAAAATATTTGTAATTCCTTCTTTTGAACGTCCATCTGTTTCCTTATCTACGATTGTTTCTAATGTAGCCTCTGGTAGATGTGTATATTCCTCCACTGGTACTGTTTCAAAGTAATCTTCTTGTATCACATGATCCGATCCATCATCATAATTTGCCAATGACATCAGATAATATACATAAAAAATAACACCCATAAGACACAAAATAGTTACCAGTGCCACAATCATAAAAATTTTATACCATAATGGCTTTCTTGCAAAAGCTCCCTTTGGCTTTTCTATCCTTCTTTCGTTCGTCTTAGCCATACTGTCTCCTTTTTTCCGCTATCAATTTATAGCATTGTTTTTCTTATTTTCTTCTATCACAATCGAGCAATTACTTCTATTAGATACTCCCAAACTCTTTTTGTAGAGGAGATGCTTAATCGTTCTCTTGTTGTATGAATATCTTTCATATCTGGTCCCAACGAAATTGCATCCAATTGCGGACATTTCTCTAATAAAATTCCACATTCCAAGCCGGCATGAATTGCCTGAAGCAGTGGTTCTTTCCCATATTTTTCTTTATAGATTTCTACCATAACTTCTCGAAGCCTCGAATTTTTTCGATACTCCCAAGCTGGATAATCCCCCCGTGTATGATATACACCACCTAAAAACTCTGTTATATACCGAAGTTGATTACTAATTGCTTCTTTTCTAGTCCTAACACTGCTTCGAACAGAAGCAACTACTGTTAAATTTTCTAGATTCAAATTGACAATTCCAAGATTTAATGAAGTTTCTACTAATCCAGGAATATCCAAACTTCGGTTTTGTATTCCATTTGGTAAATTTGCTAATAAATAGACTACTTTCATCTGATAAGCTGGTTGTAATCGTTTTGTAGTACAAAACCCTTTTTTTACAATCTCTATTCTAAGATTAGGATCAGAAATTGCATACTCCGCCTGATAAACGGAAGTTCTTGTTTGAATTAATTTTTCCAATCGCTGACTCTCTTGTTCTTCTACTAATAATTGTAGTTCACATTCTGTTGCAATTGCATTATCTTTTTCTCCACCTTGTATCCCACAAATTCCATAGGAAATCTCTTGTTCCAATTCAGAAAGAAGACGACCTGCCAATTTAATCGCATTCGCACGTTCTTTATCAATCTCTGCTCCAGAATGTCCTCCTGTCAATCCAGTCAGCTTAATCTGATAGGCAACTCCTTCACTTTCTAAGTAGAGAACTGGGATTACACAGTCACCTCTTAGTCCTCCAGCACAACTAGTTAAAAAAATTCCCTCTTCTTCTGAATCTAAGTTTAATAAATATTGTCCTTTTAACATGGATAGATCAATTTCTGTTGCTCCTAATAAACCAATTTCTTCATCTACTGTCAATACCACTTCCAAACGTGGATGAGAAAGGCTATCCTCCTCTAAAAGTGCAAGTGCATAAGCAACTGCTATTCCATCATCTCCTCCCAAGCTTGTCCCTTTCGCATAAAGTTCATCTCCATCTATACAAAGACAAAGCGAATCCGTTGCAAAATCAATGGTACAGTTTTCTTCTTTTACTGTCACCATATCTAGATGCCCTTGAAGTACAATTCCAGCATCTTGTTCCCTTCCTATGGAAGCCTCCTTTATGATAATTACATTATTCCACTTATCCTGAATATAAGAAAATCCATGTTCTTTTGCAAATGTTACACAGTAATCACTGATTGCTTTCGTATTTCCTGAACCATGTGGTATTTTAGAAATTTCCTCAAAGTAGTAAAACACACGTTCTGGTTTTAATGATTCCAGCAAAATAATACCTCCTTTAAAACATACTATTGTAATATTGACACAAATTTCAAAAAAAATCAACCTGTTTTACGAATAGCTTATTCTATTTTTGAATACATTAGCAGTAAAAAAAGAAAAAGGCTGACTGTCTATGGCTATTTTCCTGATTCTAGCATTTTTGATGCTGCTTTCCAATCCGGAAATTACTGTTCTTGGTGCAAAGACAGGTTTAAATTTATGGTTAAACTCGGTAGTACCTTCTCTGCTTCCCTTTTTAATTTTTTCTAACTTATTATTTGAAGCAGATGCTGTTTCCTATCTGACTGCCCTGCTTTCTCCCCTCTGTCGTCTATTATTTGGCGCTTCAAAAGATGGCAGCTTTGCAATTATCTCAGGTTTTTTATGTGGCTTTCCAATGGGCAGCAAAAGCTGTCTAGAATTGGTAAAACGTCAAAAGATAAAAAAAGAGGAAGCCGCCTATCTTGTCAGCTTCTGTAATAATGCAAGTCCTGCCTTTGTAGTAAGTTTTCTTTGTCATGGTATCTTTTTTGGTGAGAAAGGATTATTGTTTCCCATTCTTTTTTCCTTTTATATGGCACCACTTCTTACAGGTATCTTATTTCGTTTTCTTTTTTTCAGAAAACACGAAAACTTATTTATTCCACCAGTTCCTACATTCCTACATAAAGCAACCCCTATTTTTCAGTTTCAATCTTTCGATCATGCAATTATGAATTCTTTTCAAACTATTGTAAGATTAGGTGGATATATTACTTTTTTTGCAGTACTTTCTTCTTTTATTCAATCGGCCAAATTCCTTCCGATTCCGCTTCGTTTGTTTTTCACTGCCTTTATTGAATTGACAACAGGCGCAAGTCTATTAGGAAAAATGAAAGTTTCTTTAAAGCTTCGTGTAATTGCGGTCTGTGCTTGTATCTCTTTTGGTAGTCTTTCCGGTTTTGCACAATCCTACACACTATTAAAAGAAGGAGAAATCTCTGCTCGTTATTATCTGGCTGGAAAAATAACTGCTTGTATCCTATGTACCATTTTTCTTTCTATCCTATTGTAATTTTCCTTTTATCTTTCATAATTTTCTGTCATTTGCTGTTGTTCGGAAGAAGTTTGTGTGGTTTGCTCTGCTTCTTCCTGTGGCAGCAGCTCAGATCGATTTTCCCTTATCTGTTCATAAGTTGCAACTAATAATTTTTGAAAACTATCATATTTCATAGCAGCACTTTCTAAGGTATCTGCTATAATATTTTGTGTATCAGCAAGAATATCATCTGTATATTGAATCGCTCCCATTCGAATATTATTAGCATCCATAGTAGCTGCATCGACAATCTCCTGCGCCTGTTGTGTTGCCATCTGTAAAATTTCATTTGCTCTTAAATAAGCTTGTTGTACTACTTCACTTTCATTGACTAACTCATTGGTCTGTGTCTTTGCATCCTGTAAAAGTTTTGTTGCATCTGCTTGTGCCTTTGCTAAAATTTCATCTCGATTTCGTATAATACTTTGATACTTTTTTATTTCATCTGGTGTCCGCAGCTTTAATTCTGTAATTAATTCCAAAAACTGGTCTTTATTTACAATAATCTTTGTATTTGATAGGGGTTGTGGTTTACAACCATCAATAAAATCCTCAATCTCTTCAATTAGCTGTTCGATCTTACTGGTATTATTTGTGCTCATCTATAATATCTCCTTCTATACTAATCCACCTTATATTTCTTATAGAGCTTTCTTACCACCAGTTCTGGTACAAACTTATGGATATCTCCACCCATTCCCGCTACTTCTTTCACAGTACTTGAACTTAAATAAGCAAATTCTAAACGAGTTGTAAGAAAAACGGTCTCTATATTTGGGTTTAATGCGTTATTGATCTGTGACATCTGAAGCTCATACTCAAAATCAGTAATCGCACGAAGACCTCTTACAATCATATTTGCTTGAGACTTTGTAGCAAAATCTACTAACAAACCATCAAAAGACTGAATGGTTACATGTTTTAGGTGCTTTGTCACTTCCTTTAACATATTAACACGTTCTTCTACGGAAAACAATGGACTTTTTGCCTTATTATTCAATACTCCTACAATTAATTCATCTGTAATAGCAAGGGAACGTTCTATTATATCTAGATGGCCTAATGTTACAGGATCAAAACTGCCAGGATAAATTGCTCGATTCATACTATTCCCTCTCTTCTATTTCCTGTTCTTTTTTTCTGCAAAAGATATGTTTATTTGTTTTATATCGTTTTTCTTTTTCTATTAAAAATCCCATCTGTTCCATATCCTTATTTTCTTTTAATTCTGTTTTTATAGATGTTTCTATCACAATTAATGTTTCTTCTTTTGCTAATTTCGATTGACTTAAATATTGTAATACTTGTTTTTCATACCCTTTTCCATAGGGAGGATCTAAAAAAATCAGATCAAATGCCACATCTTTTCCCTCTAAGCGGCTAAGTGCGGTCAAAAAGTCACACTCCATTACAATTGCATCTTTCTCTAACTTTGTAAATTTTAAATTGTCACGAATACAAGCTGCTGCTTTTTTATTATTTTCTACAAAATAAGCTACTTTTGCACCACGGCTTAAGGCTTCTATCCCAATTCCCCCACTTCCAGAAAAAAGGTCTAAAACAAAACTACCTGAAATATCCTCTTGTAGCATATTAAATAACGTTTCTTTAATACGATCGGTTGTTGGTCTAGTTTCCATTCCTTCTATTGTCTTAAGTGGAAGCCTTCTTGCTTTTCCTGCTATCACTCGCATGGGATTCTCCTATCTCTCTCCAAAATTCATACCATTCTTTTTGTATTAGTATACGATAATGATTATAACAGAAAAATAGCTCCTTACAAGTATTTTTTTTAGGATAACTTACTTTTCTTTTTTTGAAATATGATTTATACTTATTTTAATCAAATCGATTCTTCTTTTCTTTCTAGTTGTATAATATAAAGAAAGGCAGGTGTCCATAACAATGAAAAAACAAATACTAGAAACCCGCTGGACCAAACAAATCAATGAAACAAATGTTTGGCAGGAATATCCTCGTCCTACTATGGTTCGATCTTCTTATATGAATCTAAACGGTTATTGGGACTATGCAATAAAAAAGAACTCCTGTTTTCCTTCTAGCTATCATGGTAAGATCTTAGTTCCATTTTCACCAGAATCCAAACTATCTGGTGTAGAACGGCAGTTAAAACCAAAAGAATTTCTTTGGTATCACAGAATTCTCCCTGCTGTAAAATGCCAAAAAAATGAGCGTCTTTATTTACATTTTGGTGCAGTCGATCAGGCTTGTACTGTCTATTTAAATCAACAAGAAGTAGGATATCATCAAGGGGGTTATCTTCCCTTTTCTATTGATATTACAGACGCATTTCAAAGTTTTCATTCCACTACAAACTGTGAACTTTTCGTTCGAGTAACCGATCCAAGCGATACTTCTTATCATAGCCGTGGAAAACAAAAACTACACAATAGTGGTATGTTTTATACTGCGCAAAGTGGTATCTGGCAAACAGTCTGGATGGAAATTGTACCTGATAACTTTATTCGCTATGTGAAATTTACTCCTAATTATGATAAAAAAGAAGTTACTGTAAAAATCTCCACAGAAAGAAATTGTTCTGCTTTTTTACAATTAGAAACAAAAGAACATACCTATTCTATCACAAGCAACCAAAGTTTTACTATTCCATTAAAGAATTTTCATGCTTGGAGTCCAGAAGATCCTTATCTTTATCAAGTGAAAATTACTACACAAACAGACTGCATCAAAAGTTATTTTGCTGTTCGTAAATGTGATATTCAAACAGATAAAAATGGAATTCGGCGGATTTTTCTTAACAATAAGCCTTACCTGCAAATAGGGTTACTTGATCAAGGCTATTGGCCAGATGGACTTTATACCCCTCCTTGTGAAGAAGCGATGATTTTTGATATCCTCTCAATTAAAAAGCTTGGTTTTAATATGATACGCAAACATTTAAAAATTGAATCCGAACGTTGGTATTATACCTGTGATCGGTTAGGTATTCTGGTTTGGCAAGACATGGTAAATGGTGGTTCCCATTATCATCACTGGTTTGTCACATACCTAGCTACTTTTTTCAATTATTCTGGGAAAAAAATTTCGGATCAACCTCACGCTTTACTTTCTCGTCAACATAAAGAGGGAAGAAAAGAATGGGCAAAAGAAGTTGTTTCTACAATTCGCACATTATACCATCATCCTTGTATTGTCTGTTGGGTTCCATTTAATGAAGGTTGGGGGCAATTTCGTGCATTATTTGCAGCAGAGTTCATTCATAATCTTGATAAGGGACGACTAATTGATCATGCCAGTGGCTGGTTTGATCAAGGCGGAGGGGATATTAAAAGTATCCACTACTATTTTTTCTCTCTTATTTTAAAACCAGAGCGACGTGCTCTTGCTCTAACGGAATTTGGCGGATATGCTTGGTATGTAAAAGGCCATAGTTATTCCTTAAAAATATTTGGATATCGAGCCTTTCAAAATAAAGATTCTCTAACAAAAGGCTATGCAAAATTAATGGAAGAACTTATTTTTCCTGCTTTTCAAAATGGGCTTTCTGCTTCTGTCTATACACAACTTTCCGATGTAGAAGAAGAAATGAATGGAATTTTTACTTATGATCGAAAACTTTTAAAATTAGATAAAAATACCATTCTTAAATGGAACCAAAAAATAAAAAATTTAGAAATAAAAAGATAATAAGGCGCTAAAAACAGCGCCTTTTCTTATAAAACAACTTCCATTCCTATTTTTTGTGGTTTTAATCCACAAGACTGATAAAACTGAATTGCAGCTTCATTTAGACTCCATACATTTAATGTTACATTGTAACAATGATTCTGTCTTGCAAGTGCAAGTACTTCCTGATAAAGCTTACTTCCAATATGTTTTCCTCTCTGCTTTTCATCTACACATAAATCATCAATATATAACGTTTTTTTATCTGTTAAAATATTGTCCTCTTTATACTGTTGAAACATACAAAATGCATATCCCAAAACTTCCTGCATCGAATCCACAGCAACCAAAATCGGTCTCTGATTATTTAAAATCAATTCCTTTAACTGTTCATCGGTATATTTTTTCGCTCCATACCGAAATAAATCTGGTCTTCCTCTATGATGAATCAAACACACCTGAAGCAATAAACGATTGAGTCCCTCTATATCTCTTTCTTCTGCTCTTCTAATTTCCATCTTGATTTTTCCTTTCCTCATTCGCTTTCTTTTGGTTCTGCTACTACTATATGTTCTATAATTGGTTGATTTTCTGCTGGCAAAATACCATTAAAATCCTGTCCTGTTGCTGTTGCACAGATATCATCTACAATTTCCATTCCCTCTGTTACATAGCCAAATGCTGCATAATCTCCATCTAAGCTTGGACTGTCTTGATGCACAATAAAAAACTGAGAACTAGCACTATCTGGCAGCATGGAACGTGCCATAGAAATTGCTCCTCTTGTATGTTTTAATGGATTTTCTATCCCATTATTTGGAAATTCTCCAGTAATCTTTACCTCTGATCCACCATACCCATCTCCCTGTGGATCTCCTCCTTGTATCATAAACCCATCTACTACTCTATGAAACGTAAGTCCATCATAAAAACCTTCTTTTACCAACTGAATAAAATTTGTTACAGTAATTGGAGCATGATCTGCATCTAGCTCAACATAGATTGTTCCTTTTTCCTTTATCTGAATTTCTACATAATGTTTCCCAGTTAAAAGTTCCTCCTCACTTTGTTCTGTTATAGATTTTGTTTCTGATGTCGTAAATTGTATGTTTTCTTTTCCACAAGCAGTAATACCTATCATACAAAACAAAGTAAAAATCCAAAAACGAAACCATTTTTTTCTTTCTTTCCTCTTTTTCATAAATTTTTTATAAACACTCCTTTTATTATAAAATTCTTAACTCATTTTCTTAGAGTCTTTCCATCCAGCAGAATCCTCATATATCTGAATTGTTGCATCAATCGAATCTACCACACTGACAATATGATACTTTAAAACAAAAAGAGCATCTGCTTTATCTGGATATCTCTGTTTTACCTTTCGAAGAAGCGGAAGTACATACTGTCTAGTTTCTTCAATATAAGCCTTTAGTTTCTCCTTTGAAAACGCTCCTGCCATACAAGAAACATTATGACAACGGTCAATTAATTTTGTAATTGCTGCCTCTCGACTTTCTAAAATTTCATTATAATATCGATTTTTTGCAATCTCTTTTGTTTCTCCTTCCATCACACGAAATGTCAATAATGTCACTCCCCGCCGCACAGTCTCATTTACTGGAAGTTCTTCAAAACGAATATTACAGTCCTCACAGACATCATGCAACAATATAGTTGCAATAATATCATCCTCCTTAATTCCAATGCTAAGAGCATTACACGCCATTGTAAGTGGATGCACAATATAAGGTTCTCCTCCCTTTCGTATTTGTCCTTCATGCTTGTCTCTTGCAAAAGATAACGCTTTTAAAGTCTGTGTCATACCTGCTCCAGAAGCATAGCCACGGATATAAGTATACATCTTATCTGGATAAAACATGGTTCTTTTCATCTTTTTTTCCTTTATTATTTATTTTTAACCAAGTCTATTATGTCACATTCTTTCTTATTTCGCAATACTCTTAAAACAAAAAACCTGCCATTTTCTCATTAAAATCCATAGAAACACATCTATAAAATATCAATATATTCCCCAACTAAGGCTTTATTCATACTTCGTACAGCACAAAACTTTCCGCACATCGAACAGCTATCCTCCTGTTCTGGCTTTCGCTCCCTTCGAATCCGTTTTGCTGTCTCTTTATCCATCGCACACTCCCACTGCTTTTCCCAATCCAATGTTTGCCGTGCCCTAGCCATCGCATCATCCAATTCTCTTGCTCCACGAATTCCCTTTGCAATATCAGCCGCATGTGCTGCAATTCGAGAAGCCATAATTCCCTGCCGCACATCCTCTAGATTCGGCAAAGCTAGATGCTCTGCCGGAGTGACATAGCAAAGAAAAGAGGCTCCTGCTGTTGCAGCAATTGCTCCACCAATTGCTGCAGTAATATGATCATATCCAGGTGCAATATCTGTTACCAAAGGTCCTAATACATAAAATGGTGCCCCCATACAAACCGTCTGCTGCATCTTCATATTTGCAGCAATTTGATCAATAGGCATATGTCCGGGACCTTCTACCAGAACTTGTACATCCCGTTCCCAAGCTCGCTTTGTCAACTCCCCTAATCGTACTAATTCTTCAATCTGGCAGACATCAGAAGCATCTGCAAGACAGCCAGGACGGCAAGCATCTCCAAGAGAAATTGTCACATCATATTCCCGACAAATTTCTAAAATTTCAGAATAATATTGATAAAAAGGATTCTCTTCCCCTGTCATACACATCCAAGCAAATACCAAAGAACCACCACGTGAAACCAAATTCATCTTTCGTTTCTGTTTTCGAATCTGTTCAATTGTTTTTTTCGTAATACCACAATGCAGTGTAACAAAATCTACTCCATTTTCCGCATGAAGCCGAATTACATCCAAAAAATCTTGTGCACGTAATGTAGCTAAATCCCGCTGATAATGGATTACTGCATCATAAACTGGAACTGTACCTATCATAACTGGACATTCTGCTGTCAATTTTTTACGGAATGGTTCTGTATCTCCATGAGAAGATAAATCCATAATGGAATGAGCACCCATAGAAACGGCTTCTAATACTTTTTTCATTTCCACATCATAATCTTTACAATCCCTAGAAACACCAAGATTTACATTGATCTTTGTACGAAGCATTGCTCCAATTCCTTCTGCTTTTAAACAAGTATGCTTTTTATTTGCACAAATTACTACTTTTCCTTCTGCTACAAGCGGCATCAACTCCTCCACTGTCATTTGTTCTTTTATAGCAACTAATTTTAACTGTTCTGTTACAATTCCTTTTTTGGCTGCTTCCATTTGTGTTGCATACATTATTTCTCCACCTCCATATAAATATGATTTAATGGCCCATTTCCTTTTCCTAAATAGATCTCATTTTGAAAAGCACCATTTAAATACGCTTTTGCTAACCTTACACTTTCCTCTAAACCAATTCCTTTGGCCAAATTTGATACAATAGCAGAACTTAATGTACACCCTGTCCCATGTGTATTGGAAGCTAGATAACGTACTCCATTTATCCAAATTTTTCGATCTGTATCAAATTCATATAAAAAATCATTGGCTTGTTTGATATTATTTGTGCTATGTCCTCCCTTTAAAAGAACACTGCAACCAAAACGTTTTCCCATCTCAATCGCTGCTTCTTCTATTTTTTTCTTTGTGTTTAATTTTCTATTTACGAATCTTTCTGCTTCTAGAAGATTCGGTGTAATCAATCTTGCAATTGGAAATAATCGCTTTTCTAATGTTTCTATTCCATCTTGCTCAAAAAGCATTGTTTTACTGGTTGAACTTAAAACAGGATCAAATACAATATTATTTGCCTGATAATAGCATAGTCGTTCTGCAATAATTTCCGCAAAAGAGGCCGAAACAACCATACCAATTTTCACTGCATCTGGCACAATATCTGTAAAAATACTATCCATCTGCTGCTTTAAAAATTCCTCTGTTACTTTATAAATAGCAGATATTCCTGTTGTATTTTGCGCTGTTAATGCAGTAATTACACTCATTCCATATACGCCATGTACTGTCATTGTTTTTAAATCTGCTTGTATTCCTGCTCCACCAGAACAATCACTTCCTGCAATTGTAAGTGCTGTTTTCATCAAATTTCCTTTCTTTCGATAGAATGAATTTCTTTACAAACCAGTTTTGCTTTTTCCTTTAACTGCAATGTCGCTTTTTGAATTTCTTTTTCTGCAAAAATTGCACGAATTACAGCGATACCAGAAATTCCAGTACCAATAAGCTGTTTTATATTCTCTTTTGTAATTCCTCCAATTGCCACAACTGGAATAGAAACTGCTTGGCAAATTTGTCGTAAGGTTTCTTTCTCTACTGCTTTGGCATCTGCCTTTGAACTAGTTGGAAATATAGCACCTACTCCCAAATAATCTGCCCCTTGTTGCTCTGCTAAAATAGCTTGCTCCACAGTTTGAACGGAAACACCAAGTATTTTTTCTTTTCCAATTTCCTTTCGTGCTTGATCGGCTGCCATATCACTTTGTCCTACATGAACCCCATCCGCATTTAATTGGCAAGCCAATTTTACTTGGTCATTGATTAAAAATGGAACTTGATAATGAAAACAAAGAGCTTGTATTGTTTTAGCTTCTCTATAAAACTCTTCCTTCGATAATTGCTTTTCCCGAAGTTGTAACATAGTAATACCACCTTTTAAAGCCTCTTCTACTTGAGAAGCAAGTGTAACTCCATTTAACCAGCTTCGATCGGTTACTGCATAAAGTAATACCTTATTGGATTTCATATCTAGCTCCCTTCTCTAAACAAACCCCATTCATTTGATCGATTGCATCAATAATTCGATTTCGATAGGTAGCAATTCCATCTCCTTTTTCCATTCTTTCCCATGCAAGTTCCCCAGCAAGCCCCATTGCACAAACTGCTGCTACACAAGCCTCTAGCTTTTGTTTTGGGTTTGCTGCCAGATATGCTGTTACCAAAGCAGAAAGTTGACAGCCTGTACCTGTAACCTGACTCATTTTAGGATGACCATTTTGAATACTATAACAGGATGTGCCATCTAAAACCAAATCAATTTTTCCAGTACAAATTACAATACACTGTTTCTCTTTTGCAAATATTTGAAGAAAATCGATCATCTCTTCTTTATTTTCTTCTGTTACTGCATCTGTCACACTTGCATCTACCCCTTTGGTATTCCTACTTCCTATCGCTAAAGCCTTTATCTCTGATATATTTCCACGAATACAATCAAATGGAATCTGACTGCATAATTCCAATGCAGTATTCGTGCGGAGCGTACTTGCACCAGCTCCCACTGGATCTAATAAAACACAATGTCCCATCTTGACAGCTTTCTTTCCTGCCGCAAACATAGATGGTATGGTATGTTGATTTAAAGTCCCTATATTAATTGTAAGTCCATCACAAATTGCAGTGATTTCTTCTACCTCTTTAAACTCATCCGCCATAATTGGACTTGCTTTACAAGCAAGCAGCATATTTGCTACATCATTCGCCGTTACATAATTTGTAATATTATGAATAAATGGCTTCTTTTTTTCTACAGCTTCTAAACAATCTTTTAACATTTGTTTCCTCCTTCTTTTCTGGGACAAAACAACAAAAAAATGCAGACACGCCAATTCACATGTCTACATTCTATCACTGCACACAATGTCCCTACGTTGGCATTATCCAAATCAGGTTTTAAGGGTAAAAGCCTCACATGCTTACTCTCAGCCTATTCTAATAAGCTCCCCATAATTTTATTATAACTGTTTTTTTTTAGAAAGCAATCTTTTTTTCTATCTTCTACCCTAATATTCCTAGATGTTCTAGTAAAATCTTTCCTCCCATTAAAATCAAAATAATGCCTCCAACTATTTCTGCACGAGCCTTATACTTTGTTCCAAATAAATTTCCAATTTGTATTCCAAAAAAAGAAAATAAAAATGTCACAACACCAATAAAACAAACCGCTGGTAAAATATCCACCTGAAGAAAAGCAAACCCTACTCCAACCGCAAGCGCATCGATACTAGTAGCAACTGCCAAAGGAAGCATGGCTCGAATTCCAAAAGAAGCGTCCATTTTCTCTGCCTCTTTTCTTGATTCTTTTATCATATTTCCTCCGATAATAACTAAAAGTATAAAAGCTATCCAATGGTCGACACTACGAATCATTTCCTGAAAATTAGCTCCAAGCAAATAGCCAAAAAAGGGCATCCCTGCTTGAAACCCGCCAAAATAAATTCCAGTAATTACTGCATACTTCCAATTCATTTTTGATAAAGACAACCCTTTACAAATTGCAACTGCAAATGCGTCCATTGATAATCCAACCGCAATCATAAAAAATTCCCAAAAGTTCATTTCCATCTCCTCCTTTTTGTACAATAAAACTTATTTTTTTATAAAAATGTTAAAAAATAAGACCTATCTGTCTTCTGCTCTTTACCTTTGCAGAACACAGATAAGTCTCATTATTTCAAGCAATGCCAGATAATCGCTTATCAGTATGTTGACATCACTACACATTCTACGTGCTAACTACTCCCTTATCCATTCTTATTCCTTTATTCTTATATTATCATATCAAAATTTTTAGAAAAATCAAGAGGAAAGTAAAGATTCATACTCTTTTTAATGAGTATACCATTCTCAATCAATTTAACTGGAATTTTTGAATTGTTTCTCTAAGTTCACTTGCAATCTCATTTAAATTTACTACATAAGAATCCATATTTCCCATTGTTCCATTTACTTGCTCTGCAAAATTAGATACCTGTTCTGCAGTAGCTGCTGATTGTTGTGATACTGCAACAATATCATCCATTCGGCTGACTACTTCATTTCTGTCAACCGATCCTGAAATCTGATGAAATAACTTTTTTGTAGCTTGAATTGCCTTATCCTGCTCTTGCCGCTTCAATACTAGCATTTAATAAAAGAAGATTGATCTGTGAAATAATTCCAGCAATTACATCCGAAATATAATTAATCTTATGAATACTCTCTAACATCTCTGTCATTACATCAATTGAAATCTGTGACTTTTCTCGTGTTAGTTCTGTTCGAACAATCAAATCTTCCATTACATCAATTCCATCTACATAGTCCTTTGTTTCCTCTAAACTTTTCGCCAACTTTTCAACTTCTTCACTGGCTTCCTGTGTGCTGATCGATTGTGCACTCGCACCATCTGAAACATTTTGAATCGATTCTGTTACTTTCTTTGTGGTTCGTTTTGTTTTATCAGTTATAGAAGCAATATCTGTTGAAACTTTAAGAATTGTATTTGATTTATTAGGCAATATCCAAAGCAACTGTTCCATAATTTTTCCCCTCAGAATCCTTAATTTCCTGTGCAACTGTAAAAATTTTCTTTCCAGTAGAATCCAAATAAGGTTCTGAAAAATAAGCAAAAATACCCTGTCTGCTTTTTAACCCCATTGCACCAGTATACCAATCTTCTTTTGTGTCATTCTGCCCTTCAAAAAACTCTTTATTCCCTTTTACTTTCCCCTCTTCTTCTGTTAAATAAGCATTTACACAGTACCCTGTTTTTGTTGTATAATAACAACGAATCGAACCATCTGTTACCCGAAGAGAAGCTACTAAAGAATCCTGAATGGTAGCAGTATTTCCTTCAATAGTTCCTTCATCTTCAAAGTGTTTTACTTCTTGCTTACGAGTCAGCAAATCTACTGGCTCGCTTAATGTCTTTAAATAAATCTGAAATCCTTTTAATGTTTCTTGTAACGTTTGGGAACTTGTAAGACGAATATTTGACATTAAAATACTATTTGTATTTTTTAAAATAAGAAATGCACAAATTGCTACAGTAACTGCAATTGCAAAAACAAAATCAAAAATCAATTTGACTCGTATCCCTCTTAATCTTTTCATATTTTATTGATGTGCACTATAAAGCCAGCCTTCTATAATAGAAAACTATATTCTACACATTTCCTCCTTTCTATCCTCTTTTTCCCTGATTTTTCTGAAAAATAGATATAAAATCTCTTTTCTGTTTATTTTATTTTAGCACAATTTATAAATTGTTTCAAGTTTTTAAGAAATATTTATAAAATTTGATATTATTTTTATGATTAAAAAAGTAGTCATACTGTTTTACTCAGTATGACTACTTATTCTACCTAAATTCTTGCTTTTATCACTTTTAATTAAACAGGATACGCCTTATTTACGGTATCTGCCATTGCTGGATCTACCTTTGTTTGTTGTGCTGCCCGGTACTTAAAGAACTCTGTTGCTACCTGTGGGAACAATGCGTAAGAAAGCACATCCTCATCTTGCTGTATCCACTGTGCACATTCCTTCTTAAACTTCTCTAATTGAGGCTCAATTAAATCTGCTGGCCGACAAGTAATTGGTTTTGTATCTCCAATCGCTTTCTTTTGCACTTCCGTATTAAAAGGCTTTACTGTCTCACCAAACTCTCCAGCAAGTACTTTCTTTGACTCTTTTGTTACCATTTTATATCGTTCTCCCTGTAGTACATTCAATACAGCCTGTGTACCTACAATCTGAGAAGAAGGTGTTACAAGTGGAGGTTCTCCAAAATCTTTTCGTACACGAGGAATTTCTTCCAATACCTCATAGTATTTATCCTCCTGCTTTGCATCTTTTAACTGGGAAACCAAATTGGATAACATACCACCAGGAACCTGATATAATAATGTTTTGATATTAACTCCCATTACTTTTGGATTTAAAAGTCCACTCTTTAATGCTTGTTCCTGCATTGGTCGGAAGTAATCTGCGATTTCTGCTAACAAATTCTGATCCAATCCAGTATCATAAGGTGAGCCTTTAAATGTCTCTACCATAACTTCTGTAGCTGGCTGAGAGGTTCCCATAGAGAATGGAGACATTGCTGTATCAATAATATCTGCACCAGCCTCTACTGCCTTTAAGTAAGTCATAGATGCCACACCAGAAGTATAATGTGTATGCATCTGAATCGGAAGCTTTGTACCTGCCTTTAATGCCTCTACTAATTCTGTTGCCTGATATGGAACTAAAAGTCCTGCCATATCTTTAATACAGATAGAATCTGCACCCATTTCCTCAATTCTCTTTGCAGTATCTTTCCAATAGTCCAAAGTATAGGCTTCTCCTAATGTATAGGAAAGTGCTACCTGTACCTCTTTCTGTCCATTGGCATAATTTTGTTTTTCTTTATTTGAAGCAGATACTGCAGTTTTTAAATTTCTAAGATCATTAAAACAATCAAAAATACGGATAATATCAATTCCATTGTACATTGATTTTTGTACAAAGTATTCTACTACATCATCTGCATAGTGATTATATCCTAAGATATTCTGTCCACGGAACAACATCTGCAATTTGGTATTTTTAAAACCTGCTCTTAATTTCCGAAGTCTTTCCCATGGATCTTCTTTTAAAAAACGAAGCGAAGCATCAAATGTTGCACCACCCCAACATTCTACCGAATGATATCCAACTTTATCCATTTTGTCGATAATTGGCAGCATCTGTTCTGTTGTCATTCTGGTCGCAATCAGAGACTGATGTGCATCACGCAAAACGGTTTCTGTGATTTTTACCGGTTTTTTTACCTGTCCAGCCATTTTTTCCTCCATCCTATCTGCCTGTTTTTCTTTCATTACAAGCGTCAAATATCAAATATTTTCTTATTTCACACCAAACATCGCCATAAATGCTCCAGCTGCTACTGCAGTACCGATTACACCAGCCACATTTGGTCCCATCGCATGCATTAACAAGAAATTTGTCGGATCTGCCTGAGAACCTACTTTTTGTGATACACGTGCTGCCATAGGAACTGCTGATACACCTGCAGAACCAATTAATGGATTGGTCTTTCCACCATCTAACTTACACATTAATTTTCCAAATAATACACCTGCTGCTGTACCAACTGCAAAGGCAACTAATCCTAATACCACGATTTTCAATGTGGTTACTTTTAAAAATGCTTCTGCACTTGTTGTAGCACCAACAGAAGTACCAAGAATAATTACAACAATATACATCAATGCATTGGAAGCTGTCTCTGTCAACTGTTTTACTACACCAGACTCTCTAAAGAGATTACCAAGCATTAACATACCTACCAATGGAGCTGTAGATGGAAGAATCAATACTACTACAATTGTAACAATAATTGGGAACAGAATCTTTTCTAGTTTCGAAACTGGACGCAACTGTTCCATTTTAATCTTTCTTTCCTCTTCTGTTGTAAGTAACTTCATAATTGGCGGCTGAATAATTGGAACTAATGACATATAAGAATAAGCTGCTACTGCAATTGGTCCCATATATTCTGTCTGCTGTAATTTTCCTGCAAGGAAAATCGAAGTTGGGCCATCTGCACCGCCGATAATTGAAATCGCTGCTGCTGCCTTATCATTAAATCCAAGTAAAATTGCCATAAGATAAGCTCCAAAAATACCAAACTGTGCTGCTGCACCAAGCAAAAAGCTCTTTGGATTTGCAATTAGTGGGCCAAAGTCCGTCATCGCACCTACACCCATAAAAATTAGAGATGGAAGGATACTCCACTCATCAAGTAAGTAAAAATAATGTAATAAACCGCCTACACCATTATCCGACTCTTCAATTGTTTTCATAATATCTGGATATAAATTTACCA
This sequence comes from uncultured Lachnospiraceae bacterium, assembly GCA_910579865.1. GTDB lineage: Bacteria > Bacillota > Clostridia > Lachnospirales > Lachnospiraceae > MGBC114844. Next base: position 75,537 of record CAJTXA010000003.1, read on the forward strand.
GTAACATACCAAAGGCAATCGGAACCAAAAGAAGCGGTTCGTATTCTTTTTTAATTGCCAGATACAGGAAAATGCAAGCAACTACAATCATCAGATAGTTTCCCCAAGTTAAGTTAAAGAATGCTGACTGATGAATGAGGTTTGACATTGTATCTACAATATACTGACCGTAGTTCATGTTTGTCCCCTTTCTATGCACATTAGTTCATAGTAGCTAATACATCGCCTGCTTCAACCTGTCCGCCAACTGCCACATTGACACCTGCAATTGTTCCATCTTGAGGAGCAACAATTTCATTTTCCATCTTCATGGCCTCTAAAACAAGCACGACTTCTCCCTTCTTTACTGCCTGTCCTGCATTCGCTTTAATAGCAAGAATTTTACCTGGCATTGGAGCTTGAATCTTTACACTGCCCTGAGCACCTGTAGCTACTGGCTTTGGAGCTGCTGCTTTTGGTGCTGTTTTTGGCGCTGCCTTTGGAGCAGAAGATGTTGTAGCTACAGAACCTGCTCCCCCCTCTTCCACTGTTACATCATATGCGGTTCCATTTACCGTTATTGTATAATTTTTCATTGAATATTTCCTCCTAAATTTTCGTTTATTTCCATGTTGACTTTGCAGCACGCTTAATACTTCTTACCTGAAAACCTTCCGAAGAAGTTCCAGCATAGGCCGCAATTGCTGCAGAAATTACTGCTACAAGCTCTGTATCATCTACCAACTCTTCTTCTATCTCTTCGGCAATTGGCTCTGATGGAATCAAAGTTGGAGTTGGAACAGTTTCTATTGTCTTTTTGGTATCAGTCTGATTGATATATTTAAACAAACTGATAATATAGGAAATGAAAATCAGAACTAAAAATACGGTTCCCATACCAATCAGTGTATTCATCAATGCTTTTCCTGCACTGATCGCACCAGTTGCTAATAACATCATAGTTGTCACCTCTTATTATTTTACACATCCATGCTTTTTCGCTGGACGATCCTCTCTTTTTGTAAATAACATCTCAAACGCACCAATTACATATTTTCTTGTATCCTGTGCTTCAATAATATCATCTACATAACCTCTTTTTGCTGCTGCAACTGCACTTGACTGAAGTGAAGCATACTCTGCTGCTTTCTCTGATAATAACCCATTCGCATCTGCTGCTTTACTTAATTCTTCGGTATACATAATTCTTGCTGCCTGTGTTGCATCCATCATTCCAATCGTTGCATTTGGCCATGCATAGACAATATCGGCACCAATCGATTTACTATTCATTGTTAGATAAGCACTTCCATAAGCTTCTCCAATAACCACACTTACTTTTGGGACCGTAGTATTTGCAAATGCATAAGTCAACTTCGCTGCTGCCTTCGCAATTGTCTTTTCTTCCGATATAGTAGCCTGATAGCCTTTTACATTGACAAGAGTAAGTACTGGAATATTAAATGAATCACAGAAGTTTACAAAATCTGCTGCTTTTTCACATCCTGCTGTTGTAAGTACTGTATCAAATTCTTCTGCCACTTCTCCATCTTCCCCATAGAGTACACTGCGGTTTGCTACAACACCCACTGTAGAGCCATTTAAACGAATCAATGCAGTTACCATTTCTTTTGCATATGCTTTCTTCGTTTCGAATACAAAGCTATCATCGGAAAGTTGAGATAATACAACTGCCGGATCTGCTGCTGCATTCTCTAGATCTGCACATACCCGATTCAAATCATCCACGCACTCACTATATGACAGATCATCTTCATTATTTGCTGGTAAAATTGTAATTAATTTTCTGATTTCTGCAAGAATTGAAGTTTCCTCTCCTATTGCATCCACCATTCCCGACTGCTCACTATGGAACTTAGCAGAGGCACTATCTAATTTGGAGATGGAATTTCCATCAATCGCATTTGGAGAATTTACAAATAGCTTTGCATTTTTCTCCTCCATAAAAGTAAAATCTGTTAAAGTTGGAACCACTGCCATTCCACCACCACAAGTCCCAAAGATTGCTGTAATTTGTGGAATCACGCCACTTGCCAATGTCTGCTGCATATAGATCTCTCCAAATCCATTTAATGCATCTGTTGCTTCCTGTAAGCGTAATCCTGCACAATCAATAAACCCAATGACGGGTGCACCAACCTTTAAAGCCATCTGATAAAGCTTCGCAATCTTTTTTGCATGCATTTCACCTATCGAACCATTCATTACGGTTGCATCCTGGCTATACACATACACAAGATTGCCTTCAATTACACCATAGCCGGTAATTACACCGTCTGCTGGTGTTTCTTTCTGCTGCATGTTGAAATCTGTGCTTCTTGCAGTAACATATCCGCCAATTTCAACGAAACTATTATCATCAAGTAATGCTTCAATTCTCTTACTTGCTGATACTTGTGCTGTACTACTCATGTTTTCAGCCCTCCATATTCTTATTGTGACATCTATATCAGAACCAAAGACAGGTTCTAATAATCGGTAATGATTCGCATTTTCTATTAAAAAACAAATTTCTACCGATTTTAATTGTATCGCTTCCTTTCAAAAATTTCAAGTCATATTTTGTAATTATTCACAATGTTTTCAATTATGGTAAAAACTCTTCTATAATATAGCGAAAACAATATGTAAAATTCTTAGCCTGCACTTCTTCCACCGCTACTACATTATATTCCCGAAGTAACACCTGCTCCTCTCCTGATTGCAGATAATATCGAACCGTCCCAACAAAATCTCCTTTCTTTACAGGTGCTAATAATTCCGAAAGTAAACGAATCTCTTTTTCTACTTTCTCGCTCTCTTTTACCAAAAGTCCTACACTTCGATCTGGTTCTTCAATCGTAATCCCTGTTACAACCTGCTCAAATGGATCGCCTGATTTTGCTGCACCATTTTTGATAGGAAGCGGCTCAAAAACCTGTTCTTCATAAAATTCTTTATATTCATAAGTATCGATTCCATATGTAAATAATTTTCGGCTATCTGACCATTTATATGTTTTATTATTTGGCCATCCACAAGCTAAAAGAGCAATAACAAAGGTTTTACCATCCCGTTCTAATGCTCCTACATAACAATATCCAGCTAATCCTGTAAATCCAGTTTTTCCAGAAAGTGCACCCTCCATCATATTTAAAAATGCATTATGATTATAACAAGAATAGGAACACTGTCCTTTGATATCAGAAAAACTATACTGTTCTGTACGGGTAATTGCAAGAAATTCCTCTTTTTTTGGAGACTCCATAATACAATAAGACATTATTCTTGCCAAGTCTTCTGCTGTTGTAGAATGAAATTTTTCTTCTCCATTCTCTGTTACAATCTTCGCATCTAGTCCATTTGGTGTAATAAAAAAAGTCTGTTTACATCCAATTTCTAATGCTTTTTGATTCATCATATCTGCAAATACTTCTACACTGCCTCCCACTTGTTCTGCAATCGCTACTGCACTGTCATTATGGGATTCTAACATCAAAGAATATAATAAATCTTTTAAATAATATTCCCGTCCAGTTACCATTCCTAGATGTACTTTAGGCTGTGAAGCAGCATAAGAGGAAACAGTAACAACATCCTCCATATTTCCATATTCTAAAGCAAGAATACAAGTCATAATCTTTGTTGTACTTGCCATTGGAAGAACCTCTTCTCCATTTTTTGCATATAATACCCGTCCTGATTGTGCATCCATCAAAACAGCCGCCTTCGCATATAATTGTGTTTCTTTTATCTCTTCTTCTGCATAAGTATCATAAGTATAAGTAATGGTTATTGGAAACAAACACAAAAGAATACAAAAGAGGATACATTTGACTTTTATGTATCCTCTTTTTTGTTTTTCTTTCTGTATTTTATCATAAAAAAACATTGTATTCAGCTCCCCAAATCCCTTTTACCAACAATATATGAAACAAGTTTCCTCTTCATTCCAGACAAAACAGATTCCTTTTTTACTTTCTTAATCTATGCCAAATAACTTTCGAACCGCCCAACATCCAAGTGTCAGCAATACCAATCCCAGATAAGAACTAACAGAGAGGATTCGATTTACAGAAAGAATATCCTCACATGTTGCCTTTCGTTTCGCATCTCCCATTTCCATTAATTGAATTCCCAATGCTCCAGCACAGACTGCTCTTGTTTGTCCAGAATTTATATCCTCACAAATATACCGATCTCTTAGAAAAATTCGATAGGTTTCTTTCACTGGAAACTGAAGAAATGCACAAGCAATTATCATAAGTCCAGCAGCTAGACGAGAAGGAATATAGTTGATTATCTCATTTAATTTTACTTCCATAAAACTAATTCGATTTCCTGCCTGATAGATAATTCCACCAATCGGGCCAAAAAGAGCCATATAAAACAAAGGGGCAATTACATCTTCTGAAATTCCCTTTGCTACTGTTTCAATCATTTCCTGTATCGCTTTTTCCTTTTTATATTGTTCTATCTTTTCTTTTGATTTTCCTATTTTTAATTCTCGATATACCTGTTTACTCTGATCCTGAAGCAAACGATTTCCCAACATCTGGCAGCTTATTAAAACGGCTGCCAAAAATGAAACAACTGGATGAATCCAATCCGCAATAACTAAAATACTTGCTCCTATCATACCCAAAATACTAATTATTAAGATAGCCAGAATACCCTTCACAAATGCTTCTTTTTTCTCTATTCTTGTAAAATGATTACAAATACTCTTTTCTAATACAAAAATTCCTTGATTTATCCAATTTGCAGATAAATAAGTACAGCGAGAAGTTCCAAAACATAAATCTAAACCATATCCTGTTAAAAGAGCTATCAAATAAAATGATGTACCTTTCATTTATCGTTTATTCCCCATTCATTTGAACTGTAAAATTATTGTTCCATTCCAAAATATCCGCCTCAAAATAAGCAGCTTCTTCTCTCTCATGTGTTACCAAAAGAAAGGTTCTTCCATCAATTCGATTTTTTATATAATGCATAACTTGTTTCTTTCGTTCAAGATCTAAACCTTTAAAAGGCTCATCTAAAACCAATAAATTTCCTGGCATTAATACTGCACGTACAATTGCAACTCTTCGTTTCATCCCTCCACTTAAAAAAGAAACTTTTTTATAGGCAGCTTCTAATAATCCCACTTGAGAAAGTTCTCTGCAAATTTCACTTTCTGTCCATCTTTTCTTGGGAAGTACTGCTTGAATATTTTCCAAAGAAGTGGCATATAAAAACAAGCGATCCTCTTGAAATACCACAGAAGCCTGTAACTCCTTTTGATATAAAATTCTTCCTCCATCTAACGGTTCTAGACCTAATATCATTCGTAACAATGTGGTTTTTCCTATTCCGGAAGGTGCCATAATTCCTGTTCTGCTGCCTGCTAAGAATCGATAGGAAAGAGAATCAATTACTCGTTTCCCTCCATATTCTTTTACTACCTGCTCTAAAGAAATTTCTATCGAATCCATAATAAATCCTTTCTATTTTCTTCCCTTCTCTTCCTCTGTCGTCCCTTCTAATTGCTTTTTCCATAGACCAATTAATTGTACCACTCCATATTCTACAAGTAAACTAATAAAAACTATAACAAAAGTCCAAGCAAATAATTCTGGTGTCATTAGATATAGTTTTGCTTGATATAATTGATTCCCAATAGAATGTTTGGTAATACCAATTACCTCTGCCGCAATCCCCGATTTCCAAGACATTCCAACTCCAATTGAACAAGCGGATAAAAAATAGGGCATCACTGCTGGTAGATAAATATAACGAATTTTTCGTATATAAGACATATGATAAACTTGCGCCATCTCTAGCAATTTTTGATCTGCTTCTAAAAGTCCCTGTTTCACATTTATTGTAATAGTAGGAAATACCATTAAAAAAGAGACCAAAATAGATAAATGCTTAGAAGAAATCCAAACTAAAGCCAGAATCGTAAAAGAGGCAACTGGTGTAGCCTGGATTAATTTAATTGGCACCTGAAGAAATGCTTGAAAAAACCGATGGGAAAAAGAAAGAACTGCAAGAAGACTTCCTACTATTACAGCAAGAAAAAATCCACTAAAAACATGAAGAAGGGAATTTCCAGCAGATGCATAAAATTCTCCTGTTTTCCCTATTCGAAGAAATGCTTTTCCCACTTCAAATGGAGAGGGAAGAAAAATCATACGATCTACCCGAATCGAAAAGACTTGCCAAATACCAATCCAAATTATGATCGCAAATAAATATTCTATTTTTCTAATTTTTTTTACTCTCATTTTTTTTATCCTTATAAATGAGGAGGGCCGACAATCCTAGATGGATTGTCGGCATTTATTATGAAAAACTTTAAGTAATGGTTGTTGCTTCCATATTCTTAGTATAGATTTTGTTCATGAATAATCCATGTTTTCTCTGTAAAACCTTTTTGAATAGTTTATGAACGATTTATGAATATCTCTAAAACAATAAAAACCATTTTTTTACAAATAAATTCTTTTTTCCACAATATTCCATTTATTACAAAATAATAGTTTTCTTCCCGTTGCTATTAAATTGTAACAATAATCCCTCCATCACTGGCATAGAGTGTACTAACACCTGCTGTATTTAAAATAATTGTTTCTTTTACCTTAATTCTATCTAATAATAACTGTTTCACATATTCTGCCCGTTCTGGACAATTACAGTGTGAAATTGCCAATCTTTTTTCCTCTGGCTGTATTACTTTTTCGGCAATTAAATCAGCCATTTTCGTTAATGCTTTATTCATACCACGTACTTGATCTAATTTACAAATCGTTCCATCTGGATTTGCCCCCATAATTGGTTTAATACTAAGTACATTTGCTAAAACCGCCTGTATATTGGTAAGACGTCCATTTTTGCGAAGTGCATCCAATGTTTCTAATACAAAATAAGTATTCATTTTTTCTAAAAATTCTTCAACCTGCTTTACAATTATATCAAAAGATTTTCCCTCTTCTGCTAACTTTTGTATCTCAAGTGCAATCTGTGTTTCTCCTACCGATGCCGATTTTGAATTAAAAATATGAATCTTGACATCTTTCGAAGTTTCTTTATAAAGATTTGCTCCAAGAACTGCACTATTATAAGAACCGCTTAAATTAGCAGAAAGTGTTACAACAAAAACTGCCTCATAATCTCCCTGATAAGCCTGCATATAAGCCTCTGGCGAAGGACATGCCGATTTTGGACAGTTTGGACTTTCACTGACACGTTTGATAAATTCTTTTTGATCAAATTGCTCATCATCCACCACCTGATAATCATCTACACTTAACGTCAATGGAATAATTTCAAAATGGGGGTCTTTTTTTTGTATTTCTGGCAATTCACAACAACTATCTACTACAATTTTATACTTCATCATACCTTCTCCTTTATTGTTCCTGTCCTATTCTATATTTTTTAAAACCATTTAATATAGTTTTTATTACTACTTATACTAGCACAGTTTATTCGGTTTGAAAAGTATTTTTTACTAGATTCCAAAAATTCGCTATCCACTCCATCAAAAAAGTTCCTCAAAATTTATCTTTTTCCAAAATAAATTTTGAGGAATTATCATTTTATTATTTATTTTGCTAATAACAGCATAATTTCATTGCTTCTTTTAATAAATTTATTCATTGCCTCTGGCTGCAATGGTTTATGACTAATCATAGCCAAATCATAAAGCTGTTCACACATCATTGGCACATATTCAGATTCCCGATTCTCTAAAATATACTTTACAAGAGTATGATTTGCATTTAAAACTAATGTTTCTGAACCACCAAACATAGATTGATCCATACCGTACATATTATACATTTTCATCATATCTTGCATACGTCTGTTTTCTTCAGAAAGTGTCACCATAGAAGATACATCCAAATTCTTTAATTTTTCTACTTTTACATCTAATTTTTCATTATTTAATGCTTTTCTAAAAGTCTCTGTTAAAGAATCTGCAAGTGTTTTCATTTCTTCTTCATTTGTTTCTTCTTTAAATTCCTCTGTTAAATCTGCATCAATTCTTTGGAACTTAATCTTTTCATTTTTTGATTCTAACTGCTGAATAAAAGGTGTATCGATGTCATGATTCATAATAAAAGCATCTAACCCTTGTTCTTTAAACATCTGAATATACTGTCCTTGTTGTACTTCGTCTGTTACATAGAAAATCACACGTTTTTCTGGTTCCTTTTCCTCTTCTTCTGGTGTACTGCCATCTGGATTTACTACTTCACTTTCCACTACTGTTTCTTCTTTTTCTTCTACTTCATCATTTACTTTTAATGCATCTGGAAGAGCAAAATATTTTCCATCTAAATTTTTAAATAAAATATAATCTGTTATTTTCTCACAGAATTTATCATCTTTTAAGCAACCAAATTTAATAAATGGACTGATGTCATCCCAATATTTCTCATAGTTTTCTCGTTCAGTTTTGCACATACCAGACAACTTATCTGCTACCTTTTTCGTAATATAATCTGCGATCTTCTTAACAAAACCATCATTTTGTAACGCACTTCTAGAAACATTTAATGGCAAATCTGGACAGTCAATCACACCTTTTAATAACATCAAAAATTCTGGAATTACCTCTTTAATGTTATCTGCAATAAATACCTGATTGTTATATAATTTGATCATACCCTCAATTGAATCATACTTGGTATTAATCTTTGGAAAATATAAAATTCCCTTTAAATTAAATGGATAATCCATATTTAAATGAATCCAAAACAGTGGTTCCTTATAATCTCGGAAAACATTTCGATAAAATTCTTTATACTCTTCTTCTTTACATTCATTTGGATGTTTTGCCCATAGTGGATGAATGTCATTTAATGGACGAGGACGTTTATGAATCTTATATTGTTTCTTTGCAGGAGAAACTTCCACAACTTCCTTTGTTCCATCTTCCTTTTCTTTTTCTTCTGTTTTTGCCTCTACTTGAATGGTTTCAGTTACAGTATCAGTATCTAATAATTCATTTTCTTCTATTGTTTCATATTCCTGTTCTGCTCCCTCTTTTGAAAGGAAAATTTCAATTGGCATAAAAGAACAATATTTTTCTATAATTTCCCGTACTCTGTATTCATTCGAAAACTCATAGCAATCCTCGTTTAAGAACAATGTAATTTCTGTACCAACTTCTGTACGGTTTCCTTCTTTCATTGAAAATTCTGTTCCACCATCACATTCCCAATGTACTGGCTGAGCATCTTGTTTATAAGATAAAGTATCAATATGCACTTCTTCTGCTACCATAAATGCAGAATAAAATCCCAAACCAAAATGTCCAATAATCTGATCCTCATTTGTCTTGTCCTTATATTTTGCAAGAAAATCAGTCGCACCAGAAAAGGCAATCTGATTGATATATTCTTCTACTTCATCTGCATCCATTCCCAAACCATTATCAATAAATTTCAATGTTTTCTTTTCTGGATCAGCAATTACTTGAATTTTAAACTTCATATCTTCTGGAACACGATATTCCCCCATCATATCTAATTTCTTTAATTTTGTAATTGCATCACAACCATTTGAAATTAATTCACGAACAAAAATATCATGATCGGAATACATCCATTTTTTAATAATTGGAAAAATATTTTCACTGTTAATTGAAAGGTTTCCACTTCTTTGTACCATATTATTACACTCCTTCTTATTTTCTATTATTTTCAAAAAGTCCAGCATACCCTCTTATGGTTTTCTGTGATAAAGTTAGTTTATTACACTAGACCAAAAAAGTCAAGAGAAAAATTAGCACTCAATCGAGTTGAGTGCTAATAATTTTGTGAACTATTTCTAAAATCTCTATAAAATCACAAGACATTCCGTTGCACAAAATAAACGTTCTTTTCTCAAATAAAAATAAAATCTTTCTCCTACTTTTCTACTTCCCTAATTAATAAAATATGGTATAATCTATGAATGGACGGACAACCAAAGCCAAAATACCTACCAAAGGAGAGTTCTTATGCTGGCATTACAAATTGCAAATATAAAAGATTTTATGTCAAAACTTTTTTTAAAAGATACCTTTGATTCTTTTTCACTTATTGAATCTTCTATTGTAACTGCAAATACTTTTTCTATTGATGGAAGAATAAAAAAAGAGTATTTTACAACAGAAGAGAATAAAAATCGGGAATATGCGGAATATTCCACATGGGAAGCACTTCGTCCCTTTTGCTTTCAATTTATTAAAGGAAAAAAAACACCACTTTCTATTAAATTGGTCTTTCGCTTTCCTAAAAATCAAGAGGAGCTGCTTCTTGAGCAAAGTGGTCTTTCCTATGAGAGTAACAATATTGATGGTTTTTTCCTTAATATTCGCTATGAAAATTCTATTGCCCTTTGTACTACTGGAATTTCTATAAAAACATTTTCATTAGACAAATCTTTAGAATTATTCTGGGATCAAACTATCTTGACATTTTTGAAAAATGCCAAGATTGAGTTCGAATAAAACAAAATATTTAATGATAAATTTTATTTTATTAAAAATTTACCGATTAAGAAAGGACATAAAAATGAACCAAGAAATAAAAGAATTATTTTCTATGTTACAAAAATCTGTTTCTCCTTATCATGTTGTAGAAGAAGGGACTGCACAATTAGAAAGGGCGGGCTATCATGAAAAAAAATTAGATAAAAAATGGGATTTAAAAAAGGGAGAAGGATACTTTATTCGTCCTTATGGTTCTACACTAATCGCTTTTCGAATTGGAGAACAGTATCAGTCTAACGATATGCTTCGTATCGAAGCTGCTCATACGGACTGGCCTTGCCTAAAATTAAAATCTCTTCCAGAAAAAAAAGGACACTACCAAAGTTTAAATGTGGAAGTATATGGCGGTCCTATCTTAAATACTTGGTTAGATCGTCCCCTCTCTGCTGCTGGACGTGTTGCTCTAAAAGGAACCGATATTTTTCATCCAACAATTCGACTTATTGACTTTAAAAAGCCTTGTTTTATTATTCCCAACTTAGCCATTCATATGAATCGAAAAATGAATGATGGAGTGGAATTAAACCGGCAAGTGGATATGCTTCCTCTCTGTGGAATCAACGAATCTTCCGAAAAAAACTGGTTTCTTACTGCCTTAGCAAAAGAGTTACAAGTAGATCCTTCTGATATTATCGATTATGAAATCAATGTCTATAACAAAGATAGCTGTGACTTTGTTGGTTTTCATGAGGATTTTATCAGTTCTCCTCGACTAGATAATATTAGCAGTGTATATGCCTGTCTCACTGGACTTCTTCATGGGCAGCGAAAAGATGGAATTAATTTAATTGCACTTTTCGACAATGAGGAAATTGGAAGTCATACCAAACAAGGAGGAGATTCTAATATCCTACCTATGGTTTTAGAACACCTTTATACTGCACTTGGACAAAACCGAGAAGACTATCTTACTGCGATAGCCGGAGGAATGATGCTTTCTGTTGACGTAGCACATGCGATTCATCCAAATCATCCTGAAAAATGCGATATTACCAATCAAATTTATCTAAACGAAGGAGTTGCCATTAAATTATCTGGAAACCAACGTTACGCTACGGATTGTGAAGCCGTCTCTATTGTGGAACAGCTTTGTAAAAAACACAACATTCCTTATAAAAAATTTGCAAACCGATCCGATATTCCAGGAGGTTCTACATTAGGAACAATTACTTCTAGTTTTCTTCCGATGAAAACAGTAGATTTAGGTGTTCCAATCCTTGCTATGCATTCCTCTAGGGAAACAATGGGTGCAAATGATCAAAGCAGTCTTTGCCATTTACTAAAAGCATTTTTTGAAGAATAAATGAAATTATTTTATCACTATAAACTTATTAGTATAAGCTTTTTATAGAAAAAGGGGGTGTCGTATTAAAAAATTAGTTCATTCGACACCCCCTTTTGATGTAAATGTTTTGATATTTATTTATTTTCTATATATCGTTTTTTCAATAAAGCAATCTCTTTTGTATATCCAGCTAAATCATTTGGCGTCTCCAAATAAAATGGTAAATGACACAGCTTTGGATGATTGACTACTGCAACGAGTGCATCTTCTCCAATTTCACCTTCCCCAATCTTAGCATGACGATCTTTATGGCTTCCAAGTCCATTCATACTATCATTTAAATGAATCGCTTTTAAGCGGTTTAGCCCAATCACTTGATCAAATTCTTCTAAAACCTCATCGAGATGTTCTCGAATGTCATATCCGCCATCCCAGATATGACAGGTATCCATACAGACTCCTATTTTTTCCTGTAACTCTACTTGATCAATAATCGCCCGCAGTTCTTCAAAACTTCGTCCAATCTCGCTGCCCTTTCCAGCCATTGTTTCTAACAATACCGTTGTAGTTTGTTCTGGCTTTAATACTTGATTTAACATTTCACAAATATAAGCCGTTCCTGCTTCTACTCCCTGTTTTACATGACTTCCAGGATGAAAATTATAGAGATTTCCTGGAAGATATTCCATTCTTCTTAAATCCTCTGTTATCGTTTCCACAGCAAGCTTTCGAAGCCCTTCCTCTTTTGCTGCTGCATTTAATGTATACGGCGCATGCGCCAATATTACAGAAATCCCATGTTCCTGTGCATATGTGTGAAATTGATTGATATCTGCTTCATCTACTTCCTTTATCCGAGTCCCCCTTGGATTTCTGGAAAAAAATTGAAACGTATTTCCTCCTATCGAAATGGTTTCCTTTGCAATACTCATATATCCATTTGCAATAGATAGATGACATCCAATCTGTAACATACTTTCCCTCTCCTTTCACCACTTTTATTTAAAATACTCCTTATAAACCGAAAATAAAGACTGTGTTGTTACTGGTGCTAATTCATCAAACTGAATCCCATTCCATGCCTTTTCATTAATTTCAGAAACCAATTCTGCCGCAAAATCTTGATATACCCGATCAAATGCAGCCTGTTTTCGTTTCTCCATAATTGTCACTTTATTACTGGTTGTTTTTTCAACATCATAATCATTCACACAATAAATTAAATGATATCCAGAACTGCTTTCTACTACATCACTTACCTCTCCTACTGAAAGAGCAAATGCAGCTTCCTCAAAAGCGGCCTCCATTTCTCCTCTTCCAAAAGAATACTCGATCGTCGTATCCTCACTATACTCTGCTGCAAGAGCAGAAAAACTGCTTCCCTTTTCCACTTTTTCCTTTAACTTTAAAAGCTGATTGCGCAATGCTTGTTTCTCTTCTGTTTCCTCATTTACTTCAAATAAAATATGTTGCACTACAATCACTCTTGCCTCAGAATCACTAATTTCTTGTTCCACCTGAGAAGTCAACTTTTGATAAATTTTATCTGCTAGACAATAGTCCTCATAAAACTGTTGTATTTCTCCTTCTGTTACTTGTAAAATTTCTTTCTCTTCTGCTGTTAAAGAAGAAAAATAAGCATTTGCTGCTGTTTTGGCTTGCTCCTTTTCTTCTTCTTCCAAAGTAATCTGCTCTTTTCTTGCTAAAAGTACCATTGCCTTCATTTGAGCTAATTGATTTTGTACAACATCTCGAATATAATCTTCAAATGTCTGTTTACCTAGTTTTTGTTTCCATAACTCAGAGCCAAATGATTTTTCATATTGATTCTTTTCATTGACTAAAAATAACTTTGCCTGTGCCAAAGTACAGACTTCCTCTTCCACACGAAAAACTTCCTTATCCGATAATGTTCCAGTAAAAATAATTTCTGCAGAAGCCATTCGGACTTTTCCTTTTCCACATCCTGTAATAAAACTTCCCACACATAACAGCAATACTACCACAAAAATCCATTTTCTTTGTTTCATTCAATCCGCCTCTCTTTTTCCTACTAGCAATCCCCATATCTGTCTTTCTTTTTCTTACTCTCTTACAATTATTTCTAAAAAAACCATATTTTATGCTTCTACTACCAAATATTTTCCAGAAGGCAGCTCAAAAATTTCTGGTTGTTCTAAAAGTTCCTCATCGGAAAGATTCTCTATATCCACACCTTCTTCTTCCCAATATGCACGAACTTCTTCCACTGATTCTAATACAACTGCAAAACAATCCTCTAAAAACTCCAATGCTTCTTCTAAAGTAGAAACAACTGGTTCTGGTATAAGTTTACATTGTTCTTTTAAAAATACCTCTGCACATTCTTGTTCATACCCTTCCATATCCGTTTATCCTTTCTGATTTTTTATTTTTCTAGTTTTCTTTTTCTTCTAATGTTTTTAAAAGTTCTTTTAATATTTTTAATACCCCATCATTTACATTGGTATCTGCTATAAAATGCGCTGCCTGCTTTACTTCTTCTCTAGCATTTCCAATTGCATAACTATACTCTGCTCTCTTTATCATCTCAATATCATTTAAATTATCTCCAAACACCATTGTTTCTTGTTTTGTCGCAAATAAACTTTCCTGAAGTTTTTGTAATGCAGCTCCTTTATTAACTTCTGGCTGCATCATATCTAGCCATTCTTTTCCAGCTGTTACCACCTTTAATTTCTTACTCCAAAGAGGAATCATCCGATCACCTGCAGCATGAATGGCATCATATCCCTGATGATAAATCGAAACTTTAATAAACTCTGGTATCTCTCCATTTTCCTCCCGAAAAGTTGTAATATCTTCTGTCTGTACTACATCATTGTGATAACCATCAATTAGATAATGTAAGAGAACTGGATTCTTACTCTCTAAATATACTACATCTCTACCAGAAACCATAACATCACAATCCTTTAATTCTCTTACCTGTCGTACAATTTGATAGATATCTTCCGTATCCATAGGTGTTACAAAAAGTTCTCTTCCTCTTGCCCCTACATAAGCTCCATTTTCTGCAATATAGAAAATCTGATCCTGAATTGGTGCAAATAGACGAGCAATACTTTTCCACGGTCTTCCGCTGGCAGCAGCAAAATAAATTCCATATGCTTTCAGCTTTAAAATAACCGAAAAAATCTCTGGGTTAATCTTGTCCGAACCATCTGGTACTAATGTTCCATCTATATCAGATGCAATCAGTTTTATCATAACTTCTCCTTTCTGTACGCTCTTTTCTTTTCTAATATCTCTTTTAGTGTATCTTCCACCCGAACGGAACGATAGGTTCCATATGCTTTTACTTTTTCTACTGCATTTTCCATAACATAACTGTAGGCTGCTTGAGCAAACATTTCAATATCATTGTAATTATCACCAAATACCATTGTTTCCTCTTTTGTAATTTTAAAAGCTTTTTGGATTTTTTCTAATGCATGTCCTTTATTAACACCAAATGCTGTAAAATCCATCCACAATCGATCGGATACTACAGCCTGAAACTGACTTGACCATCTGCTTTGAAAATATTCTTCAAAAAGAGCAATTCCATCAAAACAGCAAACTGAAATTTTTAAAAATGGTTCTTCTACCTTAGTAATATCTGGCACAATCTGCACATTGTTTTTTACTACAGAGCGCATATGATAAAGATATTTTTCTGTTTTTGGCTGTAAATAGGAAGTATTTTTTCCAGAAAGCAAAACCTCACAATTTTCTCTGGTACAGATATCTTCTATAAGTGCTATTCCACGTTTGCGATCCATAGGAATGGAATCAAATTCTTGTCCATTCCGCACGGTATAGGCTCCATTTTCGCAGATAAAAAGCATATCTTGACTTAGTTCTCCAAATAATCGATAAAGGTTTGGATACTGTCTTCCACTGGCTGCTACAAACAAAATTCCTGTTTTTTGTATTGCAGAAATAATCTGTTTTGCTTCCTCTGTCAATTGCTGTGCTCCATTTTGCAGTAATGTTCCATCTAAATCACTTGCAATCAGTTTTATCATAGGTTTCCTCCGCCAAAATCTGTTCCATCAGTTTCATTTTTTTTAATTCCTGATAAACTCTAGCTATTGGAAATCCAACTACTGTGTTATACTCTCCATGAATCCCTTGAATATATACAGCACCCCTTCCCTGAATTGCATAAGCACCTGCTTTATCCATTGGCTCTTTTGTTGCAATATAAGAAAGTATCTCTGCTTCTGTCATATGGTACATTTCAACTGCAGTATGTTCTTCCAATAAATTGCTTTCTACTTTTCCTGCCTTCCGATAAAGAATAGCAACACCAGTATAGACAAAATGCGTTCTTCCTTGAAGCAAATTCAACATGTAAAAAGCCTCTTCCTCCGACTTTGGCTTTCCAAGTATTTTCTCTTCACATACCACTATCGTATCTGATCCAATAACCAAAATATCTCCCTCTGTCTGCTGTAAAATATCTTCTGCCTTTTGTAAAGATAATTGCTTTACTACTTCTTTTGGAGAATCCGAAGTCAATTGTTCCTCCTTTTGACTAGGCATACAAGAAAATGGAATTCCCATCTGTGCCAATAACTCTTTTCTTCTTGGTGAAGCACTTGCTAATATAACCTTCATATTTCCTCCATTTTTGTGCCAAATTTGTTCCATATCATATTCTTTATTTCCCTTATTTGGCACAAAATATTTTTCTTTTATTCTACTGTAACAGATTTCGCTAAGTTTCTAGGCTGATCTACATTTAATCCCCGTCTTAAGGAAGTATGATAAGCAATCAACTGCAAAATTACCGCTGCTGGAATTGGTGTATAGTCATCTGCTATCTCTGGTATTGTAAAATGGTAATCAAATATACTATCCTCTACTTGCATACTCTCTTTTGTAATTAAAATCACTAATGCTCCCCTTGCTTTTACCTCTCGAATATTTGACACCATCTTAGAAAATACACTCTCTTGTGTTGCAATTGCAATCACTGGTACTCCTTCGGTAATAAGAGAAATTGTTCCATGTTTTAATTCACCAGCAGCATATGCTTCTGAATGAATATAAGAAATTTCCTTTAATTTAATTGAGCCTTCACAAGAAAGTGCATAATCAATTCCCCGTCCAATAAAAAATAAATCCCTTGCATCTGTTAAACATGCTGTCATTTCTTGAATCTGTGGCTCCAATAAAAGAGAGCGTTTTACACATTCCATACTTTCTTTTAACAGAGCAAAATCTCTGGTAATCTCTCCTCTTCCCAGTGTCTTTTTTACAAAAGCAAGCCGCATTGTAAGTAAACAAAGGGCTGCAATTTGTACTGTATATGCCTTTGTACTGGCAACCGCAATCTCTGGACCAGCATGTGTATAAAGAACATAGTCGCTCTCTCTTGCAATTGTGGAACCTTTTACATTTACAATTCCAAGTGTTACTGCCTTTAACTCTTTTGCCAAACGCAAACTTGCTAATGTATCAATCGTCTCTCCTGACTGAGAAATCACAATCACCAATGTATTCGAATCAATAATAGGAGACGCATAACGAAATTCAGAAGCAATCTCTACTCCAACTGACAGTCGAACTCGTTTTTCAATTAATACTTTCCCAATTAAACCAGCATGCATCGCAGTTCCACAGGCCACAATTTTTACTTGTTTTATCGATTCAAAAACAGAATCTGGGATTTGTTCTTCCTCAAAATCTGGGATATCTTCTTTTATTCGTGGTGCTACTGTATTCCAAAGTGCTTCTGGTTGCTCATAGATCTCTTTTAACATATAATAAGGATAGCCATTTTTTTGTGCAGCAGTAAAATCCCATTTTACATGCAGCATTTCTTTTTCAACGATATTACCCTTTCGATTATGAAGCTCTGCCTTTTCATCTGTTAAGACCAAAATCGTATCCTCTGGTACTACAAAATAATCCTGTGTATAGGCAATCAATGCAGTTATATCCGAAGCAACAAAAGCGCCTTCTTTTGCATAAGCTGCTACTAATGGACTAATCTTACGAATACAATAAACTGTATTTGGAATATCCTCAAATAAAATACAAAAAGCATATGAACCTTCTAATTTTGCCACGGTATTCCAAATCGCTTCCTCTGGATTTCCATGATAAAATGAATCAAATAACATCGCAGCAATCTCTGTATCGGTCTGTGAATGGAATAAAATTCCTTTTCCATAATCTTCTCGAATTTTCTTATAATTTTCAATAATTCCATTGTGAATCAATGTTACTTTTCCAACTTGGTGTGGATGTGCATTTTCTTCTGTTACCCCTCCATGTGTTGCCCATCTGGTATGTCCAATTCCGCAATGACTAGCTATAGTCTCTTTTTCTCCTAATTTTCTTTTTAATACACTAACATTTCCTGTTGTCTTTGTAATTTCTATTGTTTCCTTTGTGATCTGTGCTATTCCTGCACTATCATATCCTCTATACTCTAACTGCTCTAAACCATTTACTAATACTTGTTTTGCTTCTAATCTTCCACTATATCCTATGATACCGCACATATTAAAACCCTTTCCTTTCTAAATTTTATTCTCTCTTCTCTAACCTCTTCTCTTTGGTCGTTTATTTTTTACCAATTTATTTTTTCGTTCATTTGAAAAACGCTGTATCGTTCTACACAGCGCAGAGGTATTTTTTATTCTATTTTATAATATGATTGGCAGTCACCTTTGGTTATTCTGTTCTTTGTTGCCGAATTACTTCGGTTTTTCTACAAAATATTACGTATCCAAAGAATACGGGAGAGTATCCGCCGAATTTTCGATTTTCTCTCCTCCTCGTTATCCGTACTACGGCACATGGCGCTAGGTATCCCTTTCTTCTTCTCCTTTCCGAATCTCCCTGCCTCGATATTCTGCATGAATCTTATCATGGAAATCCTACTCTGTCAACTCATGTGCATAATTTGACGAAATTCCAATTTTATGTTACACTAAATAGAGCTGTCATATACTTTATATTAGATAAAACAATGGAGGATTTTACTATGATTCGCACCATTCTTACTCTTCTTTTTTTAATCATTTACTTTCTAATTGGAATCCCAATTACAGGAATTCTTTATTTCATTGGGAAAAAAAATCCACAAAAAAAACAACAAATCGCCAACACTTGTGTAAAAATTGCTTTTACGATTATTCTAAAAGTTGCAGCAGGAACCAAAATAACCATAATCGGCAAAGAACGAATTCCGAAGGACACAGCCGTTCTTTATATTGGCAACCATCGTGGTTTTTTTGACATTCTATTAATCCATACACTTGCCCCAGGCAGAATAGGTTTTGTTGCCAAAAAAGAAATGGAACAAATTCCATTTCTTAGTACTTGGATGCGAGCAATCCACTGTCTTTTTTTAGATCGTGATAATATCAAACAAGGACTTCAAACCATCTTAACTGGTATCTCCTATATTAAAGAGGGAACCTCTATCTGTATCTTTCCAGAAGGGACACGCAGTCAAGACATCGATGAATCTGCACTGCTTCCTTTTAAAGAAGGCAGTTTTAAAATTGCAGAAAAATCTGGCTGCCCTATTATTCCAGTCAGTATGAATCATGTATCTTCTATTTTAGAAGATCATTTTCCATGGATTAAAAGTCAGAAAGTGATTGTTGAATTTGGAGAACCTATCTACCCAAAGGAATTAGAAAAATCACAAAAAA
Source organism: uncultured Lachnospiraceae bacterium (assembly GCA_910579865.1). GTDB lineage: Bacteria > Bacillota > Clostridia > Lachnospirales > Lachnospiraceae > MGBC114844. The sequence continues at coordinate 95,035 of CAJTXA010000003.1, forward strand.
AATTTTTAGGTGCTCAAATTCGAGAAATCATAAGAGAAACAATAAAGAAAAATTCAAAACTGCTGCAAAAATAAAATATCTTTTCTTTCTATTAGCAAAAAGCCATCCTCCATTTTTATTTCTAAAGTGGGGATGGCTTTTCTTTTTTATTCTTATCTTCCATAAAGTTGGGTTATACCACGAAGTCTTTCTGCTAATTCATGATTAATTTCCTTATCTTCAAACCGATAAGCCCAATTTCCTTCTGCTACACTAGGTGTATTCATTCGGCTTTCGCTTCCTTTACATAAAAGATCCTGTATAGGAATAATTGCATAAGCAGCCGTACTTCCCAAAGCTGTCCGAATAAAATCCCAACAGATGTCATCTTCTTTTGTACTCTTTGAGTTCATATAAATTTGACATTTCTTTTTTGAATCTTCACTTGCTTTTTGATACCACCCAATTGTAGTATCATTATCATGTGTCCCTGTATAACAAATACAATTCGAATGATAATAATGAGGAAGGAAATGATTCTCCGAAGTATTGTCAAAAGCAAACTGTAAAATCTTCATTCCCGGAAGATAAAAACTATCCCGCAATTCCTCTACCTCTGGTGTAATAATTCCTAAATCCTCTGCAAAAATTGGAATATCTTCTCCCAAATCCTTTTGTATTGCAAAAAAGAAATCCTTACAAGGCCCTTTCTTCCATTCCCCATGCATTGCAGTTTGTTCTCCATAAGGCACTGCCCAATAGGTTTCAAAACCACGAAAATGATCGATTCTTAAATAATCTACTAACTTTAATTGCATTTTTATACGAGAAATCCACCATTGATAATTTTCTTGCTCCATCGCTTTCCAATCATAAAGCGGGTTTCCCCAAAGCTGCCCCGTTGCACTAAAATAATCTGGTGGTACACCTGCTACTACAGTTGGATATCCCTTACTATCTAATTGAAATAAGCTTTTATTTGCCCATACATCTGCACTGTCAATTGCTACAAAAATTGGAATATCCCCTACAATTTGAATTCCTTTTTCATTTGCATAACGTCTTAAAGCACCCCATTGTTCAAAAAATAAAAATTGTACAAATTTATAATACTTTATGGATTCAAATAAACGTTCTGTCCATTTTACCTTTATTTCTTCATCTGGATCACGCAAATCATCTTCCCATTCTAACCAAGAACGCCCCTCATGCGCATCTTTTCCAGCCATAAATAAAGCATAATCATCCAACCAAAAAGCATGTTCTTTTTCAAATTTTTGAAGTTCTTCTTTTAAGTTTGTATCTGGTAGCACTTGAAAGGATTCATAGGCACGTCTTAATAAGTGGGTCTTAAATTGAATCAATGGACCATACTCTACTTTTTTTACATCCCATTTTGGCATCCCTACAAAATCTTCTTCTACTAATAACCGTTTTTCAACTAATCGTTCTGGACTAATTAATAGCGGCTGTCCCGCAAAAGAAGAAAATGATTGATAAGGAGAATCCCCAAATCCAGTTGGGCCAATTGGAAGAACCTGCCAAATTTTCTGTCCTGCTTCTGCTAAAAAATCAATAAAGCGATATGCTCCACTTCCCAAATCCCCTATTCCGTATTCTGACGGAAAGGAAGTTGGATGCGCCAATACCCCTGCCACTCTTTTTCGTGCCTGTTTCATTGTTTACCTCCCATACGTCCTCCATTTTTGAATCGTTTCCATTTTTCTTTTATTATAACGAATTTATCCTTCGATTACAATAGATTTTTTTTATTTTTACAGAAAATTCCTATTGCTTTCGATCATTTAAATATTGGATCATTCCTGGCCCAAGATTCTCTGTAGGTCTTGCTAAAAATCCATGATTTTTATAAAACTCCTCCCGACCCTTTGCACACATTAAATCTAACATCATCTCGGTTCCTTCCATCCGAATTCCTTCTACATATTCAATCAGCATATCTACTAACTGTCCGCCAATTCCTGCTGCCTGTGCTTCTGGAATAACAATTAAATCCTGAATATAACAAATTACAGCACCATCCCCCACTAATCTTCCCATACCGACTGGTTTCCCACAGTCCAAAGCGACCAATGTATAAATACTATTTTCTAAAGCAAGTTTGGCTTGTTGAAAAGAAAGTTTTTTCCATTTTACTGCCTTTCGAAGCGCAAGATATGTCTGCACATCCAATTCATTTTCTCTTAATATTATCACTTTTTCCTCCTTTTGCCTGCGCTTTTTACAGACTTCTTTCACTTCTTTTCTTCTTTTGAAATTATCAGCCTATATCTTATCATATTCTTTTTAAAAATACCAGTCTCTCTCAAAAAAACAGCCAATTTATTTTTTCTAAATTGACTGTTCTTTTCCAAATAGATAAATTACCAAAGTAATACTGTTCCCACCTGTTTTTCTACTTCTTTGTCAAATACTAACACTTGTCCAAATCCCATACATCCATCTGCTTCCGTTTGATCGGTAGGGGTATTGACCTCCTGATGACAGACAATTACAACATATTCCTTTTTATGCACTTCAATTTTCAGTGCTTCTGCCCAAGAATCTGGATGAATCACATCCTTAAACTCTGAACGAACACGAACCTTTTCTACCTTACATTCTTCCGTCTCTTCTAAGCCCTGTCCGAAAATTACTGTAATAAATGAAGTAAATCCTTTTTGCTGTTTTTGTACTGTTACTGTGGTCTGTTCTTCTGCCTGATTATAATTTCTGGAAATTCGTGTTTTCTTTGTATCTATCTCTATATCAGGTGTTATAAAATAAAACTCTGCCTTTGCTTTCTTTCCTCTATAGATTGCCTTTTGTTTTTCTGGTAAAATTTCCACTTTTCCTTCATTATTAAAATGAAAATATTGACAATATGTATGCTCTCCACCAGAATAAAGCTCATCTATTAAAAGGTATACATCTGGTTTGATATAGATCACTTTTCGATTGACAAAAACTCCATTTTCTAAGTCCATATATCCCAAATGTCCACCTTGTACAAATTCATATTGTTTTGTAAAACAATACTTTTGATTTACTGGCGCAGAAAGCTTCGAACACTCCCAGGAATCTTTACATATTGTAAATAATTTTCCATCTACTGTAATGGTATTATGTGCCATTGGATCTTTAAATTCATATCGATTTGGTCCAGCTACATAGTTAAAACGCCCAGAATCCATAAGTACATCCTCTCCATGAATAACCAAATCTAGATGCAGTTTATCAGAATGTCCATGTCCTGCTCCCAATGTCCCACAGTGAAAATGCAAAAGATTGGCATTTTCTCCCCAATCAGTTCGCAAATAATAATTTCCACTATCTGACAAAGCAATGGAAGTAAATGGTATTTGTTTTGCTTTCATCTGTTCATACTGTTTTGCTACTTCAATTCCTAAATCCCAAACACTTTCAAAGTCCAAACGCTCAAATCCAGCCTCTTTTAACACAGGATCTGAAAATACCCAAGCTCCAATACTGATATAATCCCGAATATCGGTATCATCACTATCTCCATTTATAAATTGTCTTCCATTTGGTTTCTTCCAAGCTACATTCGCATAAGCCATCTGATGAACTCGTTCCCAAATCGTTTTAGGAATGGTAATACCATTTCGAGAAGCTAAAATCAAAACATCTAAAAAACAATGATATACTTCATTATGATACATAGGAGATTGTTCCCACTGTGCTCCATCTGGTAAAATCTGAAGCCGAGCTTCTATTTCTAAATGCTCTAAAGCAATCCGTGCATACTCCCTTGTTTTTTCACTCTGCGGCAGCATCAAAGCAATTTCAAATAATCCATGATCTTCTAATATACTCCAATTACTCATTCGTCTCATAACGGAATGAGATTGAATTAGATACTCTGCATGTGTCACCATACACTGATAAAAAGCCTCTACTACTTCATTGGTAAGAAAAGGACTTTCCCGAAAATAAAAAATCGCTTTTGTCCAAAACTCTCCTCTTAATCCGGCTTCAATTGTTCTCCATGTTGTTTTTTGTGATTCCTTTGTAAGAGGCACTTTTTGAATCCAGTCCATTAGCATCTCTGTAAAAACTTTTGCATATTTTTCATCTTTTGTGATTGCATAAGCCTGTCCAAGACAAATAAAAAATCGGTGCCGATTAAATTGAAAAATAAACTCTGGATCATCTCCTGGCATATAATCCCATTGGATTTCTTTTTCAAAAATTACTGGCTCATAAGTTCGTTCCATATCCCACTTTAAATCAAACAAAAACTCTTTTCGGCAAACTTCATCTGCTACTCGAAGAATATGTGCTACTTCTTCCGGCCAATATGTCTTACAATACTCTCCTATTTTCTCCATATCATCAAAAAAATAACAACTTATATCACGATCAAAAAATTCTGCTTTTGTCATGGTGTTTCCTCCTATCCCAATCAATCTACCAATACAATTCCCAATCCTTATGAAGCCGAGTTAAAGCTTCCATATAAAAATAATCTCCCCAAGAATTACATTCATCTACCCCATAATGATTGCAAGTATTATAAGGGGAATGATTTGAATATGTACTATGAAGAACTAATCCATTTGATACGTTTGAATCCTTTACTGCATAAAAATCCCACAAAGACTTTATCAACTGTTTAGCAATTTTTGTATAATAAGCGGCATCTTCTGCTTCTATATATTTTGCCATTTCTAACATCCCACAAGCAGCAATCGACGCACTTGAAGAATCTCGTGGTTCTTTTCCATCTGTAAATTCCAAATCCCAAAAAGGAACCAAATCCTTTGGCAAATGTCGCAAAAAGTACTCTGTTACCTGTTGAAATATTTTAATATATTCTGGATTTTTGGTATATTTATAAGCCAAAGCTGTTCCATAAATTCCCCATGCCTGTCCACGTGCCCATGCTGATCCATCCCGATAACCTTGACAAGTTGCTCCATGATCTGGTGCTCCTGTTTTCATATCAAAGAAAAATGTATGCCAAGTCGAGTAATCCTCCCGAATTACATTTGCTATTGCTGTATGAATATGTTTTTGTGCAATATCATGATAAACCATATTTCCTGTTTCCTCTGATGCCCAATAAAGCAATGGTAAATTTAAAAGACAATCAATAATCAACCGATAATTTCCTGGTTCATCCATTGCTCCCCAAGCCTGAATAAACTCTCCTACAGGATGATAACGTGTAATAAGCTGATCCGCTGCCAAAAGAGCCGCCTGTTTTCCCTTCTTATTTCCAGTCAGCTTATAAGCTGCTACACAACTAGGCGAATATAAAAATCCCATATCATGGTGATCTACTTGAATTTTCTTTTCAATTCGATTTAAAAAGTCCTCTACCTGAATTTCTCCTGCATTTTTTAGTTTTTCTGCTTCTTTTAAGCCTTTCTCTAAAGCATACTCATAGGCTAACCAAATCTCTCCTGTCCAAAACCCAGTTGTCCATTCTATATTTTCGATTGGCTGATAAAAATTATTTATACTATATGCATTTTGAAATTTATCTGTAAATACATCTAAGTTTTGTGTAATCTGTTTCAATGCAAAGTCCAATGCTTCCTCTATTTCATTTGATAAAATTTCATTCTTATCCTGAAAAACAATTCTATCTTCCATTCGTCTTTTTCCTCCTAATCTATAAACTTTTCAGCTAAAACAAAAATAACAATTGGCAGCGGCACTCCACTGCAATAATCGAAAAACCGAAACAGCCGTAGAATATCGCTGCCAAAATCCAACTTCCCCCTATATCTTTCTTAAATTTAAGTACACTCTACCCTTTAATTCCAGTACTAGCAACTCCTTCTACAAAATTCTTTTGCAAAATTAAAAATACAATTAATACAGGAATTAAAGAAACTACAGAAGCTGCCATTAAAAGCCCATATTGAGACGAATACTGCCCAATAAACGAATTTTTAATTCCAAGCTGAATCGTCCAATTTGCCTTATTTGGTGTTAAGTAAATCAAAGGACCAAGATAGTCATTCCAAGTAGCCACAAAAGTAAAAATAGTCAATGTTGCCAACGAAGGTTTTGACAATGGTAGCATAATCTTTAGATAAATCATATACTCACTCATTCCATCAATTCTGGCTGCTTCACAAAGTTCATCTGGAATTCCCATATAAAATTGTCGCATCATAAACACACCAAAAGCAGAAAAAGCCTGCAAACAAATCATTGCTGTTAATTTTCCATTCAAATGAAATACATTGCTCATCATAATAAATTGAGGTACCATGTAAACTTGCCACGGTACTGCTATTGTAGCAATATAAGCCAAAAATAATTTATCTTTATGTTTAAAATGTAATTTTGCAAAGGAATATGCTGCAAAACTACTTGTTAAAAGCTGTAAAAAAGTAACCACTACTGTTAAAAATGCAGTGTTTCCAATATATCTTGTAAAATCCATCCGCTTCCAAATTTCTACATAATTATTCCAGCGAGGATTTTTTGGAATCCATACAAAAGGATTCATCTGAAAAACTTCCCGATCCGACTTAATTGATGAAGATAACATCCATAAAAACGGCACAATCATAAACGCTGCTAATAGAAAAAGGATTAGATAAACAATTACCTTTCCGACCATCGCTTTCTGTCTTGCTGATTTCATCTCCTTCTCTCCTTTCCTCTTTATGAATTTGCATAATTCTTTTCTCCTCTAAACTGAATTAAAGTAACTGCTAGTACAAGTAAAAATAAAACCATAGCTACTGCACTTGCATACCCTAAATCCCATTCAATAAATCCCTTTTGGTAAATATAATGAACCAAAACAGTAGAGGAAACCGTTAATGTATTATTATCTCCGCCAGCAAGTAAAGTTGCTACGTCGAATACCTTAAAACAGTTAATTGTCAGCATAACGGAAACAAAAAATGTAGTAGGTTTTAATTGAGGCCATGTAATAGAAGCAAATTTCTGCCAAGTATTTGCTCCATCTAAACTAGCTGCTTCATAAAGCTCTTTAGAAATTCCCTGAAGTCCAGCAAGATAGATAACCATATAATAACCCATAAATTTCCATACACTAAATAAAATATAACTAACCATTACTAAGTTTCCGACAAACCACTGTGGCAAATCTTTATTTTCAACATGGAATATATAATAGAGAATTGCATTGACTGGTCCCGACTGAGAAAACAACATTTTCCAAACAGCCGTTACCGCAACTAGAGATGCTACATAAGGAAAAAATGCGATTGTACGAAAAATGCCACGACCACGAATCTGTTGATTTAATAAAATGGCAAGTGCCAAAGAAGCAATTAAGGTAAGTGGCACGGTTCCAATACAATAAATAATTGTATTTTTTAATGCTGCAAGAAAAAACTGATCCGAAAATAATTTTGTAAAATTTGCAATTCCTGCAAATTGAATTGGGTTACTTCCATCCCATTTTGTAAATGCCAAAACAAAAGCAAAGATAACTGGAATTAAAGTAAATACTGCAAATCCAATAAAATTAGGTGCAATAAAAGAAAGGGCAATTAATGTTCTTCTTCTTTCTTTTTGTTCTCTTCCTTTTATTAGTGCTATATTCGAAGCAGCTACCTCCTTTGTTTCTTCTCTTTTTTTCATCTCACTCATAAATCTTCCCTCCTTTTTGCCAACAAAATAACATTTCTTTTCTCACTCTGCCCCTTATTTACAACCCGACAGTAAAAACTGTCGGGCTGAAATTTTCCTATATGTTATGGATTAAGGATCTTTCCAATTGCATCATTCATTGCAGCAATTCCTTCATCAATTGTCATCTCACCAGACATAATACTAGAATGATAAGAATCTAAAATACTATTGATTTCAGATACATTTTCTGCATATGGAACTTCCAAATATAAATTTGAAACTTCCAATGCTGCTTTACTCTGCTCGTCCTGTGGGAATCCTTCCAAACTAGAGATAATATCCATTGCCTCAGAAGTCATAATTGCTGGGAAGTTACCTGTTTCTGCCATTACTTTTGCTCCCTCTGTACCGCTGACAAATTCAACAAAATCCCAAGCTGCGTCTTTATCAGATGCACCTGTTGTTACTGCAATACCAGTAATCGTACCAAGAGTGGAACCTGCTTCTACTCCTTCTGCATGAGGATATTTTGCAATTGCCCAATTTCCACATAAAGAACTATCATAGTCACCAGACTGTAAATTTGCAATCATAGTAGAGATAAACCAAGAACCCATATTCATCATCGCTACATCTCCACCAGAAAATGCTGCTGAATAATGTAATCCTTCTGTTTTCAAATTAGTAAAGGAACGGCAAATATTATCTGTTTCTTGATTTAATACCAACTCGTAATATGGTTTAAAGAAATCATATGTTCCAGAAAGAATGGAGTGTTCTCCATCTAAAACACCAAATAATTGTACTGCAGAACGCCAAGTATGATAGTGTGCTCCATATACAGAACTTCCAAAATCAGAACTTGAAACCTGTCTTGCTAATGCATCGTACTCTTCAAATGTCATATCATTTGTTGGGTAATCAATACCTGCCTTATCAAATAAATCTTTATTATAGAACAATACCCAGAAATCGTTACGGAATGGAAGCTGGTAAAGCTTTCCGTCAACAGTAATCTGATCTGTAGCTCCACCATATAAAGATAAATCAATATTTGCTGCACTAATATAATCATCTAATGGTTCAATCGTATTCTTTTGAACCAATGTAGCATAACCTGGTACATCTTTTACAGTAACCACATCAAATGCAGATGTACTACCTGATAATTGTGTTGCAAGAACTGTCATATAATCCGTAGAACCCAAATCGATCAATTCAATTGTTACATTATCATTCTTTGCTTCATAAGCATCTTTTAGTGCCATCCAATATGGAGTAGCATCCTGATCCCAGATTGCCCACTTCAATGTAATTGTATCACCAGAAGCCTCTGCTTGTGTTGTAGTCTGTCCTTCTGTTGTTGCTGGAGTAGTGGTCTCTGTTTGTGTTGTTTCTGCAGTTGTTGTTGTCTGTGTAGTTGGCGTACTGCCATTTCCTCCACATCCTGCTAAAGCCAGCACCATAGAGCAAGCCATTACTGCACTAATTAGTTTTCTTTTTTTCATAGTAATCCTCCTTCTCTGTATAAAAGATAATTTTCTTTCATACAATAACCCTTGTTTCTTTCTAACGATTTTTATTATACCTCATTTCCTGCAAAAAGGAAATGTAAAATCCAATTAAAATTCATATTTTTTTATCAAAATATAACATTCCTCTCTGCTTTTTCCATAAAAAGATGTAATATTTTAAGATAAAATATACTATTTTAAGATAAATTCTTTTCTCGCTTTCTTAAGAATCTTCTTATATTGACTTTTCCTTTTATATACTATAAGATAAGAAAAACATTTACTCCAATCCAATTTAGAAAGAGAGGATATGTATGTTTCGTTCTATAAAAGCCAAAATTACAATTATTTCCGTATTTCTCTCGCTGACAATTACTTTGTTAGCGGTATCCTTTTTTTACTATATTTTTGACTCCAATTTAAAAAAGAATTTGATTCGTTCTACCGAATTTGGTTTACAGATGATGATGAACACGATAACAGAACATATGAACCAGCTTCTCTATCTATCTGATTGGGGAAATTATGCTGAATTTATTTACCAATTTTTAACATCTGATTCCGAAAATAAATTAGTAAAATTAAATGCCTACCAACGAATGAAAGAAGAATATGATACCAATAAGGCAAATGACTACCTTCTTCGTTTTATGATTGGAAATCAAACCGACAACTTTATTCAAGAAGTAAAATTTGTTGTTGATGGTTCTAGTAAAGATTATCAAAAAGCAACACAAAATAACTATTTCTCCAAATTACTTTGTTCTCCTTCCCTTACTTGGATTGGCTTTATAGAAGATCCTCTTTCTCCTTTTGAAACCCGTCAAGTCATTCCAGTCATTCGTCCTATTTATAATCGTTATAATACCTCCATCGTTGGCTGGACTTATCTAACCATTTCTTCTACTCTTCTGTCCGATGTCCTCTCTCAATATCCAATTGCAGAAGACAGCCAACTTTTTATTACTTTTGGTGAAAAAACGTATCAATACAAAAATAAGCACTTTATAGAATATACTTTCTCTGATATACAGCCAATTACTTCCACTGGCCTTTATAAAGGAACCCTTCTATATCGGGTTACTACTTTTGACGGTAATCGGGTTACTTTAGTTAGTTACCCCTCCTCTTTAGACGGCTGGTATCTCTCTAAAAGTATTTCTGATACAGAATTACACAGTCAGAAAAAAAACTACTATCTGATTTTGCTTATTATCTTACTGATTAGTCTTTCTCTTTGTGTGCTTTTGATGTTTTCTCTCAATCACATAATCAATCGCCCAGTTGCCCAACTTCAAAAAAAAATGCAAGAAATTTCAAATGGCAATTTTTCTTATGAAGCAGCAATAGAATGGAATAACGAATTTGGCGAAATTGGAAAAGGAATTAATTCTCTTTCTACAAATGTAGTTCAGTTAATGGAACATCGAATTGCTGTAGAAAAACAGCAAAAAGAGTTAGAATACCAAGTATTGCAAAGTCAAGTAAATCCACACTTTCTTTACAATACATTAAACTCTATCAAGTGGATGGCAACGATTCAAAATGCAACTGGAATCGCTGAAATGACAACTGCGCTTTCTCGTCTATTAAAAAGTATCTCTAAGGGAACTAGACAGGTGATTCCCATTCGAGAAGAACTAGAACTTTTAAAGAATTATATTTTAATTCAGCAATACCGCTATGGTGGTATTATTACAGTTACTTATAAAATCGAAGAAGAGCTTCTTTCCTATCAGATTCCAAAATTTACACTACAGCCAATTGTAGAAAATGCAATGTTTCATGGGATTGAAGCAAAAGGAGGTTCTGGTGAAGTAAAGATCGCTATTTTTTCAAATACTTGGTATAATCAACCTGGAATTTGCATTGAAGTTACAGACAATGGGATTGGTATGGCGCCAGAATTGATTGAACAAGTTCTTTCAGAACCGACCCAACAAATGCAGTATGACTTTTTTCGCAAAATTGGTATCTATAACGTAAACAAACGAATTCAATTCTACTTTGGAGAACATTATGGGATATCGATTCAAAGTGAACTTGGTAAATTTACAACTATGCAAATTCAGCTTCCCTGTCAAGATGCTGTTATAACACCTTCTTCCTAATGAAACAATACCATTTCCTAAAAATTATAGAAAATCAAGAGGATTTTAAATTATGTACAAATTATTAATTGTTGATGATGAACCACTCGTGCAAATTGGTGTTTCTTCTATGTTAGACTGGAACAGTTATCAAATAACAATCTGTGGTACCGCTTCAAATGGAGAAATCGCTCGTCGTATGATTGAAGAAGAAATACCTGATTTAGTTATCTGCGATATTAAAATGCCTGTAATGGATGGACTAGAGCTTTTAAAATACTGTCGTGAAACCTATGGCGAGCTTCCTGTTTTTTTGATTCTTACTAGTTATGAAGAATTTCAGCTTGCGAAAGAAGCGTTAAAATATGGGGTTTTAGATTATCTTGTTAAATTAGAACTCGATAAAGAAACACTAAGTGCTGCTATTCAAAGAGCTTTAGATTTTCTGGATAAACATCAGCCTTCTGATATGCTATCTACCGATAAAAAAACAGATATTCAAGGGGAACTTGATAAATTTTTTATTCGACTTTTGCATAACCTTTTTGAAGATGAAACCCAGTTTGCTTTGGAAGTAAAAGAACTCCATCTCGATTTTTCTGCTCCTTATTATACGGTTTGTTATTGTCAAATTAAAAATTATGCTCTTTCAGAGCAAGAGAATAAAGAACTATTCCAGCTTTATTATAGTACAATACAAATGGTACGAGAAATTATTGCAAAATATTTAAACTGTTCAATCACTGGATTAGATATGAAACATTTCAGCATTATAATTCCTTTAGAAGAAGCTGCTTTTTATGGAGAAATTCTTTCTTTTGCTCTTCATAAAACTTTTTTAATGGTACAGAATTACTTTAATGTTACCATTCTTACAAGTGTAGGAAGCCTTTGTAAATCGCCTTTTCAAATCGCACAATCCTATCAAGATGCCAGACAGATTGCCTCTCTTGCTACATTAGAAGAGCCAATTCTATTTTATGATCTACTAAAAGAAGCAGCCCCCGACCGCAATGCCTTTAATCTTTCTCTTTTTAAAGATGGAATTGTACGAGCATTTGATGAACTTGATACCAAAAGTTTAAAAGAAATTTTTGAAGAAATTATTTCTCTTTTTGCTGCAAATCCAACCCACTATCTGCAAGCAATGGATGCTGCTTCCAATATTCTTTATCTTACGATTAGCTTACTGCCAGATGGTCATAATCTAGTAAATCAAATTTTTGCAGATTATCCAGATGGATATCGTTCTCTTTATCGGCTTACTGCAACAGAACCACTCCTTGACTGGTTGGAATTCTTTCAAGAACAACTCTGTTTTCAACTAGAGGAACGAAAAAAAAATTATAGAAATCCAATTGTAGCCAATGTTCAACACTATATTACAGAACATATCGAAGAACGTCTTACTTTAAATAATGTAGCCTCTTCTTTTGGAGTCAGTCCCAATTATTTAAGTCAATTATTTAAAAAATATTCTGAAATTGGATTTTCTGAATATATCTCACAGCAAAAAATCGCACGAGCAAAAGAATTTATGGCAGAAGGAAATCTAAAAATATATGAAATTGCAGAAAGACTTGGATTTGAAAGTGCCTTTTATTTTAGTAAAGTTTTTAAAAAAGTAACTGGTCTGGCACCTAGAGATTATGTACAGACTTTGCATATTTTTATGGATGAATAAACAATATTTTAGGAGGATTTTTTATGTTTTTCGAAAAAGCAACCAAATTTCACAATACCTTAAAAAGCCTTACCCTATTTCCTTCTTCTTTAGAGAAGACAATTTGGGAAACCCTTCCTACAGAATGGAAAAATTCCCTTATTCAAGCAGGTCAAAAACGACTTGGATGGAAATTTTCTCCAATTCCTGCCACCCTTTTTATGGACTTTGGAAGAAATGGAAATCGTGTACGGTTGGAAACCATTTATTTTGAAAAACGATATGTCTTAGCTGATTTAGTTCTAGCAGAATGTATAGAGGGAAATGGTCGATTTCTAGATGATATTGTTAATGGTATTTTTTCAATTTGTGAAGAAAGTGCTTGGCAGCTTCCTGCTCACAATACCTATATTCGGGACACTCCACAGGAATTACTCCCCGATATTACAAGACCCATCTTAGATTTATTTGCCTGTGAAACGGGAGCAATTTTAGCTGTTACATATGCTCTTTTAAAAGATTCTTTGGATCGTATCCATCCCTTTATCTGCTCGAATCTTTTAGACTGCCTAAAACATAGAATTCTCCTTCCCTATCTAAAAGAACATTTTTGGTGGATGGGGCAAGGGGAAGAACCTATGTGTAATTGGACAGTCTGGTGTACACAAAACATTCTACTCACAGCATTTTTAATACCAGAACCATTTCCTTCTGTTCGGCAACAAGTATTTCATAAAGCTTGCCAAAGTATCGATTACTTTCTAAAAGATTATGGAGAAGATGGTTGTTGTGAAGAAGGCGCTCAATATTATCGTCATGCTGGATTATGCCTATTTAATTCACTAGAAATATTAAATAATATTACAAACGATTTCTTTTCTGATCTCTATAAAAACTCGAAAATCATACAGATTGCAGAATATATTTTAAACGTACATATTGATGATATCTATTATGTAAATTATGCAGATTGTTCTCCTGTTGCTGGATTTTCTGGTGTACGAGAATTTTTATTTGGAAAGCGAATTGGCAATCGAAATATGATGAATTTTGCAGCAAAAGATTTTCGTAAAAATCCTGATCCACTCCTTTCAAAAGAAATCAATCTTTTCTATCGTGTTCAAAATACACTCACTTATTCTGAAATTATGGCATTTGATACTTCTTGTCCTGTTCTATACCAAGATATTTTCTATCCAAGTGTAGGGGTTTTTATTGCACGAGATAATTCTAATCCTGCCCTTATAAAAAACCCAACCCAATACTATCTGGCAATGAAAGCAGGAGACAACAATGACAGCCATAATCACAATGATACTGGCAGCTTTACTATCTATAAAAATGGACTTCCATTCTTTATTGACATTGGAGTAGAAACCTATACCAAAAAAACATTTTCTCCTCAACGTTATGAGCTTTGGGCTATGCAATCCCAATACCATAACCTTCCTACTATCAACCAAATTCAACAAAAAGCAGGAGCCAGTTATCGAGCAGTCCATACAAACTATCAGCTTGGTGAAAAAATTTGTTCTATTTGCATGGATATTGCTCCTGCCTATCCAAAAGAAGCCAAAATCGCTTCTTATATTCGAAATGCTACTTTAATAAAAGGAGAAAAAATCTGTATTACCGACCAATTTCAATTTACCGAAGAAGGAGAACATCAAATTTTTCTATCCTTTTTAACTTATGAAAAACCAACTCTTTTGGATAACCTTGTACTTCCTACAAAAAAAATTTGCCTTTCGATTGGCTTACTTGGAAGTTTCACACTTTTAGGAATCACTTCTATCCAGATAGAAGAAATTCCAATCACCGATGAACGATTAAAAACTGCTTGGAAACATGAAATTTATCGAATTATCGCAACGGCTGACTGCCAAGCAAAAAAAGTTGAAATAGAATTTTTATAAAAAACACCAAGAATCTGCAAAAATATAGTGTTTATGCCGATTCTTGGTGTTCTTTTTATTCCCCTGTCCACTCCCTCGTCTACTTGTCAGCATAATGGTAATAAAAATAACTTATAATTTATGCCCGTGTAACCATGATGAGTATTAAAATACTGATACACTATACTCCGTTCTGCTCTTGTTGGAGGATGAATTCGCATCATCAGCGTTTTATGCTCGCCCATATAGACTACCTATCGTTTTTCTTTGTTTTATTCTATTAAATCTACAGACCAATTAAGAGTTTGAATTTTCACATCTAATAATCGGATCTCTTGAGAAATTTGATCCACTTGTTTCTGAAGTTCCTGTACATTGACTGTACTAAAAATTCGAATTTCCTTATTAGAATAACGTTCAATCTTCTGACTTGCTTCCTGTAAAAAGCCACGTAGAATGGAAGCCTTTAAACTAAGTGTATCTTTTCTTGCAATCATCTCTGTTAAGGTTTGTTCTTCTGATTTTATTTTACTATTTGTTAAATTAATTTTTGTAATTAATTGCTGCAATTCCTCTGTATTTCTATCCAATTCTTTCAATAATTCTTTTGGATCTTCTGCTGGTATATCACCCTCTTGTACTTTAGCATTTAAACCTAAACGAGTACCTATCTGTGAAATTCTTTTTTGTAAATCTGCTCGCAAATGAAGTGCCTCTGCCAATTTCATCGTCCTTTTCCCTCCCTTTCTTTTTTCGCTAAACAAGTCCAAATTTATCTTTCACCGATTTTACCATATTTTTCTATCATCTTCAACCATTTTACTAAACTTTTCTAGTCTAAAAATTCTTGCTATACTTATCTGAGTAAATAAAGTATAATAAAGCTAATAGCAAAGCATAACTGCTTTTTTGAATATTAGACAGGAAGAAATCATTTGGAAAACAGCCCTTTTGGATGTAAGAAAAAATGTACATTGACAGCAAACTCTTAAAATGCTATGCTGATTTTAAGTTATTTGTAACCATTCCAACTAATTTGTTATAGGTTGTTTTACATATTAAAATGCAAAATTTTGTAATTAATAGAATATTCTTGCAATCAATAAAGATACAAGGAGGGATACAAATTAGTTTGGATTATTATAAAGAGGAGGACGAAAATGAAAAAGAAACAAAACAAAAATCTTAAAGCAGTAGAAGTTGAAAAAATACAAAACGCAGAGCAAACCTTACAAAAACATTTGGTTTTTCAGGTCGCACGTCTATTTCTAATTTTAGTTATTACACTTATTATTGTATCTGGAACATTTATGTATTTTAGTAATATGAACACATTACATGAAATAACAAGTGTCGCATTAAACTCAACCTCCTCTGCAGTTGAACAAACATTACACACGCTAGAAGTAAATGCAATAAATGTAGCTACTTTGGAAACTATCAGAGATACTGAAGCATCCAAAGAAGAAAAACTAAAGGCAATGGAAGGAGTTCGGCTGCAGAATCATTATGATGAAGTTGGATTTGTAGAATTAAATGGAATGGGTTACTCGAATTATGGAGATTTTGACTTTAATGACCAGCTCCATTTTCAAACCACATCAAAAGGCGATGTCTTTGTAGGTGAGCCAATTATTAATCGTCTCAATGGTGATATTATTATTATATCAGGTTCTCCTGTTTATAATGACAATAAAATTGTTGGTACTGTATATATTGTAGATTTAATTTCATCTGTCAATGATAAAATTGGAGAAATTACCTTTGGAAAAACAGGTCATGCCTATATTATCAATAAAGAGGGAACTGTTATCTTCCATAGAGATGAGCAAAAAATCGCTGAACAAACAAATGCTCTGCAAGAAACAGATAAGAAAAATGCCTCACTTGCAAAAGCAACCAAAAAAATTCTTGCCAGTACAACAGGAGGTATCATTACCTATCGCCAAAATGGGAAAACTATGTTTGCTGCATACTGCCCAGTAAAAGATCATGCCGATTGGCGTTTGATTATTACTGCACCAAACAGTGAATTTACTTCTATTATTTCTATTTCGGTACTGGTTAATACCATACTTGGTATCCTTATTTTAGTAATTACTATTTTACTAATGATACGTTTAATCAAAAACATTGTGGATCCAATCGATTCTGTAACAAAACGTCTGGTAAAGCTTGCAAAAGGAGATTTAAAAACACCTGTTGAGGTAATCGATACAAAAGATGAGCTTTCCATTCTTTCTGGAAACTTAGAGAATACGATTCAAAGCTTAAATCTATATATTTCCGATATTACTAGAGTACTTTCACAGTTATCTGTTGGAAATCTAGATATACAAACAGAAGCTAGTTTTGCAGGAGATTTTGTTAGTTTAAAAGAATCCATTGATACTATTATTTGTTCTCTTAATGAAACCATGGCACAAATGAACAATGCTGCAGATCTTGTAGCTGATCATTCCAACAGCACTTCACAAGGAGCTAAAAATTTAGCAGATAGTACGACTGACCAGGCCAGTGTATTAGAAGAACTGGCTACAAGTATCACAAATGTTTCCGATCAAGTAAAACTTACAGCCGACAATGCTACTAGAGCAAGTCAGCGTTCCCTAGAGGCAAAGAAAAATGTAGAATCCTGTAACCTGCAAATGCAGTCTATGATTCATGCAATGGAAGATATTAAAGAGGGCTCCGCAAAAATCGGTGATATTATTAAAAATATTGAAACAATCGCTGAACAGACAAATCTACTATCCTTAAATGCTGCAATTGAAGCAGCACGTGCTGGGGAGGCTGGAAGAGGCTTTTCTGTTGTTGCAGAGGAAGTACGCAGTCTTGCGGAAGAAAGTGCAAAAGCTGCCCAAAATACAGCAAAACTTATTATCAAATCTATTGAAACCGTAGAAAATGGAACAAACATTGTCAATGAAACAGCCAAATCTCTTACACAGGTGGTAAATAACACCAGTGACATTACTAATATCATTGCAGAAATCGCAGATGCAGCAAGAGACCAAGCAACTGCAATTGAGCAAATTAATGCTGGATTTGAACAGATGTCTGATGCAGTTACAACAAACTCTATGACTGCACAAGAAAGTGCCTCCTCCAGTGAAGAATTGGCAGCACAGGCACAAAATCTAAAAGAACTGATTGGTCGTTTTTCCTTAAAAAATTCCTAAAAATATATTGTTTTTTACCAATATTTAGGCGCCTTATCCTAGGGCGCCTTTCTTCTCCAAACTTAAGTAAATTCCTTATCAATATAAATTACCGCATAATACTTGGTATCTATACTTTGAATCGCTTTTTTCAGCCATTCTTCTACTTCTCGATCACTAAGATAAAACTCATATGGTAATACCACATCAAACATTACATTCGTATAAGCAGGCCTTTTCACCAAACGAAAATCATGAATACTAATCATTTTATCTAACTCTTGTATCAATTCCAACACTTGTTCTTTTAATTTCATTGTTTCTGGATCATTTGTATCAATTGGATCCATATGTATCACCGCATGACATCCAAGTTTCTCTCGAAGTTCATTTTCTGCCTGATCAATCGCATCATGAATCACACAGATATCTCCATTTGCCGGTACTTCTGCATGAAAAGAAACCATTACTCTTCCGGGACCATAATCATGAACCATCATATCGTGCATCCCTTTAATCTCTGTATACTTTGCTACAATATTTTGAATTTCTTCGATAAATTCTGGATTAGGTGCCTGCCCCAAAAGAGGATTTATGGTATCTTTAGCTGCATTAATTCCAGCGATAAGAATAAATATTCCAACTAATACACCACAATATCCATCTACATAAAGCCCTGTCATTTTAGTAATAATAGTTGATAACAATACCACAGTAGTAGCAATACTATCACTTAGACTGTCTGTTGCAGTAGCTTGCATTGCTGTACTAGAAATTCTCTTTCCAATTATACGATTATAGTAACTCATATATAACTTCACTATAATAGATACTACTAATATTCCAATTACAAACCAGTTGCTTTCGATCTGTTCTGGATGAAAAACTTTAGAAACCGAAGATTTCAATAATTCCACAGCCATTAGAATAATGAAAACAGACACAAAAAGTCCCGATAAATATTCCATTCTACCATGCCCAAACGGATGCTCTGGATCTGGTTTACTTCCAGATAACCGAAACCCAATTAAAGTAATAAACGAAGACCCTGCATCCGATAAATTATTAAAAGCATCTGCCACAATTGCAATTGAATGGCTAAGAATTCCACCTAAAAATTTTCCGGCAAATAATAAAATATTCAATCCAATCCCAAGAAATCCGCAAAGTACGCCATATGCTTGTCGAACCTCTGGTTTTGTAACTTCTTCTGCATTTGGTATAAATATTTTTGTTAAAAGTCCAAGCATCCCGACTTTTCCTCCTTTTTGATCTATTCTTTCCATTTTAACCCATTTTAATAAAGATAGCAATTAAAATAAGAAAAATGCACACTAGAATCAAAAAGGGCTCTTTTCTATTCTAATATCTTACTCTATTAATTGATATAATTTTTTCAATGCTTCCTTCATTCCTCCTACTTCACATACCAACCCTTCCTTTACTGCATCTTCTCCGACTAAAATCGTTCCAAGATCTTTGGATAACATTTTTGTATTCATCATCATTTCTTCTAACCGTTCCTTTTTTGTCTTAGAATGATTGGCAATAAAATCAACAATTCTATCCTGAATAATCTGAAAATAGTCATATGTTTGTCGTGCACCTATAATTGTTCCATTCATTCGAACTGGATGAATAATCATAGTTGCGCTTGGAACAATAAAAGAATAGTCTGTTGCTACAGTAAGTGGTACGCCAATGGAATGGCTGTCCCCAATCACTAGTGATACGGTTGGTTTACTTAAAGAGGCTACCATTTCTGCCAATGCCAAACCTGCAGACACATCCCCTCCTACCGTATTAATCAATAGCAATACCCCTTCAATTTCTCCGCTGTCCTCAATCGAAGCAAGCTTTGGAAGAATATGTTCATATTTTGTTGTTTTACTGTGATTGGGAAGATTTTCATGACCTTCAATTTCTCCAATAATCGTTAAAAGATAAATCTTTTTTCTTTCCCCATTTCCATCCAAAATCACTTGTCCACTTTCTCGAATCTGATTTTCCTCTATCTCCATTCGTTCTGATTTTGTTTTCTTTTTTTCCTCTTTTTCCGATGAACTATTATCCTCTTGCTCTTTTGATACTATCTCACTTTGTAGCTTATTATTCCATTGCATCTATTTCTCCTCACTTTCTGCTGCCTTCCATCTTTTTTATTCAAAAAAAAGAAACATACTAAATTTACATCTAGTATGCTTCTCTTTTTTTTTTCTATTCTATTAATTTCTACTCTTTTATCTTGGCAAGCGCTTGTTCTACATCCGCAATAATATCTTCTATATTTTCAATTCCTACACTAAATCGAATTAAATCTGGCTGTACCCCAGCCTCAATTAACTGTTCTTCCGTCATCTGTCTATGGGTATGACTCGCTGGATGAAGAACACAAGTCCGTGCATCTGCAACATGAGTTACAATTGCAGCCAATTTCAAATGATCGATAAATTGAATCGATGATTCCCTTCCCCCTTTTAATCCAAATGAAATCACACCACAAGTTCCATCTGGCATATATTTTTGTGCAATTTCATAATATTTGCTACTTTTTAGTCCAGGATAATTTACCCATGCTACCTGTGGATGTTTTTCTAAAAATTCTGCTACCTTTTGCGCATTTTCGCAATGTCTTTGCATCCGCAAATGCAATGTCTCTAAACCAATATTTAATAAAAATGCATTCATAGGAGCCTGTATTACTCCTAAATCCCTCATTAACTGTGCAGTTGCTTTCTGAATATAAGCCATTTTCCCAAATTTTTCAGCATATGCAATACCATGATAAGATTCGTCTGGCTCTGTCAATCCAGGAAAGGCATCTCTATGTGCCATCCAGTCAAAATTTCCACTATCTACAATACATCCTCCTACGGTTAATGCATGACCATCCATATATTTTGTCGTTGAATGTACGACAATATCTGCACCAAATGCAATCGGTCTACAATGAATCGGTGTAGCAAATGTATTGTCTACAATCAAAGGAACACCATGCTTATGAGCCAAAGAAGCCATTTTTTCAATATCTAATACCTGTACAGAAGGATTTGAAATTGTTTCCGAAAATACTAGTTTTGTATTTGGACGAAACGCTTTTTCTATCTCCTCTTCTGGGGCATCTTGATCCACAAATGTTACCTCTATTCCAAGTTTCTTTAAGGTCGTACCAAACAGATTGAATGTTCCGCCATAAATTGCCGAAGTACTAACAATATGTCCTCCTGCTTCACAAATATTAATCACTGCTAAAAGATTTGCTGCTTGTCCAGAAGATGTCAGCATAGCTGCCACACCTCCCTCTAATTCTGCAATCTTAGCCGCAACTGCATCATTGGTAGGATTTTGAAGCCTTGTATAAAAATATCCTGTATCCTCTAAATCAAATAATCTTCCCATCTGCTCGCTGGTTTCATATTTAAATGTCGTACTTTGATAAATTGGTAATACACGAGGCTCTCCCTTTTTTGGCTCCCATCCAGCCTGTACACATATTGTTTCCAAATTTTTCATAAGATTCTCCTTTTTTCATTTTTTTACTTGTATTCTAACATATCTTCTTTTTTAAGTAAATTTATTTCTTTTCTCCATCTGGTTTCGCACCCACTCAATTCCAATTGGCTCTCCTTCTATTCCCTCTAAATTTCCTACCAATCCAATCCCAATTTTCTCTAAAGAAAAATATTGATTCATAACTTCTATTACATCTTCCCTCTTTACTTGATTTACCATAGCAAGTGTCTCCTGTAAGGAAGCAACTTTTCCAAATAGCATTAATTCCTTTGCATTGCTATTCATATGCCCTTTTGTACTTTCATACTGAATCATCAAATCGGTTTTAATTTGTTCTTTTGCCCGCACTAGTTCTACTGCTGTAGGTCCTTCTTTTGCAAAAATTCGAATCTGTTCTCCCATAGCCTGAATACAATTCTCCACCTGAAAAGGATTCACTCCGGCATAAATATGAAATAACCCAGTTGTTTTATAACTACTTCCATAACTATAGATTGCATAAGCAATTCCCATTTCTTCACGAATCTTCATAAACATTCTTGAATTTACATTGCCTCCAAGAATCGAATTTAATACGGAAAAGGTATAACGTTCTTTTGCTATACTACTAATAGACTCAAATACCAAATTAATATGTACCTGCTCAATATCTTTTTTCTCTATATAGACAGAAGGAGTAAATTGAGGAATCGTTAATTCTGGCGATTGCAGAGAAAATGGAACCTCTCCAAATGTTTCTTCCAATAAAGCAAGTATTTCTACTGGATCAAATGCTCCAGCAACAGAAAGAATAATCCGATCTGCAGTATAATGCCATTCCATAAATTGCTTTACTTCATCTCTTGTAAACTCTTCCACTGTTTCACGTTCACCAGAAATCAAAAATCCAAGCGGATGAGGTTCCCAAACTTTTTTCTGCAGCATCTCATGGACTACATCCTCTGGAGAATCCTTATACATGTCAATCTCTTCCATTACAATACTTTTTTCTTTTTCAAACTCTTCCTCTAAAAACTGAGAATGAAATAACATATCCTCTAACAATCGAATTGTCTTTTTTAAATGTTCTGGTAACACCCAAGCATAATAAAAAGTAACTTCCTTACTTGTATATGCATCTACATTTCCTCCTACATCTGCAATCTCATCTGCAATTTGAGCTGCTGTTCTTTTTTTTGTGCCTTTAAAAACCATATGTTCAATCATATGGGCAATTCCATTGTTCTTTTTATTTTCATTCTGTGAGCCAACCGCTATTCGAACACCAAAAGCAACTGAGTTTGCACTCTCAATCCGATCATATACCACTCTTATTCCGTTTGTAAGTTGACACTCTAAAACCATACTTCTCCTTTCTTATCCTGTTTTTTGCTCTCTATTCACCAACACATTTTTTACAAGGTTCATATCCTTCTTTTTTCAATTCTTTTTTTGTTTTTGTTGTATCCTCTTTATTTCCTTCTTTTATATCCTCCACAAAACTACACCAGATGTAGTGATATTTCTTTGTAGCAGTATTTAATACATAGAGATATTCACTCTGTGAAACGCTGTCCTCCCACTCTATTGTATTCCATGTAATAGTTTCTCCATCTGAAACAGCAATTACGCTGCCTTGTTCATCTGTTCGAAAAATCTGAATTGGATACTGATGCAGCCGATCTAAAATTTCCTGATGCGGATGCCCATAAGAATTATCTTTTCCACAGCTAATTACTGCATAGGAAGGATTGACTGCTTTTAAAAATTCTTCGCTGGTAGAAGTATTACTTCCATGATGAGAAATTTTAAGCACATCAGCGGACAATACTTCATTTGAACAAAGCATCTCTGTTTCTGATTCAATCGTAGCATCTCCACAAAGCACAAAAGAAGTATCCTGATAAGTCAACCGGATTCCAATTGAATAACTGTTGATATCTCCATATCCATCTGCAATTGGACAGATAATCTGAAAACTAGCATCTCCAAGTTGGTATTCTGTTCCTGGCTTTGGCACTTCAATCTTATAATTTTTGTTCTTACAAACCTGAACGACATCTCGGTAGGTTGCTGTATTATTGGTTACATCTGGCATAAAAACAGTATCTACATCCCATTTATATAAAATAACATCCATCCCTCCAATATGATCCGCATCTGGATGTGTTCCAATTGCATACTCTAAATGGGTAATTCCCTGTTTTTCCAAATAATTCTGTACTAAAGTTCCCTTATCATTATTTCCAAAATCTACCTGCATCGCATGTTCTCCACAGCGAATCAATACGGCATCTCCTTGTCCAACATCGATAAAATGAACTTCTAGTTCTCCCTCTTCTTGACTTTCTAGATTTGTTCCTAATAGATTTCCTGCCTGTGTCTCATTAGGAAAAGTCTCTGGACTAACTGTTCCACAGGAACAAAGCAAAAAGAAAGAAAAAAGTATCAGCAACCATGTTGAAATGCAGCGCTTTCCTTTTAACTTTTTACAATTCATTTTTCCACCATCCTTCCTTTCTGTTTCGACATTATACCATAAATTTCATAATCGTTTCAATATATTTTTCCGACCCTGCGTTGAAAAACAAGCGAAATTATGGTATAATAAACAGAAATTTTTAATAAAGGATGGCTAACTATTATGAAAAGAAAAAAAGTATTTCACACACTTCCTCTGGAACTTTTTACTTATCTTACTTATCCCAAAGAAGCACCTGGATGGATAAATAATGTTTATTTTCCAAGAAACCCATCTTACGAAAAAAATACGTTTTCTATCTCTTATATCGATAATCCTATGGATTCTACTTCTACAATCGCTACCCCCAAATTAACGGTTCTCTCTAGTAAATCTTGGAGAGAAATAGAAAGTAGTGGTTATGGTGTTTATACTTATGAAAATACACCTATTTTTTCACCTATTTTAGAAAATGGAAATTATCAAGTTACAGTAACTTTTGAAAATCCTTCAAATCAATCCTATTTTTGTTACATTCGTTCCAATCAAATTGTAAAAATAGAGTCTATTACTGTCTTACCAAACCATAAACAAACACTCTCTTTTTTTGTTCCAGTTTACCAAAATCGAATGGAACTTTCTTTTCCATTTGGTCAATACTCTATGCTAGATTCCACTCCAACTGAAGGCAATGTCTATCTTTCTTCACTTATTATCGAAAAATTAGAGCCAAAACCTGCTAAAATAAAACCAACCATCTTTTTAGCATCCGACTCTACTGTACAAACTTATGAATCTGTCTATTATCCACAGACGGGATGGGGACAAGTACTCTGTCAATTTTTCACAGTTGACCAAGAAATCACAGAATCTACCTGTACAAACTGTTCTTATCCGCAAGCAAGAGTCTATGAAACAGATGAAATCAAAATTGAAAATCGAGCAATTGGCGGAAGAAGTTCTCGCTCTTTCCTTGAAGAAGGAAAATTAGATTCCATCATTCAAGAATTAAGCCCTGGGGATTTTCTTTTTGTACAGTGGGGTCATAACGATGCTACCGCGATTCGTCCGAACCGTTATGTCAATGCTTCTGATTTTCCAACCTACCTATTGCCTTATTATCAGGCCTGTCAAATGACAGGAGCACAGCTTGTTCTGATTACACCTGTAGCCAGACGAAACTGTGATGAACATGGTTCCTTTTCAATTAGTTTTCCGGCTTATCGAGAGCAAATGATAAACTTTGCAAAAAAATATCAAGTGCCTTTGCTTGATTTAGGTAAATACAGCACCGAATTTTTAACACATTTTACAGCAGAAGAAAGTAAATCTCTATTTATGTGGCTGGCTCCTTTCCAATATCCAGATGGTGCCTATCCAGACGGACTTTCTGATAATACTCATTTACAACGCTATGGTGCTATGATATTTGCCAATATCGTTGCTTCTCTTATTTTCAATTATTCCTGTGACTCTAAGCTGGATCGTCTAAAGTCTATTGTTCATCCAATCGATCCTTCCTTTATTCAAAAACCACCTCGTTTTAAAGGGACTCCTGCTCCAAATGATCCTACTATGGTAACCGGATTTGCTGTACAAGAGATTACGAAAGATGCTGTTACAGGAAGTTTTCTGTTAAGCTTTCAAGATGTCGATCAAGCTGTAGCCTATCATATCTATCAAAAAGAAAAAACAGATGTCACTTATCATAAGATCAAGACAATCTCTCAAGAAGAAAAGAAACATTCTACCACTCTTCCATTTTCTGCACGATGTGGAACAGTTTATCAATACTATGTAACAGCCGTTTTTTCCAATGGAGCAGAGGGACGTTCCAGCCGAATTATTGAAGTTGATTTATCCTAAATATAAATTCTTATTAAAACCTCAATCAAAACATTTGTAATTAGAGGAAAGAACTTTTCTTCTCTTTCCTCCAATTACAAACTGCAAATCATCTATTCGAATAAAAAATCTGCTAAAACAACATTGCTGACATCAATTCCTTTTTGTGTCAACCAAATTCTGTCTTCTGTTTCCTCTAAAAGTCCTTCCTTTTCCCACTTTTTTATTACTTCTCCATAAACAGATTCTAGGAAATATCCAAATCTTCTTTTAAATTCTCTTTTCGAAATTCCATCCATTCGCCGAAGTCCCAAAAACATAAACTCTTCCATTTGATTTGTAAGAGTTAAACGTTCTACTTCTATATAATATGGTTCTAAATTCACTTTATATTTTTGATATTCTTCTAAATCAGAAGGATTACGAAATCGTACCCCATTCATATAAGAAGAAGCTCCTAATCCTAACCCCAAATATTCCTGCCCACTCCAATAAATCAAATTATGTTGACATTCCCAACCAGGTTTTGCATAATTTGAAATTTCATATCTTTGATATCCAGCTTCCTTTAACCATTGTTCTGTCTTTTGATACATTTGTCTTTCTTCCTCTTCATCTGGCAAAGATAGCTGTCCTTTTTCCATTTTCTCAAAAAAAGCAGTTCCTTCTTCTATAATAAGGCTATAAGCCGAAATATGCTCTGGTTTTAATGCAATTACAGTTCGAATGGTATTCTCCCATCCATACAAAGTCTGTTTTGGTAATCCAAACATCAAATCAATATTACAATTTAAAAATCCCTCTTCTCTAGCAGCCGTAAAGCTTTCTAAAAACCGCTGATAGGTATGCACACGCCCTAATTCCTTTAATTCTTTTTCTTCTACAGATTGAAGCCCAAAACTAATTCGATTAAACCCAGCCTTTCGATACCTTCGAAGTTTTTCTTGATTTACAGTTTCTGGATTACATTCCAATGTAATCTCAGCCTTTTCTTCTACCAAAAAACTTGCTTTTATTTCCTCTAATATCTGAATAAGCCACTCTTCATCAGGCAAAGTAGGAGTTCCTCCTCCAAAAAAAATACTTTGCACAGAATAAAGAGAAGCCCATGCCTTACAGCTTAAAATCTCTTTTTTTAAAGTTAAAAAGTATTGTGCTATTTCTTCCTTCTTAGCAGGAGCAGAAAGAAAATCACAGTAATTACACTTCTTTAAGCAAAATGGAATATGCACATAAAGACCAAGTAGCTTTTTATGGTTCTTTCCTTCCAATCTATCCACCTCACTTATAATACGATTTACTTCTCGTCCAGCTTTAGTACACTCATAAATGCAGTCTGAGGAATTTCTACATTTCCTACCTGACGCATCCGTTTCTTTCCTTCTTTCTGCTTTTCCAACAGCTTTCTCTTTCGGCTAATATCGCCTCCATAGCACTTTGCTAAGACATCCTTTCGCATAGCCTTTACTGTTTCTCGTGCAATCACTTTGCTTCCAACTGCTGCCTGAATTGGAATTTCAAATAGATGTCTTGGAATTTCTTCTTTTAATTTTTCACACATCTTTCGTCCACGCTCATATGCCGTTCCTTCAAATACAATAAAAGAAAGCGCATCTACTTCTTCTTTATTAATTAAAATATCTAATTTCACCAGTTCTGATTTTGCATATCCTTTTATCTCATAATCAAATGATGCATACCCACGGGATCTTGATTTTAATGCATCAAAAAAATCATAGATAATCTCATTTAAAGGAAGCTCGTACCGAATTAATGCTCTTGTTGTTTCCATATATTCCATTCCAAGATACACGCCACGTCTTTCCTGACAAAGTTCCATAATCGAACCAACATACTCTGTTGTAACCATAATCTCTGCATTTACAACAGGCTCTTCCATATAGTCAATCTCTGAAGGATCTGGTAAATTGGAAGGATTGGTAAGCTCTATCCTTTCTCCATTTGTTTTATACACACGATAAACCACCCCAGGAGCTGTAGTTACTAAATCTAAATTATATTCTCTTTCCAATCGCTCCTGAATAATTTCCAAATGCAAAAGACCAAGAAATCCACACCGAAATCCAAATCCTAATGCGATCGATGTCTCTGGTTCAAACTGTAAAGCAGCGTCATTTAGTTGAAGTTTTTCTAATGCATCCCTTAAATCTGGATATTTCGCTCCATCTGCTGGATACATTCCACAATAGACCATAGGATTGGCCCGCTTATACCCTGGAAGTGCTTCTTTACAAGGATTTTGTGCCTCTGTAATCGTATCTCCTACTGCAGTATCCCTTACATTTTTAATACTTGCGGTTAGGTATCCAACCATACCTGCGCTTAGTTCCTCACAAGGAATCAACTGTCCAGCTCCAAAATATCCAACTTCTACTACTTCCATTTCTGCTTTTGTAGCCATCATCCGTACTTTCATTCCCTTTTTTACGGTACCTTCCCGCACTCGAAAAAAAACAATTACTCCTTTATAGGAATCATAAATTGAATCAAAAATCAACGCTTGTAATGGCGCCTCTGGATTTCCGCTTGGTGCTGGAATTTTTGTTACAATCTGTTCTAATACTTCCTCAATATGAATTCCAGCCTTTGCAGAAATCTGTGGTGCATCCTGTGCTTCAATTCCAATCACATCTTCAATCTCATCAATCACACGCTGTGGCTCTGCACTAGGCAAATCGATCTTATTAATTACTGGAAAGACATCTAAATTATGATCCAAAGCCAAATATACATTTGCCAATGTCTGTGCTTCTATTCCCTGTGCTGCATCTACTACTAAAATTGCTCCATCACAAGCTGCCAGACTTCTTGATACTTCATAGTTAAAATCGACATGGCCTGGGGTATCAATCAAATTAAAAATATACTCATTTCCATCCTGAGCCTTATAAACAGTCCGAACTGCCTGCGACTTAATGGTAATTCCTCTTTCTCTTTCTAGCTCCATATTGTCTAATACCTGTGCTTGCATCTCTCTTTCTGTTAGAAGACCTGTCTTTTCAATGATCCGATCTGCTAATGTTGATTTTCCATGATCAATATGAGCAATAATACAAAAATTTCTGATTCTACTCTGATCGATTCCTGCCATCTCTTATTTTCCTCCTAAATACTCGTTCTGATATTCCGCCTCATTATAACATAAAATAAAAAGTGCCACAAGCAATTTATCTGACTTTTAAATCGAACATATTTTCGAAATAATTCCCCCATTTTAAGTTATCAACACCCTATCTTTGACTTCTTCGCAGATTTTAATTTAATATCACAAAACTTCTCTTCTTTGCGATTGCTCATCATAACCTTTCTGTTCTTTTTCTTATTTTTCAGAATATTCTAAACACGATTTATCGACATATCCACAATATATAGTGTTTTAATACTAATTCTAATCTAGATATAGACATTTCCTTTTAGAGATGCTATA
Source organism: uncultured Lachnospiraceae bacterium (assembly GCA_910579865.1). Lineage (GTDB taxonomy): Bacteria > Bacillota > Clostridia > Lachnospirales > Lachnospiraceae > MGBC114844. The sequence goes on from CAJTXA010000003.1 coordinate 124,173, forward strand.
ATGTGCTGTAATCGAGTTTAACATATAATTTCTTAGACACTCGATACCAAACCCAACTATTGGGAAATAATTGTATCTTAAAACTGGGAGGCTTTACAATGAAAGTAATCAAGCGGAATGGCCGTGAAGTGCCATATGACAGCAGTAAAATTATCATTGCTGTCCAGAAAGCGAATAAGGAAGTTCCAAGCGATGAAAAGGTGACCGATATCCGAATTCAGGAAATTGTGTCCCATATCGAGGCTCGCCACCTTAATTCGATGTATGTAGAAGAAATACAGGATATGATTGAGCAAGAATTAATGGCTGACAACAAATTTATCCTTGCTAAAAAGTACATCATTTACCGCTACCAACGTGATATGGTGCGCAAAGCCAATACGACAGATGAATCCATTATGAGTTTAATCAAAAACCGAAACAAAGATGTAGCAGAGGAAAACTCCAATAAAAATGCTTCTGTTGCCTCTACTCAACGGGATTTAATTGCCGGAGAAGTCTCCAAAGATTTAACTAGAAGGTTGCTATTACCAGACTATATCTCGAAAGCACATGACGAAGGTGCAATTCACTTTCATGATGCAGACTATTTCTTACAGCCTATTTTTAATTGTTGTCTTATTAATATCGGTGATATGTTAGACAATGGTACTGTAATGAATGGAAAACTGATTGAAAGTCCAAAAAGTTTTCAGGTTGCTTGTACGGTAATGACTCAAATTATCTCTGCTGTAGCCAGCAGTCAGTACGGGGGACAGTCTGTTGATATTCGCCATCTTGGAAAATACTTAAGAAAAAGTTACCACAAATATAGAACCCGCTATATCGAAACCTTTGGTGATTCTCTAGAACCAAAATTACTTGATCAACTGGTATCTGAACGTCTACGAGATGAACTGCGCTCTGGTGTGCAAACCATTCAATATCAGATCAATACACTGATGACTACAAATGGACAATCTCCTTTTGTCACATTATTTTTAAACTTAGACAAAAATGATGACTATTTACCAGAAAATGCTATGATTGTAGAGGAAATTTTACGGCAGCGTTTAGAGGGAATTAAAAATGAAAAGGGAGTTTATGTTACACCTGCTTTTCCAAAATTGGTCTATGTACTAGATGAACATAACTGTTTAAAAGGCGGAGAATATGACTATATTACAAAACTGGCTGTAAAATGCTCTGCTAAACGTCTCTATCCTGATTACATATCTGCAAAGAAAATGCGGGAAAATTATGAAAACAATGTCTTTAGCTGTATGGGCTGCCGTAGTTTTTTAGCACCATGGAAAGATAAAAATGGAAACTATCAATTTGAGGGCCGCTTTAATCAAGGTGTTGTCAGTCTCAATCTGCCACAGATAGGTATTTTAGCAAAGAAAAATGAGGACAAGTTCTGGGAATTAATGGATGAACGCCTTCAGCTCTGCTATGAAGCCCTAATGTGTCGGCATTATGCCTTAGAAGGTACGCTTTCTGATACAAGTCCAATCCACTGGCAATATGGTGCTATTGCACGGCTTGATAAAAAAGAACCAATTGATCAATTACTGCACGATGGTTATTCTACCATATCATTAGGTTATATTGGTCTGTATGAAGTGACAAAATTAATGACAGGCGTAAGTCATACCGATCCAATTGGTACGGATTTTGCGCTTCGTGTTATGAGACGGATGCGTGCAGCAACGGATCGTTGGAAAAAAGAAACCGGAATTGGTTTTAGCCTTTATGGAACACCAGCCGAATCTCTTTGTTATCGTTTTGCAAGAATCGATCAACAACGTTTTGGCGATATTCCTGATATTACTGATAAAGGATACTATACGAATTCCTACCATGTCGATGTACGGGAAAAAATCGACGCTTTTACAAAATTTCAATTTGAAAGCCAATTTCAAACTATCTCTTCTGGCGGTGCAATTTCCTATGTAGAGATTCCAAATATGCGTCACAATCTGCCTGCTTTAGAGGAACTGGTAAAATATATTTATGACAACATTCAATATGCTGAATTTAATACCAAATCAGATTATTGCCATGTATGTGGATTTGATGGTGAAATTGAAATTAATGATGCCTTTGAATGGGAATGTCCAAATTGTCATAACAAAGACCACAATAAAATGAATGTAACAAGAAGAACTTGTGGATATCTTGGAGAAAATTTCTGGAATGTTGGAAAAACAAAAGAAATAAAAGCCCGTGTATTACATCTATAATTTTATCTTCTGTTATGAATTAAATATAATACAATAATACAAACTGAGCACTTAGATCTGTTCTTTTTATTTCTAAGTGCTCAATCTCTCTATAAAGTTTGCTTTTTTTCTAAGCATTTCTTTTATTAACTGATAGGATTGATCTAACAAATCTTTTAATAAATCATCTGGTACTTCTCCATCTGGTTCTATCGAATTCCAATGTGTTTTATTCATATAATACCCAGGTACAATATCTTTATATTGCGCCCTTAAAAAATCCCCATCGAATGGTTTTAGCTTTACTGTAATATAATATGGCTTGTTTTCCTTATCCAATCTTTTTGAAGGTCTTTTGTTACTCCAGCTTTTTTCATTAAATATTCTTCTATCCATTCATATTTCATATAATCTTCTCTCCTTTTTCTTTTAATCTCCAGCACGATATAATTTCTATTATACAAGATCATAAAAAAGAAACAATTCTTATTTTTATTTCTCCTAATATTTTTCTTATCTTTTTGATTTTTCTGTTGCTATTCTAAGTATTTTAGTGTATGATAGTTAAAATAAATTTTCAAAGAAGGGAGGCATATTTTGTGAATTATGCAGATATCAAACGTCATGATATAGCAAATGGCACAGGGGTACGTGTTTCCCTTTTTGTCAGTGGATGTACTCATCACTGCAAAGGCTGTTTTAACTCTGAAACATGGGATTTCTCTTATGGCACTCCATTTACACAAGAAACAATCGATCAAATTCTTTTGTATTGTAAGCCAGACTATATCGCTGGATTAAGCCTACTTGGAGGAGAACCCTTTGAACGAGAAAACCAGATTGCTCTTATTCCTCTGGTAAAACAATTCAAAGAACTCTTTCCTCAAAAAACAATCTGGTGCTGGTCTGGCTATCTTTTTGACCGTGACATCCGAGATACAATGTCTGTCAAATGGCCAGAAACCAAAGAGTTTCTATTCTATCTTGATATTTTAGTAGATGGAGAATTTATAGAAGCACAAAAAAATCATAGTTTAGTTTTTCGAGGTTCTTCCAATCAGCGCATTATTCTAGTACCAGAATCTTTAAAAGAAAACAAAATCCTTCTTTGGACTCCTGCCGATTAGAACCCTATAAAAAAACTTATTATTATGAATATGAAAAGGAAAGGATACTCACTTTTATGCAAACTGAAACAATCCCAATTAAAAAACTCCACAAAGACGCCATTATCCCTACCTATGGAACAGAATTTTCTGCTGGTGCAGATCTTTATGCTTGTATTGAGCATACTATTTCTATTGCACCACAGGAAACGATTCTGATTCCAACTGGGATTGCTCTTGAAATTCCCGTTGGATATGTAGGCCTTATCTATGCGAGAAGCGGCCTTGCAACGAAACGTGGAATTGCTCCTGCTAATAAAGTTAGTGTTATTGATTCCGATTATCGGGGAGAATTAATGATTCCACTTCATAATCATTCCACTATTCCAGAAGAAATTGCACCAAAAGAACGAATTGCCCAGATTATATTTACTCCTTACCGAAAGGGTATCTTTCAAGAGACGGATGAACTTAATCATACAAATCGAGAAACTGGCGGTTTCGGTTCTACTGGTAAATTTTAAAATTAAAATTAGTATTTTATAAAGGAGGTACTTATGAGACACTTGATTAGCCCATTGGATTTTTCTGTAGAGGAATTAGACGAATTAATGAATCTTGCTCTTGATATTAGTAAAAACCCAAAAAAATACGCAGAAGTTTGTCATGGGAAAAAAATTGCAACTCTTTTTTATGAGCCAAGCACCCGCACCCGCCTTAGTTTTGAAGCGGCTATGATGAATCTTGGCGGAAATGCTCTAGGCTTCTCTTCCGCTTCCTCTTCCTCTGCTGCAAAAGGAGAAAGTGTAGCAGACACAATTCGAATTGTATCCTGTTATGCTGATATTTGTGCCATGCGTCATCCAAAAGAAGGAGCTGCTTTAGTAGCAGCTATGAACTCTTCTATCCCTGTTATCAATGCAGGTGATGGCGGACATCAGCATCCTACACAGACACTTACCGATTTAATGACCATCCGCACTTTAAAAGGGCATTTAAACTCTATTACAATTGGTCTATGCGGCGATCTAAAATTTGGACGTACGGTTCATTCCTTAATCAATGCACTTGTTCGTTATTCTAATGTCAAATTTCTTTTAATCTCTCCCAATGAATTACGTGTACCTAGCTATATTCGTCATGATGTATTAGAAGCAAATGGCTCTGAATATGAAGAAGTATCCCAATTAGAAGATGCTCTTCCAAAATTAGATTTACTTTATATGACACGTGTACAAAAAGAACGGTTTTTTAATGAAGAAGAGTATATTCGTATGAAAGATTGTTATATTTTAGATTCAAAAAAAATGATGCTTGCCCGTCCTGATATGTTAGTACTGCATCCTCTTCCTCGTGTAAACGAAATCTCAGTAGAAGTGGATCGTGATCCACGTGCAGTCTACTTTAAGCAAGTACAATATGGTGTCTATATCCGAATGGCACTGATTTTAAAATTATTAGAAATACAGGTTTAATTCTACTAAAAACGGAGGTGATATTATTATGCTAAATGTAGGTGCTCTTCAAGAAGGATTTGTACTTGATCATATTAAAGCTGGAAAAGCAATGTCAATTTATCATGATTTAGGTCTTGATAAAATTGAAGATTGTGTTGCTATCATCAAAAATGCCCGCAGCAATAAGATGGGAAAAAAAGATATTATTAAAATCGAAGCTCCTATTGAAAGTATCAATCTCGATACACTTGGATTTATTGATCACAATATTACAGTAAATATTATTAAAAATGGTCAAATTGTTGGAAAAAAGAATCTTACTCATCCTAAGAAAATTACTAATATTGTAAAATGCAAAAATCCACGTTGTATCACTACAATTGAGCAGGAATTAGAGCAAATTTTTATCTTAACAGATGAAGAACATGCGATATACCGTTGTCTATATTGTGAAGAAAAATATAATTAAAGAAGAAAGTGCAGGATAACAATATGGATTATCAAATGTTGGTTTTAGATATTGATGGAACATTAACAACTTCAAAAAAAGAAATCAGTCCCGCTACCCGTGAAGCGTTACTTGCTATTCAAGAAGAAGGATTTTTGGTTGTACTAGCTTCTGGCAGACCGACTGGTGGAATGATACGATATGCAAAAGAACTTCAATTAAAAAAATATGGAAATTATCTGCTTTCCTTTAATGGAGCTCGAATTGTCAACTGTAAAACAGAAGAAATTATCTATGAGAAAACACTTCCACAAACGGTTATACCTAGTCTTTATCAAGAAGCTCTTCGTTGGAATGTTGGAATCTTAGCCTATGAAGAAAATTGTATTATAGCTGGTACTCCAATTGATCGTTATATGGAAATCGAATCTCGAATTAATGCACTCCCTTTAAAAGAAGTACAACAATTCGATTCCTATGTTACTTTTCCTTCAAATAAATGTCTTATTACAGGAGAACCAGAACGACTGCTTCAGGTAGAGGCTGCACTAAAAGAACAATACCATACGTATCTTAGTATCTATCGTTCGGAGCCTTACTTCTTAGAAATCATGCCACAGCAGATTGATAAAGCCCATTCTCTTCAAAAGTTAGTCACCTCACTGGGACTTACTATGGATCAAATGATTTGCTGCGGAGATGGATTTAATGATGTCACTATGATTGAAGCCGCTGGACTAGGCGTTGCTATGTCAAATGCACAAGATGTAGTAAAAGATGCGGCTGATTATATTACTGATTCCAATGATAATGAAGGAATTGTACAAGTAATTCAACGTTTTTTAAAGCGATAAACTTTATAATAATAAACAAAATTAGAAAATAATCCGTGTCAACCATAAGTAATGGAAAATACAAATATAGAGGTAATAATATGATAATAAATACTATACCATTTGAAAATGGTTCTTTAGAAACAATGATTGACAGGCTTTATAAAACTATGAACTCTATGGATAAGGGATGGTCAAAAAAGACAGAGCCAGCTTCACAAAGTCAAATCCAGACATTGGCAAATATTTTGGAACAACATGGCAGAAGTATCCCGCTTGCTTATCGTTTCTTTTTGCAATCAATGGGAAAAAATGACAATGGTTTATTAGAACAGGAATGGGACGGATACTCGGAAGTGAATAGTGATACATTATTGGAAAATTACAGTGTAGGTTATAATGATTTCGTTTCTGATGGTTTCCTGCCTTTTTCTTTTCACTGGGCAGATGCTATATTATCAATGAAACTGTCAGAAAGCGATAATCCACCTATTTATTGCAATTGTTATGACGAATTATTTTCTGGCTCATTTGAAAACTATCTATTTCAAATGGCGTTCCGTCGAATGAAAAAGACACAATTTTTATATCAGGTTGATTGTGCAACTTCCAAAGCAGGTTTTTGTGACATTTTAAAAAAATTGGCACAGAATCTTCCATGGACAAAGCCAATGGAATTTATCGAGTCTATATTAAAACCATACCAGTTACAAAAAGCATGGTTTAGTGATGATGTGCGTTTTTATGGTATTTCATTCGAATATATTATAAGTGTCGATTTGCATTGGGCACTTAATATTACAATTTCTAGTAACAATCACATTGCTGTTCAAAACATGAAGAAAAGTCTAACCTCTTTATTTGGATCTTCCCTGCATTGGAAATGAATTTTTAATGACGGAACAATTTATAAATAATAGCATAAAGACGCATGGAATAGTAAAATAAATCTAAGCCATGCGTCCTTTTTGCACTTAAAATACTTCGTGTTATTCTATCGCTCTAACATCAACCTTACATATTCCATAATCCCTTCGGTATCTTCCTCTCGATAAAGAATTTCACGTGCCAATACGGGATAATCGGTTATCACATTATCTACTCCTAATAACTTCATTCTTTCCAATTCTGTTTTTGAATTTACTGTCCAAGCATGTACTTCATGTCCGCTTTCATGGATTTGTTTTACAATTTTCTCATTTAAAATTCCAGAAGAAACACTAAAAAAGTCAACTGCATCATTGTCATAAAAAGAACCATATGCTGTAGAAAGAATATACCCCGTTTCCAAATTTGGATTTTGTTCCTTTACTTGCTTTAAATACATTAAACTAGTGGAGGTTAATACACATTGATTTTCAAAATGATAGGCTTCAATTAATGCAACTACATCTTCTACCAAATTGTCATCATGACCATTATTTTTTAATTCAATATTTAGCATTACACTATCTTGGCATAATTGCATTACCTCTTCCAATGTTGGTATTTTCGTGTTGGTAAATTCCTCTCCCATATAACTTCCAGCATCCAAAGAACATACTGCTTGATAATCAAGATTCCATGGGCTTAAATTTATTCCTGTTGTACGTTTAAAACTTTTATCATGCAGCACAATAATTTTTCCATCTCTTGTCTTTTGCACATCTAACTCAATATAATCTGCCATCTGTGCAATTGCTAACTCAAACGCCGGAATGGTATTTTCTGGTGCCTCCTTTGAACTTCCTCTATGTGCCGTAATTTGAATTTCTGGAAAAATCTTTTTCGCATAATAGACTCCATTTGATATCACATCACAGAGAAAAAAAATAAGAAATGCCCCTATCACTCCTGCCAAAATTTTTGCTGTCCATCGATTATTTTTCAATGAATGAGCATCTTCCTCCTGAAATAAAATCGGCTCTGGCTCCATTTTTTCTTCTTCTCTATATTGATAATACATTCCCATTAAATAGGCTATTTCAAAAAATAATACTCCTATACTTCCCAATACCATAACTACTAATTGCAGCCAATCAAAAACGGTAAGCACCATAGCAAGTTGAATTGATTTATCTACAAAAGAATTAATCAGCCAAGCTGCAATCAAAGTTCCAATATAAAGAACAAGCTTGGATATAATATCAATAAAAATTCCTAAAATAAAAACCGAACCTGTTATAAAAATCGGCTTCTTTTTCCAAAATCGCTTACTATATTCTTTTGAATCTCTCCACGATTTTTTACCTAAAATCGCAAATGGAATACTAAATAATTTTGGTATATTATATAATACAATGAAATAGAACCCTATTTGCAATCCATAAAAAACAGTTGGTATTGCTTTTAAATTTTTCATTATATCCCGAATTGCCTTTATCCTTTCTGCTGCTGGATAAAGATAAAACATCCCTGACGCTAAAATAAACAGTAAAATTAACCCTATACAAGAAAATTGATTTTTCTTCATTATCTCACATAAATACTGAAATCCTCTTACAATAAGATGCCGTAATTTTAATCTTTCTCCATGTTCAGATGCCTGAAATGCTGCTAATAGTACACACACTTCAAACAACAAATAAATCACCAAAAATAATAAAATAAAAATAGAAATAGCCAAAGACCACGGATACAATAAAAATCCAAAAAGATTTTTCGCTGTCAAATAATGATATCCTGCCTTTTTCAAAGCAAACGAAAATAACCGTGTGTTTAAAGATACTACGCACACGGCAAACAAAATACGATAGATTAATTCAAATAAAATAATCTCCCGATAATTTAATTGTAACACACGAAACATTCTTTTTATAACCCGTAAGACTTTCATCTTTTTTACCAATACTTTCAAAACTTTTCTTTGTGAGCAGGAGCATAAGCCGGGTTCTGTCTGTATCAAAATACAGAATGGTCATCTATCTAATCCTACTGTCACCAGTAAGCTTTAGCAACCTACCCGAAAGTACGACGGGCAGCCGTATCACTTTCTGTTCGGTCTTGCTTCGGATGGGGTTTACATATGCCCTCTTTGTTACCAAAAAGGCGGTAGTCTCTTACACTGCCATTCCACCCTTACCGGAAAACCGGCGGTTTATTTCTGTTGCACTATCCTTAGAGTCACCTCTACCGGATATTATCCGGCATCCTGCCCTATGAAGCCCGGACTTTCCTCACCTGCAGCCTTTCGTTTCTGCAGCTGCGACCATTTGTCCTACTCACCCGATCATTGTAACATGAAATCCATCATTTGTAAATGTGCATTTGTTTTTTATTTAATTTCTACAAAACACTTGATTTCTATTATATTCTGTTATACACTCTTTAAAACCATTCAATTAAGGAGGAGTTATCCCATGATAAAACAAAATTCTATCGAAGAGTTTCTTATTTCTCTTTCATCAAAATCTCCCATCCCAGGTGGAGGAGGTGCTTGTGCACTAGGAGGTGCAATTGGAAGTTCACTTGGAAGTATGGTTGGAAATCTGACACTTGGCAAAAAAAAATATCTCTCTGTGCAAGAAGATATCCAAGTTCTTTTAGAAAAACTTTCCCAAAATACCTCTGAACTACTCCTTCTTATGGATAAAGATGCACATGCCTTTGAGCCTCTTTCTAAAGCATATGCACTTCCAAAAGAAACAGAAGAAGAAAAATTATATAAAGAACAAGTGATGGAAAAATGCTTATATGACGCCTCTCTTGTTCCCTTAGAGATTATGGAACAAGCATATAAAGGCATCCTTCTTCAAGAAGAAATGGCTGAAAAAGGAACACAGATTGCTATTAGCGATGTAGCTGTTGGTGTTATGTTTTTACGTTCTGCTCTTTTAGGAGCTGCTGTTAATGTATGGATTAATACGAAAAGTATGAAAAATCGAAAAGTAGCTGAATGTCTCAATCAACGTGTAGAAGAACTAAAACAAGCTGGTACTCAAAAAGCTGACTTTATTTTTGATAAAGTTACAAGCAAGCTTCAATCCTAAATAAATACAATAATAGAAGGAGTTTTTTATGGAAATTTTAAAAGGGGCAGATGTTGTTGCTGCCATGAATACAAAAATGAAAGAAGAACTTACTCAATTTTCTGATAATATTCCTCATCTTGCCATTATTCGAGTTGGAGAACGTCCAGATGATCTTTCCTATGAACGTGGTGCAAAAAAACGAATGGATACGATTGGTTTACGCTGTAGTACGTATTCCTATCCAAATACAATAACAGAGACAGAATTTAAACAAGAATTTCTTGCTATCAATTCTAATCCTGACATTGATGGAATATTACTTCTTCGTCCGCTTCCAAAACACATTGATGAAAACGAAATTGCAGCTCTTATCGATCCAAAAAAGGATATCGATGGCATTAGTCCTATTAATATGGCAAAGGTCTTTGCTGGAAATGAAGATGGTTTTGCTCCATGTACAGCAGAAGCAGTAATTGAAATGCTAGATTATGCAAAAATTCCACTGACTGGAAAAAAGGCAGTAATTGTTGGTCGAAGTCTTGTGGTAGGAAAACCACTTGCTATGTTATTACTGAAAAAAAATTGTACTGTTACTATTTGTCATACAAAAACAATGGATCTTCCAACTACTTGTAAAAATGCGGAACTTTTAATTGCTTGTGCAGGACAGGCTAAAGTAATCAATCATTCCTACGTTAGCCCGCAGGCTATTGTTATTGATGTAGGAATTAATTTAGATGAAAATGAAAAGCTCTGTGGTGATGTCGATCTTGAATCGATTTCTTCTGCTGCCTCTTTCGTTACTCCTGTTCCTGGGGGCGTTGGAACAGTAACAACCTCTGTACTTGCTAAACATGTAATTCAAGCAGCTAAAAAACGTATCAATCATTGATTTCATTTCGAACTGCCTTTCCATACAAAAACAATAGAAAGGCAGTTTCTTGTTTTCCCTTTTTTCGTTAAGACAATCCTTGTATCCCCTGTGCATAATAAGCAAGCTGTTGTAATCCCTCTGTAACAAAAGGCAGAATCAGCCAGCTAATCAGCAGAAAAAACGCTGGAACCATAATTAATACCCGTCCTATACTTCCCTCATTTTCCAATCGCTTTTCTCTGCGTTGATAACTTCTCTGTTTTAAAAACATCTGCTCACCCTCTATTCCAGAAAAAACAGTTTTCCACCCATAATCTCTCCCTCGAATTAGTCCTTCTAACATATGATAAAAAATATCTTTCTTTCCTTCGCTTTGTTCAAGAATCTCAGCTTCTTTTACAAACTCTAGTCTTCCTGATAAAGAAAGAAATACACTGTAATAATATTCTGCCACTCGAATCAACCATCGATTCAATTCTTCTGCTCCAATCTGCTCTACCTCTTTTGCTGCAAGTAATACTGTTTGTAAATATAAAATTTCTTGTTCTCGTATAACTCCTATCTGATACCAGCACAGCAGTAATTCAAAATATGGACTTACCCATGCAAAAATTCCTGCTAAAATCAGAATCCCCAAAAATCCAATTGCCTTTTTTATACTTCCACTAAATAAGAAAAAGATTCCCAAACAAATCCCAGTTCTTCCTATCTGTTTTAAAAGAAATTTTTGACAGTTTCCTGTATATCCTACATATTGAATCAAAGAATAAAGCCATCTATAATGCTCTTTAAAAAATTGAATCCACTGTTTTAATCCCTTTTGTATCCACTCCTTTTCTAAAAACCAAACGATAGTATCCCTTTGTTTTCTTTTTTGGCTACTCTGTTCAAAGCAAAGCCAAATTAGTATTCGTGCTACGAAAAAAATAACCCCCAAGCAAAGCAACATTGTAATCTTTCCTTGCATACCATTATAATAACTTTCTAATTCTGGTACATTTTTCTTTGCCCAAGCCTCAATCGGTTTTATCAAAAATAAACTCCCAAATATCAGGAAAAAACCTCCTGCAAACAACTGTTTTCGTCGTAACTCTAAAATAATTTCCTCTTCTACACACTCCTTAATTAAACCAATTCCCTTTAAAAAAGACTCTCCTCTTCCATACTCCGAATAAAATTCCAACAAAAGAAAAAAAATCCGCATATGGATATCTGCTACTGCTTCCTCCTCTTTTACTCGTTCTCCTGTAAGACGTCGGTAAACGACAAGTTTTCTAACAGTGGGATACTCTTTTGAAAGTTCTTCTAAAGCTGCTTCAATTGTTGGATGTGTCTGATAAAAAAACTGAAAACTTTCTAAAAATTCTTGAAATTCTTTTTTCTTTTGATAGGTTTCCCTCCAGCTTTCCTTACAGTCAAGATACTGTTTCCAAAGTAAAATACTAATAAAAACAATTGGAAACATATACCACTCTTTTTCCCATACTAAAAAATAATAACTTAAAAGGAATAGACTGCCTGCATAAAATTTCCAGTTTCGTTTTTCTGCTCTCCATACCAGTTCTGCCACTTTATCCACTCTTCCTTTGTCATATTTTTTTTAATCCGATTGAGTTGCTGTTCTGATAGGGACTTTACAAGTTGGTATTTCTCTAATTCAGAATTCCAATAAATAATATCTCGAACAATAAAACACCCATCTTTCTTTACAGAGGGACAGATCTCTGTAATTCGTTCGATATATCGTTTTCCGCTTCTATCCTTTACTAAATGAATATCAAACTGTATCACTTCTGTTACCTGCTGCGTTGCTGCTTCTTCTCTACCAAACTGTCCGCAAATCAATAAACTATTACGTAAAGCATAAATTAAATTTTCTGTAGTTGTCGCATGATGGGTAAACATGGTAAACAAAGAAGCTGTCATACCCATTTGAATCATATAGCTTCCTGCTTCATGTGTTGCAACTTCTGATAAAATATTGACAGAGCCATCTGTTTTTTTCTGTAAATCGAGTCCCTGTTGGGTTGATACACTTGCTGTTTCCCGAAAGGTAAGACAATTTCTATCAGGATAATATTTTCGAATATGCATTTCAAAATTCATCTCCTGAATCCGTAAATTTAGTTCTGGTGAAATACACCCAATTAAAGCGACTAATAAGGTCGTCTTGCCGCTTCCTTGTTCTCCAGTTACAGCTAGTGTTGTTTGTGCAGCAATCAATCCCTGTAACATACCAATTGGAAGTTGTGCATTTTCTCCACGAATTAAATACTCTAATTCTCGTTTTTCAATCGTATCAAATTTACGAACAAAAAATGACCAGCTTTCACTAAATGGTGGACGAGTGACTACCACTCTAGAACCATCTGCCAATTCACACACCAGATATCCCTTCTCACTTGTAAATTGTGCAGCCTGTTCAAAACGACAAATTCTTCGGCAAACTCGAATTAACTCCTCTTTCGACCCAAATTTTAAACAGGCCAAATGAATACTTCTTCCCATCCACTGTACCCAGATACTAGTTTCTTTTTCTCCTCCGCTGCTTACTCCTCCACTAATTCCATCTACACGCTGTTCCAATAAACTATCAATACTGCCAAGCCCATATAGCATACTATAGATAAGTTGTGTTAAAAATTCCAGCTTTTCTAAAAAATCAAACCTTGGAAGCCAAGAAAGGTAGATTCCTTTTACCTCTTCACTAGAAATCCGGTTTTCTTTTACTGCCCATCCCGCTTTTTGAAGCAAAGTAGAAAATCCATCAGCTCCCTCTATTTGTTCTTCTTTAAAAAGTAATAACTGAAATTGGTGCATTGCACATAATTCACTTGGAGTATGAAATGGAAAAAAACGATCCATCTGTTCTTTCGTTATCTTTTCTTCTTCTGTTAAAATATCACGAATCATTCCCTTTACTTGTATCTTTGCTTCCCGATTACCTGTTCCACTTAGATAAAGATACGTTCTTAACTCTGCCTTTAATAAAGAACGCTGTTTTTTCTCTTTTTGTGTAAAAAGGCTTTCTTCCAAAGAATCTCCTAAAAGCTGACGCATCTTCTCTTCTACTCGTTCTGCAAGAGCTGCTAATCCTTCCTCATAGGAATTTGATTTTTCTATCCTCACTTTCTCACCTCATTTTTTTATCGTTCTTTTTTACTTTTTTCTGCCTTTTTAAGAATTAATTCCGTTGCTTCTCTTAATTCTTGTATTAATTCATAATTAAAATCCTTTTTCTTTACATCTAAATTTTGTTCCAAAAATCGAATACTTTTTCCTTCTGATAGTGCGTCATCAAACTCAACATTATAAGGAATCGCTGCAATCTGTTCTTTTGGAATATGATACCTTCGGCGAATATTATTGATATGATATTTTGACTTCTCATTATGCTGTCCAATAAAATAGACGATCTTTTCCTCTTTTCCTAATATTAGCGAAGGCAATTTTTCAATTTGATGTGGATTTTGCGGTACATTAATTACAATTACATCCGCAAGTTCCATCATTCGCTCACAGACTGTACTACTCTCCCCACTACAATCCAAAAATAAATTCTCACCAAAATATTCCGCTGCCTCCAATACTAATTCTAGATGATTGAATAAATGATGTTCAAACACTTCCCGATTATTCTTATAAGTTCCTGGAAGATAATATAGTCGATCTTTTTTTACTTCTAATACATGTCTTGGAAAACGTTCCTTTTGCTGATACTTTAAAATAGCATCATTTAACACAGCATCTAATCCAATCTCCTGAAAATACCTGCCTTCCTCTCGAATATGAGTTCCTCCACAATCTGGAAACAAAGCATAATCTAAATCTGGACAAGAAAATCTTGTCTGCATCATCAAGGAACGACTGCCACAAAGCTCTGTCAACATAAAAGCCGTTCCTATCATATTTCCTACAACCCCAGATTGCCAGGGTTGTGCTCCCCAAAATACTATCTGCACAACTTCTTCCCCCTTTTCAATTTTTTATAAATCCTCTTTTCCTCCTTTTGCGTAAGCCCTGCCAACCTACTAGAAACAATTATAAGAGCCTCTTTCATCTCTTTTGAAAGCTGCCTATATCCATTGACTGGTTCATATTGCATACGAATTGCATACTCATAATCAATACTATCAAATGGTATCTCATACCAGCCAACAATATTTCCTCTTGCTTCTCTCCACAACCCACGAATATAAGCTGCTGTAATCTTATACTCACAAAAATTTCGAATAAAAAGAACAACTGGTACTTCCTGTTCCCAAACAGTTTCGATTGTTTTTTCTATTCCTTTTCGATTTGCGGTAAGAAAAACATAAAAAACCTCGATTGGAATATGAAATTCCATTCTCCCTGCTTTGCATCCAATAATAAAAAACACGATATCATAAGTATCAAATTGTTCTAAATCTGTTTTTTCTAAAATAATTTTATAATATTCCACTCCATGATAAGTAAAGATATTGTCCTTTTCTTGAAAGGGAAGCAAAGCAAAAATATCTTTTTCTTTCGAATCGTCCAACACTGCTACCTTTTTTCCAGATTTTACAAGAAGCTCAGAAAGATAAATCAGAAAATCTGCTTCTTCCACTCCAACTACACCGATATATTTTGTATTCGTATCTGTTCTCCTTTTCTATTATAAAATTTTAATTGTTGAATATTTGCTGACCTACAGTTGTAGTAGCTTGAATAAAATAGATAACGATTTATAAGATAGGTATAGTATACCTTGTACTGAATTATTTGTAAAGCATTTTTTTCACTTTATAAAATTTCAATTAGGGGCAAAATGCCCCTAATTAATCTATTCTTCTAAAAAAAGCATAATCATTCCTAATGCTATCATTCCAGCAGTTTCTGTTCGTAAAATTCTTTTTCCTAAACTTACAGCTTCAATTCCATTTTGTAAAGCAATTTCTACCTCTTCTTTTTCAAACCCTCCTTCTGGCCCAATCAGCACTCCGACTCGATCTTTTGGCTGAATTTTCTCTACTAATTTTCTGGTTCTTCCAACTCCTTTTTCATTTGTACATTCATAGGGAATCATCTTACATTCAAATTCTTTTACAAAATGACAAACTTCTTCCAACCCCATAATTGGTAAAACCTCTGGAATTACCGTTCTGCCTGATTGTTTTGCTGCACTTTCTGCAATTTTATTCCAACGATTTCTTTTGCTTTGTTCTTTTTCTTTATCTAGTTTTACCACTACTCGGTTTGTTCTCATAGGAACAATCGCATATACTCCCAGTTCAACTGCTTTTTGAATAATCCACTCCATTTTATCCCCTTTTGGAATCCCCTGAAAAAGATAAATTTTTGCTGGAAGCTCTGCAAAAGATTCCTCTACTGATAAGATTTCTGTTTCAATTTTATCATTTTCCATTTGGACAATTTGACAAAGCCATACCTGATTTGAACCATCACTAATCTGAATCTGATCCCCTATTTTCATTCGAAGTACATTTCGTATATGATTGACATCACTGCCAAGAATAACGATCTTTTCTTTTTCCACCTGACTGCGATCTACAAAAAAACGATGCATCCTACTCCCTCCTACTATTTACGTCTTGCAGTAATGGAGACCCACTCTCCCTGTGTGATAGTCTCTACTAATTCAAAATTTACATTCTCAGTCAAAGCTGTTTCTACAATTTGTCTTTTACTTTCAAGAATTCCAGAAGTAATAAAATATCCGCCTACTTTTATATGTTTTGCAATTTCAGTCTGCAACAGTAAAATAATATCTGCTAAAATATTCGCTACTGCAATATCGTATTTTTCAAATCCAATTTCTTGTTGTAATGCACTATCTTCTATTATATTTCCAATCCGTACTTCAAACTGTTTCTCTGAAATTTCATTTGCCAGCATATTTTCCTTTGCAGCTGAAATAGCATTGGGATCTAAATCTGTTCCTACTGCATGTTTTGCCCCAAGTTTCAGTCCAACAATTGAAAGAATTCCACTTCCAGTTCCAACATCCAAAAGTTCCATTCCCGAATGGATATATTTTTTTAATTGCCGGATACAAAGCTGTGTTGTTTCATGCATCCCTGTTCCAAACGCTGTTCCAGGATCAATTTGAATCAGCAATTTATCTTGATCCTTTTGGGGTATCTCCTCCCAAGTTGGCTTAATTAAGATATCCTCTACCACAAAAGGCTTAAAATACTGCTTCCAATTATTAATCCAGTCCTTATCCTCTGTTTCAGATTCTACAATCGTTCCCTCTCCAACTTCTACAATCGCTCGAAGCTGTTCTAATCCTTCTTTCACTTTTTCTAACAATTCTGAAAAATCTTTTTGTGGTTCCAGATAAAAATGTACTTTCGCTAATCCATTATCTTTGGGAAGTTCTGGTAGAATATCTACAAACATTGCCATAGTATCCTGTTTTGAAAGTGGAACATAATCTTCAATTTCAATTCCATCAATTCCTAATTCTAACAATAAATCACTAATAAAGTCTTCCGCAACAGTAGTTGTATTAATCGTAAATCGAGTCCATTTCATTTTTCTTTCCCTTCCCTTTTCTAAATTTATTCTATCTAATTTTTTATATTATCACATTCCTCCTTCTAACAGCAAGCTTTTTTCCAATTATTAAGAACTTTTACATTGTAACTTGCTGCTTTCGTAAAAATAGCCAAGCTATTCCAACTAAAATACCAGAAGCTATCATTCCTATTCCTATCCAAAAACTCTCTCCAAATTCTATTGCAATATGAATAAACCATTTTATAAAAGCAATAAACTTTCCAGCAATTACAGAATCACTATGAGTTGATAAGATACTTGGCGTATAACATAATAACATCCATATAATCCAAATTCCCCAATATATTTTCATTCCATATCGAAGTAATAATGCCTGCATTAACATTTGAATTGCAACCATTCCAAAAATAATAAGAATGTTTCTTTTCCAGTTAAAAATCATATCTGTTTGAACTAAAAATTTCACTCTTGGAATTACAAAATAATAAATTCCCTCTTCTATTGCCCAAAGCCCTCTTACAAATCCTACCATTAGAAACATCTCTAAAAGAGAAACCAACTCATAATACCAAACAAACTGTTTTCTAGTCTGCCCCATAGAAATCGCTATATTAAACTCTCGCAAAAAATAAAAGGATTCTATAAAAAATTTTAAAAATATTCCAATTATAAGAGCAAATAGTGATCCTGATGCAACTATTGTTGTATACGTCGTTTGTTTCTGATAAATTCCCACTCCAAGTACAATCAATAGAACAAATAGATAAATCCCTATCATAATAGAACAACCGATTAATACCTCTTTTTCTCTTCTTTTTATCTGTTTTTTTAACATCTTTTCACCTTCTATCTTCGAACTTCATATTTTTGAATAATCCTTAATAAAACAACATTACTTCCTATGTATAGTGCAATCGCTAACCCTGATAGTCCAATTGCTTTCCATATCCAATCTTTTCTTTCCATCAAATTTATATCAAATCTTATGCCAAAGTTTACGTAAAATAAAATAAAATTTCCTCCAATTACTGCAAGCAAAACTATAACGACTGTCGCCAAGATAAGTCCTTTCATTCCAAAACGAAAACCACACACCATTATTATCTGTCCTAATGCAATTCCAATTATTCCTCCAAATAAAGCAACAAAAATTATTACTATAAATTGTTCTAGCTTTATAGAAGACAAATAAGCAAATAAAATCAATATTGCTTCCATCTCAATTAATACTAACCAATTCATCCACTGCAACCCCCATACAGCTTCTCTCCTTTTTGAGCCAAATGACATCAATAATGGAATATAAGTTGTTCCATAAGACGCAGGAGTAATAATAGCGGAAACTATTATTAAAATAATCTGATAAATATACATAATCTGCCACATTTCACTTTTCCATAGGCTATCCTTTCCTCCTATATAAGAAAGAAAAATTCCATAACACAGCATCATCCCTACTGTTATTACAATATATTTTTCAGCAAGTTTACTCCAAAAAATAAAATTTCGTTTTATTGCTTGTTTATGCAGCTCTTTTTCCATTTTTATTCCTCCATTCCACATAAAGAAATAAATATACTTTGCAGATTCAAAGGCTGAATCGTTACATCATATTCTTTAGGTAACTCTTCTTTCCCTTTCAAAAAAATAGTTACACTTTTCCTTCTTCCAATCTGTTCTTCATGATATTTCTTATAGCCGTTTGTCATCTGATCCACCACTTCAGAAAGTCCACTAATCCGAAAAGCCCTAGAAAGTAGTTCTTGTGTATTTTCTTTTAAAAGCAATTCTCCTTTCTTAATCACAATCACTTCTTCAAATAAGTCGGAAGCCTCTTCAATAATATGTGTAGAAATAACAAACGTTCGACCTGTTTCCATATATTCCTCTAAAAGCCTTTTATAAAAATACTCTCGTATCACAATATCTAGTCCTGCTACTGGTTCATCTAAAAAAGTAAAATCTGCTTTGCTGGCAAGTGCCACAATAATAGTGACCATAGACAGCATCCCTTTTGAAAGTTTTGAAATTTTTTGTTTGATATTTAGCTCAAATTTTTCAACTAAATCCTGTGCCATTTTTTTATCCCAATTTGGATAATAATACGATGCAATGTTTAAATATTCCTTTATCTTCATGTTATTCCCATTATTACCAATTAAATTTGGTGATAATTCTCTAGAAAAACAAATATGGTTTAATGCATGTTGATTTTCCCAAATCGCTTCTCCATTCCATGTTACTGTTCCAGAAGAAAGTGGATTTTGAGAAGATAAAATCGATAATAAAGTTGTCTTTCCTGCTCCATTTCTCCCAATTAGACCATAGATTTTTCCTTTTTCTAAAGTTAAATCAATCTCTTTTAACACTTGCTTTGTACCATACTGCTTACATACTTTACTACATACAATTGTTTCCATTCTATCCCTCTCTCCTTTTTGAACTTTGTTTTTCTTCACCCAAACGAATCATTTGAATCACCTGTTCTTTATCTAATCCAATACTTGCCGCTTCATGCAGTAATTTTTTAATAAAATCATTGTAAAAGGCTTCCTTTCGCCGTTTTAAAATTTGTTCTTTCGCTCCTGCTGCTACAAACATACCAATTCCTCTTTTCTTATATAAAATACCAGAATCTACTAAAACATTAATTCCTTTCGCCGCAGTAGCGGGATTAATTGCATAAATCTTTGCTAATTCATTTGTACTAGGAACTCGTTCCTCTTCTAGAAGAATATCTCTAAGAATATCCGTTTCTATCATTTCACTAATCTGTAAATAGATTGATTTTTCCTGTGTCAATATTCCATTCATCCATATTTTCTCCTTTCTCCAATCCTAATTTTATCTTCCTTTGTCCATTAGTTAATTGGTTCATTACTTATATAATTAACCTTAGCATCAAACTATTCATTTGTCAAGAATTTTTTATTTAAAGCAGCAAAAAGAACTGTAACACACTGCTACAGTCCTTTTTTCTTTCCACTTTAATTGTATAAACTAATGAATCCAGGCTCCAGAAGCATCTACATTATAACCATCTGGTGTTACTGTATTTACTGCCATTTCTCCAGAAGCATACATATAATACCATTTTCCATCTGCTGTTCTTTGCCAACCTGTCTTCATTGCTCCACTCACTTTATCTAATAAGTACCACTTACCTCCACGCATTTGCCAGCCTGTCTTCATATCTCCATTTACACTATCTAACAAATACCACTTGCCGCCTCGGTTCTGCCAACCAGTTTTCATATCTCCATTGGTTTCATCTAATAAATACCATTTACCTCCACGCATCTGCCAGCCATTTTTCATATCTCCATTTTGACTATCTAATAAGTACCACTTGCCATCTAAAGTTTTCAACCAGCCTGTTTCCATCTTTTTATTTTGCTGATTCAAATAATACCACTTATCTTTCGTTTTCAGCCAGCCACTTACCGCTTTATGATCCGAACCAAAGTAATACCAAACTCCATCAACACTTTGCCATTTTTCTTTTGAAAGTGTACCATCTTTCTCAAAAAATACGATCTCTTGTTTACTAGAAATGACCAACTTTCCTTCTCTACTCTCTATTACATCTTCAATTACAGTTGTAGTTCCCAAAGCAGCTTCTACTTTACTTTGTTCACTATAAGTTAGAGCCGATTCCTCCTCATAGGAGTCATCATCGTCGTCATCATTATCGTCATCATAAGATGGACGATTTGGTCGACTTGGTTTCTCTGGCTTAGTTGGTTCCTCTGGGTCGCTTGGATCGGTTGGTTTGGTCGGTTCCTCTGGATCGCTTGGATCGGTTGGCTTAATTGGTTCCTCTGGATCACTTGGATCGGTTGGTTTGGTTGGTTCCTCTGGATCACTTGGATCGGTTGGTTTGGTTGGTTCCTCTGGATCGCTTGGATCACTTGGTTTGGTCGATTCCTCTGGATCACTTGGATCGGTTGGTTTAGTTGGTTCTTCTGATTCATCTGAAAGAATTAAAATTATTTTTATCGTTACATAAACATCTTCAAACTCTTCCAACATTCCTGTCAATATCAATTCTGTTTCTTTTGTATAAATTTCTTTTAACTTTGAATCATCCCATACCACAAATGAATCCTTCTCTTCACCAGATGCACAAGTTACTGCTGCACTGGTTGGAACTTTTGCAAGAATTTTATCTTTACTAATTCCATCTTTTGTAATCTCTATGGTCAAATCCTCAAATTTCTCTACTGATACCACTTCTGATTTTTTCTCTTCATAATAATATGGCACCCAACCTGCAAAATAATCTTCTGCCTGAATTTCTGCTGCCTCTTCTGCACTTATTACAGTATCTTTTACTCGTTTTGAAGTATCTACTGGTGTACCATCTTGTAGTGTAGTATTATATTCACGGAAAAAAGAATTTTCTGCCTTTCCACCACTCATATCCGACCATCCAGCAGCACGAATCATATTCTCTGACTCCAAAACAGTATTTAAAAATACCACTTGTGCTCCTTCTCTCCATGGACGTCCAAAACAGCCTTCTCCTACTTGCAATTCTTTATTTGAAGTTACTGTACAATCTAAGAATAGACATCCCTTAGGAGCTTGATTTTGCACAGCCGTAATATATCCACCTGCTGGCTGATCCTTATATCCATACCATTGTAATTCACAACGGTCAAATACAGCATCTCCATCTCCAAAAATATAATCTGTATTTCCAGAAATAAAGCACTCTTTAAAATAAGTATGTGTCTTTAACTGAATAAATAAAGTGTCCTGACTTCCTAAAATTGTACAATTCTTAAATTCAGCACGATCAGCATCAACTGCCAACGCACAAGCTCTTTCTGTTGCCGATTTAGTTGTAACATCTAAACCTTCTTCACGCAATACCCGAATTGCTTCTTTCATATCCGGCTGTGCACCATCTTCTATCTCTTCCTTTGTCATATAACGATTAAAAGAAGTTTCAAATACAATATTTTCTGCTCTAAAATCAGTCGCTCTTGATTTTATATAGACGGAAGCACCCCATTTATTAACACTGTTTTGAGAATATTTATCAAATGCAAGGTTTTCATTGTAATATCCATCTTCTCCTGCACTATAATATTTATAACCCACTCCATAATACCAGGTCAAAACTACTTCCTGAGTTGGATTATCATTTACAAAGGTAAGATATGGTGTTTCAACTATTACCTGCTCCCGATAAACACCCGGATAAATATGAACTGTAATTCGTTCTGCTTCACTAGATGGATTCATTGCAGCACATGCTTTTACAGCTTCTCTTACTGTGGAATAACAATAAGCACCTTCCTCTAACATACTGCTTGGATAACCCACATAAATATCAGGTACCAAAGCAAGTTCTTCTTTTGCAGTAGAAACATAATACAAATCTTTTTCTGTTGGAGCATGATTGACTACAATATGAGCTATCATAGTATAACCATTTACAGGAGCGATAATTTCATAATCACCATCTCTTAAATTCCCACTATAGCCATCTGCTGTTACTGTTCCAGTATAACTATAATCATCTTCTAAATTTACAAATGTAACCTGTGTCACTTTCGCATCTGCTTCTAATCCTATAAATTTTCCAGATACAGGATACTCTGATTTTGTCTTTACAGCAATATTTTTTGTAGTATCACTGGTTAATGTTACTACTATATCTTCTGTTAATTCATAATCATTTGCTCCTGTCATGGTAAGCTGATACTCTACTCCATTCTCTAATTCCGCTACATATGTCCAATCTTTTGCAATTTCAAGAAGGACATCTTCTTTTAATAAATTTGGATTCGTACAAGACAAAATCATTTTTAAATTTGACGAATCAAAATCATTTGCAAAACCAGAAATCTTACCAGACAATACAGATAAACTTTTTGCTTCCACTACTAGCGAAATATTTTCTAATATGGTTGTTGTCGTTGTAATACCTTTAGAATTATCTGTAAATCCATATCCTTTTGCACCAGTTAAAATTGCAGTTAAGGTTGTATTTGCAGGAACTAATGCCGCAAACGTTCCATCCTGATAAACAGTAGCATTGATTCGCTTTCCAGAACTTTTATCTTCTAATATTATCTGATAATCAGTAAGATTATTACCCGCAAGATCAATCGTTCCTTTTATTAAAACATCTGGTGTTCGAGTAACACGTAAAAATCTAGGCTTTCCAGCACCATTGTTTAAATATAATTTATAAGTTCCAGCATATTCTGCTATAAATTCTTGTTTTGTATATTCTTTTGTAATTAACGTAACAACGTCATCTTGTTCTCCTTCACTGCCCTGATAGAGGAAATGCAAATCCATATCTGCATTTTCTACCATCATATAAGCAGTAATTACATCACCTGGAAGTACATTTTTAATTTCTACACATCGACCTCCTACTCCATCACTAGAACCTACGCCTGCTGCATAATAAGCACCCAAACTAATATATCCATCTTTAAAGTCATATTTATATTTGTCACTCTTATTATCTGCACTATTGATTCCGCCAGTTGAATTATCTGCACTATTGTAATAGATACGATCACTATCTTGATGAATCCATGTCAAATCTCCAAACTCATACTGTCCTGCTTTTTCAAAAATTCCTTTCGATTTAAACAAAGATGCATCTAAATTATCATAAAAATCTTTCGTAATATAATTAGTATACTTTGTGCTATCTGCTTCTTCTACACCACCAAAATCCCATACATCTACTTTTCTATTTTCTATATAAGATTGAATTGGATCATAGCCCTCTGTACAAGTTACTTTAATATTCTTTATCCAAGCACCATTTCCTGCCATCACTAAGGTAATGATACCATCTTTTACTACACCACCAAAATTTAATACTTTATCACCACTTAACGATTCTGATTCTTTTCCATCTACACATACAGTTGCACCAGAATAGAAATATCCAGTTACTGTTAATTGATAACTTCCAATAGCTGGAATGGTAACAGTCGTAATTGGTTCAAATTGCGTGCAGCTGCTTCCTGCATTAAATTTTACTCCATTTCCACTTTGTGTTGCATCAATTGTCATATTCTGAAATTGAAAAACATCTTTTCGTGCTGTTTCATCTGTATAAGAACCACTAGAACCATCAAATTTCCATTCTCGCTCTCCATAAAGCTCTTCTGAGCTAATTGGTTTTTCACAAATTACAGAAATAGACTTTACCCATATCCCATTATTTGCTGTATTTAATGTGATTGTTCCATCTTTTGTCTCCCCTTTAAATGTCAATGTTGCATCTCCATTTTGTGGTTCTGACTCCTTTCCATCTACTGTTACTGTAGCATTTGGCCAAAACTTTGCTGTAATAGAAAGGGTATAATTTCCAATCGCTGGAATGGTAACAGTTGTAACTGGCTCAAACTGCGTGCAGCTACTTCCTGCATTAAATTTTACTCCATTTCCACTTTGTGTTGCATCAATTGTCATATTCTGAAATTGAAAAACGTCTTTTCGTGCTGTTTCATCTATATAAGAACCATCTGTTCCATCAAATTTCCATATACGGGTTCCATAAAGTGCTTCTTCTGCTTCTGTTCCAATTATATATGGTATCGTTTCTTCCTTTGGTATATCAATATAAGCCTGAGCTGATAAAGTAGAAGAAGCCATTACTAACACTGCCATTGCACTGGCAAGTATTTTTTTTGATTTATTAATGAAATGTTTTAACATATGCTACCTTCCTTTTTCAACAGAAAAAGCTCTGTTTATCGATAGCTATTTATCAGCAAATCTTAAAATTTCTATTAAATTATATAAAGCTTAAAGGAGTATTGAAAATCATAGTTTGTTACAAAAATTTTAAAAATTTTATATCTATAAACAGAGCTTACCAAATTATAAGTATAAACGAGCAAATGGCTTCTTTTATTTGCGTCGTTATCCTGTCAACAATCTATTATCCTATGGAATCCATGCGCCGGAAGCATCTACCTGATATCCATCTGGAGTCGTTGTATTTGCTGCCATCGCACCAGAAGCAGTCAAATAATACCATTTTCCGCCTCTAAACTGCCAGCCAATTTTCATATCTCCATTTATACTGTCTAATAGATACCATTTACCACCCATAAGCTGCCAGCCAATCTTCATATCTCCATTGATTCCATCTAATAAATACCACTTACTGTTTCTCAACTGCCAATTTGTTTTCATATCTCCGTTTACTTCATCTAATAAATACCACTTGCCGCCTCTAAGCTGCCAGCCAGTCTTCATATCTCCATTCATTTCATCTAATAAATACCACTTGCCATCATTTGTCTTTAACCATCCGGTTTCCATCTTCTTGTCATTTTGATCCATATAATACCATTGATTTTTAAGTTTTAACCAACCATTTACTGCTTTACTATCTGTCCCAAAATAATACCAAGAACCATCCACCTTCTGCCATTTCTCCTTTGAAAGTGTTCCATCTTTCTCACAGAAAACAATCTCTTTTTGTGTAGTAATTACCAATTTTCCAGTATTACTTTCTACTACTTCCTGAATCGTAATTTGACTTCCCAAAGCTGACTCAACTTGATTTTGTTCTTGATAGGTTAAATCTGGTATTACACTCTCATCATCGTCATCATCATCGTCGTCGTCATCATCCGATGGTCTGCTTGGTCTATTTGGACGACTTGGTTTGTCTGGATCGGTTGGTTTTGTTGGATCATCTGGATCCGTTGGTTCTGTTGGATCATCTGGATCTGTTGGCTTTATTGGATCATCTGGATCCGTTGGTTTTGTTGGATCGTCTGGATCCGTTGGTTTTGTTGGATCGTCTGGATCCGTTGGTTTTGTTGGATCATCTGGATCGGTTGGCTTTGTTGGATCATCTGGATCCGTTGGTTCTTCTGTAGCATTGCCTTTTAGTATAACATTTACAGTTGCTGTATAATCTTCTACTCTGTCAATTGCACCAGAAAGTGTTATTTTTGTTTCCTTTGTATAAAGTTCTTCTAATTCAGACAAATCCCATGCAACAGAACGTACCTGATAGGAATCTGACATAAACATAACTCTTACTTCTGTAGGAAGTTCCGCTACGATTGCTTCTTTTGTCAATCCCTTTTCTGGAATATCAATTTCTACATCTGCAAGGCTTCCAATACTCTTTACTTCATCATCTGTCAATTTATAAATTGTTCTGCCTCTAGAATCTGTTAAAGTAAGATTTTCTATCTGAGCTGTTACACCTGTTAAAGCAAATCCATATTGCACTTCTTCATCTGCAGCAGGTCTTTTATCGGAAAATACATAATATAAATCCATATCTGGTCCATCTGAATTTCCATTTGGATATACACCACTGCCTTTTTCTGCATAAGTTCCTGTCCAGCTTACTTTATAACCTAAACTTGTCTTTTCAAATATTACATGATAAGTTTTACCCAATTCATAACTTGGTTTAGAATTCTGATCATTTTTATATAATCCATTGTTTACACTACTACCTGCATTTCCTGTATTTCCACCAGATTTTGTAAAATAAGCAGTCAAGCCTCCCTTTTCATCTGGATTTCCAGAAACATTTCGGAAACCTAATGAACTAAATTCTTCCTCTCCATTTCCAACTTCAAATACACCAACAAAAAATCCTCTATCTTTACTGTCATCATCTTTTCGTTCTAGAATCGTTACATCCATTTCCATTGTCTGTGCATCGGTTGTCTTTGGAAATACATAATAGCTTACATTCTTTGCTAAATTTTCCTTTACCTGTTTGGTTATTCTCCCGTCTGTAGCAGACTGATCTAAAACAATTGCGCTGCCAGAAGTTGTCACAGTCAGATATCCTTTTGGATCAATTGCTGTCAATGCAACTTGTTCAATTCCTTCTGTATCAATCTCTGCTTTTGCAGAAATCGTAACTGCACCTGTTACATTTTCAATCAATAGATTTCCTTCTAATGGATCAACTAAATCCAATGCGATATCCACTGGTTTTTGATCCCCTATCTTTACCTGAACTGTCTTAGGAAGACGATAGCCTTTTGTTGTTGTTAATATAACAGAAATATCATTTCCAGTTGTTACTGTATCTACTTTATTTGTTACACCAATATTTTCTAAATCATAGGTAATTGCATGAATATTGGAACTAACTTTAATATTAGAAAAACGTGCTGTGTTTATTTGTTCCATCTCATTTGCAACTTGATTACTATCAGCGGCAAATCCAATATATACTTCGTCGCCCATTTCAACTGTTTTACTTCCCATTAATTTCCATACAACACCATCTGCAGAACTATAGGCAGTAAATTCATTTCCTTTTCGAATCAGACGCATCCAATATCCTAATTCTTCTGGTCCATCCTTAAATGGAACCGCAGTCTGAAGAATTACACCTGCTTTCTCTGCTGCATCCTCACTATCTAAACTTTCAGCCAAAGAATTGATCTCTCCGCCTTTTTTTGCTCTAGAAGCCAGATACATTGCCCATGGTATTCCTACTGTTTCTTCTGTTTTTGCCCAAGATAATCCAAGAACTGCTGCTTTTGAATCGGCATCCAAATCTTCTCGTATCATAATTCCAGCAAATGCATGATTATCTACCGAACTGATCGACTCCAATTTTGCTGTAATTTCTACATCGCCTGTATATTTTTTATAAACATAATGGAAAGCATCTGTAGCTGCACTAGCAGCATCTTCTGCTGTTGTACCAGCCTTTGTTCCCTCTGCTTTTCCAAGTTTTCCATTTCCTTTTACTGTTAATATACCATCCTCTAAACTTCCAGAACCAGATACTTTTACCTTACCAATGTCAGAAGAAGTCCAGCCTTCACTCTTCAATTCTGTATCTGAAGTATTGATATGTATTTCATGAGGCGTTGTTTGTGTCGAATTTCCATTCTCATCATATACTCTTGCTGAAACAAAGTAGGAACCATCTTTTAAATCTGGAAGTTCACAAGTAATTGTTGTTCCATTTACTTCTCCACTTCCAATATAGTTTCTTTCTGTCAAAGTACTATAATAAAAATCTGCTTTCTTAATTGTATTAACCGAACCAGATGCATCCACTGTAAGAGTTGTCTTTGTTCCTTTTTCAATCATCTCATTATTTGCAGGAAAAGTCATCTCTACTACTGGATTTTCTGGTTCATGTTCCATATCTACGATTGAATTCAAATATACTTCTAAATTGGTATAACCTGGCGTACCTAAAATATCATCAGAAAGCTTAGATACTACGTTTCCATCCGCTGCACTTGTTTTATCTAAGTTATTTTCCTCTTCCCAATAGTCAGGAATTCCATCTCCATCTGTATCGTAATTGGAACCCCAATCTTCTACAATTTCACCTGCTTCTGACAAAAATCCGCCTGCTTCTTGTTCCGTATTGACATAACGTCCTAATCCATTTCCTACTTCTGCAGTAATTCTGGCGTCAATTGCATCTCTTCTTGGATAAGTAGCGCCTGCCTTTGTCAATACATCCTGCAATACTGTTTCAGGAACAAATTTTTCTTTCAATACTTTATCCAAATATTCATCAAATGCTTCATTTGTTTGTGTTCCTTCTGTACCCGTACCATCTTTTGAATAATATGGAGCTGTTGCCAATGTAGTTTTATTCGAACCAGATTCCTCACCTGAAAAGCTTCCATACTGAGAAATATTATCCATTGTAATCAATGGCGTATTTTCTCCATTTTCTCGATTTAAATAATCAGTCAGGTAATTTTCTTTAATATAAAAACCACCTACTTTTCCTACTTCACCTGGATTAATAACCCAATTTGCAACGACATCTCTTGTTCCAGGACCAGCCATTTCATAGTTATGAATAAAGTTTGTATTTGCATAACCGCCGCCATATGTTGTATTAAAGCCCCAGTTATAGATAACATTATTATTCATTTGAACAACTGCTACATGCTTTGCATCTGCTGCACCGCCATAACCGCCTCCTAAACGTGGATTTCTAGAAGTATGATCGGCATATAGATTATGATGAAATGTTACATTATCTCCACCTGCAATTGCTCCATATCCATGCCGCCCTTTGGAATGTCCAGACAAAGTAAGACTTTCATATACTAAACTCCATTGTACTGTTCCATCCTGCCCACGATAAATTGACAGACACTCGTCGGTATTCCAGCTAAAAGAACAGTGATCAATTACAAATCCTTTGTTATCACGTCCCCACAATGCGTCCATTGAGTCTCCACCACTATGTACATTAATTGCTCCCGGACGAAACCGCATATAACGAATAATAATATTGCTAGAATTACTTAAACAAGTATCATATCCAGAAACTGTAATTCCATCACCTGGTGCAGTCTGTCCTGCAATTGTTACATTGGCAATATCTTTAAACTCTAATGTATCTTCTAATTCAATATTTCCTGACACTTGAAATACAATTGTACCACCGCCATTTTCCTTTGCCTTTAACAATGCCCAACGCAAAGAGCCTTCAATACAATCGGATGAAGTTTTCCCTACACTATCCTGCAGATTCGTTACGGTATAAACTGTCTTGCCACGACCACCAGTTACATATTTACCGCCACCTTCTACACCTGGAAAAGCTTCTAACTTATTCGCTGGAGGAGTTGGATCTTCTGGTTCTGATGGTGTTCCTGAACCTTCATATTGATAAGCAAGTTCATAAAAACGCATCTTTGAACCTTCTACAAATATATAATAAGTATTTCCTGCTTCAACAGAAATATTATCATATATCATCTCACTTTTAGCTGAAGGAGTATCTTCAAAAATATTTTTATCTGTAGTTTTATTATATACAGTAAATTTTTTACCTGCTCCTACCTGTGCACCTACTCTTATTGTTCCATCGTATTTGGGATTAAAACAAACTAAAGCCCCTGTCCCAGTCTTTTTATCTGCTGTAATACTATTTGTTACATAACCAGTATCATATATAACAACCCCATCCTTCTTTACCTCACCTGGTGTATGTGTCATATTGGTTCCAACAGATACCATCCCATCCATATAAGTTGTTCCTACTATAAGACCCTCTTTAATTACTAATTTTATTGGTTCCGCTTTCGTTTCAACTCCCATTACCACAGCAGGTATTTCAGCCGCTTTTACCGTACTACCCCCCCCGATAACTAGGTGATTGACTAAAAGCAAGAGCAAATGCCATTACATAAGCAGCCGATCGTTTCCACCGCCGTTTCCATAATTTCATGCCTATTTCCTCCTTTATTGTACTATTTCTATTTTTATGATGTCTTACACCACAAATAGCTAAATGATACCATTTCTTTCTTTTTATTATAACTATTGTTCAAAAAACTTCAATCCTATTTCCTAAATAGCACATTATTTGGCATAAAAAAATCACTTTTTGACACTAATTATTATTATATCATTACAAAAACTACTTTTATCTCTTCTAAATTCTTGTCAATTTCTACTAAAAAGTGTTTTTATTTATTATAAAATATCTTTCTATCTATTTCTTTATCTATAAAAAAACAGGATATCCACAAAAATGGTATATCCTGTTTGCTTTTATTTATCTTTATTAAATTTATCCTTTAAATTTTCCTTTACTTCTTCAAATATTCCTTTTTTTGTAGTTTTACCACTACTTTCTGTTCCAGAGGAAATCCCTCGCATTGCATCATCAAAACGGCGAAGTGCTTCTTTTTGCTCCTCATTCATTCTCTCTGGAACCTGTACTACTAAAGTAACATAATGATCGCCACGAGTATTTTTATTGCGTAAAGAAGGAACGCCCTTTCCTTTTAGTCGTACTTTTGTATCTGTCTGTGTTCCTGCCTTTACATCATACTCTACATCTCCATCTACTGTTCTAATCCGAATTGCACCACCCAATGCCGCAGTTGCAAAGGAAATTGGTACAGTAGAAAAAATATTATAATCCTGTCTTTGGAAAATTGGATGTCTTGATACTACAACCTCTACTAAAAGATCTCCACGTTCTCCACCATTTGTTCCTGGTTCTCCTTTATCTCGAATTCGGATGCTCTGCCCATCATCAATTCCGGCTGGAACTTTTACTGCAATTTTTTTCCGGCTGCTAATATAACCAGAACCATAGCAATCAGGACACTTTTCCTTTACAATCTTGCCTGTTCCATTACACTCTGGACAAGTCTGTACATTTCGCACCATCCCAAATAGGGACTGTTGTGTATAAACTACTTGACCTTTCCCATTACATTTTGTACAGGTTTGAGGTGTTGTTCCTGGTTTTGCTCCTGTTCCATGACATTTTATACATTCATCCTTTAAGGTCAGCTCAATTTCTTTATCTACACCAAATACTGCTTCTTCAAATGTAATTCTTACACTGGTACGCAGATTTGCTCCTTTCATTGCTCCATTGCTAGAACGACGGCTTCGGCTTCCTCCTCCAAAGAAATCTCCAAAGATATCTCCGAATATATCGCTCATATCCATACCACTAAAGTCAAATCCACCAGCACCACCCCCTGCTGCTCCATCGAAGGCGGCATGACCAAATTGATCATATTGAGAACGCTTCTGCGGATCACTTAATACGGCATAGGCTTCAGATGCTTCCTTAAATTTTGCTTCTGCTTCTTTATCTCCAGGGTTGGTGTCAGGATGATACTTTTTGGCAAGCTGACGATAGGCTTTTTTTAATGCTGCATCATCTGCATTTTTTGGCACACCAAGCACCTCATAATAATCTCTTTTATCTGCCATCACTTTCTCCTCTATCTTCTTCTATCTAAGTATAAGCACAGGCACGTTCTCTGGTCTGCCGGTGCGATTCACAACATGCATAAATCAATCCGTCTAAGCAGCGGATTGATTTATGTTAGCCTTACTGTCAATTATTTTCTTTCTAAAACTTAAACCTCACGATAATCTCCATCTACTACATCATCATTTGGTGCAGAATTGCTATTATCTGCCGCACCGCCCATATCTGGACCTGCCTGCCCCTGTGCTCCCTGCATATTTTCATACATCTTTGTAAATACACTTTGTGCACTAGTCATCAATTTCTCTCTTGCTGCTTTCATTGCATCTACTTCAGAATCTGACATATTCTCTGGATTGGATTTTTCTACTAATTCCTTTAATGCAGCCAAATCTGCTTCTACTGCTGCCCGATCTTCTGGAGATACTTTATCGCCTACCTCATCCAATGCCTTTTGTGTCTGGAATACCATAGAGTCTGCATCATTTCTAGTATCAATCGCTTCTTTTCGTTTCTTATCCTGCGCTTCATACTCTGCTGCTTCTTTTACAGCCTTTTCAATATCTGCATCAGACATATTCGATCCAGAAGTAATCGTAATATGCTGTTCTTTTCCAGTTCCTAAATCTTTTGCAGATACATTTACAATACCATTTGCATCAATATCAAATGTTACTTCAATCTGAGGCACGCCACGTCTTGCTGGTGGAATTCCATCTAAACGGAATTGTCCAAGACTCTTATTATCTCTTGCAAACTGTCTTTCACCCTGCACAATATTGATATCAACTGCTGTTTGATTATCTGCAGCTGTGGAGAAAATCTGACTCTTTCTTGCAGGAATGGTCGTATTTCTTTCAATCAATCGAGTCGCAACACCACCCATTGTTTCGATTGATAGAGAAAGTGGAGTTACATCTAATAGTAAGACTTCACCTGCACCTGCATCTCCTGCTAACTTACCACCTTGTACAGAAGCTCCAACTGCTACACACTCATCTGGATTTAAAGACTTATTTGGCTCTTTTCCTGTCAACTGTTTTACTTTATCCTGTACGGCTGGAATACGTGTAGAACCACCTACTAGTAATACTTTACTAATTTCTCCTACAGTTAATCCAGCATCTCTTAATGCATTTTGAACTGGAATTGCAGTTCTTTCTACCAAGTCATGTGTCAATTCATCAAACTTTGCTCTTGTTAAATTCATATCAAAATGCTTTGGTCCTTCTGCAGTTGCGGTAATAAATGGAAGATTAATATTTGTTGTAGTAGCAGAAGACAATTCTTTCTTTGCTTTTTCTGCTGCTTCCTTTAATCTTTGAAGTGCCATCTTATCATTGGATAAATCGACTCCTTCTTGTTTCTTAAATTCAGCAATCATCCAATCAATCACCTTATTGTCAAAATCATCTCCACCTAAACGAGTATCTCCATTTGTGGACAATACTTCGATTACACCATCTCCTATATCGATAATTGATACATCAAATGTACCACCACCTAAGTCATATACCATAATCTTTTGTTCTGTTTCATTATCTAGTCCATATGCCAATGCAGCAGCAGTTGGCTCATTGATAATACGTTTTACATCCAAACCAGCAATCTTTCCTGCATCTTTGGTTGCTTGACGCTGTGCATCATTAAAATATGCTGGAACTGTAATTACTGCTTCTGTTACTTTATCTCCTAAATAATTCTCTGCATCTGCCTTTAATTTCTGAAGAATCATAGCAGAAATCTCCTGTGGAGAAAATCTCTTATCATCAATGGTTACTTTATAATCACTTCCCATATGTCTTTTAATCGAAGCAATTGTTTTCTCTGCATTGGTTACTGCCTGACGTTTTGCTGGTTCTCCTACTAACCGTTCTCCTGTCTTTGCAAATGCTACAACGGATGGTGTAGTTCTTGCACCTTCTGTATTTGCAATTACAACTGGCTTTCCACCTTCCATAACTGCTACACAACTATTTGTTGTACCTAAATCAATACCAATAATCTTTCCCATGATTTTTTCCTCCTAAAATCTATCAAATCTATCATCCTTATTAACAGTTCACTACTTTTACCATGCTATGCCGTACCACACTTTCCCGATACAGATAGCCTTTCTGAAATTCTTCAGAAACAATATTTTCACCCAATTCTTCATCTTCACCACGCATCACTGCATTATGAAAATCTGGATTAAATTCCTTTCCAACTGCTTCAATTGGTGTTACACCAATCTCTTCTAACGTTTTTACAAATTGCTTATAAATTTTTTCCATTCCTTCTGCAAATGGAGCTGCTTTTTCTTCCTCAGAAATACTTGCAAATCCTCGCTCAAAATTGTCTAAAACAGGAAGAATTTTCTCAATTACATCTTTTGCTCCAATTTCATACATCTGAGATTTTTCTTTCTCTGTACGTTTTCTAAAATTATCAAACTCTGCCAATGTCCTTTTATATTTATCTGTTAATTCTTCAATTTCCTGATCCTTTTTATCCTTTTTTTCTTTTTTCTTTCCAAAGAAACCCTTTTTTTCTTTCACTCCATCGGCTTCCTTCTCTATATTTTCTGTCTCTTCACAGCACTCTTCATTTTTTTCTTCTGTAGGATCAGAGATCTGTTCTTCTGCTGTTTTCTCTTCTGTTCTATCGTTTTCTAATTCTGTTTTCTCCATTTCTGGATCTTCTATTGCTTCCCTATTTTCCTGCTCTGCCAAATCGCTTCCACCTTTCTATCCTATGACTTTTTATAGATTGTATCCAATTCGGCTTTTAGCGTTTTTAAGGTACTTACTACTTTCTCATAGTCCATTCGCTTCGGCCCGATAATACCGATTGTTCCCTTTACACCTTCTTCTAATTCATAAGTTGCAGTAACAACACTGCAATCTTTCATCGTTTGTATTGGAGTTTCTTTTCCAATATAAACCTGTATCCCATAGTCATTTTCAGATACTGTCTGATTAACCAAATCCGATAACGCTTCTTTTTCTTCAAAGGTTGTCAATAACTCTTGCGCCCTTTGCTGATCGCTTAACTCTGGATATTTAAAGATATTAGTTGCTCCACTGGTGTAAATTTCTAATTCATCTACAGTAATTGCTTCTGCAACTGCATCAATTACACTTCCTATAATTCCTCGATGTACACCTGCCTGTTCCTTTAATTTGGAAATTACGGCAAGATTGATTTCATTTAAAGTTAATCCGTTTAGACTGGTATTACACAGCATATTTAGTTCTAACAAAGTTTCATTATCCAAGTCTTCTTCTACATCAATAATGGTATTTTTTACGATATTTCCATCAATTACCACTACTGCTAACAGCTTTTCTTCATCTACTTTGGAAAGTTGAATAAATTTTACTTTATTCTTATTATACTGTGGTGCAGTTATCATCGTAGCATAATTTGTATTAGCTGCTAACAGCTTTGCCATTTGCTGTAAAAGCTGATCCATCTTGTCAGCACGTTCCATCAGGATATTTTTCATCTCTGATACTTCTTTTTCCTTTTCGCTCACTTCCTTTTCTTTTTCTTCCATCAAATTATCTACGTAAAGACGATAGCCTTTATCCGATGGAATTCGACCGGCAGAAGTGTGCGGCTGTAAAATATAACCCATCTCTTCCAGATCTGCCATTTCATTCCGAATGGTGGCGGAGCTTAGATTTAAATCGGTATACTTAGATATCGTTCTAGAACCTACTGGTTCTCCGGTTTCTAAGTAATTTTTGATGATTGCCTTTAAAATTTTCAGCTTTCTTTCATCTAACTTCAATCCGCCCTCTCCTCCATTCTTCTTTATTTCTAGGATTGTTTTTAGATTGTTAGCACTCAACTTAATAGAGTGCTAATATCTTGTTATAGTTAAAATAGCACTTTTCCCTATATTTGTCAACTGGTTAATTTTAAAAAAAATATAAATTTTCTAAAGTATTCCTAATTACTCTATAGAAAATAGAACAATCAAACATAGAAACAGCTTATTCTTCTTAATAATAAGAATCCCTCTCAGGTAAAAAAATATTCACACCATTTCTTAGAATTTCCTTATAATAAAATTAGAGTAAAACTTAAATTTTTGTTTTACCCTAACTCTTTTGCTACTTTTATTAAGAACAAGTGATATTTATCTTATATAACTCTAATATAGTTTCCATTCAGAAGGATTTGGCAAATTTTCTTGTTGTTTTTCCTGCACCATTATGCCCTAATAAAGAAACTACTTCTCCATCCTTTAATATAAAACTAATATCATTTAACGCATAAAACGAGTTCTTATTTTTTTCATTATAACACTTCGAGATATTTTTTACTTCTATCATCTATTTTCTTTTCCTTATCTCATTTATTTTTCTTCATTGATATTCCCTAATAGCTAAAGCAAGGAGATTCTTGTTTTTATCACTAATCTGAACTTTTGCTCTATTGCCGATGATACAAAAAAACCTTACCTTATTTGATGATGGCACAATGGTTATTTCCTTACGTTATTTCAAAAATGTTAGATAATTGCAATAATTTCTCCGTTTCTGGAAATCCTTGCTTGTTTTCCCATTTGCTAATCGCTTGTCTAGTTGTTCCGATTTGTTCAGCAAGTGCTTCCTGTGAAAACCCTTTTTCTTTTCTTAACTTAAATAATTTTTCTCCAAATGTCATATATGTATCCTCCTTGATTTTGGTAGATAAATCATATCAAATTAGGCTGTAACTATCTATCTTTTCTGAGTTGCACATTGTCAACGCTGAATTGCAAATATGTTATTTTACAGAAAAATATAAATATACCATTTAACTATTGCAAGACTTTAATAAATTATTTTATAATAAGATATATTTAGATGATTTTAAATTTTGATATTCAACAAGCCTGTAATGAGAATTTTGGAAAAAGGAAGGTTTATTTGCCAAGAGAAAAATTTAGAGTAATAAAAATCTTTTTGTAACATAATGTATTTTTTTCAAAGCTTAAATCATAGTGACTGTATATTCTTCAAAATATTTAATCGTTTTGTAAACATTTCATAATATTGTGGTAAATTTGAAAATACTTCCTTTTTTACTTCTTTTATCTGATTTAAACCAATCGCTTTTACTGCTTGTATAGCGGCTTCTTTTTGAGTCATATATTCTTGAAATACTGTTTGACAATTTGCTCCTTCGCATGAGTCATAGACAGAAAAAGTCTGGTTAAAATCCATTAATGGATGAATACACACTGGCTTATTATTTAAATTAGAAACCAAGACACCCCAATTTCCCCAATGTCTGTCCGTATTTCCTACAAGATAATCAATAATATTCATCATATAATAACTTTGTTTATCAAGTTTTAAAATATAGTTTCTTGTATTTTTATTATGATTCTGAGAATAGATTTCGAACATTTCCATAGAAACAATGGAATATTCCTTCGAGGTAATATTATTGCTCATTGTAACTTTTTGCCCTTCAAAGTATCCTTCTTCATATAATACTTGAGAAACTTGAAAACATCTGCATATCTGGCTTGCAAGCAATTCTCTTTCTACTATATCAACTCCACCATCTTTTAACAATCGAAACCCACCGTCCATTCGTTGCCATGCCTTTGGAAAATAT
Organism: uncultured Lachnospiraceae bacterium; assembly: GCA_910579865.1. Lineage (GTDB taxonomy): Bacteria > Bacillota > Clostridia > Lachnospirales > Lachnospiraceae > MGBC114844. The sequence goes on from CAJTXA010000003.1 coordinate 161,863, forward strand.
CCATTTGTTGCCAAATCCCGAACAAAAGATTGATTCTGAACGGTATATTGTCTTCCCCTTAAAGCGACATCAATAAAAGTATTATCCAAATGGTTATCATATAAATTAATCTCTTCAAAACAAATTTGTTCCCTCTCTTTTCTTACCCAAAAAACATCTGTTAAAGAAACACATCGATATGCTAATGCAATTTTTGCTCTTTCTTTATCAGTAATTGCTTGTAATACTCCAATACTATTGAATATCTCTTTTGCATAAACCCTATCCAATGTTAAAACCCTAGTAGCACACCAATAATTAAAATTTGTTATATTATTAATTAATGTATCAATTTCATTTCCTTCTTCTAAATATAAATGATATGGCATAAAAGATTTATAATATATTTTACATTGTCCAATCTCATTTATTTTCGCTACTTTTCGATTTTTATGCATAACTTCATAAGATTCCCTTTTTTTCAAACTTTCCCTTCTTTCTTAATATTATATTTCCAACAAAAAAGAGATAAGTTTCTTCTTATCTCTTTTAAAGCTCCCAGTCGGACTTGAACCGATGACCCCTTCATTACGAGTGAAGTGCTCTACCAACTGAGCTATGGAAGCATGTCTACACTATATCACCTTTTTTTATAAAATGCAAGTCTATTTCTTTTGCTAAAGACTATCTAATATTATACAACAAATTTTCAAAATTGCAACTATTTTTTTAACTATTATATCTATATAATTTTTGATAAATACTATACAATAAAATAGAATTTATTATATATCAAAATAAATTTATTATTTCTTCTGGCACTTTTTCCATATCAAATTCAAAACAAAATGAATTACACTACTATATATTGTAATCTTAAATCCAATTCCTGTTAGTATCCTTCCAATCCCTGCATTGACTTCATATTGTATCTTCAAATCCAATGGTGGATCTTGGTAAGGAATACCCGCTTTAATTATAGAATAATATATACCTATCAATAAAATAATCACACCTGCTATTATAAAAGCATTGATTATTTGATAAAGACAAGTTCTTGTTCTTTCTCTCATAAACTGTTTCTCCAACTTCTAAATATCTATATTTCCCATAAATACGAGATAAATATAACTACATCTCTTCTGCTTTCATCTTAATCTATTTATTAAAATTAACGTAGCCTATAAAATCATATTTTATCTTTTTACAGTATTTTTTCTAATACGATAATCATTAGACCAGCGATTATTCTTAACCTTTTCATTTTTACTTTATCAAATTATTTAACATTTTTATCTTATCACAAATAGTTGAATAATTCCATTAAATTTTGTTTTTTATCAAAATTATAGTTTTGCATTTTTTGAGATCTAATCATTAAAAAAACAAGAAATGCAAAACACGGCATTTCTTGTTTTAAAAATTTAATTTTTTTAAACTAATTATAAAGGATCACATAAGCTCCATATTTTAGCCTTATATTTTTTTATTCAGCATTTTTATATACAGATTTCCTTCCTTTACAAATCCCATCTTATTAAGATACGTCTTATGTACTTCAGATAAATTCTGCTTAAAAATAAGTTTTTTAATTCCCTTTTCGAGCAGTTTTGCGTACAAATAAGCTCCAATTGAACAATCCCGATAAGTAGGAGTAGAATAATCTAATAGGATATCTATTGTATCATTGCTATCTTGTTTTCCCAATAAAATACCTGCTGAATTTCCATTACAGCAAATAATATAGGCTTGATCAACCACTGCTGTGTCCATCTTAAAATCTGGAAAATAAATTTGAATATCCTGTTTATAACGTGTTATAAAATAATCCAAATATGCATCATTGGACTTTACATCAATTAAATCATATTGCTGTTTTGATTTTAATAATTTAAACAAATTATACAGATTAATCGCAATTAAGCAGCCATTCATCAGCGCAAGTGGAAATGAACCAATAATAAGGGCATATATTCCAGAAATAGTACTGCCTATTGTGTTGATAATTCTTAACTTTACCACAGAAGACATCAGCATAGAAACTACTACTAATGTAGAACCAATATATCCAAATGTTTCTATCATCATTGCTATAGTCATAATGTTTATTTTCCTTTCTATTTAAAAAACATGCCCCTAACAGCAGAATCAATATCCTGTATTTGTATCTATATTTTTCATAATCTTAATCAGCCTGCTTGTACCAAGTCTGTCAGCTCCAAGACTTACAAATTTTTCAGCGTCATCAAAGGATGAAATTCCACCTGCTGCCTTTACTTTTACATTTGCTCCAATATGCTTTTTCATTAATGCAACATCTTCAAATGTTGCACCTGCTGTAGAAAAACCAGTAGATGTTTTAATATATTCTGCACCAGCTTTTGTAACAATTTCACACATTTTAATTTTTTCTTCTTCTGTTAATAAACATGTCTCAATAATTACCTTTAAAATTTTTCCATCACAAGCCTTATGAATTTGACGAATTTCTTCTTCAATCTCTTGATATCTTTTATTTTTAAGGGCGCCAACATTAATAACCATGTCGATTTCTTCGGCGCCATTTTGAATTGCATCTTTTGTTTCAAATACTTTTACTGCTGTTGTATTATATCCATTTGGAAATCCAATTACAGTACAGATTGCCAACTTTCCATTTACATACTCAGCAGCTTCCTTTACATATGCTGCTGGAATACAAGCTGAAGCCGTTTTATATTTCATGGCATCATCCAAAATTTGTTTGATTTCCTCCCAAGTAGATGCGACTCCAAGTAATGTATGATCCACCATATTTAAAATTTTTTCTTGATTCATAAATTTTCCTTTCTATTATTTCAATTTTATTCTAAATGATTCCTTGTTTTTTTGGATATTATTTATCAGAATTAAAATATTTAAAATAACGAAACAATACTAACCAATAACGCACTATTAATACTTACAAATACACCACCAAGCATGGCTTTCAATATAAGACGGGAAATCGTACCCTTTTTTTCTGGTGCAAGCACACCAATTCCGCCAATACACATTCCCATACTTGATATATTTGCAAAACCACAAAGGGAAATCGTACAAACTAAAGCTGTTCTTGGGTCTAATGTTGCAAGTTTATCCGCTAATTCCCCAAATGCAATAAATTCATTTAAAATTAATTTATTGCCTAATAAAGCACCTTCCATTAAAGTTGCTTCTCCTTCTAATCCCATTAAATAACCAAATGGCGCAAAAACATAAGAAAAAACCTGCGATAAGCTAATACCAAACATTCCTAAAAATAGATTAATCACTGCTACAATACCAACAAATCCAACAATTGATGCACCAATTGAAATTACCATTTGAATCCCAATATTTGTCCCTTCCGAAAGAGCATCAATTACATTTGTATTGTTTCCTTTATTATCCATCTTTATTTCAGAGATACAAACTGCTTTTTCTGTTTGAGGGCAAATAATTTTAGAAACCATAATACTTCCAATTGGAACCATTGCACTAGCAATTAAAAGCGAACTCATAGGAATTCCTAATGCAGAATAACCGCCTAATATAGATGCTGACATACTCCCCATACCAGAAACTAAAATAACAAAGATTTCACTGTCTGTTAAATCTTTCATATATTTTGCAACTAAAATAGGACTATCTGTATGTCCTAAAAACATATTAGCAACAGCAATAAAGCTTTCCACTTCTGTTGTCCCCATCAGTTTTCCTACACCTTTGCCAATCCACTTTACTACAAATCCAATTACACCAAGATAATATAATGCACTCACTAATGCAGAAACAAAAATAATATTGCCTAAACTTTGAACAATAAATACATATATTCCAGTAGAACCACCAGTAAAAAGATCACCAAATACAAATTCAAGCCCCTCATTACCACAATTTATAATTGCTGTAATTCCATCCGACAAAACAGTAACTGCTTTCTGCCCAAGAGGAACTTTTACTATAATAAATGCCATTATTAATTCCGCAGCAAGTGCAATACCGATTTTTTTCCATGGAATAGCTTTACGATTGTAGGAAAGCAGACAACATATCCCTAAACTTAGTGCAAGACCAAGTATATTCAATAAAATTTTCATACGTTCTCCTTCCATTCGTTCTATTGTTTTACTTAATTTAACTTTTCAAGGATCGAATTTCCAATTGTTCCTTCTGGCATTTTTATGCCAAAGTTATCTGTAATCGTTGCTCCAATCACTGCAAAAGTATTACTATCCTCTAGTTTTCCATAACCTTTCATAGAAGGAGAATAAGCAATAAATGGTACTTTTTCTCTTGTATGGTCTGTTCCAGTATGAGTAGGATCATTTCCATGATCCGCAGTAATAATGATTAAATCATCATCATTCATAAGCTTCATTAATTCGCCTAATTTTACATCAAATTTCTCAATTTCCTGTGCATAACCTTCTACATCTCTTCGATGCCCCCATAAGGCATCAAAATCTACAAGATTCACATAACAAAGCCCAGTAAAATCTCTTTTTGCAATTTCAATTGTCTGCTCCATCCCATGAACGGAACTTTTCGATTTATTCGACTCTGTAAGACCTTCTCCATCAAAAATATCAAAAATCTTTCCGACGGAAATCACATCATATCCTGCATCTTTTAATGCATTAAGTGCTGTTTTTCCATATGGTTTCAGCGCATAGTCATGACGATTGCTGGTTCTTTTAAATTCTCCTTTTTTCTTGCCAATATAAGGTCTTGCAATTACACGTCCTACTTTCCATTCATCTTTCATTGTAATTTCACGAGCAATTTCACAACAGCGGTATAATTCATCAAGACCAAATGTTTCTTCATTTCCGCATATTTGAAGGACAGAATCTGCTGAAGTATATACAATCATATGACCTGTAGCAATTTCTTCCTCTGCAAGTTCATCTAAAATTTCTGTACCACTCGCACTTTTATTGCCAATAATCACACGATTTGTTCTTTTCGAAAGCTCATCAAGCAGTTCTTTTGGAAATCCGGTTTCTGTAAAAGTCTGAAATGGCTTTGTAATATGAAGCCCCATCATCTCCCAATGACCTGTCATGGTATCTTTCCCTGTACTTGCTTCATATAAATATGCATAGTAACCCAAAGGTTTTTCGATTGCCTTTACTTGTTTTAGAGGGTGAAGGTTCGCTATTCCCATTTTCTGCAAATTTGGAATAACAAATTCTTCTCTACACTGTGAAATATGCCCTAAAGTATCCGTTCCAGCGTCTTTATAATCTGCTGCATCTGGTAATGCTCCTACTCCCAAAGAATCTATAACAATTGTAAAGATACGTTTATATTTTCCCATATCGATTCCTTTCTTCTTTCTTTTTTAAACACTGTTCTAATTTTAAATACTGCTCATAAGAAATGCTGATTTTTCCATGTTCATTAGAAATAAGCTCTTTTTCTTCTAAAGACTTTATACTCCTTTGAAGACTTCGTATATTCACTCCAATTTTATCTGCCAATTCCCCCTGACTGATATTGACCTTTACTGTTTTTAAGCTCGTGTTCTGATTTGTTTCATAAAACATTAATAAAAAATTCTCCAGCCTTTCCTGACAGGTCATAAATAAATACTCCCTATCTATTTTTCTCTCAAAGGTAATGGTCTGCAAAATATTTTTTAGTCTAAGGTATAAAGCATTTTCATCATGCTGAATCCAATACAAATAGCTGCTGGATGATATTTTTAGCAGTTTACACTCCTGTGTAGTATAGATAGAAACACAATAATCAGAACAATCTGTAAAAATTTCAAAATCTCCAACAATATACATCTTTGTAAAGTCCATAAAAGAATATACCTGTCCCATTTTTTTATAATCCATCCCAATTACATGTCCCTGCAATATAATATATACCGTTTTACTTGGTTTTCCTGCTACCAAAAGACTTTCGTTTTTTTTCACTTTTGTATAAATCATTTCCTTTGCGATTGCTTCTGGAATATATCGAAATAAATTCGCTAAATATTGTGCTCTATCTTGTGCTTCTTTTGATATAATTTCCAACAACTGCTGTTTTGATTCCATTTTAAACCTCTACTTTAAATATCATTTTTTGAAAACACTGCTTTATAAATTTTCTTCGTTTAAAAAATTATTAGCCTATATGTATCTTAAATTTACCAATCCAGATAGAATTCTAAGGAACATTTCGTTTACATACTAACAACAATCGTTGATACTAACTGTTTAAATAACTTAGAAATACGGTCTGCGGTTTCTTGTACTTCCTTATGGTTTAATTCTACTTTAGAAATTCCTGCTGCCATATTTGTTATACAAGAAATACCACATACCTCTATTCCCATATGACGTGCAGCCATAGCTTCACATGCAGTACTCATACCAACTGCATCTCCGCCCCAACTCTGTGCCATTTTTATTTCAGCCGGAGTTTCATAATTTGGACCTGTAAACTGTACATAAACACCTTCTTGTAATACAACACCACATTTTTGTGCACATGTTTTAATAACCTCCTGAAGGCGTTTGCTGTAAACTTCACTCATATCAGGGAACCTTGTTCCAAGTTCTTCAATATTTGCTCCAATCAGAGGGCTTGGAACTGCTGTAGTAATATGATCGGTAATCATCATTAAATCTCCTGGTTTAAATTTAGGATTGCATCCGCCAGCAGCATTTGTTAAAAGAATCTTTTTTGCTCCCATCATTCCCATAAGACGTGTAGGAAGAACAACATCGGCCATCTGATATCCTTCATAATAATGTACACGCCCCTGCATAATAACAACCGGAGTTTTTTCAACATATCCAAATACAAAGCGTCCTGCATGGCCTTTTACAGTTGATATTGGAAATCCCTCAATATCTGTGTAATCAATTGTGTCTGTAATATCAATCTCATTTGCAAAATCACCTAATCCCGAACCTAAAATCAAAGCTACATCTGGTTTAAAATTTGTTCTCTCTCTTACACTTGCTAAACATTTCATTAACTTGTTATACATACGACACGTCCTCTCTTTTTTTATTTTTTCGATTTATTTGCAGAAAATATATTTTTCCTTCCACTATACTATTCTGCATAAAAATAAAGTTTTCCAACCTTATTTTTTTTACAATTTTACTTCCCTTTAAAAAATTTATTATAGATATAATACAAAATTTATCTCTACTTAAAAAATATGTTATAAATATAATACAAAATTTACCTCTATTATAAAACGACATTTGTCATAATTTAATATTATTTTATCTTAGCATATTTCACAAATTTTTTCTCTGATTTTTATAAATTTTCACAGTATCTGCTTCTTTATTTCCCTTTCCTATCGCTTTTCATGCTAACTAATAGTCACAATTTTTTGGTAAAAAAAGAAAAAAGCCTACTAAATTTTATCTGGTAGGCCTTTTCTCTTACTTTTTCTATTATCCTTCTTTTCGCCTAAGAATATCAAATTCCTCCAATTCACAGCCCAAATCTACAAAAATCACCTGTTTTGGGTGAGGACAGCTTTCTATAGGAACTCCTGTCTCATCCCAAATCCCTTTAACAGAAACCAATTGATTTTCACCACTTGGTTTCATAACTTCAATCTGTTCTCCAATTGAAAATTTATTCCTCTGCTCCAACCGATAACGTCCTTTTCTACATTCTCCAATCATTCCTAGATACGTATATTCCTTCTGGTACGTATTACTATCGTAGATTTGTGCTTCTTTATCTGGTTTTCCAAAGAAAAATCCTGTTGTAAACTGACGATTTATACATTTTGCAATTTCTTGTCGATAAAAAGGAAGCCGTTCCTGATAATAGGCTGGACTTTTTTTATAATCTTCTATTGCCAATCGATAGGTCCGTGCTACAACCGCAACATAAAGTGCGGTTTTCATCCGTCCTTCAATCTTAAAACTGTCAATTCCTGCTTCCATTAATTCTGGAATATGCTCAATCATACATAAATCCTTTGAATTAAAAATATAGGTACCTCGTTCATTTTCAAACACCGGCATATACTCTCCTGGCCGTGTCTCTTCCATTAAAGCATAATTCCATCGGCATGGATGTGTACAAGCTCCTTGATTCGCATCCCTTCCAGTCAAAAAACTACTTAATAGGCATCTTCCAGAATACGAGATACACATTGCTCCATGTATAAATGTTTCGATCTCTAACTCATCTGGTATCTGTTCTCGTATCTCCTTGATCTCTTGAATAGAAAGCTCTCTAGCAGAAACGACTCGTTTTGCCCCTTGTTGATACCAAAACAAATATGTGCCATAATTTGTATTATTTGCCTGTGTACTAATATGAATCTCCATTTCTGGAAGAATTTCTTTTGCAATTACAAATACGGCTGGATCAGATATAATCAACGCATCTGGTTGAATTTCTTTTAATTCTTTAAAATACGCTTTTACTCCTTCTAAATCCCGATTATGTGCCAAAATATTTGCTGTTACATATACTTTAGCTCCATGTGCATGTGCAAAAGTAATTCCTTCCTTCATCTCCTCCAAAGAAAAATTTTTTGCATTTGCTCGAAGTCCAAATGCTTCTCCTCCAATATATACTGCATCTGCTCCATAGATAACCGCTACCTTTAACACTTCCAAGCTACTTGCAGGCAACAGCAATTCTGTTTTTCTCATTTCTTTTCCTCATTTCCAGTTATTTTCACACTGACTGTCATACCATCTCCTATTGGTAAAATCGATGTTTCCAAATCTTTCCTATGTGTTAATTCATATAAATAGTCTCTCATTCGAGAATGAATCGTCCGGTTTCTTCGTGTTACACAATAACGAGACTCAATAATTTCTCCATCCTGTAGTACATTATCTGAAATTAAAACTCCGCCAGAAGAAAGAAGACGCATCACTGCTGGAAGAAAATGAATATATTGTCCCTTTGCAGCATCCATAAAAATCAAATCGTAACTACCCTCTAATTGTTCTAAAATTTCAAATGCATCTCCTTCTAACAGGGTAATCTCTTCTTCCTTCCCTGCCAGACGGAAATTTTCTTTTGCAACTGGTATTCTTTTTTCATATTTTTCTATTGTAGTAATATAACACCCCTTTGGCATTACTTCACTCATTAAAAGAGCTGAATAGCCAACTGCTGTTCCTACTTCTAAAATCGATTTTGGCTGCTTTAATTGAATCAATACCTTTAATAAATGCTCTGCTTCTTGTCGAATAATTGGAATTTCTTCTAATAATGCCTGTCTGCGAAGTTGATTAAGAAAATTACTATTTCCAATATCCAAAGAATTTATATATGTGGTAATTCGTTCCTCTACTATCATAACTTATAACCTCTATCTAACCCCTAGATTGACATTCTGCTTTCTATTATGAGGTCACTGGCTTTTCTGATAGAATTCCTAACATTTCTTCTGATGTCATAGAAGTATTCAATGTATAAGTGCCAGAATGTAACTCCGCCTTATAGAGTTTTGCTTGTATAAAAAATATATAAGCATTTGTAATCAATCCCTTTTCCTCTAGGCGCTTCCCTACCTCTAAATCAGAATCATTTTCTTCTACAATTACAATCATATCCTTTCCTGGCTGCTGTGAAATTGGAGTTGGATGAAAAACCTGTAATCCAAACTGATATGCATCCTGAGAAATCTGACCTACCATTACTGCCACTAACACAACTACAATCATCTTTAATGAGATAGAAATTACAGCTCCTGCTATTTTTCTTACCATTTGTTCTCGTCCCTTCTTCTATCAGAAAAATTCCACTCCCAAATCAATTGACTCATAAATCACTTCATTGATCTGCTGCAAAAGCCGACATAAATCCAGCTCATGCTGTAAAAAATCCTCTACACGCCCATCTCTTCGAAGCAGTTCAAATTCTGCTGCTGCTTCTTCTAATTTATGCTTTTGTTCTTGATGATTATTTCCGTTTTGCAAAATAAATGTTGTCTTTCGAAGTTCATTTACTCTTTTATAAAGTTCTGTATCTTCCCTTAAAATCTGTATATACTTTTGATGGTTTTGGTATTCCTCACTTTTAAAGATTGCCTCTCTTAATTCTCTCGCCTTGTTCTCAATGCCTCTATCCATCACTTTTTGCTCCTCCCTTTAAAGCCTTTACTCTACTTCCATGATAATCGGGAGAATAATCGGATTGCGTTTCATTCTTTTCCACAAAAAATCATTTAAACTTTCTTTAATAATATTTTTAATCTTTCCCCAGTCCGAAACATTTCTTCCCAGGCAATCCTCTACTGCATCCATTACAATTTTATGCGCTTCCTCCATCAAATCCTCCGATTCTCTAACATAGACAAATCCACGAGATACTATATCTGGCCCTGCAAGTAATTGATTGCTATATTTTTCCAATGTTAGTACCACTATTATAATACCATTTTCTGATAGGTTTTGTCTATCCCGAAGTACAATATTTCCTACATCTCCAACCCCAAGTCCATCTACAAAAATTCCGCCAGTCTGCACCCGACCTGTAATACCGCCACGTTCTTCTCCTAATTCTAGTACGTCTCCATTCATCAAAATAAAAATATTCTCTTTTGGAATCCCCAAACTATTTACAATCTCTGCCTGCTCTTTTAAATGTCGAAATTCTCCATGTACTGGAATAGCATACTTTGGTCGTACTAACGAATAAATCAATTTAATTTCTTCCTGACAAGCATGTCCCGATACATGAGTATCTTGAAAAATCACTTTTGCCCCTTTCATTGATAATTCATTAATAACCTTTGAAACAGCCTTTTCATTGCCAGGAATTGGAGTAGAACTTAAAATCACTACATCATTTGGCTTTATTGTCACTTTTCTATGAATGGAAGAAGCCATTCTTGACAGTGCTGCCATAGACTCTCCCTGACTTCCTGTTGTAATTAAAACAAGCTGCTCATCCGAATAATTTCTCATATTTTCAATATCAATTAATGTATCTTCTGGTATATTAATATAGCCAAGCTCACTTGCTGTTCCAATTACATTTACCATACTTCTTCCTTCAATTACTACTTTTCTTCCATATTTATTTGCAGAATTTACAATCTGTTGTACTCGATCCACATTAGAAGCAAACGTTGCTACAATAATTCGATTACTTGTATGTTCTGAAAAAATATTGTCAAATGTTCTTCCCACGGTGCGCTCTGACATAGTAAATCCTGGACGGATTGCATTTGTACTGTCACACATCAAGGCCAATACACCTTTTTTCCCAATTTCTCCAAAACGCTGCAAATCAATCATATCACCAAATACTGGTGTATAATCTACCTTGAAATCACCCGTATGAATTAAAATTCCTGCTGGCGTATAAATCGCTAATGCAGCAGCATCTGCAATACTGTGATTGGTGCGGATAAACTCAATGCGAAAGCATCCTAAATTAATGGACTGACCATGTTTTACTACTTTTCGTTTGGTATTTTTCATTAAATTATGCTCTTTTAATTTATGCTCAATCAGTCCCATCGTTAATTTTGTTGCATAAATTGGTGCGCAAATTTCTTTTAGCACATAGGGCAAAGCCCCAATATGATCCTCATGTCCATGTGTAATCACAAATCCTTTTACTTTTGTAATATTTTCTCTTAAATAAGTGATATCAGGAATCACCAAATCAATTCCTAACATATCATCACTTGGAAAAGACATTCCACAGTCCACAACAATAATACTATCTTCAAATTCAATAATAGTCATATTCATTCCAATTGCTTCTAGTCCTCCCAATGGAATAATCTTCACTCTTGAATGATTTTCATTTTTCAAGCACAGCACCTCCTGTATGATATTTATTTCTGCTTTCTATGTTCTGTCCTTATCACCAGTACAAATGCCACTCTTAAATAAACTTCCTAATAAAATTGTTGTGTAAACAGTTCTTTCTTCCTATCTAAAAGATTCTTGTGCACTCGAAGTTTTTCTACAAAAATTAAGCTTTACATTTGTAACGTGTTTTCAACAGAACCTACTCCGTTTCAAGTTCAATATTTTCCAAAAGTTCAGAAAATATCGCTGAAACGGCTTCTCTTTCTGTATCGTCCTCCACCATAATATAAGCGGCTTCTTTATCGGATTCCTCCGATACGTCCTTTAATATATAAGCTTCTGCTTCTTCTTTTTCAGAATCTTCTGTAACTAATAAATAATTTTTTCCACGAAATTTTGTCTCTTCTACAATATAAAACTCAACTTCTTCTCCTGTTTCTGATACATTAAACACTATCTTTTCCAAAATTTTTCTCCGTTTCTTTATTAGCAAAGGCAAAACTTGTAGATGGGTTATGCCTCTTTTTTTATTGCATCCAAATATTCCTGCAGAATCAATACAGCTGCCAACATATCTACATACTTTTTTCTGCTTTCCCTCTTCTTCATACCAACCTCATCCATCCATTCCTCAGCAGCAACTGTAGTTAAACGCTCATCCCACAATATCACTTCTAATCCTGTTCTTCTTTCCAATATTTCCTTAAATTCCAGTGTTTTTTCACAACGAATTCCTTCTGTCCCATCCATATTTTTAGGATAGCCTAATACAATTTTTTCTACTTTATATTCTTTTATCAATGTCTCCAAACGAGCCAGCGTCTGTCTTAATTTCTCTTCTCTTTCCCTACGAACAATTTCTATGCCTTGTGCAGTAAGTAAAAGAGCGTCACTTATAGCAACGCCAACTGTTTTGGAGCCATAATCAAGGCCCATTATTCTCATACGTTCTCCAGTCCTCAAGTACCTGTCAGGATTCTATCTGCCCTGCAATCTGTTCTGAATATAGTACTGTAATGCCTCTTCTAACAACTCATCACGTTCTACCTTCATAATCAGACTGCGTGCACCTTTATGACTTGTGATATAAGTAGGATCTCCAGACATAATATAGCCCACAATCTGGCTGACTGGATCATAGCCTTTTTCTGTTAGTGCTTCATATACACTTTCCAATATGTCACACACTTCCAGTTGTGGTTCCTGTGCCACCTTAAAATATTGTGTATTATTTAAATTACTTTGCATCTTTATCGTCCCCAAGTCACTTCTTAATTTTCCGTATCATTCTGCTGTTCTTATTTTAATATAATTTTTTCCATTCGGCAAGTCTTTTATCTTATTTTGTAAATATTTCTTATATGACAGTTGACACTCCCCATGCCTAAAGGCAGGGGATTCTTGGTGGCTTGCCAAATATATTGGCTGACCAGTTCATTTCGGATAGGTCATACCCCAAGTTAGGGCTATGTCATTAGCCCTCGTAGAGCAGAACATATCGTTCTCTACGCAGTTTGTCTGTTACCAACAAACTCAGTTGAGCTGCAGATATTCCTAGCACCTAAAAGGTCTCTATGGATATGGAATCCACATTCACAAGTATAATCTCTGTCATTCGCATGATGGATATGACCACAAACAGGACATGTTTGGCTTGTATATGCAGGATTTACATACTCAACGAAAATGCCTGCTAATCTTGCTTTGTATTCGATAAATTGTGCAAGTCGATAGAATGACCAGTTATGCAGGCTAGGATTGTTTTTACGACTGGTTCTTGTCGTAGAGCGAATGTTTTGTAGTTGTTCTAACTTTATGACTTTAACATCATGTGCTACTGCTGTTTCTACAATATCGTGACTTAACTTATGGTCCATGTCACGCATGATACGTTGTTCTTTGTCGTTAATCCGTTTCACAGCTTTCCTCTTTTTGGAAGTTTGCAGCTTCTTACGAAGATAAGCATAATGCCTACGTATATATTTGTTCCTACGACCATTCCCATAGAACTTAACACTACCGTCAGAACAGTAGCTAACAGCAGGACATTTGATACCTAAATCAATCCCCATGATAGTACCATCTGTTTTAAGTTCAGGTTCCACTCTTTCGTATACGATTTGAGCCACGAATCTATGATTTTTGATGACGATACGCATCGTCCCAAACTTCGCATCAGAAAAGAAAGATTTCTGACGTTCTGTTAATTTAACAGGAACGGAAATCCGCTTTGATTTGCCATTTATCATTACCGGAAATTCCAAACAGTTCTCTTTCATCTTATAATTCTGATTGTTGATATAACAACAAGGTTTCCTCAGTATTGGCAGATTTGGAGTTTTTGTTCTAATAGCAGAGCCACGCTTTGCAAGACTTCTATTTTTAAGAACAGCCTTATGACAAGATTTGTAGTGTTTCCTCACAATGGATTTCGCATCACGGATACACTGATTCTTCAATGCACTTGGTAGATTCGCATTCCTATCAGCAGTCGTCGTCTTTGCAATCGAATGACCGCTTACAGCGTCAGAAACAAGACTATTAACCATATCAATATACTCTGTCATGGTTTCTAGGATTAAAGTTTTCTGGTATTTCGTTGGATAAACTTTCACTGTTTCAGAAAGCTGCATCGTATCACCTCCTTGTATAATAATGATGTAGTTAATCAAAACTAGTTAATTAATAAACTTCTATATACCAGATAACACATGATATTTGCAATACTCAGAGATAACAAGTCTTTTGAAATCATCACTCCCCAGGAGCATATGAAACAATACAATGCTGCTAAATGCGACGTAGTTGCATAATAATACTGCAATCCAACAAATCAATATCTTTTTTAAAAAAGGTATTTTCACCAAGGGATAAGTGTGCCCTTTTTTAGGATAAAATATTTTTCATTTTTCTATTGACATTTATTAGCTGGACTTTAAGCGAACAGCAACTCCATTTACTAAGACGAAGCATCGATACTTTGGACAAAAAACCACATGATACTTACAGGAATAAACCACATTGTTGTTTGATTTGTATTTCATATAAATATGATATAACTTAATGTTATCTAATGCAAGTATAAATTCGATAACTTTGAGGAAACTAATTATCGCCTTATATTCCCATAGCTAAAGCTAGGGGCTTTACGGCGAATATTGGTAAAATTCCACAATTTTTTCTAATAAAAACCAGTAAATCCTTACTAATAAATTCCCAATAAAGTATCTTCTGAAATTTTTGCTATAATTTTTACCGAAAAAATCTGTCCCACTATTTGTTCTGTAGTAAAATTCGAGTCCTCTGTCTTTTCCATTACTACTTTTACATACTCCATAGTATGTCCAACCCATCCAAAAATGTCAGCAATCCATACTTCTTCTTCAAACAATACGTCCACTTTTTGTCCAATTAAGCGTTTGCGAAATTCGGCTGACATTTTTTTTTCTAACTGCAGCAGCTCATTGCTTCGTTCTGTTTTTTTCTGTTCTGCTACCTGATCTGGCATGGCAGCAGCCTTTGTACCTGCTCGTTTGGAATATTTAAAAATATGCATTTCAAAAAAATGAACCTGTTCTAAAAATCTTTTTGTAATAGCAAACTCTTCCTCTGTTTCTCCTGGAAATCCTACTATAATATCTGTCGTAATTGCTGGGTTATCATAATAACTTCTTAAAAGATTACACTTTTCAAAATACTCCTTTGTATGATAATGGCGGTTCATTCGTCTTAACACAGAATCGCAGCCACTCTGCAAAGAAAGATGAAAATGCGGACATACTTTTGGCAAACGACGAATTGCCAATACAAAATCCTCTGTTATCACACGAGGCTCTAACGAACCAAAACGGATTCTTTCAATTCCTGGAATAAGATGAATCTGTTGAACCAAAGAAAGCAATGTCTCTTTTTCTTCAAAATCAACCCCATAAGAAGAAAGATGAATTCCTGTCAATACAATTTCTTTATATCCCTGCTTTGCTAATTGTTCCACCTCTTTTAAAATGGAACATACTTTTCGACTCCTAACCCTTCCTCTTACATATGGAATAATACAATACGTACAAAATTGATTACAACCATCTTGTACTTTCATCATCGCTCTAGTATGATTTTCTAAACGAGTTATTTCCATCTCTTCATACTCTTTTGTATTATTTATATCAATCACAGTTGCAACAGTTGACTGTAAATGAAAATCATTTATTATTTGGACGATTTCATGTTTTCGATTATTTCCAATTACAAGATCAATCGCAGGATCACTTTCACAAATCTCCTTTGAAGCTTGTACATAACACCCTACCGCAACAACAATTGCCTGTGGATTTTGTTTTTTTGCCTTATGAAGCATTTGTCTAGATTTTCGATCTGCTATATTTGTTACTGTACAAGTATTAATAATATAGAGATCTGCTACCTCTCCAAATGGTACAATCTGATATCCAGCATCTTCTAACTGTTGTTGCATCGCCTCTGTTTCATATGCATTCACTTTGCATCCCAAATTATGCAATGCTGCACGTTTCATCTATTAAACCCTCCTAATATAAAATCACAAATAAAAATTTTAACTTATTTTATCATACTTCAGATAGAATTCCAACTAGTATTCTCTCTTATTATTTTTAAATTCAATCGGAATTGCTACTTGCCTTTTTTTTACACCCATGCTATACTCGTAATAATAATTTGTACATTAAGCATAAGATATAAGGGGTTATACAAAAAATAAAGCAAGTTATTATTTTGCTTTCTCTGTATGTAAAATATCGAGAGCACAAATAAATAAAAAAGAAAAAATTTAAAAATCCTGTCATTTGAATAATAAACGGGTTCTAGCAGATTCTATATTGACTTTTTATCCCGAAAGCATTACTATTATGTTGTATTGATGTACATAATATAGTTAATTTAATCACAAGGAGGGTTTTAAAATGAAAACTGTTAAAATTTCATTAAATTCAATCGATAAGGTAAAATCTTTCGTAAACGATATTACAAAGTTTGACGTAGATTTTGATTTAGTATCTGGAAGATATGTAATTGATGCGAAATCAATTATGGGAATTTTTAGCTTAGATCTTTCAAAACCAATCGATCTTAATATCCATGCAGAAGGCGATGCAGCAGAAATATTGGAAATTTTAGCACCATACTTAATCTAAAATTTTTATATTTCTAATTTCATAAACGGATCTGAAATCAATGAATCAAAAAGAGACCATTGCTAGATTGCAATTGTCTCTTTTATGTTATCTTATTTACAAATTACAATTTCTCTAGTAGAAATAGCTGTTTCTATCATTTCATCAATTTTCTCAACTAGCTTCTCTTCACTTCGTTTTATTAATTTTAAATTTGGTTTTGTTACGGGATGTTTTGCTACAAATATCGTACAACAATCCTCAAATGGTTGAATTGAGGTTTCATAAGTTTGAATCTTTAAAGCAAGATCTACAATTTCTAATTTATCAAATCCAATCACTGGCCGAAATACTGGCATAGTACAAACTTCATTTGTTGCAAAAAGACTCTGCATTGTCTGACTTGCAACCTGTCCAATACTCTCACCAGTAATTAGTCCAAGCGCACCACTTTCTACTGCAATCCGTTCTGCAATTCGCATCATATACCTTCTCATAATAATTGTAAGCTCTTCATGAGGACACTGATCATAAATATAAAGCTGAATATCGGTAAAATTTACAATATGTAGCTTAATTGGTCCTGCATATCTAGCTACTAATGTGGCCAAATCAATTACCTTTTGCTTTGCCCGTTCTGAAGTATAAGGTGGAGCATGAAAATAGGTAGCTTCTATTTCTACTCCTCTTTTTGCAACCATCCATCCGGCAACTGGACTGTCAATTCCGCCTGAAAGCAGCAACATTCCTTTTCCATTTGTTCCAATTGGCATTCCTTTGCATCCAGGAATTGTCTCCGAATAAATATGAATCTGCTTGCGTATCTCCACATAAATATTTAACTCTGGTTGATGTACATCTACCCGCATCATTGGAAATGCCTTTAAAATTCGATCTCCAAGTTCTTTATTGATTGTCATAGAATCCATAGGAAAATTTTTTCTAGCTCTTCTGGCATGAACTTTAAAAGTTAGCTGATTTTCTGGATAAATTTGTTTTATATAATTTACTACTTCCTCTGCCAAATTTTCAAATCCTTTATCCTCTATCTGAATCATTGGACAAATTCCTACAATTCCAAATACTCTCTTTAAAGCAGCAATCGTTTCTTCATAATCATATTCGCCATCTGCTTCAATATAAATTCGTCCTTGTTCCTTTGATATAGAAAATGCTCCCTCTACCTCCTTTAAAGCAAATCCAATCTGCCGAACTAACGCATCTTCAAACAGATACCGATTTTTTCCTTTAATCCCAATCTCTCCATATTTAATTAAAAATGCTTTAAATAACATTATATCCTCCTGCCTTTTATCACTTTTTCTTTCTGATTTATTTTTTTCTTGTATATCTGCGTAATTGCTCTAATGTTTTTTGCAAAGTTAAAAGACAATACTCTATTTCTTCCTCTGTAGTAAAAATGGAAAAACTAAAGCGAATCGTAGAATCCAGATAGTTCTGTTCTACTTTTATTCCCTTTAAAGTAGCACTAACGGCTGTTTTATTTGAAGCACATGCAGAACCAGCCGATACAAAAATCCCCTTTTCTTCCAATGCATGAAGCAATACCTCGCTTCGAATCCCTAAAAATCCAACGCTGACAATATGAGGTGCACTGTCTTGATTTGTTAATCCATGTATCTGTGTTCCTTCTATCTTTTTTATTCCCTCAATAAAATGTGCTTTTAATGTATAGAAATAAGCAATCTTTGTCTCAAAGTTTTGATAAATCTCTTCTGCTGCCTTTCCAAGTCCTGCAATTGCAGGTACATTTTCTGTTCCAGAACGGATACCATTTTGTTGTCCACCTCCAAATAAGATTGGATGAATCTTTACTCCAGAACAAATATATAAAAATCCACTTCCTTTTGGCCCGTGAATCTTATGTCCACTGACAGAAAGTAAATCAATTCCCATTCTTTTTGGATAAATCCGATACTTTCCAAAAGCCTGTATTGCATCTACATGAAACAATACATTTGGATTTTTCTTTTTTATTATAGCTGCAATTTCCTCAATCGGTTCTACTGCACCAATTTCATTATTAACATACATAATGGAAACTAAAATCGTATCCTTGCGAACCGCTTCTTTTAATTCCTCCAAATTTATAAGACCATTTTTATCCACTGAAAGATAAGTGACCTCAAATCCCTCTTTCTCTAAATAGTTCATTCCATTTGTAATAGAAGGGTGTTCAATACAGCTTGTAATTATATGTTTTCCTGCCCTCTGATTTGCCATAGCTGTTCCAATCAATGCCAAATTATTTGCCTCTGTTCCACCAGATGTAAAAACAATCTCTTTCCCTTCTACCTTTAACACTTTTGCCAAACAATTTCTTGCTTCTTTTATATAATTTTCTGCTTCTACTCCCTTTTTATGCATAGAAGATGGATTTCCATAATCTGAAACCATTGTTTTCACCATAATCTCCTGTACGGAATCCAAAACCTTTGTAGTAGCAGAATTATCCAAGTATGCAATCATTTTAAATGCTCTCCTGTTTCTTCCTATTTCTTCTTATCTTTATTCAAATGCTCCAAATGACTTCGTACAAATTCATTTTTTAATTTTAAAAATTCTTCTAACTGTTTTAATATATAAAATAAAACTGCTCTTGCCTCAAATTCTTCTCGGCTTTTTGGCATTTCTTCCTTTTTCATTTCCTCTAATATTTGTTCTAATCCCTCTAAAAGTTCATGTACATCATTATCCCGATGGTACTCTTTCGCAATACGCCCCATATATTCTGCTACAAAAGCTGCCTGTCTTGGAAGCATTTTTATCATTCCGACACTTCGATAGATATCCTCTAACTCCATACTTTGTTTCTGCCGCATCTCAATATAATCTAACTCAAACGTCGATGTTTCAAACACAGAATTGTTAAAATTACGAGCTGCAAAATTTCTTGCCACTTCCAATTTCTCATTTAAAGAAACAAAACAGGTGTTTGCATACGCATCACTGTCTTCATCCCCAAGCTGTACTGCCATATGACCTAAAATCTTCTTCATCTCATTATCCGCTATATCTACAAGCCGAATTAATTCATGATTCATCTGTTTTAACAATAACATATTTACTGTAATTCCAAGTGTCGTTCCAATAAAAAATAACATTGTTTCATTATAAATCCATGCGACGCTCATTGACTGTTCAATTAAAAAATGAGAAACCAGTACAGAGGCCACTGTCATAGACTCTGGCCAAAACATCACACATAAAAACAGAAAAATAAAAATATAAATCCCATATGCCCACAAACTATATCCAAATAACGAAAAAAGCACAAATGCCATCAAAACAGAACTAAGATAAGATAATGCCCGTCTAATCGCTGTCTGCAACGTCTGCTTCTTTGTATCTTGGATTGTTAAAATTGTAATAATTCCAGCAGTAGTATAATACTTTAATTGCAATAAATTTGCTATTAAAATTGCCATCATACAAGCAGTAGCTATTTTCACTGCCTTTGCCAATTTTTCTTTTTCCATTCGACTATCCTTTCCTTATATATAAGTAAATTGTATCTGTCTACCTATTATGTATCATGATTCTATAACAGCGATTTCCAAAAAAGCATCCTTATCTGGATGCTATTTCTTTTGATTGATTGGCCCAATCCCTTCTTTTCTGGCATTATGCTGCTGATTTTGATTTTCTGGTTTTCTCTTTTCTGTTACACTATTAAAAGAATTCAAATTTTGCTGTTCTTGCTCCATTTTTTGCATTTTTTTATTAAATTCCTGATACTCTTTACCCATAGCTGCCCTCTTTCTAATCCTTCTTTTTCGCTACCGTAAACAGTATGTACAAAAACTTACTCTTTCATACTAGAAAAAATGCTTTCCTATTTTTTAATGATGACTGCTACAATTTGCTGCATCAATCGCAAGTACCAAAAGCAAAGCTGAGATTTCATCCGATGGATTTTGAATCTCTAACACATAGGTATCTCCCCAACTTAAAATCTCTTTTGTAATATGTACAATATTTTGATATCCATTTACTACATTATAATGCCATCCACAGAAATCTCCTTCTACCTTCCAATTATTATAATCAATCTCATATCTTGATCTTGCGAAAGAAAATTTTTTTTCAATTCTTCCTATTACTCTTCCATTTATAATTACCTCAAAGTTAGGCATAAAAGTAAATACTTTTTCCTGTATCATTCCAACTTCTCTTTGTTTTCTATTATATACATGAATTTTATGACCCAGCGAAAAGAACTCCGCTTTCACAAAATATTTTTCTTCACCATTTTCGCCATATATATCATAAGTATCTGTCCAAGAAAATACTCTTTGTTTTATAAAAAGTCTCATATTTTCATACATCCCTTAAAAAAAGGTTCTTTCTTATATATTCAAAGTTAAGAAAGAACCTTAAACATATTCTATCATTTTTAGTATAACATGATAGTCCAAAAATCACAAGAATTATTTCTATCTCCAACTAAATCTCATTTGCTGCCTGATATCCGCTTCGAATTGCCTCTGCAATACTAGCAGTTTTTTCTCCAGCACAATCTCCAACAAATTGAACTGGAACTGTTATACCATCTAAAGAAAACGATACCTTTCTTGAACCAACTGCCATTACTACATAATCACAAGGAATTTCTATATTTTCCTGTGTATCTGTTCGAACTGCTTTTATGCGATCTGTTAAAATCTCTACTACTTTTGTATTTACATATTGTTCTACCTGATGTATCTTAAAATCTTCCATAATAATAGGAAGAATGGTAGAAGATTCTCCTATTGCTACTTTATCTAACATCTCCACTATAGAAACGGTACATCCCTGTTCCAGTAGATATTCGGCTGTTTCTGTGCCAACTAAACCACCACCAATTACTGCGCACCTTCCAGACACTTTTTTCTTCCCAGAAAGCACATCCCAAGAGGAAACTACATTTTCTCTCTCTGCTCCAGGTACTTTTAATATTACATTTTCTGCTCCTACAGCCACAATGACTTGATCCGCCTGATTTATCTTCTCTATACTACAAGTTTGCTCAAGACAAATTGTTACTCCAAGTCTAGGAAGTATCTTTTCATAATATTCTACTGCCCGCAAAATCTCTGACTTTCTAGGAGGCACTGCTGCCAATAAAATTTGTCCTCCTATTTTCTGTGCAGTATCATAAATCGTGACCTGATAACCACGCTTTGCAGCTACACGAGCTGCTTCTAATCCTGCAATTCCAGCTCCAATTACAACTACCTTTTTCTCTCCTTCTTTTGGACGAATCGAAATGGTAGCCTCATCCCCATTTTCTGCATTTAAAATACAGGAAATATAACGGCGATTCTGTATCGCATCTACACACCCTTTATTACAGTTTAAACAAGTACGAATTGGTTCTTTTGTTTCAACCTTATGTGCAATATCTGGATCAGTTAGAAGAGAACGGCCATACCCAATCATATCTGCCTTTTTCTCCTGTAAAATCTCCTCCCCTGCTTCCACCGTAACCACACGTCCTACAGTTGCAACTGGAATGGAAAGAAGTTGTTTAATCTCTTCTGCAATTGGAAGCGTCCAATTATAAGGCATTGTTCCCATAGGAGGAATGGTATCTCCCATATTTCCTGTATGATTTGCCTGGGCAACCTGAACCATATCCACACCAGCTTTTTCCAATAAAACAGCAAAGGATTTTGCTTCTTCTGGCAAAAGTCCTCCCTTTCCACGCAGCGATCCATCGGAATTAGTCATAATAACAGGTAATTTATATTCTAAAATTAAATTTGGTGCAGCTTCCTTTATTGCCTCTACAACCTCTAGTGCATAACGAATACGATTTTCAAAAGAACCACCATAAGCATCTTTTCTATGATTGATAAAAGTAGAACATAGTGAACCAAGCAGGCGATCTCCATGTACCTCAATTGCATCTGCTCCTGCTTTTTCTGCCCGCTTTGCACAGGCTGCTATTGCATGTTTAATCTCCATCAGTTGCTCTATGGTAGCTTCTGTGACAAAGTAAAGCATATCATGCTTCAGTTTTTCATAAGCCTGTCCTCTCATTTGATTGGATTCTGTCATCTTTATCTTAAAAAGCTCCATATCTCCATCTGCTTTTGCTGCTTCTGCTGCTCTTGCTGCTGCCATAGAACCCATAATCATCTTTCCCACCCCTGGAACATCGTATTCTGGATGGAAAATCTGTAAAGCCAGTTTACAGTCATATTGGTGTAACGCATCTGCTAAACGCTGAAAAGAAGGAATCTGACTATCATCACAAAGTTTTGGTGTAGGGGAAGCAGTATTTACTGGAGCTACATCTCCAATTACAATATAAGAAACCCCTCCTTTCGCTAAACGCTGATAAAAATGAAAGCTTCGTTCCCCAATCGATCCATCTCGTTCTTCATATCCAGTTGTAAGAGGAGGAAACATAATTCGATTTTTTAATATTTGATTGCCTACTTTTAATGGTTGTAACAAAAGAGATTTTTCCTGACTCATATTTTTTTATCCTTTCTTTTTTTATCCTTTAGTTTATTTGTTATATTTTCTTTCTCTCTATCTTCTAAAATTCTTTTGCTGTTAAATATCCAGCCGTAATTGCGTCTTTTATTGTTCCTACTTGATTGGCGTCTCCAATTATTTGATAAGAAACCTGACATTCTTTTAAAATATTTTCTATATATTCCTCTTTTCGATATCCTAAAGCAAATACCAATGTGTCTGCATCAGAAATACAATACTCTTTTTCCTCTTTTCTATAGTAAATAGAATCTGTATTTACTCGCTCTACCTTTGCATTACAGATAATTTCTACGCCTTTCTTTTTCATACGCTGTACCAAAAGACTTCTTCCTGGTCCAGATTCATTTAACATTACTCCATTTGCCATTTCTAAAATAAGAATCTCTCGATTTCTAGGAAACATATCGTTTACAAGAGGAGCTAGATAATCCGCTACTTCACAGCCAACTGAACCACCGCCAACTACAACTACTTTTCTTCCAGGAAATGCCTTTCCTGACAAAATATCATCTGCTGTCATCCACTGTTTAAATTTCGTCAATTCTTGTAATACAATAGGAGAAGCTCCTGTACTGGCAATCACTTGGTATTCTTTAAATTCCTGTAACAGTAATTCTTTTGTTATGGTACATCCTAGTCGTATTTCTACTCCAACTCTTTCCAGCTTATGTATCATATATTGAATTACACGTGCTAAATCTTGCTTTGCTATTGGCACAGATGCAATCCTCATCAGTCCGCCTAGTTCTTTCTCTTTTTCACAAAGTACCACATGATGTCCTCTTTTTTTGGCTACAAAAGCTGCTTCCATCCCAGCAGGACCACCACCGATTACTAAAATATTTTTCTTTTCATTTGCTTCTTTTATCGTATCCTCATTTTCAAGTTCTAATGAAGGATTTATCGTACATCCAATTCGTTTTCCAAACATAATTCCATTTAAACAGCGCAGACACCCAATACATGGACGAATCTCTTTTTCTTGTCCATTTTGCGCCTTAAAAACAAAATCTGCATCACAAATATTGGCACGTCCAATCATACAAATATCTGTCTTTTTATTTGCAATCAGTTCTTCTGCAAGCCAGGGCTCTGTAATTCTTCCTACTGTGGCTACTGGAATTGAAATATACTGTTTTATTTCTTGAGCCAGCTTTACATGAGATCCCATAGGAGTTCCTGGTGCTGGAATGGAACTTCCCCTCATAATTGTAGTTCCGCCTGAAACATGAATAAAATCCACACCTGCCTTTTCTAATTGCTTTGCAACATAGATCCCATCATTTAGGTTCTGTCCTCCATCGGTATACTCATCTCCTGAAATTCGCACATCAATAATAAATGCCTTTCCACAAACTCTGCGTATTTCTGCAATTACTTCTAATGTCAGCCGTAAACGCCCATTGATATCTCCGCCATATTCATCGGTTCTTTTATTGTAAAGTGGTGACAAAAATCCTCCTAACAATCCATGTGCATGTGCTGCATGAATTTCTACTCCATCTCCTCCTGCCTGTTTCACTCGATTTGCTGCTTCTCCAAATTGACGAATGATGGTCTTTAATTCTTCTTTGGTTACTGCTCTTGGTGCCTCTTTTGCATAATAAGGTCCTACATTGGAAGGAGCAATCAAGCGAGGCGTTCCTTTTATTGGAAAAGCCATATAAGCTGGATGAAAAAGTTGTGGCAATATCTTTGTTCCATATTTATGTACGGCATCCGTCAATTTTTTCCATCCTGGAATATAAGAATCATCACAAATTGACATATCCCCCGGCAAATATACATAAGTAGGCTCTACTGTTGTTACCTCTGTCACAATCAATCCTACCCCACCCTTTGCACGTGCAGAATAATGTGCAATCAATTCCTCTGTTACATATCCCTTATCTGCTAAGTTTGTAGAAACTGGTGGCATAAAAATACGATTTTTCACTGTAATTTCTCCAATCTGAATTGGGGAAAACAGATGTGGATATTGCTGCTCCATGTCAAACTCTCCTTTTTAAATTTTTCTCTTTTTCTTATTTTAACATAATTTCACAATAGAATCGTCCATAGTCAGAGATAATAACCGTCATATTTTATCCAAATTTTCTAAAAATAGTCAAATTTTTGTATAAAATAGAATAAAAAACAACGGTTGCTAGAAATTTTAAAAAATAAAATTTAATTAAATAAATTATCTTTTAAAAAATTTGAATCATTAATGTTCCATCTGGTTCCGTTTTTATTTTTACTTGTTTTCCCTCCAAATCAATTTTACATAAAATTTCCTTATCTCTTTTCCATATTTTAAGATCTTTTTCTTCATATAAGGAAATTTGTGATTCTTCTACCAGATGATAGAGCAGCTTTTTCTGTTCTTCATCCAATGTCATTTTTTGATCCTGCTTTTCTTTTCCATACATTAAATTTTGTTGAAACCGCTTTCGATAGGTGCTGGGCAAAATTCCATATAACTCTTTAAATGCGATTGTATATGCCTTTGAATTTGGCATACCACAATCTGATGCAATCTGTTCAATACTATTACGTCCCTCTAATAATGCTTCTAAGGAAGCTCGTATTCTAACATAAGCTAAATATTTTACAAATGGAATTCCCGTATAACGTTTCAACAACTTCGAAGTATAAGAGAGACTAAAAGAAAGTTGATTCGCTACATCTGCTAAAGAAAGTTCTTCACTATAATGGGCATCAATATAGCGAATCGCCTTCATATAATTTTCATGATAATCCGAATGAAGCGGTAATTCCTCCACTGAAAAACTTTGTTGAGAAGAAGCAATAAAAACCAATTCCATCATAATTGCATTCATTTGATATAAATTATTTTTTCCTTCCATCAACATAGAAAGCAACTCTCCAATTTTTCTTTTTAATTGTATATAATACTCTTGGTTTTTCTCTAAAGAACACACAACCGTCTGAAATGCTTTTTTCCTATCACCAGCCATTGCATTGGTCATACGACTAAAATCCACATGAATTGTAAGAATCACACCCTCTTTTTCTTGCTTTTTACAAATCATATGAATCTCATCTGGTGCAATCACAACCATTTCTCTCTCCTTTAAAGAACAAGAAAACTCCGTAGTAACTGCTTCATATTCTCCTTTTAAAATATAAGAAATCTCCAAACTGCTTTGTCTAGAAAATACACTTCTAGAAAATCCATTTATACTAAGACTTAAAGGATAACCAAATTTTTGACCAGAAAAATCATAATAATAATTCATATCTTGCATTGTTCTATTTCCATTCTCTTTCTTATTTGATATAGATAAGTATAATGCGAAAAAACATTTCCATCAAGCAAATAAAAGGTTTTCCTTTCTATTCAGCGGCAATCATTTTGTAACGCTGATTTCTATTTTCCTCTCTTCCTTATATTCTAAAATATTTCCAATATGCTCTTTTTCAAAGAACATTTCCTTATTTGTAAGCACAATAATTGCTGCCGCAAAAAATATAACAATTGTTTCCACGCATTTTGTCTGTGGTGTCATAGCAATTTTTTCCTGCATTGTGTTCACAAACAAATGAAAGATAATACAAGCAAGCATACTGCGGTTATTTTTCACATACACCCACGTTGTTAGAAATCCCAATGGAACAACAGAGATTAAAAAATTTACCATATATAAAATGCCAAGCTCTTTCAGTCCATAATGGTATGTACCCTCAATCCAGAACAAAGGCAAGTGCCACAACGCCCATACAAAACCAAAAATAACGGATTCTGTAAACCATGAGAAATAAGATGCAACAGAATCCTCTCCATATCCCCGCCAGCCAACCTCTTCAATAATTGCTGCAAGCAGCATTGTTAGTAAAGCGGATGTTCCCCCGACAGAAAATGAAAAATCCTCTGTAAAGGCAAACTGCTCTAAAGACTGTCCCACCAATGTAGAAAGCAGGATAGAAAGTACAACAATTACCATAAACCCGACAACTGCTGCTATAATGCTAAATGGTTTAATCCGATAAAATCCTATTAATTTTCTCTTTAAATCTGCTTTTAATACCTTGCTCTTTGAAGTTAATACAGTGATAACCGCTGTAACAGCAGGGGCGGTTAAGCCGAACAACATCAACAAAGCTGATATACCATTATCATTCGCTGATTTACTAATAACCGCAGCAAGAATCCAAAATACCCATGTACTCACAAAACATATGACATAAAAACGTAATGGTTTGTATTTATACTGTTTCATAATAACCCTCCCTTAGATTTCAATTTTTTTGTAAATATCATACTTATGACCTCCTTGTTTTGATATGTTAAGCATAAAATATTGTATATCACTTCTTATTAGACCGTCTGCCTGTCTATTATAAGTTAAAAACGAAGGAACTTTAAAGTTCCTTAAAAATCATTTTCAATAGGTATCATTTAGTAATATCTTGAAAAATAGGCATGATAACCGATTTCATACTGTTTTGTTCCATATTTAAAAGCCGTTCCAAATTATAAATAAATGCAACTATCTTTTTTTGTCTATCTTCGTTGTTATTATTCATAAGAGCATCAAATATCGTATTTACATACAAAAATGTCATCTCTGCAACTTCCTCTGGATAATCTGTTTGACATATCCCTTGTGCAATTCCCTCTTTTATTAAAATAGTAATAAGAGGATTGATTTCCGACAACAAACAACTTTGCATTTTCTGGTGCATAAGAGCATTTTGTGGTTTATGTACCTGTTGCAAAATTTCCTGATTAAAATTATTGTCACTTATATTAAGTGCAAGCATCATTGTTGTAAGCCGCTGCAATACAGGCAGATCTTTTTGACTCACAATTTTTTTTGCTTGTTCAACTAACTGCTTAGTAATACGGTTTATCATAGAGTCTAAAAGTTCTTCTTTCGATTTAAAGTGATAATAAAGCGTACCTCTGGCAATTCCTATCTCGTTTAAAATATCATTTGTACTAGTGTTATCAAAGCCTTTTGTTCTGAATAGATGTTCTGCTGCATCTAATATCTCATTTTTTCGTTCTTCTGCTTCTTTCACCACTCGCATCTAGCTCACCTACTTCTGTTTTTATAGACAGACTGTCAATTTAATGTTAGCACATAGAAGTTTTCCCGTCAATCCATTTTAATGTGTTTGTAACTTTTAATAACGGTTACTCGTAAGTTTCTTCTATCAAAAATCAAAAAGATTTTCCACTGTTTTTGGTTCCCATTGACAATAACAAACTCATCTGCTTCCATTGCTTTCAATTCTGTACTTAAAGTTTTGTAGGTAATTATTCCAATTTTTGATACATATACCTTTGAAGAAAGAACACTTAACAAAAGAATATGGTGTTCCCAATTTACTTATTTTCATTTTAGAAATGTTGTGATAATTTGTTTTTCATAATAACTATTTTATTTGTTGTACTGGTGGAACAGGATAATTCGGATTGGAATAAAATTCTTTTTTGTTTTCATTCTCTATTACTATAATTGGAAGATCGAGAAAACTCCAATAAAGTTCTTCTCCCGCTTTTCTATAGTATCCAAAATGATAACGAATCAGATAATTTCCTGCTTCCTGAATGTAATACACTCTAGGTTCGAAATAAAATGCTCCTCTATAGGTTTCTGGCTCATTCATGCCAATTAAAACAGATCCCGTTTGATAAAAATCGGTTTCCTCTCCTGTATCTAAATGAATCAAGTCTATTCCAACTGGCATACGAAAATAATAATAATCCCATGGAAACCAGCCGTTTTCTAACCAATCATATTTTGCCCATGTTTGTAAACGTTCCCCCGTTTTATAAATTGTTTTTTCTGTTTTCGCATAAAAAACAACTCGATCCTCTACTATGTACTCCTCTTCTATTGGCTCAGAATCTCCAGCCAATACTTTCATTTTTCTCTTACATTCCACAATAACAGGTTCTGTGTTACATGTTTCATCCATATAGTAAAAAAATTTCACATAAAATTCATAATCTCCCGCTGGAAGAGTAAGACCCGTTGACCAGTTTGTAATTAATCTTTCCACTACTGGTTCAGCGGTTTCATCTATTTTGATTGCCCCTTCATAATCAATAATTCCAGTTGCCAACATATATCGATAAGCATTATATCCTGTCATATTTTTTTTAATTATACCATTCGATGCCAATTCATATTGGTGAAAATTTCCTTCTCCATTTGCTGTAACACAAAATCCTTGCTCCGATCGAATCTCTATTGCAAAAGAATCATATTGATAATAAACCGAATCAGTTCCTTTATTTTCCACCTCTATCTCATAACAAATAAAATCTCCCTCCGAATAAAATTTCTGATCAAAATTTATTTTTAAAATCACATCTTTTTGCTTTCGATAAAATAAAAGAAAAATGACAAGAAACCCTATCATTAAAAAAACTAGAATCTGCCTTTTTCTCATTTTATATTTTCTCCTTATAAACTAACATTAATCCATTCAACTTTTCCACCAACATAACAATAATACTTTATTTTTAGTTTATCACTCCAGCTTATTGAATTTTCATAAATTTATAAAATCTCTTACATTCTGCTGCCATGTTATATTGAGAATACAAAAGGGAACGTCGTAGTGGTGACTATTTCGTTCCCTTAAAAATCTGATAACCGCAATATAGACAGTGAACAACATTCACCCTATATAGAATATTGCAAGTGCAACACCACAAATTTTTCATTTCAATCTTCTTTTTTATATTCCAAAATATCCCCTGGCTGGCAATCTAGAACATCACATATTGCTTCTAAAGTTGAAAAACGAATTGCACTAATTTTTCCTGTTTTCATCTTAGATAGATTGACATTAGCAACGCCTACTTTTTCAGATAATTCTTTTAAAGACATTTTTCTATCTGCCATCACCCTATCTAATCTCATAATTATTGGCAAATTATCACCTCACAATGTTTCATCTGATTCTCTTTGCAAATCACAGCCATAACTGAATATCAAAGAAATACAGTAAATAATTATCGCAATTATCACTCCAATAATATTAATCTGCCATGTTAATTCTCCAATGGTGTAATAATCCACCAATGCATCGGAATAGCTTCCAACTATACTTAAAATAGCTATTATAACTGCAACTTTTTTAATTCGGACAGTATTTTCATGCGTAAATGGTGTAATGCCTTTTCTGATTTCATCAAAAACGGTATAAACAAAAAATATTGCAAAAGAGATAAGTATTGTATCAATTAGCATAAATACAAACATATTTAAAAGTGACCATATCTCAATACTTATTGTAGTACCATTATTCGCTGTAACATTAAATACAGCAAGAAAAGATGATTTTGTATCTTCTCCTGAAAAAACTAAAATGCCAATTGCAATTAAGGATAATATGACGATAACAATCGATACAATAAATCCCAACTTGAGTACTATGCTTATTTTCTTACTCATGCTCCTGATTTTTTCTTGACTTGGTTTCATTTTCTTTACCTCCTATATAATGATTATAGGGCAAATATATATGAAAGTCAATAATTTATTTACGATTAACATTAATTTTATTTGTTCATAAATAGCAAGATAGCGTTATTCTTGAGATTTAGAGGTATTCTAGTTCTGCCTTTATTATCATGCAAAACTTCTCTGGATCTGTTTTATAAAAAAAATGCCCCTTTTCTAACGAATAAAACTTTATCTCTTGTTCTGCAAACTGTTTCCACTTTTGCATTACTTGATAAGGTGTATCTTCCTCACTATATAGTATAACTACTTTTACTGGAAATTTATAATACTCTCCATTAAACTGATATAATTGCAATAGTTTAAAATCCGTTTTTATTCGTGACAAAAAAATAGAAGCAAAACGTTCTTCTCTTAATAAGCGCTCATCTAATCCCCCATATCTTTTCACATATTTCAAAAATTCCTCTCTATCTTCTAAATTTACTCCTTTCGCTGTACAATCTACATCTGGTGACTGATGTGCTGCTAAAATTACACAAGTTGGCATCTCTTCTATTAAATGCTGTGCAAACAATTCATATACTACTTGCACTCCCATACTATATCCCAAAATAGCATATGGCATCTCTAACTTTCGTATCTTTTTTATTTGCTCCGCTGCATCTACTATCAATTCCTTATTATTTTTATATACCTCTTCTTTACTTCTGCTTCCTCTTCCACGATATTCCACTACAGAAAATAAAATGGTATCTTTTAAATAAGAAGATAACTGATTAAAATTAGAAGCTACACTTCCTGCATAACCAAAACAAATTAATTGTATCTTTTCCAAAAACAAGCTCTCCTTATCTTTCTTTTTCATATTATTAGTCTACTAAAAGATACTTTAAAAGTCAATTCATTTCCTTTTTTATTCTATTTCCCTGAATTTTGATAAGCCATACAAACTTCCTCTGCATTTCCAGACATTTTGCAAACGCCTTTCTCCATCCAAATGGCGTAATCACATAAACGTCGAATATCATTAATATTATGTGATACTAACAAAAGTGTCGTTCCTGCTGCCAACATTTCTTTCATTCTTTGTCTACATTTCTGTTGAAATGAAGCATCTCCTACAGCCAAAACCTCATCCACAATTAAGATCTGAGGCCGCACCATAGTTGCTACAGCAAAACCAAGCCTTGCTTTCATACCAGAAGAATAATTTTTAATCGGAGAATCTAAAAACTCTTCTATTTCTGCAAATTTTACAATCTCATCAAAATGTTTTTCCATAAATTTTTCATGGTATCCCAATATACAACCATTTAAAAAAATATTTTCTCTTGCTGTCATCTCCTGATCAAAACCAGCTCCTAATTCAATTAATGGAGCAACCGATCCTCTCACTTGAATAGAGCCTCTATATGGCTTGATAATTCCACTAATTGCCTTTAATATCGTGGATTTCCCAGAACCATTTGAACCAATAATTCCCCAAGCTTCCCCTTTGCCTATCTGAAAACTAATATCTTTTACTGCAAAAAATTCTTGAAACATTAATTGTTTTTTTAACAGCCTAATTATATATTCTTTTAAATTATCTACCTTTAAATTCGCTTTATTAAATCGAATTGTCACATGATTCACATCAATACACACAATTTTCTCCATAGATACTCCTATTTTTCTTACAAACTTTGCTATTTAATATAATACTTATATTTTATTATGATTAAAATTATATATATAATATAAAATTATCTTGCTTTTTTTCAAAATATAAGGTTCCTATTACTAATACAAGTATCGCTACTCCTATTCCTTTTAAAATAAGATGCCACTCCGGCAAACGTCCATAATAAATGATATCTCGAAACTGTGTAATATAAAAATACATGGGATTGAAACGGATAATAAACCATTGCAATTTTTCTGAAACAGCATCAATTGGGTAAAATATAGGAGTAAGATACGTCCATGCTGTTGTAACAGCATTATAAATATATTGAATATCACGAAAAAATACATTTGCTTGTGCTAAAAACATTCCTAATCCAAGGCAGAAAATATAAAGCTGTAATGCAACAAAAGGAAAGAATAAATTACACCAAGAAAATTTTGCTCTTGTTACTAACATTACAATTATCAAAGCAATACAAGAAAAGAAAAAATCCACTAGCCCGCTTGTGATTTTCGAAAATACAAAAATATACTTTGGAATGTACGCTTTTTTCAGTAAAGCAGCATTTCCACTAATTGCTGTAATTGCTTGATATGTAGACTGATTCATAAAATTAAACAATAACTGCCCTGTAAAAAGATAAACCGGAAAATTTTCGATATTTCTTTGAAACATCGTTGAAAATACAATTGTCATCACTACCATTATTAATAATGGATTTAATACACTCCATAGATACCCCAAGAAGCTTCTTCGATATTTCAATTTAATATCTCTGAAAACTAATTGTTTTAATAAATCTTTATAGTTCCAGAAATTTTGAAATTGTCTGATTATTTTTACCATAAATTAGGTCATTTTACAAGGAACTACACGCAGACCGTGAAACGGGCTGCTGACAACAAACAGGCGCTATGCTCCCGGCAAGGGGCATAGCGCCTGTTTGTTGTGGGGGTATCCAAAGGGGGCAACGCCCCATAAGCGCGAACTTAAGCGAAAATTGTACAAAAATCTAATAAAATCAAGAGAAGTAGGAAATTTTACGTTCTTATTGTTTTGAAAAAATATTTTATAAAATAGCTACTTTTATGTCCTATTATAGAAGCATCCAGAAATTTACAATTTTTATTTCACCTTGAGTTTTGGGCATTTTTCCTATACTTTTATCTTAAGTTCGCACTTATGGGGCTCCCTCCTATGGTCAAACGACAGAGATATTATAAATCTCTGGATGCTGCAACTTAGGTATGGATATCCTTGTAATAAAAGTGTCAACTGATATTGACAATATCATGGTTAACATTTTATATTCTAAAACCAGGTTGAACATTATATCCTTTTTTAGTAAGTTTTTTGACAGAAACTTTTAGCCTGTGAAGATGAGGGGATAGGTTTTTATCTTCAGAATCTCAGAGTTTAGAAAAGAGGGCGTAAAAAGTGCCAATGCTAGGAATGTTACCTATTTCAAAACTGTTAAGCAAGACATAGAGGATTTATCTTAAGCTGGATAACTCATGTGGTTATGGATAGTGACCTTAAAGGCAATGGACAGTAGGAAGGAATACTACATACAGGAAGGGGTTTTGAACACAGGATCAAACTTGGAATATTTACATTTCATTATTTCGTCAATGTAAGAAAGATCAATATTCCAAAAACGGTCAATAAATGTTCTAGGTGAAATGGAGAATGGTATCAGGATCGGGATAATATTTATGAAGATTTTAAACAACAAAGTTTTGGTAGTCGGCATGACTGTCACAGTTAACAGGTAACATAAAAACGCCTCCAAATTGAAAAATGATAGTAGCTGCAAACGAACGATGTTTGTTAAATAACAGGCGCAGAACACCGCATTTTTTGAAGGATTTGTCAAGTGATATTAGCAAAAAAGTGGGGGATTTTAATAAAAAAGAATTTGAAAGCCTAATGTTTAGTGGCTTAAAAATTCTAAGAGATTATTATAGGTTATAGGAGGTATCAGTGTGAATGACATGAAACAAGCGCAAAAGAATATAAAGAAGTAGTACAATGGGTATTGAATAAAGAAGATAAAGTGATAGAAAAATTAAAGGCGGAAGGAAAATATGTTAGCGGATTAGATAACAATAGTGATGATTTTGCTTACATTTATGAAGAACGAAATAGGAGGCTCACAGAAATCAAAAAGAGGTATAATTTAGATTAAAAGGTAAATTATACAATGAAGTGCTTACAACTGCAGTATGACCACATAAAGGTAACTGATTTTGGAAGAGAGCAATCTTCCAAAATAAATGAAGTCGCTACAAAATATGTAAATCAGAATGGATTAATCAGAAAAGAATATGACATACATATGAACTATAAAGAAATAACATTATTTGGCAAAGATATGCTTGGAAGAACTAGAAGTGGTGGATCTGCACTATCTGAAGGAAAATATATTGGAAATATAAATTATGAAAGAGCTTCAGATGCAGTTAGGCATTTTAACAGCCAAATTAAAAATGAAGAAGTTGAAAATGTTGTTGTTATTGACAAATTAGGAAATGTGTTTCAATTTATAGAAAATACAAATAGTGTTAGTTTCGATAGTGTTAATTTGGAGGGTACCTATATAACACATAATTATCTCGAATCAAACGTTATACTTTCATTTGGTAAGAATGATTTTGAGTTTTTAAAAGCTCATTAAAAAATTATATTATTCAGCTGTTGCAATCCTGAATATGAGTATTTTATAAAAGTGTTAAAGGACATTAGCAATGTGAGTTATACTAATATTTATGCATCAGGTTTTAAATATGCATTTGATTTAGACTATGAAGTGCAGGATATTACAATGAAAATACTTGTGGAAAGGGGGTATATAGAATATGTCAAGAGAAGAATTGAGTGAAGGAAGAATATGATACTCTGCTATCTAAAATGATGCAAGAGATAGAGGAAGAATTAAGGAAATTACCTCCACAACCAAAGAATCAATTAGATGGCCCCAGAAGTAAGGTATATAGAGATGTTTCTAATAAATATTTGCCAGAGATAAAAAGAATATTAGGGGATGACATTTATGAAAATCAAAAGTAAATTAAAAATTGGAAATAAAATTCTGTTAACTCTTGACAAAGATATTCTTGATAAAAATGCTGATTTCTTACTGATTGATGGAAAAAGTACAAATATGATATAGCCTATGATATGCCGTCAATGATAGGGATAGAGGCAGACGAAGTACAATTTGATGAAGTTGAGTCTATTTGGGTGAGATATCATAAATGCTTACTTATGCTTTATTTAGAAATAAAGATGAATATGTGTATACCTATTATCCTGAATTCCTGGAAAAGTGGGTTTATCAAAAGTCAGAGATAATCGGATAATAGGAGAATCAGTGCAAGATTTTGGAAGAAGGTGTGCATAACATGCCTTAAATAAATATTTAATTAGTGAATCTTATGTGTTGAATGATAAATTAAGGAAAGGAATAAAACACTCTGCTGATGAGTAAGAGTGAGTAAAAAGTCTTGATTCCGCTTTTGGAAAGATGTCAGAATACAAAGGAACAATATATCGTTCTGTATCTGATTTTGGAATTGAGAATGTGGATGCATTTGTAAAGTCATATCCTATCGACGTCACAAGGTGTGTTTTTCTATTCTACTTGAAAATAGAAGTATAATATTTTTTCAAGAAAAACAAGATTGAATCATTTCTTGTTTACTAACACTTGACTGAAATACGAAATCGTAATTATTAAGTTCTTTAATGAAGAAATGCATTGATATATGTATCTTTATCTCTATTTCCATTACTGACAAAACATTCTCTACTATATATATTCCATACTACATCATATCTTCTCTTAATTATACTTTTTTGTAGATTTTTCACAATATACAACATATAAACTAAACATAGTTTTGATGTCATAGTTCCTCAATATCTTTTAGTATAATACTAAAAAGAAAGGAAGTATTATAATAATTAGGCAAATAGAACATAACGAGGTAACAGAACAGGAAGCATTAATTCAATGATGTGAGTGGCAACAAAGTAAGTATCTAAAATTAAAGATACTTGGTGACAGAAAAAATTGTTAGGGGACAGTGGCAAAGCAATTAATTTTGGAATAAATGAGTAAAAATAAAACAATAAAAAATTCTGATTCTTTGTTTATTATCGACACAACTCATCTAAGGAAACGTGAAGAGCATCAGCTAATTTTATTAAAGTAGATGCTCGACCATCTCCTCGTGCTTCTAAATCTTCAATTGTTCGTTTTGGAACGCCAGATAATTCCGATAAAGCTCGGATAGAGAGGGATTGTTCTATGCGAATTTGCTTTAATTTCATGAGATACCTCCAATAAAAAGTAAAAACATTCCTACGATTAAAACAATAAGCCAAATAATAGAAGCTGTTAGTTCAAAAATAGCTTTGATTAAACTTTTATTCATATTGTATCAAGAGTGGCTTTATAGTATAATTTCTTAAAGCAGGAAGGATTTCTCTTCTCCTTTGTCCTATAGGATACTATCAATAATCATTTTAATGACTAAAACGAGAGTTCCGATTTTAAGTACAAGCTAAATAAAAGCTGATTTACTTGTTCAATTCAATAATTTTATTAACCACTCTTTACACCTCCTTTTTATGATTCTAGTATAATGCGTGTTTATGTAAATATCAAATAAATTATTAATTTTTTTATATAGATGAAAATATAAAAGTAGAAGAGTTATCAGAATTGTATTAAATAAAGAAATTGAAAAGATGTAAAAAGAATTTATTAAAATTAGGAGAAAAGAGCTTTTATAAAAATCTATATTATTTAATTTGCAAAAAGGTAATAGTATAATAGATAAAAGTTTAAAATAGTCATAGTTCTCTTATATCTTTTGGTATGATATAATAATTTTTCTAGGCTTATAGGTTCAGAATTGATAATGTAAAATTTTAGTCAGGAAAAATAAATAAGAAATCCCTTTTTGTGATAGAATGTAAGTAATCAAATAAACACTTACACAAAAAAAGGTGATCTTATAAAAGTAAAAATCTACATGAAAAAACAGATAAATAGTAAAATGGTTTGATTTACATTAGAGTAAACAGTGGAGAAGTGAATAAAAGGTTTTGGAATAAGATTTATAAGTGTCTAGAGAAGAATTATGAGTTGGAACAGGTGAAAAAGATTTATCTAAATACAGAGGAAAGAAATCTCTTTTAAATATAATTAGAAGTGTCCAAGAAGTAAATGATGCTCTTCTTACTCTAATAGAATAATATTTTTCTATTAAATTGAGGATGTAAAAAGTATATCTAAAGGTTTATAGGTATTCCTTAAATAAGCTAAATATATTATACAAGAAGTGATTGTGTATATTAATATAAATTAGTATTTCAACACGACAAACGCATGAACGTTTCTACCATTCAAATTTTTCCAACTGTAATTTTTTAAAAGTCCAGTACTTCCTCCAAATATTTGATTGGTGACAGACTTATTACAAACCTTTTTTTCTTCATTGATAATTTCTTTTTTGTAAGTTCCATCAGCTTTAGTATGCTTAAGCTCCATTTCCTGATTATATTCAGATTCTGCGCTGACATTTTATCCAGTATTGCGTTTGCGTCTTCTCGAAATGTTACATCCAGATGCCAGTGCATGCTCTCTATGCTCCAATGCCCTCTTACTGCCCGGCTTATGGGTTCCATGTCCCCTTTTAGGCTGCTGATAAAATAGCGGTATTCCGTTTTCTTTCTCCCATTCTTTTCTATGCTTTTTCTTTCCATCGCTATGCTTTTCAGCCCTTTCCAGTCTTTTTTCTGTATCATCCATTGGATATCTTCTGTCTGGTAATATTCCCGCGTCTCTATCTGCCCGTGGGCTTTTTCTTCCGTTTTCTTATAATTTCCTGATTTTTCTATCTCTCTGGTTAGTTCTTCATCTGCAAAATACTCTTTTACTTCTTCATATAAGCTCCCCTGGTTTCCTTTTAATGCCAACACATAATCTGCCCTTTTTCCCCGGATTTTTTCTGCGATCGCTGTCTGCGTTCCCATTGCATCTATCGTAATGATCTGTGCCTTTATTTGTAACCTTTCGATTAGTTCCGGAATTGCTGTAATCTCATTGCTCTTTTCACTCACTGCTTTCTGTCCCAGGCTGAAACCGTCTTCACGGCTCCATGCGGTTACAATATGGGACGGCTTCTCTTTCCCCTGTTTGTTAGAACGCATTGTTTTTCCATCTATACAGATGATCTTCTTCAGTGCTTCGCCTTCTTCCCGGTTCAGCAGTTCTTGCCATTTTCCATAAAGCTGTTGGAGAATATCCGGCGAAATCATCCCCATTACTCGCTGTATAGTATCATGGGACGGCGGGCCATTCTTTAACTCGATATATTTTTTAAGATAATCTTCATACACCTGTGCAAACAGCGCAATCTCTACCCAGTCATCTGCATTTGCGAGTGTGGCAAACAAAACAATCACAAGAATATCCTTTAGCAAATGCCGGACTTTCTTTTTTTGGCGCACATCTTCAATATATTCCATCCAATTTAATAATTCTTCCATAAACAACGCCCCTTTTCTTTTATTTTACCAGAAAAGAGGCATGTTCACAATTTATTTACTCATGCGTTTGTCGTGATCAAACCCACTACGACCTTTAGCCATATTCCCTCCGTCCTCTCCGAAGTCAATCGGTGGGTACTACTTTTTCTTTCCGACTCCGCTTTTCTTTGTAGCATTACCAGTCTTGTTTTTCTTCGCTCCGTTCATCTTCTCACGCATTTTTGCCACACCGTAGGGGTCACAAGAACTATCGTCCAATATAAAACTACCATTTTTTGTTTTTGGCATATAATTATCTCCTTTCGATTACTCCATATCGGTATCCATACTTTTTTGAATTCTTCTTAAGCCATTCGCTATTCATGCTATTTAGCTTTGATTATATCATACCAAAAGATATAAGGGAACTACGACATAAATGCACCCAGCTCTGTGATATGATACCTCTAAAGTAGACAGATAAAATATAAAAATCTGTTACTTTGGAGGTGTTTTTCATGTCCAGAAAAACAAAGTTTACACCGGAAGAAAAAGAACAAGCTGTTATAGATTATCTTGAAGGAAATAAATCCAGAACGCAGATATGTGAAGAACTATGT
Organism: uncultured Lachnospiraceae bacterium; assembly: GCA_910579865.1. Classification (GTDB taxonomy): domain Bacteria; phylum Bacillota; class Clostridia; order Lachnospirales; family Lachnospiraceae; genus MGBC114844. Next base: position 201,529 of record CAJTXA010000003.1, read on the forward strand.
ATATCTTCAAGAACTATTCAGGATTGGGCCTTAATTTATAATAAACATGGAATTGCAGGCTTTTCAAGAAAAATACGGAACCGATCTTATTCGAAAGAGTTTAAAATGAAAGTAGTTGAGGAATATATAAGGGGCGAAGGCTCTTCCATTGATTTGGGAATAAAATATGATATTCCTTCCAGTCTTTTAAGAAGCTGGGTAAGGATGTATAATGCCAATAGAGAACTTAAGGATTACTATCCGAAACAGGAGGTCTATATGGCGGAAGCACGAAGAAAAACAACACTTGAAGAACGGAAAGAAATCGTTGATTATTGTATCAATCATAATCGTAACTATAAAGACACTGCCGAAAAATTTGATGTTTCTTATAGTCAGGTTTATTCCTGGATAAAAAAATATGATGTCGATGGGGCAGACGGATTAACGGATCGGAGAGGGCATCACAAAACAGATGATGAAGTAGATGAATTAGAACGCTTAAGACGTGAAAATCTGCGATTGAAACGCCAGTTGGAAGAACAGGATATGGTAGTTGAACTGTTAAAAAAAGTGAAAGAATTCGAAAGAATGTGAGGCTTGGTAAAGTACGCCATGAGTCAAAATATTTAGCAGTCCAGTATTTTTATACAGAGAAAAACTGGAGTATAGAATGGATGTGCAAACAGCTTGAAATATCAAGGGCTGCTTATTATAAATGGCTACATCGTGAAGTGCCTTATGAGGAACTTGAAAATATCAGACTCGCAGAACTTATCAAAGAGTATGATGAACGCTTTTGTCATATCTTGGGATACCGGCGAATGACATCCTGGATCAATCATTTTAATCATACCTGCTACAGCAAGAACAGAGTTCACAGAATTATGAAAAAGCTGGATATCCATTCCGTAATCCGTAAAAAGAAGAAAAAGTATATTTATTCCAATCCAGATGAAACGGCAGAAAATATACTTCAAGGGATTTTTATGCTGCTGCTCCCAATCAAAAATGGGCTACAGATGTAACGGAATTCAAAGTCCCCGGGGAGAAGAAGAAACTGTATTTAAGTGCCATTATAGATCTCTATGACAAATATCCTGTAGCATATGTTGTTAGTGCAAGAAACGACAACAGGTTAGTCTTTAAAACATTTTATAAAGCAATTGCTGCGAATCCAGATGCCAAACCGATTTTTCATTCAGACCGAGGATTCCAGTATACCAGCAAGGCATTCAGGAAGAAACTTGAAAAACAGGAAATGGAACAATCTATGTTCAGAGTCGGTCACTGCATCGATAATGGACCAACAGAAGGATTTTGGGGGATTATAAAATCTGAAATGTACCAGATGTACGAGAGAACTGATGAGGCTTCATTAAGATATGCAATCGAGGATTACCTGCGTTTTTACAGTGAAGAACGTCCACAGGACAGATATCACTGTAAAACACCATTAGAAGTACGCTAGGAAGCATTAGCATCTGATATGCCGACAGAATACCCGATTCCTGAAAATAAACGAATAAACAAATATAAAGAGAAATGGTGTGCATAGAAAAATGCCTGCACTCCAACGTGAAATGCAGGCATTATCTACACTCATTTTTAGATATTTCACCTGTCTACTTGACAAGGGGCATATCACTGACGAATAAACTTTTTTATAGTTATCTGAGCCAGAATTTCTATTCTTTTTTTCAGCTGTCTTTCGATCTCTTTTAAAAAAAGGCAATAGTGAGCTGGTCAAGCTTTTTTGTAACACTTACAAGGAAAAGTTTCGACAAGATCATACCTGCATTCTCTTTTCAAATGGTGTCATATATCCATTGGATGAATGCGGGCGGATATGATTATAGTAGACATATACATAATCAC